>NZ_CP013630.1:65000-675000 GCF_001664485.1 Rhizobium sp. N324 | reverse complement strand
GTAAATGCCGTCGCCATTCACATTTTCTGTTTCGCAGCGCCTGACGACAAGATTCCTGCCGTTGTGAAATTTGAAGCCGCGGGGGGAGTTCCTGACCACCACGTCTTCGACCACCGTATCGGAAAACACCTGATAGGCGACGCCGATATCCTCAGCACCGTCGATGACCTGCCCGCGTGTGGATGCTCCATGAATTTTCTTTCGCAGGATGGCGGGCATCAGATCTTCCTTCGTAAGGCTTGCCGATGACAATAGGGAGTGGTGGTGTGGCGGATGTTTGAATATCCGAAAATTATCTTACCCTGAACGGCCGCCCGGCTCGTCACATGTTCGCCCGATTTTTCCTGCATGTCGTCCTGGCAACGCCGCCGCTGCATTTCAGCAGCCGATTTTAATCGCCCGTCAGTCTTCTCTGTGGCCTGAGTCGTGGACCGTTGAAAGGCAGCTGTTTAGTCAATCATTGCTGAGCTGATGGACGCCTCCTTTCTCTTCGCCGGCGTCATCGGGCGAATGGTAAAATAGACACTATCTCGAAACCTGGACGATCTCCTCGCCGGGTCTTTGTCTCTGCGCCGAAAGTGCGCTTCTAAGGTGAGTTGTTTTCATTTTACCCTGTCTGTGGTTGCATCTTGAGCGGTCTCACGTTACGAAATCCCGGGAGGCCAAATATCGAGGCCGAAAATGATTACGCATCGCCAAGATATCGACGGCTTGCGAGCCGTAGCCGTCATTTTTGTGATTCTTTATCACTGTGGATTTGATCGCATTCTCCCCGGCGGATTTATCGGGGTGGATATTTTCTTCGTGATATCGGGGTATCTGATTACGAAAATCATTCTCGCGGAAGCGAGCGATGGCCGATTTTCGATCGGCAACTTCTATAGCCGCCGAGCCAAACGAATTCTTCCCGCTGTCGTAGTGATGTATGCTGTTGTGATGGCGGTTTCGTATTTTACGATGCTGCCCGACGAAAGCTTGCGGGTCTTCAAGTCCGTCACGTCCTCGGCGCTTTTTGCCTCAAATGCATACTTCTATTGGACGACTGGATATTTCGATGACTCCGCGGAATTCAATCCGGTCCTGCACACATGGTCGTTGTCGGTCGAAGAGCAGTTCTACGTCATTTTTCCGCTGATCGTCATGGCAGCGAGCCGGTATGGGCGCAGAGCAGCAGGGATTGCCATAGCAGGACTTTTCGCGGTCAGCATGATTGCTGCCGTTGTCACTGTGCCAATCAATCGCTCTGCGGCATTCTACCTTGTGCAATATCGCGCGTGGGAACTGCTGGTAGGCTCTCTCATCGCAGCACCGGCCTTGAGGAAATTCGCCGATATGCGGATCAACGGCGCGCTTTCGGCCATCGGCGCCTTGGCGATCGGCCTCAGCGCTCTGCTGCTGTCGAAAACCTCCGAGTTTCCCGGCTTGGCGGCTTTGCCCGCGACCGTCGGCACGGCTCTGATCATCTGGGCGGGTCCAGGCACGCTTGTCAGCAAGCTTCTATCATTGCGGGTCGCCACCTCTATCGGCTTGATCTCCTATTCTCTCTATCTGTGGCACTGGCCGATCTGGGTGTTTTCGAACCAGTACGGGGCGTGGGAGCATGGCTGGCAATTGGTGCCGGTCACTGTCAGTTTTGTCGTCGCATATTTCTCCTGGCGATTTATCGAAACGCCCTTCCGAACGATGCGATACCGGCCCGCAGTGTCCGTTGCCGCCGGTGCTGCCTCAATTGCTTCAGTGGCAATGCTGGCATTCGTCGGACAACTCGCCGCCGATCAAATGAAGGACGACAACAAGCTTGTCGAGCACGTGGCGGAATTTGCCGATTACGACCCCTCGAAAGCCTTCCGCAGCGGAAAATGCTTCCTCACCTCAAACGACGGTATCGAAAAATACGATCGCGATGCCTGCCTGGCTCTCTCAAGCAGTCAGCAAAACATAGCGCTCATCGGTGATAGCCACGCCGCCCACCTCTATCCCGGCTTGAAGGCGCTGCCCGGGATCAACGTCGTTCAAGCGAACGCATCGGGATGCCGTCCGACTCTTGAGGCCGAGGGCGAAGAGCGCTGCCTGGAACTCATGAACTACGTGTTCAACGAATTTTTGCCGAGCCACAAGGTCGATGTTCTCGTGTTGGCGGGACGCTGGACGGCAGACGACACCAAACTCATCAGAAAGACGGTGGACTACCTCTCGCCCTTTGCCAAAAAGATCGTCGTCTTCGGACCGGTGGCAGAGTATAAATCTTCCTTGCCGCGGCTGCTCGCGCACAGTCTCTACGACAGGCAGCCATTTAAGGCCGCCGATCATTTGGCGCCTCGCCAGCACATCGGCGTCGACATTCGCGACGCTCTGGCCGGAAGCGGAGCACTCTACATCTCCACCTATAAGACCATGTGCAACCCGGACTGTGTCGTGTGGACAAATAGCGGTGACCCGGTGCAATTCGACTACGGGCATTTCACCGCCGACGGCTCCCGTCTTCTGATTTCAAAAGTGAAACAGGACCTCACCGTTCAGCGGTGAGGACTTGGGCCCATATTGTCTGTCTTGAAACCGTCTCGATGAGACAGCCCGGTCCGCGTTCAACTCGTGAACCGGCCATCCTGCAGAAACGACAGGGCTTGGCGCCACATGGTCCTGTTGACGGGCAGGAACGTGTGGTTGGCGGGAATGACGATATGGGCCGCCGCGCCGTCGAGACGGGTGCTTTCCACCGACACCTTTCCATCACTCGGAACCCTGAGGCCGATGATGAGGGAAGAGACCGGGTCGATGGTCCGGTTCCCTGCAATGATGCCAAGCTCGTAGTCGACCGTGCCGAACAGCTCGGTCATTTCGGTTTGATCGGTAATCAGCTGTTGCCCCGCCGGTCCATAGAACTTCCTGTAGGGCGGCCATGTCTTGAGGAAATCGGCAATCTCACTGCCGTTGTTCGGCGTTCCGACCATGATCACTCTGCCAAGGTTGGGCGGGCGATCGCTCTTGAGGAAAGCGCGGATGATGAGCCCACCCATCGAATAACCGACAAAATGCACACGGCCGTCGCCGGCCTCCTTGGCAGCCGCGTCGATCTGCGGCCGAACGATATCGACGAGATCGCTGATCGAAAACCTGGTGGAGGGGTAAGCGACATTCACAACCCGATAACCGTTGCCGGACAGGAAGACCGCGAGCCTCTGCATGCTTTTCTTCGTCCGGGCAATACCGTGAAAAAGGATGACTGTGTCGTTCATCAGATGTCCCGAATAGCCATAGATTTGAAAGCTTGGTTGTGGCGTAGGAATTCCTTAAATCGGAATCGATTTAAGGATAAGTTGTGCAGCATTCAAAGTGCTACAGCGTCTTTCGTTAGGCGTTGCAGAAAGAAAGAAATGCGGGGCCCGTGACGACCAGCATCAGACATATCGCCAAACTTGCAGGAACGTCGGTCTCTTCGGTCTCGCGGGTGCTCAACAACAGCGGTTACGCCTCGCCTGAGCTCAGGGACCGCGTCGAGGCGGCGATCCGAACGCTGAACTACACACCCAGCAAGGGCGCCCGCATGCTACGCGGTGCGCCAAGCCGGATGATCGGACTGATGCTGCCGTCGATCGACGTGCCGTTCTTCGGCATCCTCGCCCACGCCATCGAACAGGAATTGTTTCAGCACGGCTATCAGACGCTGATCTGCAGCACGGCGGAAAATATGGATCACGAGGCGCGCTATATTTCCATGCTGCTTGCCCAGCGCGTCGATGGCGTCATCGTCGCAAGCGCTTTCGGCAGCATCGAGCATTTCGGGGTGCTGCGGGACGCTGGCATTCCGATCATCGCCATCGACCGCGAGCTGAACGGCATCGCCGATGACGCCGTCATGGCCGATCATGAGGAAGGCGGACGGCTGATGGCCCGCCATCTGATCGGCCTCGGCCACCGGGTGATCGCCATCGTCGGGGCGCCGGCCCACAGCCAGCCTATCCAGCTGCGGCTCCAGGGCATCACGGCGGAAATGGCGAAAGACGGCATCACGCCTGCCGCCGTGGCGATGGCGGAAGAGCACAGCTTTGCGGAAACCTACCGGCTGGCGCATAAATTGCTGGCGTCTCGACCCGATATCACAGCGATCATCGGCACCACCGATATTTCCGCGATTGCCGCAATCCATGCCGTCCAGGATCACGGTTTTTCCGTTCCGAGGGATTATTCCGTCGTCGGCTTCGACGACCTGCCGGAGGCGGCCTACGCCTTTCCGCGGCTGACAACGGTCGCACAGCCGATCCGCAATGTCGGGCAGCAGGCAGCACGGCTGCTGGAGGCGCTGATTGAGGACCAGCAAACGGGGGACGGATCGCGACAGGCTGCGATCGTCAAAGTGCCGGTTACGCTGATCGCGCGCGATTCCACCGGCCCGGTCCGCAGCGCAGAAAACCCGCTTTAAAAGCGGTTACACAATTCCCGGCAAAAGCGCTTCGCGCTTTGCCTGGGAAAACCGCTTCGCACTTTTCCTGGAATTGCTTAGGGCCGGACGATGACCTTGATCTCGCCCGGTAACGGCGCGTTGCCGACCACGTCGGCGACCTCTTCGAGACCTATGGTTTTGGTGACCAATGCATCCAGTTGCAATGCCCCGTTTGCCACCAGTGCCGCAGCGCGCGAATGGGTGAAAGGGTTGAGGTAGGCCGGTCTTATGTCGACTTCGTTGATCAGCAGATCGAAGGGCAGAACCGGCACCTCGACGCCCGCCGGCGTGACGCCGAAAAGCACAAAGACGCCACCGCGCCGCGCCATCCTGAGGCCGCTTTGAAGTGTGTCGCTGACGCCGGCGCACTCGATGACCACGTCTGCGCCGCCTTTGATGACCTCCCGAACCGAAGCGATCGTGTCCGAAGAGTTCGGGTCGAAGGCGTGCGTGGCCCCCAGGCGCAGGGCGGTTTCGCGTCTCGATTGCTGGCGCGTTATCAAAAGCACCGTGCCTGCCCCGGCCAGGCGGGCAAGCTGCACCATCAGCAGGCCGATCACGCCCCCGCCGAGGATAGCGACGCCGTCGCCCGGGCGGATCCTTGCCTTGTCGATGGCGTGAATACAGCAGGCCAGCGGTTCGCAGAAGGCGCCGTGAACGGGATCGAGGCCGGCCGGCAGCAGGAAGGCTTGCGCCTGCGGCACCGCCACATATTCGGCAAAGCCGCCATCGCGCGTCACACCGATGGCGGTCAGGCTCTCGCATAGATTCGGCCGCGCCTGCGCACAGGCCCGGCAGGTGCCGCAGGCGATGTTCGGGTCGACCGTCACCAGTTCACCACCGGCGAAGCGGGCGACACCCTCGCCGACCTCTTCCACTATGCCGCAAAATTCGTGGCCCATGGTGACGGGGATAGACGTCGGATATTCGCCCTTGTACATGTGGCGATCGGAACCGCAGATACCTGCCGCCGCGACCCGGACAAGCAGCTCGCCAGGCCCTGCAGCCGGTTTCTCGACGCTGCGCATGGTCAAAGACCCGATCGACTCCAAGCGTACCGCCCTCATTCCACTCCTCCAGACCACGTTCGATTGCCTATTGCTGCTGATGAGACCAAGCGCTCAGCTCATGACATTGCCGCCATCGACATTGTAGCACTGCGCCACGATGTATGCTGCATCAGGCCCAGCCAGGAAGGCCGCCATGGCGGCTTGTTCCTCAGCCGCGCCGAATCGTCCGGCGGGGACGGCTGCAGCCACGCGGACCTTCACCTCGCCGGGTTGCAAGCCTTCCCGGCTGCCGAGTTTTGCGTCGACGACGTCCCACATCGGCGTATCGACGACGCCGGGAGCGATGGCGTTGACGTTGATGCCGTAACGGACCAGCTCCAGAGCGCAGCTTTGCGTGATGCTGATGACGGCCGCCTTGGAAGCGCAGTAAGCTACCGCCGGTCCTTCGCCGCGCCGGCCTGCCTGGGAGGAGAAGTTGATGATGCGTCCACCTGCGCCTCTCTCCACCATGTGCCGGGCAACAGCCTGTGTCATGAAGATCAGGCCTTCGATATTGACCTGGAATACCTTGGCGGTGCGCTCCCGGGATATTTCCAGGATCGACTCGACCTCGTAAATGCCGGCGGCGTTGACCAGGATGTCGATCTGACCGGCGGCGGCGATGGAAAACCGCACGGCGTCCTCGATGCTGTCCTGGCTGGTCACATCGAGCGCCACACCCCAGGCTTGAGGGCCGATCGCCTCCGCCACCCGCGCGCATTTCTCGCCGTCGAGGTCCGCCACGACAACCCTGGCGCCTTCTGCGGCGAAGCGTTGGCAGACCGCCTTGCCGATGCCGCTGGCGCCGCCCGTGACCAATGCCACCTTGCCGGAGAGCCGCGTGTTTTCCGTATACGTCATCGCGCTGCCTCCCTGGCCGCATCCAAACCGACAAAGCTGCCGTGCGCGGCTGCCATGGTGAATAGCTTCATCTGCTCCTCCCTTTTGACTGGACGCTGATCGCAGCCGCCTGTTTCAGGCGGGATTCGTCTCCTTCGCCTCCCGCAGGAGGACAGACATGTCGGGGATGCCGTCGGTAGCCGTCGCACCCATCAGGCAATGCGCAGCCGCAGCATGGGCGACAGTGCAGATATGCTCGACAGGCCAGTTCTCATGCAGGCCGTAGAGCACGGCGGCACAGAAGGCGTCTCCGGCGCCGACCGTGCTGACAATGTCATCAGGATCGACGGATCGTGACCGCGTCATGATCGGGGCAGCGCCCGATGTAAACCAGAAGCAGATCTCCGGCGCGTGGATGACCGCTCCCTTGGTGACGCCTGCGGCCAGCAGTCGCTCGCCGGCTTTCATAAGCTGCGACTCGATCAAATCTCCGTTCGCATCGCGAACGACAAGGCCGGTTGCCCGGCCGGCCTCCATTTCGTTGATGATCAGGAAATCGCAGAAGGGCAGAGCGACGCCGACCTTGGCCGCAAATTCCGGGTCTTCGCTCGAGACGAAATCCACACAGGTCGTCAGCCCCGCCCGGCGGGCGGCTTCGAGCAGGCGCGAGGCTCCCGACAGACCGTCGGGGCCGATGCGGTCGAGACCCGGCAACAGCATGAGGTAACCGAGATAGAATAGCCGATATCCGGCCTCGGCGAAGGCCGCAGGTGAGACGCGCTCATCCGTGACCGCATCGTTGGCGCCGCCATGATAGAAGAAGGTCCGGTTCTGGCCGGGCACATTCATCACATGCGTATGCGCCGTCACCCGGTCGGCAAGCGCGGTGAGACCACTGATATCGACGCCGGCCGCCGCAAGCCGGGCCTTGACGATCTCACCGTCCGGATCGGCGCCGATGCACCCGGCGGCCGCCAGTTTTCCGGGAAATCCGAGCGAGGCCAGATCGGTGACGACATTGGCAGCGCCGCCCCCGACGCCCAGATCCTGGTGCAGGATGTGGGCGAGATTGCCCTGTTCGGGCCAATAGGACAGGGTGTGGACGCGATCGACAATGAAATTTCCGGCGCAAACGATACCGCCCTGCTTCAGACCGCCCTGATGGTGAACCTCCTCCCCGGTTTGCATCAGCGGCCTCCCTCGTTCCACAAGAGCCTGAACGGCGGCTCGTCTTCGTCGATCGCGGCAAAGCGGCCAATCAGCTCCAGAAAGAAATTATCGCTGTTGTCGTCGTTGACCTGGCTGACCTCGCCGACGAGGACAGGTCCGCCGCCTTTCCGGCCATAAAAGCGGTGGTAGAGCCCGGTGCGGATCGTCACGCTCTGGCCAGGCTGAAGAACCAGCGGCTCCCATGCAGCGAGCCGGCGCGGCAGCCCGTCGACCGGAACCGTCACATCCTCCTCCAGCACGCGACCATCGATATCGGTTGCGGCGAATTCGACGACGAGATCGCCGCCGGCGCGATTGATGATGTCTTCCATCTTCGCCGCATGCCGGTGTGTCGGCGTCAACTGCCCTTCCTCGACGAAGAGCAGCTTCTCGGCATAGCTCCGTTCACCCTCGACATCGACGATGCCATTGCGCAAGCAGAATAGCACGAGGCCGCATTCGGCAAACCGGTTCAAGCCGAAATCGGTGACGTCCCAGCCGAGTTGATGAGCGCGCAAATAGGCCGATTCCGCGGGATGCGCGGCAAAATCCGCCGCCGTCCAAGAGCCCCATGCCGGCAGGGACCAATGCCAGCGCTTAAGGGTCGCGGTTGCCCGCACCAAAGCCGCGTTGATCTCGGAACGCTGCATCAGACGGACGCCCGGTCATAGTCGACCGGCACGACGACATCCTCGCGGCCGGATTTGAGGGCCGCCGTCAGGACGGCATGATGGGCTTGCGCTTCCGCCGGCGTGGCGCAGCCGAAACCGTTCGCGTTGCCTCCGGCAAGCTCATCGACGAAGGCCGCCCACATCTGCTGGATAGCATCGGCAAAGCCGAATTCGAAGATCTTGCCGGTGATGGCGGGAAACAGCGAGCCATAGCCGAGATCCTCGGTGCTCCAGGCCTGCGCGCCGCCATGATAATCCATCCACTGCCACTGGCGTGGCGACTTCGTGCTGAAGAAGGCACTCTTCTTCATGCCGAGAACCCTGATGTACCAAGTGTTGGATTCGCCGGGCGCAATACGCCAGGTTTTCAGCACCATCGGAAAATCCTGATCGCCGGTGCGCACACGGCTGCTGATCGTGGCATTGTCCCAGGTGGTGCAGGGCAGCGTGCCGCCTTTGCCGTCGGGACGTTCGGTGACCTTCTTGACCAGTTGCGCATGCAGGGTCGTCGGGCGCCAGCCGAGACGCAGCGGCACATGCAGCACATGCATGCCGAGATCGCCCATGCAGCCGTAGTCGCCGTTGATATCGGCCATGCGCTTCCAGTTGATCGGCTTCTGCCGGTCGATATCCGACGAATGCAGGAAACCCGCCTCGACTTCGACAATCTCCCCCATCTCGCCGCTTTTCGCCAGCGCGATGAGCTTCTGGGCGCCGGGGAAGAAAGGCATTTCCGACGAGCAGCGGACCAGGAGTTCGGGGTGTTCGGCAAGAGCCGCCATGATCTCCCGGTTCTGGGCAGCGTCCATGCCGAAGGGCTTTTCGCCGAGAAGATGCTTTCCGGCCTTTACGACATCGACATAGAATTGCTGGTGCAGCACATGCGGGACGGCGCAATAGACCGCATCGACTTCGGGGTTGGCCAGCAGCTCCTTATAGTCGGCGGTGAACTGGCGAACACTCGGCACATGATCCCTGAACCAGTCGAGCAGCGTCGCGTTGGTGTCGCAGACGGCGACGATTTCCGGCCGCGCCTTCACGTCGGCCAGATGCAGCCAGCGCGCCGCGGCACTGGCGAATTCGCGCCCCATCAGACCGCAGCCGATGACGCCGAAGCGGAATATTTTCGTCATGACATGTCCTCCCCAGACGCGCGTCAGCCAATATGCAGCGAGGCCTGGTCGACCGAGGCCTTGTCATGGACGATCGCCATCAAGGCGCGCGTCATGCCGCCGGGATTGTGATGCTGAATGACGTTGCGGCCATAGACGATGCCACGGGCGCCCTGCTCCATCAACTGCTTGGTGCGGCACAGGATTTCCTGATCCGAAACGCGGCCGCCGCCGCGCACCAGCACCGGCAGGCCCTGGGCGATCTCGACCACGCGGTGATATTCCTCGACATTGTCGCAGGGGTCGGCCTTGATGATGTCGGCGCCGAGTTCGGCCGCCTGGCGCACCAGCGGCAGGATCTTGTCGATCGCGCCATCGACCATATAGGCGCCCTTGGAATTGTCCTGCATGACCAATGGCTCGACCATCAGCGGCATGCCATAGATCTCGCATTGGCGCTTCAGGCTGTTCACATTGCGCACGCAGGCCCGATAGACTTCCGGCTGGTCCGGCAGCAGCAGCAGGTTGACGACGACACAGGCGGCATCCAATACAACGCCCTGTTCCACCGCCCTGTCGATCATTTCGGAAAACAGCACATACGGCAGTGGATTGCCGTAGATGTTGGCGATGTCGGTGCGCAGCACCAGCGCCGGGCGATGCTTGCCGGGAATGGCCTGCAGCATGGGCGCGGTGCCCGGCGGCAACTGAATGGCATCCGGGCCGGCCTCAGCGATCACCTCGATGGCGGTCTTCATATTCTCGATGCCGGCGAGGAAGGTCCGTTCATTGAACATGCCGTGGTCGATGGCAACGTCGAAGCAATTGCCGGACACGCCGAAAAGTCGGTTCAACCGTGCGGATTTCATCAAGTTTCTCCCAGATGTGGCAACGTTTCCACATTCGATAAACGGCGCGAAATTAAGAGTCAAGAAAATGTGGTAACGTTTCCATATTCGCTGTTGCCACCGGCTTTTCAACTGCGGGAGGAGGCGCCGCTCGAGCCTCCGCCCGAGGAACTACCAGCAGGTGAATCCGGCATCCACGTTGACGATTGCGCCGGTCATCAGGCTGGCGGCGCCCGATGCGAGGAAGAGGACTGCGCTTGCGACTTCCTCCGGCGTTCCCATCCTGCCCATCGGCGTGTCGGCGAGCCAGAGCGGAATGCGCTCCCGATTGGCTTCGACGGCGACCACCATCGGCGTCTCGATATAGGTGGGCGCGACGGCGTTTACCCTGATGCCGTGCTGCGCCCATTCGGCGGCCAACGAACGGGTGAGATGATGGACGGCCGCCTTGGAGACGTTGTAGGCCGTCTGTGGCTGCGGCCGATTGCAGATATGCCCCGACATCGAGCCGAGATTGACGATGGCGCCGCGTTTCATCGAGACCATGTGGCGGCCGAAAGCCCGCGAGCACCAGAAGACGCCGTTGAGATTGACATCCATCATGCGCAGCCAATCCGCATCGGTCAGATCCTCCGCCGGGATGCCGCTCTGGCCAATGCCGGCATTGTTGACGAGGATCGTCGCCGGCCGGCCGGCGTCGGCAAGCTCCGTCGCGATCTCTTCCATGCGGCCGGCGTCGGTGACGTCGCCCAGCCGGACGTCGACGTCGTAGCCCTTGTCGCGCAGTGCGAGCGCTTGCCGGGCGTCGGCCTCGGCGCGTTCGATGACGACGACGGCAGCACCCGCCTCCGCCAGCGCCTCGGTGCAGCAGAGCCCGATCGCACGCCCTCCGCCGGTGATCACCGCACGGTCGCCGTCGAGGCGAAATTTCTGCAGGTAACTCATATCAAGGCTCCTCAAATGTCGAATGCGCTGGGAAGCACCACGATATCGCGGATGGTGACGTTGCGCGGCCGGGTCAGCATGAAGATGATCGCGTCGGCGACCTCCTTGGGCTCGATCAGAGCGCCGGCCTCCTTGGCCTTGCGAAGGTTTTCCTCCGGCCAGTCCGCGAGCAGAGCGCTGATCACCGGCCCGGGAGAGACCGAGCCGACGCGAATGCCGTTTTTCAGAAGCTGGCGCCGCATCGTCTGGACGAAGCAGGTCATCGCCCATTTCGACGACGAATAGACCGGCTCCCATGGGATTGCCGAATGCCCGGCGACGGAGCTTGTGACGACGATGTCGCCGGTGCCGCGTTCGATCATGTGCGGAATGACATTGTGAACGTTCTTGATGACGACATTCACATTGAGATTGAGCATCCGATCGATCGTGTCGAGGTCGGTTTCAACTAGGTCGCCGCCGATATAGGTGCCGGCATTGGCATGCAGGATATCGAGTCTGCCCGTCTTCGACAGGACGCCCTCGAGCAATCCCGCGCACTCGTTCGGATTCAGCAGGTTGATCACCAGCGGAATGGCGCGCTCGCCGAGCCGGCTGCAGACAGCCTCGAGCGCCTTTTCATCCCGATCCACCAGCACGACCGTTGCGCCGGCGGCGAGCATTGCCTCGGTCGAGGCCAATCCTATGCCTGAGGCCGCACCCGTGACCGCCGCGATCTTTCCAGTCAATTCCGTCATCGTTTTCTCCTCCTATCTTGATCCCGATTGCTCATTCTTCCCGACGCCGCAGGCCGCGTGATAGTCGGCGAGACTCTTCGTCACTCTCCAGATCAGAACCTCTTCCGGATCGAGCGGCGCGTCTGCGAAATGCTGCGCGGCCGGCATATGCTGCCAAAGCAATGGCAGTGGCACTGATTGCCCCCGAAGCGCCTCGCACAGGCGCCGCACGGCCTCTTGCGCTTCAGCCGCTGCCCAATAATAGCGGATGCGGTCGGAGAGCGAGTAATGCCGCAGCCAACGCATCTCGGCCTCTGTGCCGTGGTAGTGCCGGCGCCAATTACCCGGCTGATCGAGCATCAGCGCGTCCATTGCTGCATAGAGCGGACGCTGGCCGTAATCGGGCAGCAGGTCCGAAGCGATCGCATCGAGCCCATAGAGCGCCTCGCGCAGGACGAAGGTCAGTTCGGGACCGACTTTCAGAATCGGAAACCCGGCCTTCACCAGCGCGGCCAACGGCCCGGTGCCCTGATAATCCGTCGAGTGGGCCTCGAACACGAATTGCGGCTCCTCGCCGAGCGCCGATTGCAGCGCCTCGATCTTGCTGCTGTCGTAGAGGATGACGTTGTGATTGCCGAATTCGACACCCGGCTGAACGACCAGGCCGATGGCGCGTCCGAACGCTTGGCCGAGTCCCGCCTCCGCAAAGACCCGGCGGTGGACGTCGATCGTCTTCAGCGCCGCCGCGGCAGCCGTCGGTTCGATCGTCGTCAGGGCATGATCGGCCCCGCCCGGCGGCGGCACCTCGGTGCCGATGACGTAAACCGGCATCGCGCCGCCGGCCTTGTTCGCCGCGGCCTCGGCGACCGCGGCAAGCCGGGCGGCGCGATGGGCCGTGGTTTCGTCGTCGAGCGCCACCGGCTCGCCCTGGCAACCCATCGAGGCGTCGAGGTGAATCTTGCGGAAGCCGGCGTCGACATAGGCGGCAACCATTTTTTCCGCCTCGGCCACGGCCTCTTGTGCCGGGCGGTCGCGCCACGGATTGGGGCCGAGGTGGTCGCCGCCGAGAACGATGAGTTTTTCAGGGCACCCCTCCTCCGCCGCGATCCTCATGACCAGGGACGCGAAATCGCTTGGCGTCATCCCGGTATAGCCGCCGAGGTGATTGACCTGGTTGCAGGTTGCCTCGATCAGCACTGTGCTTTGCTGTTGCCGGCCGTGCCGGAGTGCGGCGCGCAGCACGATCGGATGGGCGGAGCAGACCGAGGTCACACCCCTGGGATCGCCTTTGATCCTGAGCCTTGCCAGTTCGTTGAGATGCACCTCCATCACCGCCGCCTTTCCGTTGACGCGATAAATGCATCGAGTTCCGGGCGGGTGCCCGCACCTTCCATCGGGCCCAGCACCGTCACGTTGCGGGCGCCGGCGGCCGAGGCATAGGTCAGAGCCTGCTTTGGAGACATTCCGAGCCGCCGGCAGGTGAGATAGGCACCGCCGAAGCAGTCGCCGGCACCCGTAGGGTCGACCTCCTGAACGACAAAGGCGGGAGCCTCGATGCGGTCTCCCCCGCTGGCGAAGTAGGTTGCACCGCCGACTCCGCGCTTCAGCACGATCTCCCTGACGCCAAGCTCGAACAAGCGGCGGATCGCTGCCGCCTCGCCTTCGATGCCTGCGGCACGCTCAAGCTCCTCTCCGGACGGCAGAAGCAGATCGGCAGCGGCGACAAGCCTGGCAAACCGGCGCTCGGTGTCTTCATCGAGCTTCAATTCCTTGCGGATGTTCGGATCGACCGACAGCGTTCCGCCGCGCGCCTTGACGATGTCGACCGCCTTGTCGATCACCGCCCGCGCACTCGGCACCGACAGCGCGGAACCCATCACGTGAAGATGCCCGCTTCGACCGATCAGATCGCCGACCAAGGGAGACCAGCCGAAGCGCGCGGCTGCCGAGGTGGCGATGTTGTAGACGAAATCTCTGGAGCCGTCCTTCCGGTAGCGCACGAAAGCGCTTCCCGAGGGATAGTCGGGATCGATCGAGATCGCCGAGATATCGACGCCGTCGCGTTTGAGGCGATCGGTATTGAGACGGCCGAAATCATCATCGCCGACGGCGCCCACCATTGCCGCCTGGCCGCCGAGCCGGCCGCATTGCGAAATGAAGATCGCCGGCGCTCCGCTCGCAAACGGACCGACGAGCGGCTGGGCTTCGCGGAACCCGTTTCCAACCGTCGTTGCGACGATCTCGACGAGGATCTCCCCGACGCAAACCGTCGGACCAAGCGCGTCCGGAGCCAGTATCGATGCCATGTGCAATCCTGCTTTCGATCCCTGTTGTCTTAGCTCAGCGCCGGTTGGACCGGCGCACCGTCGTCGCTGCCGAACTCCTCATTCTCCAGCGACAGAAAGCGCCGGTGCAGCATGCATGCCGCCCCGAAGGCGGAATCGAACTCCGCATCATCGTCCACGACGATCTCCGGCGTGGGGAAAGCGATATTCTGGCCTTCCGACATATGGACCGCCACGCGGGCAGCCACCATCGGATAGAGCGATGCCACGGAGCCGCCCAGCACGATCCTGTCCGGGTCGAGCAGACGGCAGGCCTGCAGCAATGCATAGGCGAGATGGCGCGACCAGGTTTCGGCGATGTTGACCGCGGCCGGGACACGGTCACGAACGTCGCCAAGAAAGTCCTGCAGATCGGCGTCCTCGCGCCCGACGGCCTCGCGATACTGCCCGATCAGCACCTCGCGACCGATCAGTTGTTCGAGCTTCTGACCGCCGCTTCCCGGCACCAGGGTGTGGCCGATCTCTCCCGCCAAGCCGTGGCCGCCACGAAACAGCTTGCCGTCGATCATGATGCCGCCGCCGACGCCCGTTTCCATCAGCAGGAACAGGGTCACCCCTGCGGCGCCGTGGCGATAGCTGTCGCCGATCGCAAAGGCGTTGGCGTCGTTTTCGACCGCGATCGGGACGGCGGCCGGGAAGGCTGACCGCGCAATTTCCTTCAGCGGCACGTCTCGCCAACCGATGATCGGCGCCAGCGTGACAAATCCATCCGGGCGGACGTGGGACGGCGTCGATAGGCCCAGGCCTCTGCATCGGTCGATCATGCTCTTCGCCATGGCGCCGATGATGAGCTCGATCCCCTGCGCCACGGCCTCCTCCACCGTCGAAGACGGTGTGTCGAACGCCATTTTCCGGCACGCCCGAACGTCGGCGGAGAGATCGACAACGACAGCCGATATATGTTCGACGCCGATCTCGATGCCGACGAAGAAGGCGGCGTCGGGAACCAGTTCGAGCATGATGCCGGGACGGCCGGCACGGGAATGCTCCAGGCGCGGCTTGCCGCTCTCCTCCGACTCCCGAACGAATCCGCCCTCAGTCAGCTCGGCGACGATCTCCCCCGAGGATGAGCGGTTCATGCCGAGCTTGCGGGCGAGATCGGCCCGGCTGAGGCTTCGGTGGGCGTAGATCGTCTGCAGGGCGGCGACGATATTGTTCTGCCGGATCCTGCGCGGCGAACTTCCGATGGAGACGGTGTCGTTCATATGTCAATTCCCTTCAAGCCGCCCACCCTTACACGACTGGAACAGGCTGTCAGAAGGATAATCAGGGCCGCGCGCTTGTGGCACGGCGGCGCTTGGCCTCGTCATATTTCAGCTCGATGTAGCGCCTGGCGTGCGCCGCAAGCAGATCATTATCCTCCCAGGTATCGCGCCAGATCGCGCAGGCGAGCGACAGGCCTTCATCGACGACCGCCGTCGAGAAGCTTTCGAACACGATGTCGCCGGCGTAGCCGATGTCGAGCAGGGCGTCGAAGATCAGATCGAAGTCGATGACGCCGTCGCCGAGATAGCCGCGATTGCTTTCGCCGATGTGGAAGTAACCGATCCTGTCGCCGGCAAGACGGATGGCGGCGGCCGGATTGGCCTCTTCGATATTCATGTGGAACGTATCGAGATGGAGACGAACATGCGCCGATCCCGTCTCGGAGATGAATTTCAGCCCCTGGGCCGTGGTGTTCAGCAGGTTGGTCTCGAACCGGTTGACCACCTCCAGCACGAGATCGACATTCGCGTGCCTGGCGACCTCGCCGGTCGCGGCGATCGCGGCGACGCTGTTGTCCCAGCCCTTCTTCGTCGGCTGACGATTGTACTTGGTGTGCGCGGAATAAAGGATCCCGCCGAGCTTGTTGCCGCCGATATCGCGGACCGCACGAACGGCGTCGGCCAGCGTCTTCCGGCCGGCCGACACCGCGGAGGCATCCTCGCTCGAAACGTCCTTGTCGAGCGGCAGACCCATGGTCACGCCGATCTCCACATCGAGGGATTGCGCCAGCTTTGCCAGCCGGTCGAGATTGAATTTCTCGGGCCGCAGATAGGCAAATTCGATGGTGCGATATCCGTGTTGGGCGGTCTTGTTGAGGGCCATCTCCAGCCCTTCCTGCGTTTGGCCGCCTGTCCATACAAATGAATGGATACCCAATCGACGCATAGGTTTTTCCTCCGCGATATGCCGGTGATTGCGCACAGTGCTATGCCATTTAGTTTGGCAAGACAACAAATAATTTTCGCGATGGCTCTTTGCTGCTTCGCAAAATTCCCTTGCGATGCAGCAATTTATCTCGATTGCTATTGCCGTTGCTTCTTTGCGTGAGATTAGTTCAGCAGAAATCAATGGGATAGGCCGTATATTTGCACGTTTAGACAACAAATATTGCGCTGTCGGTTTTTTTGGCCTACACAAGCACCGGCGAAATGATCTCGCTGCTATCTGGGAGGATTGGAAATGCACTATGCTTTGAAGGCTAGCGCGCTTGCGCTGACGCTCGGCCTCGCCACGACTGCTTCGCCGGCCCGGGCTGATTTCTGGTCTGACGCCGGCGCCAAATACAAGGGCGTGACCCTGCACGGCGTCACCGAAAGCACGCCGCCGTCGAATTACATCAAGAACGTGCTCGCGCCGGAATTCGAAAAGAAGACGGGCATCAAGGTCGAAATCGAGACGACGTCCTGGGATCAGATGTACGACAAGGCGATCAAGGACATGGAAGCCAAGACCGGCATCTATGACATGGTCTATATCGAGCAGGACATCATCTACTCCTATCTCGCCAGGAATTTCCTCGTCGACATCACCAAGACGCTGAAGGACCAGCCGGATCTGAAGGCGCCGACCTATGACGACGCGAACTTCACCAGCTTTGCCGACTACTTCAAGGATGCCAGCGGCGATCTCTTCGGCACGCCGATGGAAGCCTTCCTGAAGACCTATCTCTATCGCAAGGACCTCTTCGACGATCCGAAGATCAAGGAGGCATTCAAGACGGAAACCGGCAAGGACCTGAAGCCGGCGACCACCCACGAAGAATATACGCAGATCGCCGAATTCTTCACCAAGTACGGCAAGGACAACGGCATGGAGCTCTGGGGCACGACCGCTCAGGCCCATACCGGCCATCCGGCGTCCTGGTATGAATTCTTCGAGTCCATCGTGCCGACATTCGGCGTCTACAATTGGGGCATCGACGCCAAGAACAATTATGCGGCGACGGTCGAACACGGCGGTTCGATGAACGGCGACAAGGCGAAGGCCGCGCTGAAATATTGGCTGCACCTGCGCGACATCGCTCCGCCGGAATCGACGCAGTCAACCTGGACGGAAACCGCAACGACCTTCGCCGCGGGCCGCGTCGCCCAAGGGCTGATCTATGGTGAGAACGCCGCGTGGATCGCCAGCGACCCTGCGCAGTCGAAGGTTGTGGGAAAGGTCGGGTTCGCACTGCCGCCGCTGGAGCCGGGCGTGCTGGACGCTGCGAAAGCCGGAAAGGGCTATATCGGCTATTATGACGGCGGCGCCTTCGGCGTGCCGGTCACGTCGAAGAACAAGGAAGCATCGCTGCTGTTTCTCGAATTCATCGGTCAGAACGAGGTGCAGCCCGATTGGGCCATCGCCGCCCCGCGCATCACCAACAAGGCGACGTTCGACGATCCTAAGGTGAAGGAGATGGATACCAAGCTCGGCGGCTTCTACACGATGCTGAAGGACGAGGGCAAACTCTTCGCCGGCGCTCCTCCCTACCCCTTCCATGCGCAGGTGCGTGAAGCCACAGCGCCGATCTTCTACGACATCCTGACCGGCAAGATCGGTCCCGATGAAGGCCTCGACCAGATGGCGGCCAAGGCCGAAGAGGAACTCACCTCGCTCGGCTATCGCAAATAAACATCCTCCCCAACTGACGGGTCGTGTCCTACGACCCGTCATCTTTCGCTCCTGGGTGGAGCGGACGTCGACATCAAGTTCAATGGGGGATAGCGATGCATTCGCAGAAGCTCGGGTGGCTGTTGCTGTCACCGACCATAATAATCCTCGGGCTGTTCGGGATCTTTCCGTTCATCTATGTCCTCTGGGTCTCGTTCCATGCATGGAACCCGTTCGCGGCCAACCCCGGCATGGTCTTCAACTGGGCCGACAACTATCGGCGGCTCGTCTTCGACGCCCAGTTCCTGGCCTCGCTCGGCATAACCCTGGCCTTCGTCTTCTTCGCGGTCGTGTCGGAGCTGGTCCTCGGCTATATCCTCGCCCAGGCGCTGCTGAAGGACTTTCCTGGAAAAGCGCTGTTTCGCACCATCCATACCCTGCCGCTGATCATGGCGCCGATCATCGTCGGCTCCGTCTGGAAGCTGATGACCACACCGTCGATCGGCATCATTCCCTATCTTCTGAGGAACTGGTTCGGCTACGATCTGAATATCGGCCAGAGTGCCGCCGCAGCCTTCACCGTCACTGTCATCATGGACATCTGGCACTGGACGCCGCTCGTCACCCTGTCGCTGATCGCCGCGCTCGTCTCGCTTCCGCCGGATCCGTTCGAGCAGGCGCAAATCGACGGCGCCGGCAAGAGCCAGATCTTCTGGCATATTACGCTTCCCCTGATCCGCCCGGCTCTGCTCGCCACGGTGTTCATCCGGCTGATGGATGCGCTGCGCACCGTCGACGAAGTCCTGATGCTGACCGGCGGCGGCCCGGGTTCATCGACGCGCTACATCGGCGTCCATATCTTCAGGGAAGTGTTCCCCAAGACGAATTACGGCTACGGTTCGGCGATCTCCGTCATCGTCCTCTACCTCACAATCGTCGTCTGCTGGCTGCTCTATGTCGGCCTGATCGCGCCCCGCGTGAAGAGAGGTTGACGCGATGAAGACCCAGAATCCCTGGCTGCCGGTCGTGCTGTGGATCTTGATCAGCCTCGCGACGCTTTTCCCAATCTACTGGCTCTTCGTCATATCGGTGAAACAGCCCTTCGACCTGTTCTCGACGCCCGATGTCGTTCTCCGCAGTTTCTTCTGGAAAAATTACCAGGATGTGCTGACCAATCCGACCTTGCGCGGATACATGCTCAACTCGATGATCATTTCGTCAGGCAACGCGCTGCTCGTCACGACGCTCGGCTTTTTCGCCTGCTACGCGCTGACGCGCTTCGACCTTGCCGGCAAGGAAAGCATCTTCTTCTGGACGATCACCAACCGCATGGCGCCGCCGGCGGTCTTTCTACTGCCGCTTTTCCTGCTTTTGACGCAGGTCTACAAAATCGGCGACTTCTCGCTCGCCGATTCCCGACTGGGCATGATCCTGGTCTACTGTTCCTTCAACCTGCCCTTCGCCATCTGGACGCTGCGCCCGACGGTGGAAGGAATCCCGAAGGAGTTGGACGAAGCGGCCTATATGGATGGCGCCAGCCCATGGACCGTCCTTTACGACATCGTCTTTCCCCTGGCGCGGCCCGGACTTGCGGTGACGCTGATCCTGACCTGGGTATTTGCGTGGAACGAATATCTGCTGGCGGCGACGCTCACCAACTTCAATGCGCGGACCCTGACCACCGGCCTGTCGGAATATGTGACGACCACGGGCACGGCCTGGGGGATCATGGCTGCGATCTCGATGCTGACATTGGTTCCGGCGCTCATCGTCTTTTCGGTGGTGCAGCGTCACATCGTGGCCGGCCTGACCTTCGGTGCGGTGAAAGGGTGAAGCCATGACCTCTCCATCAGGAAACAATGAACGCAAGCCGGGATTTCTGCCGATCGAAACGAACTGGTTCGACCGGCTTTTCATCTCGGTGGTGATCTGGGTCGCGCTCTCGCTGTTCTGGATGCGGTTCATCGAGCCGGTCGGGCTTTCGGTATGGTGCGCGGCCGCAATCTCGGCGGTTCTCGGCGCCTATATCGTCTGGAAGGGATGAGCCGATGGCTTGCGTCAACACACAAGCCGCGCTGGTTTAGGGAGGAACGACATTGGCAAACGTACAGGTTAGCGACGTCACCAAGCGGTATGGCGCGCTTCAGGTCATGCACGGCGTCAGCGTCGACATCGAGGACGGCGAATTCGTCGTGCTGGTCGGCCCCTCCGGCTGCGGCAAATCCACCCTGCTGCGGATGATCGCCGGTCTCGAGACCGTCAGCGGCGGCGACATCCGGATCGGCGGCCGTGTCGTCACCAACGCTCCGCCGAAGGAGCGCGACATTGCGATGGTCTTTCAGAGCTACGCGCTCTATCCCCACAAGACGGTCGCCGAAAACATGGGCTTTCCGCTGAAGATGGCCAGGCGTCCCAAGGCGGAAATTGACGAAAAGGTCGGCAAGGCGGCCGAGATCCTCGACCTGACGCGTTATCTCGACCGCTACCCGAAGCAATTGTCGGGCGGGCAGCGTCAACGCGTGGCGATGGGCCGCGCCATCGTCCGCGATCCGCAGGTCTTCCTGTTCGACGAGCCGCTGTCGAACCTTGACGCCAAACTGCGCGTCACCATGCGCGTTGAAATCAAGGAGCTTCACCAGCGGCTGAAGACCACCACCGTTTACGTCACCCACGACCAGATCGAGGCGATGACGATGGCAAGCAAGATCGTGGTGATGCGCGACGGCAGGGTCGAGCAGATCGGCAAGCCTCTCGATCTTTACGACTTCCCGGTCAACCTCTTCGTCGCCGGCTTCATCGGCAGCCCATCGATGAACTTCCTTCAGGGCCGCATCGCCACCCGCGACGGCACGAAGGTCGTCGTCACCGACCAGGGTGTCGTCCTGCCCCTCGACAAGACGAATGCGGACGATGGACGAGCCGTGACCTACGGCATCCGACCGGAGCATATCACGATCGGCGACGACGGCGTTCCCGTTGAAGTCTCGGTGTTCGAGCCCACCGGTTCGGAGACGTTGATCTTCGGCCGTACGCAAGGTGTGCCGATCGACGCCTTGATCCGCGAGCGTATCGAGGTAGATCCCGGACGGACGGTGTATTTCCACATCGATCCCCGGCGTGCGCACATCTTCGATCGGGAAACGGGCCAGAGACTGTGAGGAGACGAGCAATGGACTTCAAAGGAAAGACGGTCATCGTGACCGGCGCCGGCAAAGGCATCGGACGGGAAATTGCCGTGATGCTCACCGAACGGGGTGCTGATGTCGTCGCCCTGACGCGGAGTGCCGCCGATGTCGCTGTGCTGCGAGAGGAATTCGGCTGCCGCGCCATCGAGGTCGATCTCGCCGACGCCGAGGCGACGCGGGAGGCGGCGATTGCGGCCCTGCCCGCGGATTTCCTCGTCAACTGCGCCGGCACGACCGAATTGCAGCCGTTCCTGGAGACGACAGTTGAAGCATTCGACCGTCTTATTGCGGTCAACACACGTGCGCCGATGATCGTGGCGCAGGAATACGCCCGCTCGCTGATAAAGCAAGGCCGCAACGGCGCCATCGTCAATGTCTCGTCGGTCGCCTCCTTCATCGGCATTCCCGACCACGCCGCCTATTGTGCCTCGAAGGGTGGATTGGACGGCTTGACGCGTGTCATGGCAAAGGAGCTTGGGCCGCACGGCATCCGCGCAAACGGCGTCCACCCGACGGTGACGCTGACGCCGATGGCGGTGAAGGCATGGAGCGATCCCGAAAAGGCGGCGGGAATGAAGCAGCGAATTCCGGTCGGCCGGTTCGCCGAGCCGGAAGACGTCGCCGAGGTCGTGCTTTTCCTGCTCTCCGATCAGGCGGCCATGGTGAACGGGATATCGATGCCGGTGGACGGCGGCTATATGATTGCGTGAGGCCGGCAGGGCGGCGCTCGCGGCGGCGTCGGCTACTGCACCAATCGGCGCAACTGGTCCTGATCGACGAAATGATCGGTTACCCCGGCCTCTTTGTCCGGATGACTGAACACAAGACCGTCGGAATCCTCAAGCTCCAGCGCCTGTTCCGTATTCATGATCCCGAGCGGCTGGCGCTCATACTCGGACTCGAGCGCCGCCTCGACGATGGCTTTCTTCTTCTTGCGCATGTCCATGTCCTCCATTCCTTTAGGAGTAACGGACGGCCGGACTCGCGGTTCCCACCTGGGATTCACGATATGAGACCAGCTGAAACGAACACCCGAGGGCTGACACGCCGCGCGACCGCCAGCGCAACCGTCTGATCCGTTTTGCGAAGTTTATCCGAATCGCGCAGGCAACTTCGGCGGCGCTTCGACGTCGGCATCCTTTGTTAACTTCTCGCCACGCCTTAATGGCTCCAGTCCTTCGAGCAATGTCTCGATGCGCTGGCCGAGCTTCGGCGCCGCTGCCGAACTCGTCACGCCACGAATGAATTGTGGCGCTTTCCCCGATGCCCATAAATGCACGACGTCTTGATGCTGCTCTCGAGGGGCAGCCGGACGGGCTTGCTTCCAACGACTGAGGTAAATGCATGATCTCGAGCAGCCTGCTGGTTATTGGCATGCGAGCGGTCGACGCAATCGGGTTGTCGATCATGCAGGCCGGAGCACTGAAATGAGCGGCACCGGCATGAGCACGTTGTTGAGGATGGTCTTCAGACCGAAGGTGAAGCAGAAAACACGCCATACTCTGGCGTCGCGGGCGTTGCGGCTTGCGGCACTGCGGATCGCGCTGGTCTGCGCCTGTGCCGGCGGCGTGTCCTATTTCATCAATCATTCCGCGCTTGAGCGCTCGTTGCGCTCGCAGCTCTCCTTTTCGACGGAGCAGGCTTTGCAGCGCGAGTCGCTGCCCTTCCGCGAAGTGAAGGACCTCCAAAAGAATTTCCTTGCCGAATTCAGCAGGATCTACGCGATACCGGAAGCCCGGCAATCCTTGGCACGGAGTTTCGATGATATTTTCTATCGCCATGAGGATGGATCCTACACCCAGCGTCCCGGATTGTTTGAAGGCGAGCCTTTGCCCGATGGGCGCAGATTTCCCGACATGTCGGCGACCTACGCGCCCGACGTGACGCCGGATGAGGACGTGAAAACGCGGTTTGCGCTGTCTTACCTGCTCTCTTACCAATTCGGTTCTGCCACCAAGGGCCGCCTCTTCAATTTCTACGGCGTGGTTCCGGAAAAAGGCTTCCCGATCTATCAGGCTGCCGACATCGCCAAGGTTTTCAAATATGAAGGCCCGGATGCGCTGAAGCTCGAGACTTTCGAATTTTTCTCCCGCGGCTTCGGCGGGCCTCAAAACGATACGTTCTTTACGCGCATCTATTGGGATCCCTCCAACAATGCATGGATGACGACGATCGCGACGCCCGATGCGCCTGACGCTTCAGGCAAGCATCGCATCATGGCCTGCGTCGACGTGCTGCTCGCCGATCTGATGAAACGAACCGCAAATCCGACGCTGCCGGGCGCACGCGCGACGATCTTTGCGGCCGATGATCAGGGAACTCTGATCTTCGACAGCAAATATGCCGATGCGATCACGGCCAGCGCTGGCGAAGCCTCGATTTCCTCCTTGGCACTCGCCGACTACCAGCCATTGCTGAAGGCGAGCCGGTCGATCGGAGCGGGTTCGGTGTCGCTCGTCGACAGCGCCAGCGAAATTGCCGCGGTCGGCCGGATTCCGGATACGCCCTGGGTGCTTGCCGTCCACTATCCGAAATCTCTGATGCGGCCCGCCGTCCTCACCAATCTCGGGATCGTCGTCGCGGTCGGGTTGCTCACCCTGTTCGTCGAACTCTTCATCCTCCGTTCGATCTTGCAAAAGCAGGTCGCCGAACCGTTGGTGCGATTGATTCACGCCACGCAGCTGGTCGGCCGCTCCGGCGTTACCGTTGCCAACGACGCCCTGCCCACGCACTCCGACGACGAGATCGGCGAGCTTGCCCGCGATTTTGCGTCGATGGCCGCGCGCGTTCACGCAGCCCATGAGGCGCTTGAGGGCAAGATACGGGATCGAACCTCCGAGCTGGAGCGGCTCAATCAGAAGCTCGTGACGATCAGCCAGACGGACGAGATGACGGGCGTCGCCAATCGCCGTCGCTTCGACGCGGTTCTCGCAAGCGAGCTCGCCGGGCTTGGGCAAGGTCAGGACCTGCTGATGCTTGCCATGGTGGATGCCGACTGGTTCAAAGGTTACAACGACCGATACGGCCATCCGGCGGGAGACGCCTGCCTGAAGGAAATCGCCGGGGTGCTGGAACGCAATACGCGCAGCCAACAGGACCTCGTTGCCCGCTATGGCGGAGAGGAATTCGCCATCATTGCACGGATCGCCTCAGCCAAGAACGCGCCCGCCATCGGACAGGCCCTGTGTTCGGCAATGGCGGTCGTCAAGCTGGCGCATGAAGGATCGCCTTTCGGGCACGTGACGCTCAGCGTCGGCATTGCGCTGGCAGCGCCGAACGAGAATATCTCTCCGGAAGCGCTATTGCTCGAAGCTGATCGCGCGCTCTATCGCGCCAAGCAGGCAGGGCGAAATCAGGCCGTCGTTGCCGAGCCTTCTGCTGACACGCCGATACAGCAGATAGGCGCCTAAAAACTCTAGCTCGGCGAGGCGTCAGGGCCACCGGCGGCTCTTTGAATCAGGCGGGCAACCACTTCAGTGCGGTTCTGCGCCTGCAGCTTGCGCATGATGTGCTGCAGATGCATCTTCACCGTATGCCCCGACAAATTGAGTTTTCCGGCAATGACCTTGTTTGAGCAGCCGGATTGCAACTCCGCGAGGACATCCGCCTCCCGGGGCGTGAAATCGGCAAGCGCCAGGTACTGCGTCCTGTCATCCAAGCTTTTTTCGGCCTCATTTCTGGCCGGGCTATGCTCGTTTGAGCCGTTTGCAGCGGCTCCCAAGAGCTGCGGGAAAAATGTTCCTCCTGCCAGAACGAGCCGAAGACCGGCAAGGGCAATGTCGATTTGAAGTGAAGTCGAGAAAAAGCCGCGGATGCCGATCTTGAGCGCCTGACGCGCTATGATGGCGTCA
Source organism: Rhizobium sp. N324 (assembly GCF_001664485.1). Taxonomy (NCBI): domain Bacteria; kingdom Pseudomonadati; phylum Pseudomonadota; class Alphaproteobacteria; order Hyphomicrobiales; family Rhizobiaceae; genus Rhizobium; species Rhizobium sp. N324. Next base: position 649,930 of record NZ_CP013630.1, on the reverse strand, counting down.
TCCGTAGCTGAGAGCAACGTGATAGGCGCCTCAGGAAAACGTGCAGCAATCGCGGCGAGATCATCACGCAGGCTGGCGCTCTCGACGTCTCTGCCCGCCAGATCCAATGCGATCAGACGTACCTCGGCGCCGAGCGCTCGGTCGAGACTCTCGGTCGAAATCAAATCGATAAAGTTCCACCCGGCGAGTTCCCGCTCCAGAAGCTTCACCACGGTCGTGCGCGCCAGTGTAGAATGCTCAATAATGATCACAGTTGGTGCATTGCGCCGGCGCTTTATTCCAGCACTGTCGGACACTTGCGTGCTCCCCAGAATGTGTGCAACCCAACAGTCACTCATCCTATCCCTGTTCTTGCTACATGTCATGATAAAAAGCGAGTGTATTGTCGATATAAACAGCCGTATCTCTCATGATAATTCTTATAGTCTATAAAATTTCTGCGAGCGACAACTGGCCCCGCAAAACACATTCAAGAGATTGTTCACGATTATATGCCGGTTCGACTTTCTATTAAAGACTTTCCAAACGTCTTCGAGTTTACGCATGGCGAGCAAGTCAACAAAACTTTCAAAGGCGCTGAAAAAACAAACAATATTCTACAGACCTATTAGCAACGACCTGCTGGACAAAAACAGCGGCCGATCGGCTGGGCTTTGTTGCGCAATCTCAACTCAAAGTGGTTGCATATCTCGACAGCAAAACGACAACAGGGAAAAGCAACAAAAGCCTGGGAACACCGCCTACCCGTTATGATTAGTAAAAACTGCGCTCTAAAGACGCAATTCCCTCAAGAAATACCGCGCAGGCGCCGGCGACCTCCTCGAAGTCGCCGACGAGCAGATTGGTTTATGGTGGAATGGTCGGTATTTCAGCGAGACGGCCGCTGGACGCCATGTCGGGCCAAGAGACGAAAGCCGGCGAAGGAAGGGATCAACACGTGGCCTGAAAAGTCGCACGAAGAACGATGTCGTGCAGTTGAGCCCGCGCCATGGAGGTGGGGAGGCTATCTGTTAGCTGTGCATGAAGCTCAGAATGTCGTCTACCAGAGCCGAATGGGCGTCCGTCAGGTTACCCTCCCCGCCGTGGCCCGCGATGCCGGCCAGCTGAAGCGCGTGCTGATCGTAGAGAACATGATCGGTCTGCTGGGCGTCCGCGGTCCCACCGGCGGGAACGGCAATGTTGATGGGATGGAAATAGCCGAAATTGACGTCGACCATGCTGCCGGTCGACGATCCGACGCCGCCACCGCCACCGGCATGATTGCCGGTAAAAATCGTGTCCGACGACAGATTGAAGCCGCCGCCATTGCCGCCGATGCCCGCGATCTGCACCGTGCCCTGATCGAAAATGACATTGTTTGTCTGATGCGCCTCCGCCGAGCCGCCTGCGGCGCCAATGGCGATGTTGATCGGCGAGAAGATGGCAATACTGACGTCGACCATGCTGCCGACGAAATAACCGTCGCCGCCGTGGCCGGCATAAAAATCACCGGTCAATGTCAGCGCAGTTCCCGGGCTCATCGACGAGCCATGGCCCGCGGTGTTATGGTCTCCGCCCGAGCCGCCCATGCCGCCGATCTGGGTTGCGCCCTGCAGGAACATTGCGTTGTTCGATTGCTCGGCGTGAGCCTCCGCGCCGGGGCCCGCAGCCACAGCAGTATTCACTGGGGCAAACAGCGCGACTTCGGTGCTGACCAGCCCACCGTAGAAGACCCCGTTGCCCCCGGTGCCGGCATGACTGCCGCCGTCGCCGCTGCCGATGGCAACATTGCCGCTTCCGCCATTGCCGCCGATCCCCGCCATTTCGGTGGGATGCTGATTGATGAGCGCATTGTTGCCCTGGAAGGCGTCGGCACCCGAATGCGGCCCCGCAATCGCCGCATTGGACGGCATGAAGACGGCCAAGGCATTGCTGCTGATCACGCCTTCGCTGATCCCGTCACCCCCGCTGCCGGCCGAACTATGACTTGGACCGGACGTCACATCCAATGGAAGCCAGGTCGGCACCAGTGCCAGATGCCCCGCGGCCACATTGGAGGCGAGGTGTTGATCTGTGCCCGACTTGGGCTGGTCTTCCAATAAGGGACGAGTTTCCGCCATTACCGTCTCCATTCGCGGTCGACGACCACACGTTCACCGAGTATGGCGCCGTGCAGCCTGAATCGTTCGGGCATTGTGCATCCGAACGTGGGAAAAGCAGAGCCTGCAATTCGTCTACATCCTGTCGGCTAGGTCTATAGCCATTTGGCTGTCACGACAGCAGCGACCGTTGCGTGCGCCTTCGAGCACTAAATCCGCTTTTGGATGAAAGGCCCTGGCGTCGCCTCGACGAGGTGGCAGACGTGATCGTGACCATGCCACCTTGACCCAAATCATCGAGTACCAATCCAAATAACGCTCCATCTTCTCGAAGTATACATCCGAAGGAATGCCGCCGAATATCTAGATAGGCCACAGATTAAATCGCAGGCAATATTCCCCGGCGGTTGTATTGGCTGCGGCGACATGCTGGACGCAGGCCGCAGGGGGACGCCGTCAAACGAACTCAGACGCAACAAAGTAGAAGGAGTGACATCAATGCCTATTCCACAAATATCTGACACGATTCACCTCAATCACCCAGATGCAGGAGACGCGAATGCCGGCAACGGCGGTGATGGCCACAACAATGGAAACATCAACTACAACCCGGTTGCCTATGTAGACCCCGTGCAAACGGTCGACGGGGCATCTACCCATCTGCACAACGGCGATCACGTTTGGCAGACGGCAGGTTGGGACGCCGGCCATGGCGGACCCGGTGGCTTTACCCAGGCCCAGAACGGCTTCCTGGCGGCAATATCGAACAGCGGCGCCGGCGGCGCGGGCGGAGATTCCAACTCCAACGGCAGTCAAGGAAACTCAAGCGGCCATGACACGGCTGCGGTGGCTGCGGCGACGACCGCCACCCAATATACGCAGCTTGTGGCCGATCAGCATGCCACCATCCTCGCAGGCGTCGGCGGCAACGGCGGCAACGGGAACAACGCACTAGGCGGCGATATCTCGTCAGCTCTGGTTCACACCAATCCCGACACGACGACGGTGAACAATTCTCTCGATCACTTCATCAACGCCTTCGGCCATATCGACGTCGACCATCTCGGCTCGTGAAGTCAGGCCCTGAAGGTCGCCGGTTTCGGCCGGCGACCCTCCTCAATTGCCAAACCTGCAAGCAGCCTCCTTTTGTCAGTATCAAGTGCAGCAGCGAGATCTGATAATGACAACGATTTCCATAAAGCCACCGCGACCGCCGACACAGCTCGTTGTTGCGCTTCGGGCTTGTGCCGGGGCCTTCGGGTTGGTCTTCCTTTATAGCTGCGGCTACAATCTCTTTCTTCTCGCCCCTTCCCTCTATCTTCTGCAAATCTATGACAGGGTCATGTCGAGCCGAAGCGCCGACACGCTGGTGATGCTGACGATCATCATCGCCGCCGCCGTGCTGGTCGGGTCCACGCTGGATATTGTGCGCAGGGCAGCTCTTTCGCGCATCGGCAGCTGGCTGGACCATAGGCTCCGGCCCATGGTGCTCACCGCCTCGTTCGAATATGCCGCCCGCGCCGATACGGGAGCCGCCACGGAGTGCTACAGGGACCTGGCTGCATTGCGCCAGTTCCTCGATTCACCGGCCAGCTCGCTGTTTTTTGACGTTCCCTGGGCGCCGGTATTCCTGCTCCTGCTCTTTCTTGTTCATCCGCTGCTTGGGACCATCGGTCTTCTCTGCGCAGTTGCGCTGCTGCTGTCTGCGTTGATGACGGAACTGGCGACACGAGAGCCGCTTGCCCACGCCAATCTTGCCCTTTCGAGGAGTTATGTGCGATTTGCGACCGCGCTGAAAAACCTCGAGGTCATCCGGGCCATGGGCATGCAGGACGGCGCAGCGCTGATCGTCTACCGCGATGCGGAAATGGCAAGAAGGGCCCAGGACATCGCGATGCATCGCACGGAGATCATACTGGGTATCTCCAAATCGATCCGCACACTCGCGCAGATCCTGATGATGGGATCGGCGACATGGCTGGTGCTCGTCAACAGCGGCAGTCCCGGGATCATCTTCGTCTCAAGTCTGCTGCTCGGGCGCGGGCTTGCGCCTATCGAGGGTGCAATAGGGGCATGGCGCTCCTTTGCGTTTGCGCGCAACGCGTTCAATCGCTTGAACGGAATGCTGATAACAGTCGCATCGGAACGCGATGCCGGCATCGTGCCGCTGCCGGAACCCAATGGCCTGCTTCTCGATAATGTCAGCTATATCAAGCCATTCGCCGATCGGCCGATATTGAGTGATATCACCTTGCGCCTGGCACCTGGCGATTGCATAGCGCTCATCGGTCCATCGGGATCGGGGAAATCGACGCTGGGTCGCGTGATGGCAGGCGTTGTGCCGGCAACGAGCGGATATGCGCTTCTCGGTGGGGTCGATATCTCGGCTCTGCGCCGTTGCGGGGGGAGCGGCCACGTCGGATATCTGCCGCAGGACATCGAACTCTTCGGCGGCGCAATCAGGGATGTGATCGGCCGGCTTGATGGAGGAGATCCCGGCAAGGCGATCGACGCCGCAAAGCTGGTTGGATTGCACGAGGCGATCATGCGGCTGCCGCAGGGTTACGATACCGATATCGGCGAAGGCGGGAACCTGCTCCTCCGGGCGCAGCGCCAACAGCTGGGACTGGCAAGGGCGGCCTATGGAAATCCGTCTCTGATCGTTCTCGACGATCCCAATTCGAGCCTGGATTACGACGGCGAACGCATGCTGTTTATGGCCATCGAGCGCATGAGATCGAGGGGGATGACCGTCGTTATCATAACACACCGGATGGGGATCCTGCCGGTCACCAACAAGATCGCCATCATGCGCAACGGGACCGTGGCTGCCTTCGGCGACAGCGAGCGGATTTATGAAACCTATCTTCAACCACCGTCTCGAACAGGAACGTAGGAAGGAGGGACGCTGCCATGACCCTTGTTCCAATGAACGCCACGCCGGCGAGATATTCAAATTCGTCAAGGATGGACCAGCGGTTCGCTCAACGACCGACAGCCAGGCAGCAAACCGCCTATGCGCCGGTGATCGAACAGAAACAGCGCGGACCCGCTCCCCCTTCGCCCATGCCGAGGCTCAGAGGTGTTGTCTGGACGGGGAACCTGTTGATCCTGGTTTTCATCGTCGGCTTGGGAATCTGGTCGGTTCTGGCGCCGCTGAAAAGCGCTGCAATCGCATCGGGCGTTATCGAACCGGAGTTCAGCCGCAAGACCATTCAGCATCTCGAAGGCGGAATCGTGCGACGGATCCTCGTCAGAAACGGCGATGCGGTGATGGCCGGGCAAATCGTGATAGAACTCGACGACACGAAGTTTCGCTCGGAGCGAGACAGCATTCAAGGGCAGCTTTGGGACGCCGAAGGAAGCCGCGCGCGCCTGTCCGCGGAGCAGACGGGCGACGACCATGTCGCCTATCCCGAGGATCTCAGCGCAGCAATCGACAAATATCCTTCGGTCAGCGCGGTTCTGATCGGCCAGCAGAAAATCTTCGAAGCCCGTCGCCGGGTCGTGCAGGCGGAAATTCAGATCGCCGATGAAAAAATCGCCCAGGTGCGGCAGGAAATCGTCGGACTTGGCGCGCAGAAGGCTTCATTGGCCGACAGAGCCGCAATTTCGGCCCAGGAACTGGAGCAGGTGACGGCCCTCAACGCCAAAGGACTGGAAACAAGGAGCAGGCTTCTCAACCTCCAGCGGGAGAAAGCAGACATTGATGGCCAGCAGGGTCAAGTCGCGGCACAGATCTCTCGCGCCTACCAGGTGATCAGCGAGACGCAGGCCGATCTCGCAAAGATCGAGAGCGACCGGCTGAGCGAAGTCGCCCAGGGCATGCGGGCCGCGGAAAGCCAGATCATGCAATTGCGCGAGCGCTTGCGGGCGATCGACGATCAGCTTTCAAGGACCGATATCCGGGCGCCCGAAGACGGAACAATCATGAACCTGCGCATCCACACGTCAGGCGGGGTGATCGGCGCGGGTGAACCGCTCGTCGATCTTCTGCCACGCGCCGATCGCCTGATCGTGTCTGCCCATGTCAGACCCGAGGACATCAATCTCGTTCATGCGGGGCTGGAGGCACAGGTTCACCTCCTTCCCTACAATCAGCGGCGCGTTCCACTGCTGAAAGGCCGAGTCGAGTATGTATCAGCCGATCGTCTCACCGACACTCAGAGCGGCCAGCCCTATTTTGCCGCGACGATCCGCGTAACCGATGAGCGGCTGGCGAAGATGAAGGATGTCGAACTGGTCGCGGGCATGCCCGTGCAGACACTGATCGAAACAGGCAAAAGCAGCGTCGCACTCTATGCCGTCAGACCACTGCTCGACAGTTTCAACAGAGCATTTCGTGAGGATTGATGCGGTGATGGGCAAGCGAAAGTTCGACGACGACCAGATTACGGGCATTCTGAAGGAGCACCAGGCGGGGGTGACGGTGGCAGATGTTTGCCACAGATACGGCATCAGCGAGCCGACCTTCTATCGGTGGCAATCGCTGCAGTTTGGAAATCTCGGCCTCCATGCCAGAAGGGTGCGAGCCCTGGAGGAGGAGAACCAGAAGCTCAAAAAGCTCTTGGCCGAATCCATGCTCTCGGCGGCAACGCTGAGCGAGATGCTGGCGAAGACATCGAAAGGGCGAAACTAACGCCTGAACAGCGGTTCGTTGGCCGCCTCCCGACCCTATCAGGGGCGCGGCATGATATTGTTGGACGAGGGCGCCTCCCCCAATGGGGACAACGAGATGCTGTTCGAAAAGCAGCCGGCTCGATCACAAGGTGGCCGCTGTGGATCAGAACCTATGGGCCATTCCGAAATAGGCGTCTGGGGTCAGGGTTCCTGACCATCCCGAACGGCAGCACATTATCATTTTCAAACTGAGCGGCCGGCGCGGGTCGTCCAATGTAATATCCCTGCAGCTGGTTGATTCCGTACTGCTGCATCAGTCGCTGATGTTCGATAGTCTCGACGCCTTCAATGAGGATCCTCACGCCGCGATTGCGCAGCAGGCTGATGATGTCGAGCAACATCCTCTTGCCTCTCTCCGTGCTGCAGTCATGGAGGAAGGAGCGATCGATCTTGATGGTGTCAAATTCTATGAGGCGAAGCCAGGAGAGCCCCGCGAACCCTGTGCCAAAATCGTCGAGCCAGACTTGAGCGCCCAGCTTTCTCAGATCGCCGATGCAGCGCACCACGTCCTGGTCGATTTCCAGCTCCATTCCTTCGGTAATTTCGAAAGCAAGCCGGGCGCCCGTCACGCCGAATTCTGCGAGTGTCGCTGCGACATAGCTGGCGAAACCTGGCATCTTCAGTTCGATCGGCGAAACGTTGACGCTGGCGACTTGCACCAGGTCGGTTGCCAGCAGGTCTCGGCAAACCGTGCGAATTGCCCATCGGCCCAGTTCAATGATCGACCCGGTTCTTTCCGCAACTGGTATAAATATGGCAGGCGCGACAGGCGTCCCGTCCAACATCCGCAAACGCATCAGAGCTTCGACAGCGTCAGTCGTGCCTGTCTGGACGTTACGGATCGGCTGATAGACGAGCGAGACAAGGCCGTGTTCAAGCGCGATCTTCAGGGTCGTGGCTATATCCTCGCTGTCATCGCTGCAATGCGGATCATCAGCATCGAAGACCACGAGGCTGTCACGACCCGTCGCCTTGGCGGCATAAAGCGCACGATCGGCTTCGTGAATGACCTTGTCGACCTGCTTGGTCTGGTCGCGCGTATAGGACAGGCCGACACTCACGGTGATGACGGTGGTCCCGTCTCGTCTGTGCTCGTGGGGCCAAGCCAATGCGCGGACGGCAGCACACATTGCTTCTGCGAGTTCGGTCGCTGTTTCTAAACTGGGCATTGGTGTGACGACCAGGAATTCCTCACCTCCGTATCGTCCGATGATCGAGCCCCAGGAGGAGGCCACGTTTTGGAGAAGCTGGGAGACAGCCACGAGGCACCGGTCGCCTTCCTGGTGACCGTAACAGTCGTTGTAGCGTTTGAAATAATCCACATCGATCAGCAGGACGGCAAAGGGCGTCCTCTGATCCTGCCAGCGTTGCCAATGATCACGCAGGCGTTGATCGATTGCCCGGCGATTTTCCAGGCCGGTCAACGCGTCGGTGTTCGAGAGGTGCAAAAGAGCCTTGCCCCGCTCGTCGGCAGCAGCTTGCTGACGACGAGCTTCAAGAGCATTGAGGAACACCTTGTAGCGCTCTCTATTGAGCTGAAGGTTCACGTAAGAGGTAAAAATAAAGCAGGAAATGCAGAACGCGCCGAGGATCAGCTTGTGCAGAATCAACATCGGCACGAACAGATAGAGGGCGCCGATGAAGATAAGCACGTTCGTTGCGGAAGCGGCAAGAGCAACCGGAAAACGGAAACTGAAGAACAGGTTGACGCTCATCATGAAGATCGCGCCAAAAACCATGTAATATGAGAATGCGTCCCTGACCGTGGTCATCTGGCCGGTCAGAAGCCAGACAAGATAGGCTGCCAGCACGGACACCGCCGCGGCCATGTCCACCGTATCGGCCTTTGCCTTGCAGTAAAGTAAGAGTTCCAGAATGCAGAGCGCACCGGCGCCAACCGCCAATCGGCCGGCGATCGTGTACTGGACGACATCGCCGATAAAGAGATAGTCGGTGACAGAGTAGGCAAGGTAAGCTGCGACCGCGATCCAGAGGCCCTTGCGCGTAGCGCTCGTTCGGCTGCTCTCGCTCTCCTGCTTATAAAGACCACGCAACTGTTCTGGCGACAGTGTCGGCCGCGCGGCGGCGACTGCGGTCTCGGCTAACACGTGCATCATGCCCCTGCCACCCAACATCCTTGCAGCAGTTGCCCGACGCAAACCGCTAGCTGAAGTTGGATAGCCCTACGCAGACCCCTCATCAACCGATAACGCTCGAACGATGCCAAAGCGGGCGGAGTATCTCTTGGGTTCACTAATATTTTCTAAAGCTAAGACGTGCACCAGGGACACTTTCTCCAACTTTAACGCTTGACCTTCATGAGAATGCTGAAGATTTTATGCAATGTTTTAAATCTCTATTCACCGATGAGGTTTCCGTGGCGCAGCCCCTCTTTTCTCTCGATGGCCAAAGCTTGATTACACCGCAATCCGTCAGCAACAGGTTCCCCTCACCTAACAAAGACAATGAAACAGAACGCCTCAGAATTGCGGAGGCTGAGTTTGCAATTGTCATCAACATTGCAATGCAGCGGTTCGCCGCGGGCAAAGACCTGCCGGACGCAGTCAGGTGGTTGATTGGCCAGCTCCATGACATCCGGCATAAATACGGCGCGGCTGTATGGCAGAAGCTCATCCCGCTTATTCAGGCCCATCCCTCGGCAAAGATTCTGCAGCAGTGCCCGTTCACGCGTTGGTCGTTTGAAAAACCTCGCGGCTATTCCGGCGATGCCAGTCTTATAGACTTTATCTATGGGCACCCGGCGGTGGCCGAAGAAGTGGCCAAGTCCACCCTGCACGGTCTGAATATCTTCGAATACACGATAAACGCTCCCGGCCCGGTCGCCGTCAGGGAACGTCGCGACACCCTGACCCGCTACGTTGATGAGACCGCTGCGCGAACGGGTTCGGGTACGGAGATCCTCGCCATCGCCGCCGGTCACCTTCGCGAAGCGGAGGCATCCAAAGCACTTGCGGAAGGCCGCCTCAAACGCTGGGTTGCCCTTGATCAGGACCCCGAAAGTATCGGCTCGATCTCACGCCAATTCCAGGGAACGTCCGTCGAGCCGATCAACGGATCCGTGCGCGGTCTACTGGCGCGAAAGCACCAGATCGGCACCTTCGATCTGATCTACGCCGCAGGGCTGTACGATTACCTCACCGATAAGGTCGCAATCCGACTGACGCAGATTTCCATGGAAATGCTGAAGCCCGGTGGCGTCTTTCTATTTGCCAACTTCTCCGACGAAATGGCCGATGACGGATACATGGAATCCTATATGAACTGGGAGCTCCTCCAGCGTTCCGAGGCCAACATGCGGCATATTGCCAATAGCGCGACGGAAAACCCGGTCGATAACACGGTCTGGTTCGGTGCCAACCGCAACATCATTTACAGCGCCATCAGGAAGCTGTCGTAAGCCTCGACGAGCCGGGCCATTCGCAAAAGTCCGGCAACGTCACCGCTTGCACCGCCCCCGTGTTACGAGCTGGCCCACAACGAGCCTCAGAAAGGGGATAGGACGCATTGGGAATGCGCGATATTTTCTGAAAGTATTGGCTTGTCTTAATGGTGCCCAGGACCGGAATCGAACCAGTGACACGCGGATTTTCAATCCGCTGCTCTACCAACTGAGCTACCTGGGCAACCTGCTTCCGATGGATCTTTTTAGGAAAAGAACCGCGGAGCCTTGGTGCGCCCCGGAAGCGAGCGGGGTTATAGCATCTTGTTCGCTCATGGCAAGCGGTCAAACGACACTTTTTTGACGGCCTTGCGCGTTTTGCGGATTCATGAGGAAAAATAACAGCTTCGCTGGGCGACTTCTCTAAAGCGCGTCGCGATCTTTCAGATTCGCTCCTTGCGCTTTAGTTCTTTGTTTTACGCATGTCGTTACGGCAAAAGCGCTTCGCGCTTTGACTGGGAAAACCGCTGCACAGTTTTGCGCGACACGCTTTAGTTTTCCTCATCCGGATATTCGGCCTTCGTCTCGTCGTCGGCAACGGGAATCGCGTAGGCGCCGGTCAGCCAGCGGGAGAGATCGACCTCGCGGCAGCGGTTGGAGCAGAAGGGGTAATGTTCGCGATGTGAGGGTTTGCCGCATTCAGGGCAAGGGCGCGCCTTACGCAGCGGCTCGACCTTGGCGGCGGCTTTGTTGTCTTCGGGCATGATCGGTCCGTCCTAATTCAGGAATCGGCCTTCGGGCTTCAGCCCTCCGGCCACCGGCTATGCACATCGAAGCCTTCGCCGGTCAGAAGCACAATGGTTTCATACAGCGGCAGGCCGACGACATTGGTGTAGGAGCCGACCATCTTCTGCACGAAGGTGCCGGCAAGACCCTGGATGCCATAGGCGCCCGCCTTGCCGCGCCACTGGCCGGAGGCCAGGTAGTTTTCGATCTCGAAACCGGAGAGGCGCTTGAAGCGCACCTTGGTCTCGACGATCTTCTGGCGGATCTTGCGATCCGGCGTCACCAGGCAAACGCCGGTATAGACGAGATGGTTGCGTCCGGACAAAAGATGCAGCGAGCTCAACGCCTCGTCGGCGAACTCGGCCTTGCCGAGAATGCGCCGGCCGACGGCGACCACCGTATCGGCCGAGAGAATATAGCTGCCCTTCCAGGTGATATCGCTCTTGATGGCGGCAAGGGCCGCTTCCGCCTTCTCGGCCGAAAGCCGGCGCGCCAGCGAACGCGGATGCTCCGACTTCTTCGGCGTCTCGTCGATATCCATCGGCATCAGCCGCGACGGTTCGATGCCCGCCTGGTTGAGCAGGTCGACACGGCGGGGCGAGCCCGAGGCCAGAATGAGCTTGTATTTCAGCGCCATGGAACCTCGACCATCGGCAGACGGGAGAAAACCCCTTGCAGGATCTTGGGCAAGCTTACTTGAAACGGTAGGTGATGCGGCCCTTGGTCAGATCGTAGGGCGTCATTTCCACAAGCACCTTGTCGCCGGCGAGAACGCGGATGCGGTTCTTGCGCATGCGGCCGGCGGTATGGGCGATGATCTCGTGTTCGTTTTCGAGCTTCACGCGGAACGTCGCATTCGGCAGAAGTTCGGTAACGATACCCGGGAATTCGAGGACTTCTTCTTTCGGCATATAAGTGTTTTCTTCCTGTGGGTTGAAGAGGCAGCGCAGCGCGCGCCCTTAAAATTTGGGCGGAAACTACACAATCAACGAAGGTTTGTGAACCTTGTTGATCAGGCTTTCCTTTATTTGTTTTCATGCCGATTGCGCGGCAATGCCATTTCGTTTGAGCAGCCGGCTTTCGATGAGGCCGGCCAGGTGATCGCGGACCTCACGGTAGCTCTCCAGAATCTGCTCGCGCGTGCCGCTGACGACGGTCGGATCCATGGTCGGCCAATAGACGACGTCGATCGCATTCGAGCGGGTCAGCTCGAGGGCCGCGTGATGGGCCGGCGGCGACAGCGTGATGATCAGATCAAAATAATCGTCCTCGAGCTCATCAAGGGTTTGCGGCAGGCGGCGCCCGAGGGAAAGCCCGATCTCCTCGAGCACGACATCGACGAAGGGATCGCGCTCGCCGGCGCGAACGCCGGCGGACCTTATATAGATATTGGACGGCAGAATGCTACGGGCGATGGCTTCGGCCATCGGCGAGCGGATGGCGTTCATCCCGCACATGAAGAGGATGGCGCCCGGCCTCTTTCCCTCCTCGATGTCGACGGGCCGATCCATTGCCGTCATCCGCGCCAGTGGAGCACGCAGACCAGGGTGAACAGCCGCCTGGCGGTGTCGAAATCGACCTCGATCTTGCCGGCCAGCCTGTCCTTCAGCGTCTGCGAACCTTCATTGTGGATACCGCGTCGGCCCATGTCGATCGCCTCGATGCGGCTTGGCGTCGCCGAACGGATCGCTTCATAATAGCTCTCGCAGATCATGAAGTAGTCCTTGACGATCCGCCGGAAGGGGGTGAGCGACAGGATATGGGTGGCGACATTGCCGCCTTCCTCGGTGGTGATGGCGAAGACCAGCTTGGAATCGACCAGCGAGATGTTCAGCCGGTAAGGCCCGCCGGCATGGCCGATCGGCGCAAAGCTGTTCTCCTCGATCAGATCGAAGATGGCGACGGCGCGCTCATGCTCGACATCGGGCGTCGAACGGCCGATCGTATCGTCGAGGACGACGTCGCAAAGCCGGAAATCGCCCGCCACCATCCCCTCACCTTTCGAGGTTGAGGCGGATCGCAACCGATCGCGCATGGGCATCGAGACCTTCGGAGACGGCCAGCGCGATCGCCGCCGGGCCGAGGGTGCGCAGCTCACCCGGTCCGAGCCGCAGGATCGAGGTGCGCTTGACGAAATCGAGCACCGAAAGGCCGGAGGAGAAGCGAGCCGACCGCGCCGTCGGCAGCACATGGTTCGAGCCGCCGACATAATCGCCGATCACCTCGGGCGTATGGGCGCCGATGAAGATGGCGCCGGCATTGCGGATGCCGTCGAGCAGCCGGTCCGGATCGGCGACGGCAAGCTCGAGATGTTCGGCGGCGATGCGGTTGGCGAGCGGTATGGCCTGCTGCAGATCGGCAACCAGGATGACCGCGCCGAAATCGCGCCAGCTCGCCGCGGCTGTCTCGGCGCGGTTCAGCGTCTTCAGCTGGCGTTCGACCGCCTGCTCCACCGCCTTGCCGAATTCGGCACTATCGGTGATCAGGATCGCCTGGGCGCTGACATCGTGCTCGGCCTGCGCCAGGAGGTCGGCGGCGATCCAATCCGGATTGTTGTCCTTGTCGGCAATGACGAGCACTTCGGAGGGGCCGGCGATCATATCGATCCCGACGGTGCCGAAGACATGGCGCTTGGCGGCGGCGACATAGGCGTTGCCGGGGCCGGTGATCTTGGCGACCGGGGCGATGGTCTCGGTGCCATAGGCAAGAGCGGCGATCGCCTGGGCGCCGCCGACACGATAAACCTCGGTGACACCGGCCAGCCTGGCGGCGGCAAGCACCGCCGGATTGACGGTACCGCCGGTGGCGGGAACGGCGATGACGATGCGATCGACGCCGGCAACCTTGGCCGGCACGGCATTCATCAGCACCGAGCTCGGATAGCTCGCGGTGCCGCCCGGAACATAGAGCCCGACGGCCTCGATCGCCGTCCAGCGCGAGCCGAGACCGACGCCGAGGTCGTCCTCGTAGATATCGTCCTTCGGCAGCTGCCGGCGATGATGGGATTCGATGCGCAGCGCTGCAAGCTTCAGCGCTCCCAGCACTTCCGCAGGCACTGCCTCGACGGCCGCGTCGAACTCCTCAGGCGCGACGCGCATCGGCACGGTGGCGAAATCGATACCGTCGAACTTCCGCGAATATTCGGCAAGCGCCACATCGCCGCGGGCCCTGACATCATCGATGATGGCGCGAACGACGGCGTTCACATCCTCGGAGACTTCACGCTTCGTCGTCAGAAAGGCAGCGAAATGCTGCTCGAAACCTTCCGATGCCTGATCCAGCCAGATTGCCAAGGCCGATATTCCTTCTCAACTCGAAACTGCGATGTTCAAACGTCAAGCGTCAAACACTCATTGTTTTATGCATGTCGTTATCCCGGAACCGCAGCACACTTCCGGGCGACATGCTTTAGCGGTGACGAGGCTTTGACGAAGCCTCCCAGGCACCCCCGATATCGGCGAGCTGCACCTCGATGCATTCGACATCGAGCGCAATCGAGGCGGTGCCGGACAGCGACAGCTCGATCGTGCCTTCCGGCCCCTCGCCCTTCCGCTCGAAACGCAGCGCCAGCAGCGACAGCACCTCGTCCCGTTTGCCCCGGTCGATGCCGAGCGAGCGCACGGCCAGCACCCGCTTGAACACCAGGGCGGCGCGGCGGCGCTCGAAACCCCGGCGCTTGCGCTCGGCACCTTCCCAGACGAACCGATTGACGGCAAGGGCGAACTGCGCGTCGCGCGGCGACCAGTCGATATCACCGACCTTGAAGACGCTGTCCTGCATATGCGCGGAAATGACCGCGAGGTCCTCGTCATCGAGCGCAACAAGCTTCAGATCGGTCATTCAGTCTTACCCCGGCAGGCACCGCCGGAATGGCGATGCGTTGACAAGGGAAATAAGATGCTGCGGGCAATTACGCAACCGGGATGAGCGCTGCTTACTCGCTGATGCGCTCGACGACGGCGCCGCAGCGGGTCAGCTTTTCCTCGAGCCGCTCGAAACCGCGGTCGAGGTGATAGACGCGGGAGACCGTGGTTTCGCCTTCGGCGGCAAGGCCGGCGATGACGAGCGAGACGGAAGCGCGCAGATCGGTCGCCATGACGGGCGCGCCGCGCAGGCGCGGGACACCCTCGATCTTCGCCGTCTGGCCGGAGAGCGTGATCCTGGCGCCGAGGCGGGCCAGCTCCTGCACATGCATGAAGCGGTTTTCGAAGATGGTCTCGGTGACATGCGAGATGCCGGAGGATCGGGTCATCAGCGCCATGAACTGCGCCTGCAGGTCGGTGGGGAAGCCCGGGAAGGGATCGGTGACGATATCGACCGGCTTGATGCCGGCGCCATTGCGCCTGACGCGCATGCCGTTGTTGGTCGACGAGATGTCGGCGCCGGCGCGGCGCAGCGTTTCCAATGCGGTGTCGAGCAGCGCCATATCGGTATTTTCGAGCACGACATCACCGCCGGCCATGGCGACGGCCATGGCATAGGTGCCCGTCTCGATGCGATCCGGCAGCACGCGGTGGCGGGCGCCGGAGAGCGAAGTGACGCCTTCGATGGTGATGGTCGCCGTGCCGGCGCCCGAGATCTTGGCGCCCATGGCGTTCAGGCAGTTGGCGAGATCGACGACCTCGGGCTCGCGGGCGGCGTTGCCGATGACGGTCGTGCCGCGGGCAAGCGTTGCCGCCATCATCAGCACGTGGGTGGCGCCGACGGAGACTTTCGGGAAGGTGTAGCGCGCGCCGATCAGGCCACCATTCGGCGCCTTGGCGTTGATGTAACCGGCGTCGATCTCCATGGTGGCGCCGAGCGCCGTCAAGCCTTCGATGAAGAGATCGACGGGACGCGTGCCGATGGCGCAGCCGCCCGGCAGCGACACGCGGCAGTGGCCCTCGCGCGCCAGGAGCGGGCCGATGACCCAGAAGGAGGCGCGCATCTTCGAGACCAGTTCATAGGAAGCGGTGGTATCGACGATGGTGCGGCAGGTGAAATGGATCGTGCGGGCGTAGGAATCTTCCTGGCGCTCGCGGCGGCCGTTGACGGCGACATCGACGCCGTGATTGCCGAGGATGCGCATCAGCAGTTCGACATCGGCCAGATGCGGCACATTTTCCAGCGTCAGCGTATCGCTGGTCAGAAGCGAGGCGATCATCAGCGGCAATGCGGCATTCTTGGCGCCGGAAATCGGAATGATGCCATTCAGCTCATTACCGCCGACGATTCTGATACGATCCATGTGCGCTTACGGGCCGCGCCCGCCTTTCCTGAAAATACTGCCTTGGAATAGGAGTGGGGTGTTTAGGGGATTTTTCGAGACGCTTCAATTCGCGACGGACGGAACATTACGATTCGTCCATTTTTGCGGCGGGCAGTCCACTTGTTTCGTCGGCCTGGCCCGAACGGCGGGCGCGCACCTGCTGTTTACGCCTTGAAAGATTTTCCCGAAGTTTTTCGGCGGCGCGTTCGCGGCGCAGTTTCGCCTGTGCCTCGAGCGCTTGCTTGCGGCTCTGCTGGCCGGTTTCGGTCTTGTCGTTCATGCCACAGGATTAGCCGAATTCGCGCCGATCCAAAAGGCCCTTGCGGCCCAATCCACGCGAAGTTGGAATTTGTTGCTTGCGCTTGCCGTCAAGCTGTGGCAATAGCCGCCCCGTTCCCGCGATTTGAGCCACCCGGCTCGCACGGGTCCTGGTCCTGCTGCCGTAGCTCAGTGGTAGAGCACACCCTTGGTAAGGGTGAGGTCGGTGGTTCAATCCCACTCGGCAGCACCAGTTTTCTTCAGCAACATCATAGCGATACCGCAGCGCCTGCGTTTTCATACGCTGCGCAATTCAGCATGAAAAAGCAGAACAGAACGCGAATTGCGCGGGAAATCCGTGCAGAGTGTTTCATGAACGTTCTTTCGAGACACTTGCGCCCAGCTAACGACCTCCGCGTCAGCTGCGATAAATCCCTTCTGTTCCTGCAGGAGAAAATTGACTTTTGGGATCCCTATCCGCTCGAGCTTTCCAAAGATGGGATTTTGAAGTTCTTAGAATGAACGCCTGAGCCCGCCAGGCGGGATAACACTTTACTCCTGGCTCCCCAATAAAAGTCTGGCGCTCACGACAAATCTCCCAAAAAATCACGATTGTCTTTTGGCACTATTTCGATCATCTCGACGTGTTGGGGATATTCACTTGCAATCAAGTCAGCGAAACCGCCCAAAGTCAGTAGAGATAATTCGCTTTGAAACTTTTTGCATGGCTTTCCTGGCTGAGTTGTTCGAATAAATGGACGCCCTTCCCTTCCGAAGAAAAAGGAACCCTTGGCGGCATAGTAATGCGACGACGCGGCATGAGATTTCCATTGATTGAAACTCGTGTGCCGACACCAGATGAACAAAGTGAGGCACAGCTTTACTACGCCATTCGTTAGGTGGGTGGCTGCGCGTTGCCATACAGAGAGCTGTCTCGGGAAATTTGGACAGCACGGATAAGTGCTGGCATGACCAGCGCCCCGCAGAGAAAAGCAGCCTGGATCAATTTTCGATCTAAACCCATGTCAAGCCCTTAGCTTTTCGAGCATGGCAGCGGCAGTAACGCGCGAACGCATACAACCTATCTGCGACTATTCGAAATTCTCCCATCGAACACGCCCCCCGCGATCCCTCCCACACCAGCTGACATTTCGCCTCATCAGCAACAGACGATTCACCATTGTTGGCCGTGAAAATCCCGCTAGAATGCCTGTTATGGCGGCGGCTCCGCGGAGGAATGGGAGACGCTGCATCCTTTGTTCTGTCGACAATCGTGGAGGAGCATCGATGGCAACTGAAAAATGGAACAGCCCGGTCAAGGTCGGTTTCGAGGGAGCCGATCTTAGAACGGTCAATGGTCCGTTCGATGCGTTGAAATGCCTGGCGGATTTCTGGCCGAATTCGCGCGGGCTGCGTTATATCAAGGCCCGTAGCACCTGCCGGGCAGCGCTCGATGGGCGCAAGAGCGTGGAAGAGGCGAGAGCCGAGTTTCTGGCGGCGGCCGAAGAGGCGAAGCTGAAGCTGCATTAGAGCGCCCAAGCGTCCTACAGGACGCGAAGGCACGCTCGGCCCCGTTGAACTGGCTCCTTCGGCCGGCATTTCCGTAAACGGAGTGTGCCGGAACGGGGCAATGCTTTAATTTACTTAACCCTGCATCGAACTTGTGGCGGGTTTTGGTGCAACGGGCGTTGCGTCCGGGACAGGTCCATTCATAGAAGATGCCCAGCCATCATGATGATGGTCAGAGGCTCGTCACCTCTGCGGCAACGCAGGCGAGCCTCGTTCGAGCAGGCTGTCTCAACAGTCTGTGGCGCCCTCATTCTCCACCTCGACATATCCGACGCCGATGATCGTGCCGTCTCCCGCGCGGATGAAGGAGGGGAGATAGTGCGGCTCGGCCGGCGTGCAGGCGACGGCTCCGGTATATTCGTTGAGCGCGATCTGGTCTTTCGGCAGCGCCGAATAATTCGTGCCGGTTTCGAGTGCGGCATAGGCGGAGCCGGCAAAGACACCGGCCGACATCAAGGTGATTGCCGAGAGGCGAGGAAGCGACTGCATGAGGGTCTCCAGCTTTTCGATCCGGCATTTCAACCCGCAGGAGGGAACTTGGTTCCCTCAGCGCCGCAACAGGCGACTGTGCACATAACCGCGGCCGACGATGCTCTCGGCGATCCCGACCGCCCGCTCGACATCGCCGCGCCGGCGCACGAAACCTTCGAGAACGACAAACGAACCGAGCATGCTCACAGCAATTTCCGCAGCGTCGAGATCATCGGCGGCATGAAGAGCGCCCTCCACCGAAGCACGTGTCGCCGCATCGCCATGGCCCTGCCGGCCGGGCTCGTCATGGTCGGGGAATACAGGATACCCGATCACTGAAGCGTCTCCTGAGATTGGTATATCCGGTTAACGCCGCAACAGCGCTTTCGTTGCGGCCCGCTGGTCTCGACCGGATATTCGCATGATTTCTGCGCGTCAGGCTTGGCCCACTCTTGGCGGAAGGTGCCGCGGCTTCCATATCTTTCTGCAGCCGAAAGAGGATGACGACGATGAAAGTGCTGCTGCCCGTTTTGTTTGCCGGAGTGTTGCTGGCCGGCTGCTCGTCGGCCGATAGCCCGGGGTTGGATCCCATTCCCGGCAGCATCACCTATGGCGGCCAGCCGCGGACGAAGCTTACCAAATCGCCGGTCGGCAGCGCCGTCCACCACCAGTTCTACAACGGGACCGGCCAGCGCGTCGAGGAAACCTATATTCTTCAGCCGGATCGCAGCCTGAAGCTGGTGCGGCGCGTGGTGGGGCCGGATTTCCCCGATTGAGGCAGCCCTCCTGCGGCAGAATGCTTGACAGCGGCGGAAATCGCGAACATTCAAGGAACATCTAATCTTTCCGCAGTGATTCTGTGGGAGCCCGACCGGACGGCTGGATGTATCTCGAAAAGCTCAATCCCCAGCAGCGCATGGCCGTCGAGCATGGCACGCTCACCGACGGCAGCCATATTGCCGGACCGCTGCTGGTGATTGCCGGCGCCGGCTCGGGCAAGACGAATACGCTGGCGCACCGGGTCGCGCATCTGATCGTCAAGGGCGCCGATCCCCGCCGCATCCTGCTGATGACCTTCTCGCGGCGGGCCGCCGCCGAAATGGCGCGGCGCGTCGAGCGCATCTGCCGCGACGTGCTGGGTACGAATGCCGGTGTGATGGCGGATGCGCTCAACTGGTCCGGCACCTTCCACGGCATCGGCGCGCGGCTGCTGCGCGATTATGCCCAGCAGATCGGCCTCGATGCCGATTTCACCATCCATGACCGCGAAGACAGCGCCGACCTGATGAACCTCATCCGGCACGATCTCGGCTTCTCCAAAACGGAAAGCCGGTTTCCGGCCAAGGGCACCTGCCTTGCCATCTATAGCAGGGCGGTGAACTCCGAGACGGCGCTCGACCAGGTGCTGCGCGACGCCTTTCCGTGGTGCGCGGCCTGGGAACAACAGCTGCGCGAGCTTTTCGCCTGCTATGTCGAAGCCAAGCAGAGCCAGAACGTGCTCGATTACGATGATCTGTTGCTCTACTGGGCGCAGATGGTCGGCGAGAGCGTGATTGCCGAGGATATCGGCAGCCGCTTCGACCATGTGCTGGTCGACGAATATCAGGATACTAACCGGCTGCAGGCTTCGATCCTGCTGGCGCTGAAACCCCAAGGCCAGGGGCTGACTGTCGTCGGCGACGATGCGCAGTCGATCTATTCCTTCCGCGCGGCGACAGTGCGCAACATCCTGGATTTTCCCGCCGCCTTCAGCCCGCCCGCCAATATCGTCACGCTCGACCGCAACTATCGATCGACGCAGCCGATCCTGGCGGCGGCCAACGCCGTCATCGATCTCGCCTCGGAGCGCTTCACCAAGAATCTCTGGACCGAGCGGCAATCCACCGAGCGGCCGCGCCTCGTCACCGTGCGCGACGAGGCCGAGCAGGCGCGTTATATCGCCGACATGGTGCTCGACAATCGCGAGGAAGGCCTGACGCTCAAGCAGCAGGCCGTGCTGTTCCGCACCTCGCATCACAGCGGGCCGCTCGAGGTCGAGCTGACCCGGCGCAACATTCCCTTCGTCAAGTTCGGCGGACTGAAATTTCTCGACAGCGCCCATGTCAAGGACATGCTGGCCGCCCTTCGCTTCGCCCAGAACCCACGCGACCGGGTGGCGGGCTTCCGGCTGATGCAGATCCTGCCGGGCGTCGGACCGTCGACGGCGCAGAAGGCGCTCGACCTGATGGCCGAGGATGCGAACCCACTCGCCGCGCTCGCCGCCATGCCGGCGCCGCCGCGCTCCGGCGAGGACTGGACGGCTTTCGTTTCGATGCTGCAGGAGATGAAATCCGGCAAGGCCGGCTGGCCCGCGGAGATCGAGCTGGCGCGGCAATGGTACGCGCCGCATCTGGAGCGGCTGCATGAGGACGCGGCGACCCGGCAGGCCGACCTGCTGCAGCTCGAGCAGATTGCCGGCGGTTATGCCTCGCGCGAGCGTTTCCTCACCGAACTCACCCTCGATCCGCCGGATGCGACAAGCGACCAGGCCGGCGTGCCGCTGCTCGACGAGGACTATCTCATCCTTTCCACAATTCATTCCGCCAAGGGCCAGGAATGGACGAGGGTCTTCATGCTGAATGTCGTCGACGGCTGCATTCCAAGCGATCTCGCCGTCGGCGCCAGCGCCGAAATCGAGGAGGAGCGCCGGCTGCTCTATGTGGCGATGACCCGTGCGCGCGACGGTCTCGACCTCGTCGTGCCGCAGCGCTTCTTCACCTATGGGCAGAATGCGCAGGGCGACCGGCACGTCTATGCCTCGCGCAGCCGCTTCATTCCGGCAACGCTGCTGCAGTTCTTCGAGGCCTGCAGCTGGCCGCAGGTGAAATCGGAGACTGCCGCGCAAACCCATGTGCGGCAGATGCGCATCGATGTCGGCGCCCGCATGCGCGGCATGTGGCGATAAATCGACTATCGTCTCAGAGAGACAGCGGCGGTTCGGCCGGCTTCAGAAAATGCTCGATCCTTGCAGCTCCCACCGCCTCGACCGAGGCCGGCGACCATTTCGGGTTGCGGTCCTTGTCGATGACGGCGGCGCGGATGCCTTCGAAGAAATCCGGATTATCGAGCATCTGCAGGCAGGCGCCGAGTTCACGGCCGAGGCATTCGGCCAGCGAGGCGCTGCGGCGGCCGGCTCTCAGCAGTGCCAAAGCAAGTTTCAGGCTGGTCGGCGAGCGCGTCAGCAGCACCCGGCGGGTCTCGGCGGCGAAGTCGCCCTCCTCTCCGGCCAGTGCCGCCAGGATCTGCTCGACGCTGTCGAAACGAAAGGCGCGGTCGATCATCGCCGCGTTCTGCCTGAGCCGGCTTTCTCCGGCAGGTTCCGCAAGCTGCTGCAAGAGGGTATCGACGTCGCTGGATGCGCTGCCGCGGGGCAGGACCGACAGCGCCTCGATCACCGCGCCGAGCCGCGACGATGCGATGTGACGATCGGCCAGCCCGGCGTGGATCGCGTCGGCGGCACCGATATCGAGCCCGGTCAGGCCGAGCCATGTTCCGGCTTCGCCGGGCGCCTTCGGCAGCAGCCAGGTGGCCCCGACATCGGGGACATAGCCGATGCCGGTTTCGGGCATGGCGAGCCGGGTGCGCTCGGTGACGATGCGGTGGCGGCCATGCGAAGAGAGCCCGACGCCGCCGCCCATGGTGATGCCGTCCATCAGCGCGATATAGGGTTTGGGGTAGGAGGCGATCTGATGGTTGAGGCGGAATTCCTCGCGCCAGAAGGTTCCGGCGAGGCCGTCGCCGGCGCGGGCGCTCTCATGCAGGGCGCGGATATCGCCGCCGGCGCAGAAGCCGCGCTCCCCCTCGCCCGTCGCCACGACACTCGCCACCGCGGCATCATCGGCAAAGCCATCAAGCGCGTCGGTGATCATCCGGATCATCGGCAGCGTCAGGCTGTTCAACGCCCGCGGCCGGTTGAGCCGGATGATGCCGGCGGTGCCCCGGCGTTCAATGATGACTTCGTTGTCCTGCATGGTTCGCCTCCGCTGTTCCAGCCTTTCCTGGTCAGATTGAAGCCTTCTGCCCAGGAAAGGCTTGAGATCATGCATAGACGACGATGCAGCGTGGCTCCAGTCGATTTAAGACCGGCAGGGGATCGACCGGTCAAGCAGACAGCGAATCCCGGGCGGGTGCTGCGGCTTCGCAGCGGGCGGCGTAGTCGATGGCGAGTTCCAGCGGCAGCGGCCGCGAAAAATGATAACCCTGCGCCAGACGAACGCCCATCGCCTTCAAACCCTCGGCGATCGCTTCGCTTTCGACGCCTTCGGCGACGGAGGCAATGCCGAGATTCTGGCAGAGATTGGCGACCGAGCGGGTAATGTTCAGGCAACGGGCGTCGCGATCGAGATTCATCACGAAGGCCTTGTCGATCTTCAGCTTGTCGAAACCGAGCCGGTGGATATGGCTGAGGCTCGAATAGCCGGTGCCGAAATCGTCGAGCGCGATCGAGATGCCGGCGGCGCGCAGCATTGAAATGACCTGGTCGGCGGTATCGAAATCGGAGAGCAGCGCCGTCTCGGTGATCTCGAATTCGATGCGCCGGGGATCGATGCCGGAGCGGGTGATCATGCCAAGCAGCGCCGTCGATGTCTCATGGTCGCAAATATCGCGGGCCGAGAGATTGAAAGACAGCTTGAGATGGCGTGGAATGATCGCCAGCGCTTCGAGCGCCTTGGCAAAGAGGATGCGCGTCATCCGGCCGATGACGGCGGTGCGCTCGGCGGCGGGAATGAAGGCATCGGGACTGATGCGGCCGAAGCGGGCGCTGTCCCAGCGGGCAAGCGCCTCGTAGCCGACGACGCGGCCGCTCTTCAATTCGACGATCGGCTGATATTCGAGCTTCAATTCGCCGGCAAAATCATTCGCCTGCAGCTCGAGTTCGATCAGGTGGCGCTGCGTCAGGATCTTCTCGTGCTCGCTCGAGAAGAATTCGACACCGCTGCTGCGCTTGCTCTTGACCTGGTAGAGGGCAAAATCGGCTTTCTCGTAGAGATCCTCGGCGCTGTATCTGCCGATCTCGGGATAGACGATGCCGCAGGAACCGAAAACGCGGACCGAGCCATCGGGGATTTCGTAGGGATCGCGGACGGCGGCGCAGAGCGCCTGGCCGAGATCGGCAATCGCCTGGCGCGTCATCGAGCAGGGAAAGATGATGCCGAACTCGTCGCCGCCGAGACGCGAGACGATGCCCGCTTCGCCGACCAGGGCGGTGAAGCGGCGGGCGGTCTCCTTGAGCACGAGATCGCCGGCGGCATGGCCGAAGACGTCGTTGACCGGCTTGAAGCCGTCGAGATCGAGAATGCCGAGGACCGGCGGCGCGGACGGATTCTTCTGCAGCCGCTGTTCCAGCGATTGAAAGAAGCTGCGGCGGTTGGCGAGGCCGGTCAGCTGGTCATGCAGCGCATTGCGGCTGTTGACGAGGTTCAGCTCCTCGGCTTCCGCCCGCTTCTGCTTCAATTCCTTGGTCAATTGCACCAAGCCGACGAAATTCTGGAAATAACTGTTGATCACCCTGAGGAAGGGCAGGACCAGGAAGAGGCCGCTGACGGCGGTCGCGACGAAAACGGGGTTGCCCGAGAACATGAAGCTCGCGACCATGGCCAAGAAGGTGATCACGGTGGTCAGCGCTGCGGCCATCGGCAGATGCATCAGGCAGAAGATGCAGGAAATGCCGGTGACGACCAGGAAATAGGCGATCTGGCCCTGCTGCGAAGCATCGCCATACTGATAAAGCGCGATCGCCCAGCTGCCGAAAGCGATCGCGAGGACGGCGGCGCCCGATATGGTGAGCTTCATCAGTCTGAAGGCCCGTTCGGGCGTGACGTTTTCCTTGCCC
Source organism: Rhizobium sp. N324 (assembly GCF_001664485.1). Lineage (NCBI taxonomy): Bacteria > Pseudomonadati > Pseudomonadota > Alphaproteobacteria > Hyphomicrobiales > Rhizobiaceae > Rhizobium > Rhizobium sp. N324. Next base: position 625,568 of record NZ_CP013630.1, on the reverse strand, counting down.
TTAATCTCCCACCAGCAGAGACGGAAGACACAGACGATGCTCAAGGCAATGGGAATGTAGAGCGAGAGCCAGAGCGGCGCGGATTCGAGGTGGGTGATCGCCACCGCAAGGGCGTTGATAACCAGCAGGATATAGAGAATGGGAATCTGCGACGACAAGGCCCGGAACTGCGCCGTCAGAAGCGTGGGATTGTCTTTTTGCAACCGCAATGAGGCCAGAAAGTTCTTCATCTTCCCTTTTCCGTCGGCCCGAGCCGGCCAGAGAAAGCTTGATCAATCCTTATTCACGTGACGGCATACGAGGCCCGCAAGCACGGGGATGGTCAGCGCTCACGCCGCTCAGAAGGAAGCGGCTGCGAGTGCCCGGTGGATGCTGTTCAGGTCGTCGACGTTTCTGTTTGCCAGGAAGAGTTCCCAGTCGAGCGAGCTCTGGACGATGGTTTCCAGCGAATCGTGCTTGGGCTTCCAGTCGAGCACCTGGCGGGCGAGCGAGGCGTCGGCGACGACGCTGGCCGAATCGCCGGCGCGGCGCGGCGCCATGTGGATCTTGAAGGAATGTCCGTGCAGGCGGGTGACCATGTTCAAGACGTCGAGCACGGAATAGCCGCTGCCATAACCGCAATTGGCAACGAGCGAGCCCTTGTCCCGGCGCAGGTGCTGCAGCGCTTTCAGATGGGCATCGACAAGATCGCTGACGTGGATGTAGTCGCGCACGCCGGTGCCGTCATGGGTCGGATAATCGATGCCATAGACATTGACGCTGTCGCGCCTGCCGAGCGCGGCCTCGCAGGCGACCTTGATCAGGTGGGTGGCGCCCGAGGTCGACTGGCCGGCGCGGTGATCCGGATCGGCGCCGGCGACGTTGAAGTAGCGAAGCGCGACGTAGTTGAAATCATAGGCGGCGGCGGCATCGCGCAGCATGAATTCGGTCATCAGCTTCGACTGGCCGTAGGGATTTTCCGGATTGAGCGGGGCCGTCTCCTTCACCGGCAGGTCGGTCTTTTGCTGACCATACACGGCCGCGGTCGAGGAGAAGACGAAGTTGCGGATGCCGGCTTGGACCGAAGCGGTAAGCAGCGCCCGGGTCTTGCCTGAGTTGTTGTCGTAATAGGAGAGTGGATCGGCGACCGAGACCGGGACGACGGCGGAGCCGGCGAAATGGATGATCGCCTCGATGTCGTTTTCGATGAAGATCTTCTTCAATATGGCGGGATCGGCGACATCGCCGAGATAGAAACGCGCCGCCGGCGCCACGGCCCAGCGAAAGCCCGTGGAGAGGCGGTCGAGCACGACCACATCCTCACCCGCATCGAGCAGCGCCCAAACCATGTGACTGCCGATATATCCGGCGCCGCCCGTCACCAAAACCGCCATGTCCCGCATCCCTGCCTTGTTTATAGCAGGGGCATCAGGCCCGGTTTTTCTTTCCAATTTTCTTATCGAATGGCCGTTCGAGGGCCTTTGAACCGGTATGTTTGGACTTGTGGTTAGAGGCCGATTTCAGGCTTTGCTCAAGTTTTATCGATCGGCCGATTCCGGCACGAAATCGCGGCATTCGCGCCTGATGACTGCCCCTCACCCTAACCCTCTCCCCGCTTGCGGGGCGAGGGGACGTGCCCTGCGAGAGGCTGGCGGGGGACGGAGAGGTTGCGGCACATCCCCTTCGCCCCGCGAGCGGGGAGAAGGTGGCGGCAGCCGGATGAGGGGCAGCCCTCACCTATCTCCTGGACCGTGGATGACGCTCCTTTTCGCAACAGGCCGGACCGATGTCAGCGCTTGAGGATATAGTCGCAGAGACGCTCGGCGGCGACCGCCACCTGGACGGGATCGCGCAGAAAACAGGCGCGCAGGAAGAGTTCGCCGCCGGCGCCGAACGCGGCTCCGGGGGCAAGGCCGACGCCTGTCTTGTCGACGATGTCGATCGCAGCACTGCGGCTGTCGGCGACGCCGTCGATCTTCAGGAAGGCGTAAAGCGCGCCGTCCGGCTTCAGCGTCTCGACGCGGTTGGTGGCAACAAGCGCATCGCAGAGAATATCGCGGGAGCGGGCCGCCTTGGCGATATTGGCGGCAACGAAATCGTCGCCCTGATTAAGGGCTGCGACGGCACCCTTCTGCATGAACTGGGCGACACCCGATGTCGAATACTGGATGAGATTTTCCAGCACCTGTCCCATCTCGGGCGGGGCGACGATCCAGCCGACGCGCCAACCGGTCATCGACCAGTTCTTCGAGAAGGAATTGACGAAGACGATCTTGTCGTCGGGCTCCATCACATCGAGGAAAGAGGGCGCCCGTCCGCCGGCAAAATAATAGAGGGCGTAGATTTCATCCGCCATGATCCAGAGGTCGTGCCGGCGGGCCAGCGCCAGGATATCGGCCAGATCCTTTTTCGTCGCCGTCCAGCCCGTCGGGTTCGACGGGGTGTTGACGAAGATGCCCCTGGTCTTCGGGGTGATGGCGGCTTCGACGCGGTTCAGATCGACCGCCCATCTGCCGCCTTCGAACTGCAGCTCGACGCCGACCGAGCACGCGCCCGCGATTTCGAGGGCGGCGGCTATATTCGGCCAGGCGGGGGTGAGATAAACGAACTCGTCACCCGGCGAGGTCAGCGCCTGCACGCAGAGCTGGATCGCCTGCATGCCGGAACCGGTGACATAGAAATGCTCGACCGGAAGCCGGATTCCGAAATGCCTGTGGTAATAATCCGAAAGCGCCTGGCGAAGCTCGGGAATGCCGCGCTGCCAGGTATAGAAGGTCTCGCCTGAAGCAAGCGCGTCCATCGCCGCCCTGCTGATGAAATCGGGCGTCGGCAGGTCGCCTTCCCCCACCCAAAGCGGCAGCAGGCCTTGCCGGCCGCGGGCATAATTGACGACTTCGACGATCCCGCTTTCTGGCGCCGCCATGGCGCGCGGGCTGAGGCTCTTCACAATCGACATGCATATCTCCGGTTTCCGCCTTCATAGAAGATTTATGCCGGCAAATCCCATGATATCGAGTGATGGCATATCGATTTTCGTGATGAATGGCCTGGCCGGCCGACGGAAAAAATCCCGCTGGGAGATTGACGCCCGCCCCTCATCCGCCTGCCGGCACCTTCTCCCCGTAAAACGGGGAGAAGGGGATCTGCCGCGACCTCTCCAGTCCCCACCTACCTCTCGCAAGGCACGTCCCCTCTCCCCGTTTTTACGGGGAGAGGGCTAGGGTGAGGGGCAGCTATCGACGCGAACGACAGTAGCGGGGCCCCGATCAGGCCGTCGGGCGGCTGGCCAGCAGATCGCGGATCTCCGTCAGCAGCTGAACGTCAGCCGGCGGTGGGGGCAGCTCTTCCGGTGCGGCCTTTTCCTGGCGCTCGACCTGCAGGCGCAGATAGTTCACGCCCTTGACCATCAGGAAGATGATCCAGGCAAGGATCAGGAAGTTGATGAGTACGGTGAGGAAGCTGCCATAGGCAAAGACCGCCCCTTGGGCGCGGGCGGCGGCAAGAGTCGGCGCGTTGACGGCCGAGGACAGCGGCAGGAAATAATTGGAAAAATCGAAGCCGCCGAAAATGGCGCCGACAATCGGCATGATCAGGTCGTCGACCAGGGATTTGACGATGCCACCGAAGGCGCCGCCGATGATGACGCCGACCGCCAAATCCATGACATTGCCGCGGGCGATAAAGGCCTTGAATTCGTTGAGCATCGGATCCGTCTCCCTTCGATCCATTTCAGACAGTATGCGATGGATTTCATTAGCTACATCTTCATTGCAATTAATCAATCGACAATCGCGATTATTTGGCGATACGCCCGGCGGCCTTTGACTTAAGGCCTAGACGGGCGGGAATTTTCAACGCGCCTGAAATGACTTAAGCTGATCGACGTTGCGGGAGGTCCCGGTGGTTTTCCGCCGGCGGAGGGTCAATGCTTCCAGGCTGGGTCATATTCGCGTCTGCCTTCGGCTATCTGCTCCTGCTTTTCGCCGTGGCGAGCTATGGCGACCGCAAGAAGCGCGGCCCGGGCGCGCTGGACGGCGGCTGGCCGGTGGTCTATGCGCTGAGCCTGGCGATCTATTGCACCTCCTGGACCTATTTCGGCAGTGTCGGGCTTGCGGCGCAGCGCGGCCTGGAATTTGCCGGCATCTATATCGGACCCATCCTGGTCTTCACGCTCGGCATGCCGCTGCTTCGCCGGATCATCGAGCTTGCCAAGGCGGAGAAGCTCACCTCGGTTGCCGATTTCGTCGCCGCCCGCTACGGCAAGAACCCGACGGTCGCCACCATCGTGGCGCTGATCTCGCTGATCGGCACCATTCCTTATATCGCGCTGCAGCTGAAGGCGATCTCCAGCACCGTCAGCGCCATGGTCAATCCGTCCGATTACGGCATCGGCAGCGGCAATCTCTATTTCCTCGACCTGCCCCTTCTCGCCACGCTGGTGCTTGCCTGCTTCGCCATCATGTTCGGCACCCGGCACACGGACGCGACGGAGCATCAGGACGGGCTGATCCTGGCGGTCTCGATGGAATCCGTGGTCAAGCTCGTCGCCTTCCTGACGGCCGGCGTCTGCGTCATCTGGTTTCTCTTCGACGGCCCGACCGATCTCTGGCAGAAGACGATCGACAACAGCCTCGTGATGTCGGCGCTCAGCTACCACACGCCGATCAGCCGCTGGATCACCCTGATCGCGCTGTCGGCCTTCGCGATCATCCTGCTGCCACGGCAATTCCACGTGACGGTCGTCGAAAACCGGACGCCGAAACAGCTGAAACTCGCGGGCTTCCTGTTTCCCAGCTATCTCATTGCGATCAATCTCTTCGTGCTGCCGGTGGCGATCGGCGGGCTGCTGACCTTCGGCGGCGCAGGCAACGCCGATTTCTATATGCTGTCGCTGCCGCTCGCCGGCGAGATGCCGGTGGTGTCGCTGATCACCTTCATCGGCGGCTTCTCCGCCGCAACCGCGATGGTCATCGTCGATTCCGTGGCGCTGTCGATCATGGTGTCCAACGACATCATCATGCCGATCTTCCTCAGGCGCAAACTCGCCGGCCGCGCCAGCCAGCGCGACAATTTCGCCAAGACGCTGCTCAACATCCGCCGCAGCGCCATTTTCGCCGTATTGCTGTTCGGCTATGCCTATTACCGCTCGACCGACAGCACCGCCGGCCTTGCCTCGATCGGCCTGCTTTCCTTTGCGGCGATCGCGCAGATCGCCCCTGCCCTCTTCGGCGGGCTGATCTGGCGGCGGGCCAATGCACGCGGCGCGATCCTCGGGCTCACCTCCGGCTTCGTCATCTGGATCTATCTCTTGTTCCTGCCCTCGCTCGGCGGCCCGGATTATTCCTATGTGGCGAGCGCCGTGCTCGGTTTCATCTTCCCGGGCACCACGTTGTTTGCCGCGCCCGACGCCGATCCGCTGGTCAATGCGACCGTCATGAGCCTGCTCGCCAACACCGCCTTCTTCATCGTCGGCTCGCTCACCCGCAATGCCAGGCCGCTGGAACGCATCCAGGCCGGCATCTTCGTCAAGCGGCATTCGCGCTCGCAATTTGCCACGCGCGGCTGGAAGACGCGCATCAGCGTCGGCGATCTCAAGGCGGCGATCTCGCGCTATCTCGGCGAAGAGCGCATGCAGCGCTCGTTCACCACCTATGAGCAAAGCTCCGGCCGCAAGCTTGAAGACGAGCAACCGGCCGATATGGCGCTCATCCATTTCAGCGAGCAGCTGCTCGGCAGCGCCATCGGCTCGTCCTCGGCCCGGCTGGTGCTGTCTTTGATCCTGCAGAAAACCGAGGACGCCTCTTCCGACACCGCCTGGCTGCTCGACCAGGCGAGCGAGGCGCTGCAATATAATCAGGACATGCTGCAGACCGCGCTTTCGCAGATGGACCAGGGCATCGCCGTGTTCGACAGTTCCAACCGGCTGACCATCTGGAACCGGCGCTTCCGGCAATTGCTGGACCTGCCGGAAAGTGCCGGCCAGGTCGGCTTCCCGCTCGCCGATATCGTCAAAACGCTCAGCGAGCGCGGCGACATCGCGCCCGGCGATCTCAGCCAGACGGTTCGGCATTTCCTGACGCTCGACAAGCCCTTCGCCCTGGTGCTTGGCGGCGGCGAACGGATCATCGAGGTGCGCTCCAACGCCATGCCGGACAAGGGCATCGTCGCCACCTTCACCGATATCACCCAGCGCGTCAGCGCCGACCAGGCGCTGAAACAGGCGAACGAGACGCTGGAGCAGCGCGTCGCCGAACGCACGGCCGAGTTGACCCGCGTCAACCACGAGCTTGCCGAGGCGCGGGCCGCCGCCGACGAGGCGAATATCGGCAAGACCCGTTTCTTCGCCGCCGCCGGCCACGACATCCTGCAGCCGCTGAACGCCGCCCGGCTCTATTCCTCGGCGCTGGTCGAGCGCATGGCGCAATCCGACAACAGCCCGATCGTGCGCAACATCGATTCGGCACTGGAATCGGTCGAAACCATTCTCGGCGCGGTGCTCGATATCTCGAGGCTGGACACCGGCGCCATGCGGCCTCGGCTTGCTGCCGTCGCGCTTTCCGACCTGTTGAAGCGAATCGAAACCGACTTCGCGCCGATCGCCCGCGAAAAACAGCTAAAGCTGGTGGTCATGCCGACATCGCTCCGGGTGCGCTCCGACCCCAACCTGCTGCGCCGGCTGGTGCAGAACCTCGTTTCCAACGCCATCAAATACACGATCACCGGCAAGGTGCTGGTCGGGGCGCGGCGGCGCGGCAACCAGGTGATCATCCAGGTGATCGATTCCGGCATCGGCATTCCGCCGTCGAAATTCCGCACCGTGTTCAAGGAATTCGCCCGGCTGGACGAAGGCGCAAAAACCGCCTCCGGCCTCGGGCTCGGCCTGTCGATCGTCGACCGCATCGCCCGCGTGCTCAACCATCCTGTGGAGCTGCACTCGACGCATGGCAGGGGCACGGCGTTCCGCATCGCCATGCCGCTCGACGTCTCGTGCCCGGCCGAGGTGGCTGCGGCTATCGCAGCCACTGAGCGGCCGGGGCAGCCGCTCAAGGGACTGAAGATCCTCTGCATCGACAACGAGCCGAAGATTCTCGAAGGCATGCGGCTGCTGCTCAGCGGCTGGGGCTGCGAGGTCGCGGCGCTCGATTGCCTCGCCGACGTGATCTCCAGCGACGGCCGTGACGGGCCGCCGGATCTCATCATCGCCGATTATCATCTCGACGACGGCACCGGCATTGCCGCCATCCTGCATCTGCGCCGGCAGTTCGGCGCCGATATCCCCGCTTTGCTCGTTACCGCCGACCGCACGCCGGAGGTGCGCAGCGAGGCCGAGCGGCAAGACATCGCCGTCCAGCACAAGCCGGTGCGGCCGGCGGCGCTGCGCGCCTACATCACCCAGATTTCCGGCCTCAAGCGCGCCGCCGCCGAATAAGATCAGTCCGCGCTCATGACGCGCGCAACCAAATCACGCACCCGCGCGCCATCCGGCACGTCGCCGAACAGGATGCGGTACATGATCGGCGCCACGACCTGATCCATGACGCATTCGACATCCGGGAAGCTTTCGGCGCGGGCCTTTGCCCTCTCGGCGATGAGGACGATCTGCTGGCGGGTATATTCGCAGCATTTGCAGGCATTGTCGCCCGCCTGCGCCGCCAGCACGTCGCGGATCATCTCGCGGCCCGGCCCGGAAGACATTTCCTCGGCATATTGCTCGGCCCAGGCTTGAAGATCGGCCTTGCCGCTGCCGGCATCGACCGGCTGCATATCCGGCCGCAGCCGCTCGACGGCGACATCGGCCAGAAGCTCCTGCAGGTCGCCCCAGCGGCGATAGATGGTCGACGGCGTCACACCGGCCCTGGCGGCGATCAGCGGGATCGTCACCTCGGCGCGGTTCATCTCGGCCAGCAGCTCGCGAACCGCCTTGTGCACCGATGCCTGAACCCGGGCGCTTCTGCCACCCGGGCGGAGATTCTCTTTCGCTGCCATGCCTTCAACCCGATCCCACCCATGGTTCAAAATCTTTGACAGAACCATAAACGCAAAGAATTTGCCTTTACCGCGCATTCGCCCTACATGGAGCTAACGCAACGGCTTAGCTTTAAGGGGCTTATATATGCTCACCGCAGCCAAATCCACCGAGAATGCGCAGCGCCCCTCGATCGGTTTTCATGCGCTGACGCTCGCCACCTTCTTCGGCGCTTCGGCGGCGCCGACGCCGCTCTACCGGATCTATCAGCAGAATTTCTCGCTGTCGCCGCTGCTGATCACCGTGGTTTTCGCCGTCTACGCCTTCGCGCTGCTGGCAGCACTCCTGACCGCCGGTTCGATCTCCGATCATCTCGGCCGCAAGCCGGTAATCTTTTTCGCTCTTATGCTCGAAATCATCGCCATGGGTCTCTTCGTCGTCGCCAGCGGCCCGGGCTGGCTAATCGCGGCACGGATCGTCCAGGGTATTGCGACCGGCATCGCCGGCGCCTCGCTCGGCGCCGCTCTCGTCGATGTCGACCGGGCAAAGGGGCAGACCGTCAATTCGATCGCGCCGCTTTGCGGCATGGCGGTGGGCGCGGTCGGCACCAGCGCCCTGATCCAATACGGCCCTTTCCCGATGCATCTCATTTATGCGCTGCTGCTTCTCGCCTTCACCCTGCTGGCGGCCGGCATCTGGCTGACGCGAGAGACCGGCGGCACACGGCCGGGCGCGCTCGGGTCGCTGATCCCCAGGGTCACGGTTCCCCAGCAGGTGAAGCGGCCGCTGTCGCTGGTGACGCCGATCAATATCGCCAACTGGACGCTTGCCGGCTTCTATCTCTCGCTGGTGCCGTCGCTGGTCGCCAGCACCACCGGCAGCGGCGCGCCGCTGACCGGCGGGGCGGTGGTGACGGCGTTGATGACGAGCGGGGCGATCACCGTCTATCTCAGGCGCGGCAAGTCGGCATCGGCCAATCTCGGCTTCGGTGTATCGGCCAAGGCGCTCGGCATTCTGACGGTCGTTGCCGGCGTGCATCTTGCCAATGTGCCGCTGCTGCTGATCGGCACGGTCTTTACCGGCGCCGGTTTCGGCACCAATTTCCTCGGCTCGCTCGGCACCATCATGCCGCTCGCCAAGGCGGATGAGCGCGCCGGGCTGCTGTCGGCCTTTTACGTGCAGAGCTATCTCGCCTTCAGCCTGCCGGCGATCCTTGCCGGGTTCCTGGCGAAATCGGCCGGCTATGCGCTGACGACGGATATTTATGCGACGGCAATTCTGCTGTTGATGGGCGCCGGACTGCTGGGGCTTCGCGCCGGACGGCGGAAGGCGGCGGCCTGAACACGGCCGCCACGAACGTCTCTATCCCGTTGAGCGGATCGGATCAGAAATCCTCCCAGCCATGCTCGGCCGGGGCTGTCGCCTTCGAACCGCCGCCAAACGCGGTCGCCAGCGTCTTCTTCAAGGCGCGAGCCGGCGAGGGAACCGGGATGGCGGCGTGCGACGATACGATTTTCGGAGCAGCGATCGGGCGCGGCGCATTCGAACGCGACATTGCCGAGGTCACGCCCGTGCCCGCATCGAGGCGAAACTGGCCCAACCGTCCGGAGAGGGCGGAGACCTCGGTCGCAAGCGTGTGGGCGGCGGCATTCGACTCCTCGACCATGGCGGCATTCTTCTGCGTCGCCTGGTCCATCTGATTGACGGCGGTGTTGATTTCCTGAAGGCCGGTCGACTGCTCGCGGGCGGATTGAACGATCGCGTGGACATTGCGGTCGATCTGCTGCACCTCCTGAACAATCCCCTCCAAAGCATCGCCGGTCTCACGCACCAGGGCAACACCGTGGCGCACCTGGCCGCCCGAAGCGCCGATCAGCGCCTTGATCTCCTTGGCGGCGCCGGCCGAGCGCTGCGCCAGCTCCCGCACCTCCTGAGCGACGACGGCGAAACCCTTGCCGGCTTCACCGGCACGCGCCGCCTCGACGCCGGCATTCAGCGCAAGCAGATTGGTCTGGAAAGCGATCTCGTCGATGACGCCGATGATATTCGAGATCGACTTGGAGGACTGTTCGATGTCGTTCATCGCCTCGACGGCCCGTTGCACGATCTGGCCGGAACGTTCGGCATTTTCCTTCGTGCGAACGACCATCGATCCGGCTTCTTCGGCCCGCGCCGTCGAATCCTTGACGGATGTCGTGATCTGCTCAAGCGCTGCGGCGGTTTGCTCAACGGAGGCGGCTTGCTGCTCCGTCCGGCGCGCAAGATCGTCGGCAGCAGAACGGATCTCCTCGGTGCCGCTTTGGATGACCTCGGCATTATGCGAGAAGGACACCAGTGCCGAACGCAGTTTGACGACCGACTCGTTGAAATTGATGCGGGTCTCGTCAAGCGTCGCGGCGAAAGGATGCTCGAGCGCGCTCGTCATGTCGCCTTCGGCAAGCTTGGCCAGGCCAAGCGCCAATTCACCGACGGCGAATTTGACATCCGCTTCCTGAGCCTGGTCGATCCGGGCGCGCTCGGCACGCTCCCTTTCCTGCAGCGCGCGGTTTTCTTCCGCCTCGGCCTCCAGACGCGCCCTGTCGCGATTGCGCTCCAACAGCGCTTTCAGCGAGCGCGAGAGATCACCGATTTCGTCCTTCGCGTCGCCGTCCTTCAGGGTCACATCGAGTTTGCCCGCAGCAATCTCGGCAGTCTCGGCAATGACGCTGGAAATCCGGCCGACGAAGCGGCGTGCGATCAGCCACCCGGCAAGGCCGAGCAGCAAAGCCGCCAGGCTCGTCGCCACGATGGCATCCCGCACCACGGCATAGAGCGCCCCGAAGAGCGTTGCCTTGGGGACCGACACGATCGCATACCAATTGGGGCTCTCGGCAAGCTTGACGGCGATGGCAATCGCCAGCGAGACGCTGCCGTCTTCATTGGTCACCTCCTGCTCGACACCGGGGTTGGCGATCAGGCGGTCCCAATCCGCCGTCTTTGCCCCGGTCTCGGAAAGGCTTTTGCCGATGAGGCCTGCATCGGGATGACTGACGATCTTGCCGGCGCTGGTCACCAGGCCGAGGAAGCCCGCTCCCATCGGGCGACTGGCCGACAGCGCCTTGGCCGTATCCTGCAGCGAAAGATCGAGGCCGGCAACGCCGACCGCTTTGCCGTCGATGACAATCGGCTTGGTGACGGAGGTCATCAAAACGTCTTTTCCATCGATCGCATAAGAATACGGCTCGATGACCAGGGTTTTGCGCTGCCTGAACGGCAGCTGATAATAATCGCCCGGCCCCGCCGTTGCGTAGTCCGTCAGCGCGGTATGGGTGATCTGGCCGCCGCTGCGCACCCAATAGGGCACATAGCGGCCCGTCGTATCGTATCCTTCCTTGCCGACATAATCCTTGTCCTTGCCGTCGAAAGCATTGGGCTCCCACCCCGTCCAGGTCGCCAGGATCGCCGGGTTGGCTTGCAGCATGTTGAGCAGGACCTTGTCCGCCTTGGCGCGATCGGTATCGCCCAGCTCCTTCATCGTCGTCAGCACGGCGTCAAGTCCGTCGACGATATGCACGGTGCCGCCGATATCCCTTTCGACCTTCAGCGCCTCTGATGTCGCGATCTGGCGCATCTGCTCGATGCTGCCGCTGCGAATTTCGGTATAGGACCGATAGAAAATGACGCTGGAGGCGACAATAACGGCAATAACGCCGCAAGCCGCCACAGAGAAAAGATTGCGACTTGTCGTAGACTTGAAAAGCATGTTCCCGCTCGCCTTCGCTGCTGTACTGGCGCACGCCTTAAGTCCCATTCGCCGGCTCGTTTAGACTATCGTCATCCAGCAAAAACCGAAGGCCCCCCAATATTCATGCTGGCAAAATTTGATTAAAAGAAAGTTCTTATTGGCGAGAGCACAGACGCGATCCTTCAGATCCGCGCCCGCGCTTTAAGTATTTGTTTTTTTACGCATGTCTTTGCCGTAAAACCGCTGCACGGTTCTGCGCGACATGCTTGAGCGCAGCCGAATTATTCGACGGGGCCGGCACTTTGCGGTTTCAGATCAAGCAGCGCGCGGCCGCTGCCGTCCATGGCGAAGGGCACCGAGGCGTGCTGATGGCTGACCAGCCAGCGGCCATCCCGCTTGACCAGGCCCAGCGTCTGGCGAAACCAGAGATCGACCTCGGCGCCATCGGTCTTGGTCCCGGTCATGCGCATGAGACCGCTCCAGAAGGCGACATCGCCGCCGAGCGTCAACCTGGCATCGCGCACTTCGCCGCCGATCGGGCCTTCCCAGCTATCGAACCAGGCCTGCAGGCCGGCTGCGTCCCTGCCATTGCTGACGAGCGGCGGCGCCAGCGAAAACTCGACGGAATCGTCGGCCTCATAGGAAAGCGCCTCCTCCGCGTTCTTTTCGCCGAGCGCCTTGGCCCGCATCATCAGCATGGCGATAACCGCCTCTTCCTCGTGCCTGACATTGGCTTCGTCTTCCACAACCGTTCTCCTTTTCCGTTACAGGCAGAGGACGAACGGCAGGAGGACGATCCGACACGGATGCATTTCCGCTTTCGCAATTCCGGACGCAAACCGCCGCGCCATTTTGCCGGAATCGCCTCAGAGGTAACTCGTCACTTCAGGCTCGTTCCACCAGGCATCGTGCCTGCCGTCGTAATAACGGACGGGTAAGGCTGCCAGTTCCTCAGGAGCGATATCGTCGAGACAGGCAATGTTGATCGAGACATAGGCGCCGCCGATCGCCTCAACATAACCATCGCCAAAGGCGGGCACGCCGCAGGTGCGGCAGAAGCGGTGGTGACCGCTCATCGTGTTGAACTGGTAGTCCGCTGTCTCGGCCTGGTCGCACATCAGCCGAAAATCCTCCGGCTTGACGTTGGCGCCCCAGTAGCGCCGCTTCGCGCAGATCGAACAATTGCAGCGACCGGTTCCCTCTTCCAGGTCCATATCCACTTCATAGTGCACTTTGCCGCAATGGCAGCTTCCCTTGTAGGTCTTCTTCATGGTGGGCTCCTCCTCGCCGTTGCATCGGGCTCACATATATGACAATATGCTGTCATTATGGATGAGATACAAAACAGACAACATGTTGTCAAACAAAATCGACCGGAGCGGACGATGGAGGGCAATGCCTTTTCCGCCTTCGCAATCACCGCCCTTCGCCTCGCCGGCCATCTGACGGCGGCGGGCGACCAGTTGGCCAAGCCGGCAGGCCAGACCAGCGCCCGCTGGCAGGTGCTGGCCGCGGCAAGGCGCGGCGACATGTCGGTGGCGCAGATCGCCCGCACGCTCGGCCTCGCCCGCCAGGGCGTGCAGCGGCTTGCCGATGTGCTGGAGGATGAAGGACTGACCGCCTATGCCGACAACCCGCAGCACCAGCGCGCCAAGCTGGTGCGGCTGACGGCGGAAGGCACCGCCCGGCTCGGTATCATCGAGATGGCGCAGGCCGGATGGGCGGATGGGCTGGGTGCTGCGTTTACACCAGCCGAACTCGATGCGGCGCGGGCGGTGATGGCGCGGGTGATGGAGATGCTGGAGGGCGGTGAGGCCGCTGGCGGCTGAGGTCGCACCCTGAGCGCAAGCGTAGCGACCAGCCAGAAACGCAAAAAGGCCGGGCTAACCCGACCTTCCCTGCCATCTCAACGAACCGTGCCAGTACATCCGTGGTCACGATCCGGAGATGATATTCAAAGCCCCGCGCGTCCAGGAGGACGCGCTGCTTTTTGTTTTAACGCAATTCCGGACGGAAAACCGCTTCGCACTTTTCCTGGAATTGCTAGGCCTTAGGCCGCCTGAAGGCGGTCTGCCGACATCTTGCCGGACTTGTTGTCGCGGACGAGCTCGTAAGACAGCTTCTGGCCATCCTTGAGATCGCGCATGCCGGCGCGCTCAACGGCCGAGATGTGGACGAAAACGTCGGCAGCGCCGTCATCCGGCTGAATGAAGCCGAAGCCCTTGGTTGCGTTGAACCACTTTACGGTACCAGTGCTCATGACGATATCCTTTTCGAATCGCTCATAGAAGATTGCCGCGCGTACCGAAGCACGAGCGACGATGAAAACCGATTTTGGAGGAAGTTCGCCAGGAACGACGCGAGCGCCGTTTCAAAGTTCATCTAGCAAGATCGATGCGAGAACGTTTAATCGGGAATTGTGTCCGTGACAAGGCGTCCGTAAGGGAAAGTCGAATTCAAGCATTTGGGGCGAAAACGTCTTTGCCGCCGTACCGTGGCCGCCCCCCCTCTGCCCTACCGGGCATCTCCCCCACAGGTGGGGAGATCGACAAGTGGCCAAACCTTCCCGTCTCTCTGCCGGTTCGCCGGGCTGTGACGCCAGTTATTTGGGGAAGTCGGTAAACCCAGCCAATCTCCCCACCTGTGGGGGAGATGCCCGGCAGGGCAGAGGGGGGCGGCCACGGCACAACGGAAAAGCTAGTCCCGTTAAGACCAAGACCGCGAAACGGCTTACGCCGCCGCTTTTGCCCCCGCATAGGGATCAAACCGCCCATAAAACGTCTCACCCTTGGCAGCCATATCCCTCAGCAGCGGCGTCGGCTTAAAGTGATCTCCGTAAGCCGCTGCTAACTTCTCCGCCAGCTCCACAAAAGACTTTGCGCCCATCCCGTCGATATAGCTCAGCGCGCCGCCGGTATAGGGCGCGAAGCCGAAGCCGAGGATCGAGCCGACGTCGGCTTCGCGCGGATCGGTGACGATACCTTCCTCGACGGTGCGAGCGGCTTCGAGCGCGATGGTGACGAGGAAGCGTTGCTTGAGGACGGCGATGTCGACATCCTCAGCCTTCTTCTGCGGGTAGAGGCTCTTCAATTCTGGCCAGAGCGACTTCCTCGCCGGTTTCGGCGGATAGTCGTAAAAGCCCTTGAGGTTCTTGCGGCCGAAACGGCCCTCCTCTTCCACCATGCGGGAAATCAGTTCCATATGCCTGGGGTCGATCGCCGTCTCACCGAGATCGGCGGCCGTGGCCTTGAGGATCTTCAACGACAGGTCGATGGCGACCTCGTCGTTCAGCGCCAGGGGACCGACCGGCATGCCGGACATCTTGGCGGCATTTTCGATCATCACGGGCGGCACGCCCTCGATCAGCATGTC
Source organism: Rhizobium sp. N324 (assembly GCF_001664485.1). Lineage (NCBI taxonomy): Bacteria > Pseudomonadati > Pseudomonadota > Alphaproteobacteria > Hyphomicrobiales > Rhizobiaceae > Rhizobium > Rhizobium sp. N324. Next base: position 610,527 of record NZ_CP013630.1, on the reverse strand, counting down.
GTAACTCTCAGACATGTAGCGCAGCACGCAGCGATTGACGAAGAAACCGCGGGTGTCGTTGACGACGATCGGCGTCTTCTTGATCGCGGCGACATAATCCAGCGCGACGGCCAGCGCCTTGTCGCCGGTCTCCTTGCCGAGGATGACCTCGGTCAGCATCATTTTCTCCACAGGCGAGAAGAAGTGGATGCCGATGAAATCGGCCGGGCGCCTGGAGTTCTTCGCCAGGCCCGTGATCGGCAGGGTCGAGGTATTGGAGGCGAAGATCGCCCCTTCCGGCAGCACGGCTTCAACCGCCTCGATCACCGCCTTCTTCACCTCGCGATCTTCGAACACCGCCTCGATGACGAGACCGGCGGTGGCGAGGTCGGCATAGTCGGCCGAGGGCGTGATGCGGGAAAGCAGCGCTGCGGCCTCGTCCTGCGTAAACCGTCCCTTACCGACGGAATCTTTGACCAGGCCTTCACAGACGGCCTTGCCCTTGGCGGCGGCTTCCATGTCGCGGTCGATCAGCGTCACCGGGAGACCGGCGGCGGCCGTGACATAGGCGATCGAGGCGCCCATGAAGCCGGCGCCGACGACACCGACATGTTTCAGCTCGGTCTTCGGGAGACCGGGCGGGCGGCGGGCGCCCTTGCCAAGTTCCTGCATGGAGATGAACAACGAACGGATCATCGAGAAGGCTTCGCGGGTCTGCAGCACCTCGGTGAAATAACGCTGCTCGATCTTCAGGCCGGTATCGAAGGGCACCTGCAGGCCTTCATAGACGCATTTCAGGATGGCGAGCGCGGCCGGGTAATTGCCGGAGGTTTCACGGCGCAGGATCGCGGGTGCGGCCGGCCAGAGCTGGGCTGAGGCCGGCGTCCAAACACCGCCGCCCGGCGCCTTGAAGCCCTTCTCGTCCCAGGGGGCGACCGGCTTCAGCCCGTCCTTGATCATCTGCTTGGCGGCAGGGATCAGTTGATCCGGCTCGACCACCTGATGCACGAGGTTCATCGCCTTGGCGCGGGAGCCGGTCAGCGACTGGCCTGTCGTCATCATCTGCAGCGCGTCCTGGGCGTTGGCGAGCCGCGGCACACGCTGGGTGCCGCCGGCGCCGGGGAAGATGCCGACCTTGACCTCGGGAAGCGCGATCTTGACGCTCTTGGCGTTGGAGGCAACGCGGCCGTGGCAGGCGAGCGACAATTCGAAAGCGCCGCCCATGCAGGTGCCGTTGATGGCCGACACCCAGGGCTTGCCCGATGTTTCGAGCTTGCGGAACAGGCCGCTCATGCGGCCGACCAGACCGAAGAGGGTTTGCACCGCCGTCTCCGGGCTCTTTGCCTTCTCCTCCTGGTAGGAACTGAACATCGATTTGATCATCGACAGATCGGCGCCACCGGAGAAGGAGGATTTGCCGGAGGTGAAGACGACGCCCTTGACGGCGGCGTCAGCGGTCGTGGCGTCGATGATGGCGTCGAGTTCGGCCATCACCTCTGCGGTGAAAACGTTCATCGATTTGCCGGGCATGTCCCAGGTGACAAGAGCGATGCCGTCGGCGTCGGTTTCGAGCGTGAAATTGGTGTAGGTGCTCATCTTGGGAATTCCTCTCCCTGAATTCTCTTGGCGGTGAAGCCCCTCCCCCTTGTGGGGAGGCGTTGGGGAGGGGCTTCTCTTCGGCGGGAAGACCCCTCCCCTCGCTTTGCTCGACCCTCCCCACAAGGGGGAGGGTTAAATCCCGTCAAACGCGTTCGATAACCGTTGCCGTGCCCATGCCGGCGCCGATGCAGAGTGTTACCAGCGCGGTATTGAGATCGCGGCGTTCGAGTTCGTCGAGCACCGTGCCGAGGATCATCGCGCCGGTGGCGCCGAGCGGGTGACCCATGGCGATGGCGCCGCCATTGACGTTGATCCTGTCGTGGTCGATGTCGAAGGCCTGCATGTAGCGCAGCACGACGGCGGCGAAGGCCTCGTTCAGCTCGAAGAGATCGATATCGGCAAGGCGCATGCCGGTCCGCTTCAACAGCTTCTCGGTGACGTCGACAGGCCCGGTCAGCATCAGGGCCGGATCGGAGCCGATATTGGCGAAGGCCTTGATGCGGGCGCGGGGCTTCAGCCCCATGCTCTGACCGCCCGCCTTCGAGCCGAGCAGGACGACGCCGGCGCCATCGACGATGCCGGAGGAATTGCCGGCATGGTGGACATAGTTGATGCGCTCGATTTCCGGATGCGCCTGGATGCCGACGGCCTCAAAGCCGCCCATCTCGCCCGGCATCTGGAAGGAGGGGTTGAGGGAGGCGAGCGCCTGCATGTCGGTGCCCGGGCGCATGTGCTCGTCCTTATCCAGGATCGTCAGGCCGTTCTGATCCTTGACCGGGACGACCGACCTGTCGAACCAGCCCTGCGCCCAGGCATGTCCGGCGCGCTTCTGGCTCTCGACGGCATAGGCGTCGACATCGGTTCTGCTGAAACCGTATTTGGTGGCGATGAGATCGGCCGACACGCCCTGCGGCATGAAATAGGCCGGGAAATTCACCGAAGGGTCCATGAACCAGGCGCCGCCCGACATGCCGAGACCGACGCGCGACATGCTTTCGACGCCGCCCGCGATGACGATGTCGTCGGCGCCTTGAGCGATCTTGCCGGCGCCGAAATTGACGGCATCGAGGCCGGAGGCGCAGAAGCGGGAGATCTGCATGCCGGGCGCCTTCGTCGAATATCCGGCTTCGAAGGCGGCGGCCTTGGGGATGACGGCGCCGGCATCCATCACCGGATCGACGCAGCCCATGATGATGTCGTCGACCGTCGCGGTGTCGAGCCCGTTGCGGTCGCGGATCGCTTCCAGCGTCTTGGCGGCCAGGCGAACGGATGGCACCTCATGCAGGGCGCCGTCCTTCTTGCCGCGGCCGCGCGGCGTGCGGACGTGGTCGTAAATGAAAACCTCGGTCATTGTCTCGTCTCCCTGGCGGCAATCTATCTTGCCTCGAATCTTGGAAGGAGGAGAGAAGACCCCTCCCCAACCCTCCCCACAAGGGGGAGGGAGTCCGTTAGCTCAAAATGCTTCGGCGGCCAGCTCCATCATCGTCTCGGCGCCGGCTTCGATGCGGGCCTTGCGAAGGGCGGTTTCCGGCATGACGCGCTCCATGAAGAAACGGGCGGTCACCAGCTTGTTCCTCAGGAAATCCTCGCGGGTTCCATCGCCTGAAGCAAGGCCGTCCTCGGCGGCTTTCGCCATCTTCGCCCACATATAGCCGAGAACGACGAGGCCGAAGAGATGCATGTAATCGGTCGAGCCGGCACCGGCATTGTCGGGCTTGGCCATGGCGTTCTGCATGAACCACATGGTCGAGGCCTGGACGTCGTTCAAGCCCTTCTTCAGATGCTTGGTGAAGAAGGAGAGCTTCTCGTTGCCGCGGTTCTCCTCGCAGAAATCGCCGATCTCCTTGAAGAGGGCCATGGCGGCGCGGCCGCCGTTCAAAGCGAGCTTGCGACCGACGAGATCGAGCGCCTGAATGCCGTTGGCACCTTCATAGATCATGGCGATGCGGGCATCGCGCACGTACTGGCTCATGCCGTGTTCTTCGATGTAGCCGTGGCCGCCGAAGACCTGCTGAGCCATGACGGCGTGATCGAAGCCCTTGTCGGTCATCACGCCCTTGAGGATCGGGGTGACGAGGCCGAGAATATCGTCGGCCGTCTGGCGCTCCTTGTCGTCGGTGGCGCGGTGGGCGATATCGGACTTCAGTGCCGTCCACAGCAGGAAGGCGCGGCCGGCCTCGTTGAAGGCGCGGATGGTCATCAGCGTGCGGCGGATATCGGGATGGACGATGATCGGATCGGCCTTCTTATCCGGCGCCTTGGGGCCGGACAGCGAGCGGCCCTGGATGCGGTCGCGGGCGTAGGCGGCGGCGTTCTGATAGGCGACCTCGGAAATGGCGATGCCTTGCAGGCCGACCATCAGGCGGGCCTCGTTCATCATCACGAACATGGCGTTGAGGCCGCGGTTTTCGGCGCCGATCAGGAAACCCGTCGCCTCGTCGTAATTCATGACGCAGGTGGCGTTGGCGTGGATGCCCATCTTGTGCTCGATCGCGCCGCAGGTGACAGCGTTGCGGGCGCCGAGTGCGCCGTCCGCGCCGACCAGGATTTTCGGAACGATGAAGAGCGAGATGCCCTTGGTGCCCTCGGGGGCGCCTTCAATGCGGGCGAGCACCAGATGGACGATATTGTCGGCGAGATCATGCTCACCGGCGGAGATGAAGATCTTCTGGCCGGAGATCTTATAGCTGCCGTCGGCCTGCGGCACCGCCTTGGTGCGCAGCATGCCGAGATCGGTGCCGCAATGCGGCTCGGTAAGGTTCATGGTGCCGGTCCAGGCGCCGTCCACCATCTTCGGCAGATAGGTGCTCTTCTGGTCGGCCGAACCGTGAACGAGGATCGCGGCGATCGCACCCTGCGTCAGGCCCGGATACATCATCAGCGACATATTGGCGGCGGAAGTATATTCGCCGACGGCGGTATGCAGCGTATAGGGAAGCCCCTGCCCGCCGAATTCCTCCGGCACCGCAAGGCCGATCCAGCCGCCATCGCGATAGGCCCCGTAAGCCTCCTTGAAGCCCTCCGGCGTCGAGACGCTGGCGTCGTCGTGGCGCCTGCAGCCTTCCTGATCGCCGGAATAATTCACGGGAAAGAGAACTTCTTCGGCGACCTTGGCCGCCTCGCCGAGGATCGCTTCGATCATATCGGGCGTCGCATCGGCAAAACCCGGCAGATTGTTATAGCGTTCGAGGCCCAGCACGTCGTTCAGGACGAAGAGCGTATCGTTCACCGGGGCCTTGTAGACTGGCATCTCTCAAATTCCTCCCATTCGCCTGCCGGGTCGCGCCGGCCTCGGGAACCGTCTTACAAAATATTGACGTTTGCGTAAACGTCAAATTCTACCGCTTTGCCGCCTTTCGCGAAAAAAATTGCAAGCGCGAATCCGCGGTTGCCGAAGGGTTGACGAGACGTCATCTTCCCTTCCTTGTCCATCGTGGAACAGCGTATAAGCACAAACGTCTTTCAATCCGCAATTCAGGATGGCTGAAGGTGATCAGTTTCGAGGCGATAAGGCAGCGTGCGGAAGAGCGGAAAGGCGGCGCGGCAGCGCTGCAGGCAATGCTGCAGAAACATCGACCGGATCACGAGACGCTGCGCGCCATGCCCGACGACCGCATCCTCGCCGACATGACCCGGCGTATCTTCTACAGCGGCTTCGTCCAGAAGGTGATCGATGCGAAGTGGCCGGGTTTCGAAGCGGCGTTTTCCGGATTCGATCCGGCCATGCTGAATATCGCGCCGGACGACTATTGGCATGAGCTGACCTCGGACGAACGGATCATCCGCAACGGCGCGAAGATCATGGCGGTGCGCGCCAATGCCGCTTTCGTGAGGGAACTGGCGAAGGAATATGGCAGCGCCGGCGCCTTTTTCGCCGACTGGCCGCGGGAGGACCAGACCGGCCTTCTCGACCTGCTGAGCAAACGCGGCAGCCGGCTCGGCGGCATGACCGGGCAATATTTCCTGCGCGGCATCGGCCGCGACAGCTTCGTCGCCACGATGGATGTGCTCGCCTGCCTGAGATCGGCCGGCGTGCCGCTGTCTGCTTCCGGCACGGCGAAGAAAGACCAGCCGCTGATCCAGCAGGCCTTCAACGACTGGGCCGGGGAGACCGGCCTGTCCTTCATTCACCTCTCGCGCATCAGCGCCTATTCGATCGATGCGGGCGAGCCGCACTGAAATTCCGGCCTAACTTTTTAATTTAGAACAGAATAGGCTTCGGATCGTTGGAGCTGGCAGGGAGGAACCGATGCAGCGCCTGGACCATGTCACGATCGATACCCGCGATGCGCCTCGCATGATCGGCTTTCTGAAAGCCATTCTGGGCGTCGAGGAAGGCTATCGGCCACCTTTCAAATCGCCCGGTCACTGGCTTTATCTGGACGACCGGCCGGTCATCCATCTCAGCCTGACATCGCGCAGCAGCGATTTTCCGCCTGGTATCTTCAACCACGTCGCCTTCAGCCTTTACGAATTCGCCCCGGCGCTGGAGCGCATCAAGGCGAGCGGCTATCGCTACGAATATTACGATATCCCCGACACCGATCTCGGCCAGGTCTTCGTTTACGGCCCCGAAGGCGTGAAGATCGAGCTGCAGTATAAGCGGCCGGGCTGAACGCAGCGGCGCCCGCCGATCCGATGAATTGGCCGGCAATTGCCGGCAAAAACGGCGTTTGCAACACAAACGTTAAAAAATTCTCATCAATATTAACGGCTTGTTTACCACGTTTCGTGAAAGGTGCGGATTGAGCAGTAGCAATCCGCATTCCTTCTCCCAGTCTCGCGTTTGTCAGGGATGCCGCTACATCGTTCAGCTTGAGGAAAGTCTAATTGACTAACTTCTGGTGAAGGATGCTCCGGTCGGCGTGAAGACGCTGGCCACAGACGGAAAAGCCACGGATCGAGCTCTGACGAGAGGTCGAGCAGTCGAAGCGAGCAAGAAGATGAACGGATCGCGATCAAATCCTTCCCGGCAGTCCGACAGGACTTCGCTCGATGCGCTGAACCGCACGATCGAAGGGCTGGAGGCGCGCATCGAGGGGCTGATGGGCAGCGGGCGCGAACAGCGGCCGCGCACGGCGCCGGCCGAGCGCGATCCCTACGCGACCGCCAATGCTCCGCGCCCGGCAAGGGCGCCGCTCGAACAGCGGCCGGATCCGCTCGCCGAAATCCGCCAGCGCCAGCGCGCCCTCGAAGCCGGCCGTGAGCGGCCCTACACACGCGAGCCGGCCCCGCAATTGCGCGACCCTGCGCCGCGCCCCGCACCGCAGCCGGCAGCGAGCTTCCGCGCCGGCGACGACACGATGACGGAGATCGCCCAGGCGCTCGTCAACCTGCGCCAGGACCTGAAGCGCGACATTTCCGAAGGCGTCACCCGCGAGATGAACGCGCTGCGCGCCGAGCTGCGCGAGATCAAGACCAATGCCGGAGACGGCCGTTTCGCCGACGATATGCGCGCCGACATGGGCCGCCTTGCCCAGAGCATCACCCAGCTGACCGGCCGCGCCGCCGGACCTGAAGCTGCAGGCCTGCGCGAGGATTTCGAGGAGCTGCGCTCGCTGATGGACGGGCTGGCGCGCGAGGATTCGCTGCGCCATATGGAAAACCGCTGGGACGGCTTCGAAAGCCGGCTTGCCGCACTCGATACCGAGGGGCTGCAGGAAGAGCTGGTTTCGCTCGCCTACCGGCTCGACGACATCAAGCGCCATATCGGCGGCATGGGCGAAAGCCCGGCGGTCAGGGCGCTTGAGGACAAGCTCATCGCCATCGCCACGGCGATGGAGCAGTTCGGCAACATGATCCAGCCGCACGACAGGGTGATGTCTGAACAGTTCGCCGCCATGGACATGCGGCTCGACGAGATCAGCCGGGCGATCGCGGCCAGCGGACGCGCGGCCGCCGCCAATGATCCGGCGCTGATGCAGCGGCTGGAAGGCCGGCTTTCGGCGCTGGCCGATCAGATCGATCTGATGAACCATGATGCCGCCAACCGCGTGAACCCGGCCGACGAGCTGGCGATGCGGCTGGAGGCGCTGACATCCCGCGTCGAGGAGCTGACTAAGGCGGAAGCGACGTCGCGGCTCGACGAACGGCTGGAACATCTGTCCTATCTGCTGGAACACACACAGAAGGCCGCGCCGCAGCCGGACCTCACCGGACCGCTTTCCGACATTTCCCGCAAGATCGACGCGCTCGAGAACGGCGCCGTCAACGACGTGCTGGCGCAGCGGCTCGATCATCTCGCCCGGCGCATCGACGAGATGGCCTATCAGCAGCCCGCACCCGCCGCTGCGGTCGACGACGGCGCCTTCCGGCGTCTGGAAGGACGGCTGAGCGACATCGCCGCCCGGCTGGAAGAGAGCACGGCGGCGGCGCCGACCGATCCGCGCGCCCTGAAGAACCTCGAAGACCAGATCGCCAATCTTTCGGCGCTGATGAGCGAGCCGCGCGAAAGCGCTGCGATCCCCGCCGATCTCGACCGGCGCATGGGCGCGATCGAAGATTATATGGCGACCAGCGACGAATATATCATCGAAGCGGCGCGCCAGGCGGCCGAGGCCGTCGTCGAGGCCTATTCGCGCAATGGCGCCGCCCAGGGCGGCGTGCCCGCCGCCGACATGTCGGCGCTGACGGCGCTGGCCGAAGATCTGCGTCACCTCGAGGATATCAGCCGCGACAGCGAGGAGCGCACCCACAAGACTTTCAAGGCGCTGCACGAGACGCTGGTGCATATCGCCGACCGCCTCGACGGCATGGAAGAGCGCAGCGGGCGGATAACCGCCCAGATGCCGGTGGCCGATGTCGATTTCGATGTCGATCCCTATGCGCTGATGGTGGCCGAGGCCGAGATGAACAGCGCGCCGGCCGCTGCGATGACGGCGAAGGCCTCCCCTGTCATCCGCACCGCCGAGATCGCCGCCGAACCTGCCGCCCCGACGCAAGCCACCGCCATGAGCGGAACGAGCGCAATCGCCATCGAAGCCGCGACCAGGACGCCGGAGGCTGCCGCGCCGACACAGGCATCGGCACAGGCATTGTCACAGGCGCCGGCAAAGGCCGGCCTGCTCGCCAGTCTCGGCAAGCGGCTGCGGCCCGGCAAGAAGGCCGAAAACCGGGCGGCCGAACGCCCGATGATCGACCCCGCGCCGTCGATCGATCCGACCGACGTGGTGCCGTCGGATGCATCCAACGAACTGCTCGAGCCGGGTTCGGGCGCACCCGACGTGAAAAAGATCCTCGAGCGCGTCCGCGCCAGCCAGAGTGCGGCACGCGGCAAACCTGCCGCCGAAACCGATCGCGCCGACTATATCGCCGCCGCCCGCCGTGCGGCGCAGGCGGCCGCGATGGAGGTGGACGCCAATCCGAAGCAGAGCGGGAAGGCCGAGAAGAAGGCTGCCGACAAGGCCGGCAAGATTTCCGACAAGACGGATAAGACGGGCAAGACCAGCGCCTTTTCGCGCTACCGGCGGCCGATCCTGCTGGCGGTCGGCGCCGTGCTGCTCGCGATCATGGCCTTTCCGCTTGCGAGAACGCTGACAAGCGGCGAGCGCGCGCCACAGCCGCCGGCCGAAGTTTCGGCCCTGACCGGGGCGACGGAAAACCCGCAGCCGGCCTTGCCGGAAGCGACGCCGGCCCAGCCGGACGGCAACGCCGCAGAAACAGCCGCTCCCGCAGCGGAGGCGACCCCGCCCGCCGCCGAGCAGGCACCACCCGAGGCAACCCCACCGGCTGCCGGCGAGCATCTGACCGACGCGACGCCGCTCGACGGCGAAGGGGCCGCGACCTTTGCCCCCGGCGCCCCATCGGCTGCCGCGCAGGAGACATCGGGCTTCGTCGCGAATACGCCGACGGCAAGCGCACCGCAGGCAGCCATCGCCATTCCCGACACCATCCAGCCGAAATCGCTTGCCGATGCAGCGCAGGGCGGCGATGCGCTGGCGCTGTTTGAGATCGGCGCGCGGTATTCGGACGGGCGCAACGGCATCACCGGCGATCAGAAACAGGCCGCAGGCTGGTACCAGCTTTCGGCCGACAAGGGTTTTGCACCGGCGCAATACCGGCTCGGCAGCATGTACGAGAAGGGCAACGGCGTCGAACGCGACATCGCCAAGGCCAAGGGCTTTTACGAACAGGCGGCAAACCAGGGCAATGCCAGCGCCATGCACAATCTTGCCGTGCTCTACGCCTCCGGCGCGCTTGGCCAGCAGGACTATGCGACGGCCGCCTCCTGGTTCACCAAGGCCGCCAACCTCGGCATCACCGACAGCCAGTTCAACCTGGCGATCCTCTGCGCAAGGGGCAACGGCGTTCCGGCCGATCTCGAAGAATCCTACAAATGGTTTGCGATCGCCGCCAAGGCCGGCGACAAGGATGCGAGCCAGAAGCGCGACGAAGTGGCCAACGCCATGAAGCCCGACCAGTTGGAGCGCGCCCGCGCCAAGGCCGATCTCTGGAAGCCGGAGCCGCTCGACCACCGCAGCAATACCATCGACATTCCCGACGAATGGGCGGGAACGGGCCTGAAGACGGCAAGCGTCGACATGAAAAAAGCGATCCGCAACATCCAGGCGATCCTCAACAATAACGGCTTCGACGCCGGAGCGCCGGATGGCGAAATGGGCGCGAAGACAGTGTCCGCGATCAAAACCTTCCAGAAATCGATCGGCCAGGAGCCGGACGGCAAGGTGACCGATGCGACCGTCAAGGCGCTGCTCGAACGCAACAAGCAGGGAGCCAAGGCGATCTGAGGCACGGTGATTGATGCGGGCGGCATCGAGCCGGCCCCTCATCCGGCTGCCGCCACCTTCTCCCCGCACGCGGGGCGAAGGGCACCAGCCGCGCCCTCTCCGTTTCCACCTCGCCCTCGCGGGGCACGTCCCCTCGCCCCGTTTACGGGGAGAGGGTTAGGGTGAGGGGCAACCATCCACGCCGCCTGGCGGCACTATGCCGCAAGGCTTTCCCCACTTTTTGGCCCCGCCCGTCATGCAATCTGAAAAAAGCCGGATTATGCCCGGACATATCGATCCGCGCATCGTCGAATCCTCTGCCATCGATCTCTCCGCCAATCTCTAGGGCTAATTGCGGGGCCGATCGAAAGCCTCTGGCAACGATTTCACAGTATGGTGCGCATTCGAACGGGGACGTGACAAAAACCGCCCGGCAGGAGCGGTCATCATTCGGGGTCGGCTGTGACAATCTATCTGCCCATCGCAGAATTGTCGGTGAACATCTTCATCATTCTCGGCATGGGAGCGGCCGTCGGATTCCTGTCTGGAATGTTCGGCGTCGGCGGCGGCTTTCTGATCACGCCGCTGCTGATCTTCTACAATATCCCCCCGGTCGTTGCCGTCGCCACCGGCGCCAACCAGGTCGTGGCGTCGTCGATCTCGGGCGCGATCACCCATTTCCGGCGCGGCACGCTCGACGTCAAGCTCGGCACGGTGCTTTTGATCGGCGGCCTGACCGGCGCCACGGTCGGCATCTGGATCTTCTCGCTGCTGCGCGCCATCGGCCAGCTCGATCTGATCATCTCGCTGATGTATGTCATCTTCCTCGGCACGGTCGGCGGGCTGATGCTGCTCGAAAGCATCAATGCCATGCGGCGGGCGGCGCGCAACGAACCGCCCGCACCGCGCAAACCCGGCCACCAGCACTGGGTGCACAGGCTGCCGCTGAAGGTGCGCTTCAAGAAATCGAAGATCTTTCTCAGCGTCATTCCGATCGTCGCGCTCGGCTTTGCGATCGGCATCCTCACCTCGATCATGGGTGTCGGCGGCGGCTTCATCATGGTGCCGGCGATGATCTACCTCCTGCGCATCCCGACCAATGTCGTCGTCGGCACGTCGCTGTTCCAGATCATCTTCGTCACCGCCTATACGACGATCGTGCAGGCGGCGACGAACTTTTCCGTCGATATCGTGCTCGCCTTCATCCTGATGGTGGCGGGCGTCATCGGCGCGCAATACGGCGTGCGCGTCGGCCAGAAGCTGCGCGGCGAACAGCTGCGCGCACTGCTCGGCCTGCTGGTGCTCGCCGTCGGCCTGCGTCTGGCGATCGCCCTGGTGGTGACGCCGGCCGACGTCTATTCGGTGGTGATGGGAGCCGGCAACTGATGCGCCTGCTTGCCGCCGTTATCAGCTTTTTTTGCCTGCTGCCGGCGGTTGCAGCAGCACAATGGCTGCCGGGGCAGTCGACAGAGGCGGTGCGCGAAGGACTGGAGATCGGCACCTCGACCAGCGAAATCGCCATCACCTCGGATTTCCACGGCGCCGATCTGACGATCTTCGGGGCGCTGTCGAATACCGACCAGCTGCTGCTCGCCATCGGCCAGTATGACGTGGTCGTGGTGCTGGAGGGCCCGCGCCAGGATGCGACGGTGCGCAAGAAGGAGCGCGTTTTCGGCATCTGGGTGAATACGCGCTCGATGACCTTCGAATCGGTGCCGCACTCCTATTCAATGTCGAGTTCGCGGATGATCGACGATCTGACGACGCCGCTCGAACTGACCGATCAGGGGATCGGCATCGATCACATTCCGCTGACGCCTGTCGGCTTCGTCGGCGACGGCAGCAATCTCGGCGAATTCCGCGAAGCCTTCCGGCGGCTGCAGCAAGGCGGCGGCTTCTACGACCGCAATCCGAGCGGCGTGCGCTTCGTTTCCTCCAACCTCTTCAAGGCGAGCCTGCGCCTGCCGGCAAATATTCCGAACGGCGTCCATACCGTGCGCGCCTATCTGTTCAAGAGCGGCAATCTGGTGACCGAGGAATCGCTGCCGCTGCGCGTCATCAAAACCGGCATCGAGCAGATGATCACCGACGCCGCCCATGGTCGGCCGATCCTCTACGGCTGCGCGTCCGTGCTGCTCGCCCTCATCACCGGCTGGGGCGCCAGCCTGATCTTCCGCAAGGATTGATCGGTTGGTTCCTGGGTGAAGACCCCTCCCCAACCCCTCCCCACAAGGGGGAGGGGCTTGGATGTTGCGCCGACATTATCCCTTTCACCGTCTCACCCGCAGAAGCGTTGGTGTTTGCCGTGGGCGGTGCCGCGCATAGCCCCTCCCCCTTGTGGGGAGGGGTGCCCCCAGAAAACTTCGTATTCGACTAAAAACCGGTCCTTAACATTTACGAGTTAGTAATCTCTCGGAAACGAGAGGTTTTGTCATGCGTACTCGTGTCATTCTGACCGCTGTGGCTCTCGCGCTGCTTGCCGGCTGCGCGACGGCGCCGAAGCAGACACGGAACATCTGCGCCGTCTTCGACCAGCGCGACGGGCTTTTCTCCAGCTGGCAAAGTGCGGCCGAGCGGACGGAGAAGAAATACGGCGTGCCGGTGCCGATCCTGATGGCGACGATGTATACCGAATCCGGCTTCCAGCCCTATGCGCGGCCGCCGCGCACCAAGCTGTTCGGCTTCATTCCCTGGACACGGCCTTCGACCGCCTATGGCTATTCGCAGGCGCTCGACGGGACATGGGACCATTATCAGTCGCAGACGGGGAACTGGACGGCACGGCGGGCGAACTTCGCCGACGCGATCGATTTCATCGGCTGGTACCACGCCCAGAACAGCGCCGAGGCCGGCATTCCTTTGAATGATGCCTACAATCTCTATCTCGCCTATTATTCCGGCCCGACCGGATATAAGCGCGGCGACTGGCGCTCGAACGGGCAATTGCAGCAGACCGCGCAGAAGTTCGCGCGGATGGCTGGGACATATCAGCAGCAGTTGCAGGGGTGTGATTGATCTAAGGGTGTACCGTGAAAGCCCCCCTCTGGCCTGCCGGCCATCTCCCCCACAAGTGGGGAGATCGCAAGTGGCTTGAACGTCCTACCCATCTACCGTTGCGTCGTGCTGGACGCCAATTGTTTGGGAAACCATCGCGGCCAGCCAATCTCCCCACCTGTGGGGGAGATGCCCGGCAGGGCAGAGGGGGGCTCACCCGGCACGCCCTATCCGAATAGCAATCGCTACCCCCGCAAATTCCCGTACCTGACCGAATAAATCCGATCCCGCCCCAACAGATGCGCCACCAGCGATGCCTTGTCGAACAGGCCTGTCATCGCCTGATGGCCGAGATCCAGGCCGCCGCTCATGACGCCGAAGGCGGGCATCAGCAGGCGGGCGCCGTCGGTGGCAAAACACGGGCGGCGGATCGATCTGTCGCGGCGGCGCACCGTTGCCGACGGGTGCAGATGGCCGGCGATTTCGCCGCTCTGCAGGCCGTTCCTCGGCTCGTGGCGGAAGGTCAGGCCGGCATAATGCATTTCGTCGACGGAGGCGCCCGGCAAATCGACAACGCCGTCGGGATCGTGATTGCCGTTGACCCAGATCCATTCGCGGCCGCGCGCCATGGCGACGATCAGCGCGCGAAAATTTTCCGGCAGGTGTTTGGAGCCGATGCGGTCGTGGAAATTGTCGCCGAGCGAGACGACGAGCTTCGGATCATACCGCGAGATGACGGCGGCCAGCACGGTCAGGGTCGCCAGCGTATCATAGGGCGGCAGCATCATGCCGCGGCGGGCGAAGGCGGCACCCTTTTCCAGATGCAGGTCGGAGACGACGAGCAGGCCGGCATCCGGCAGATAGAGGGCGCCGAGTGGATCGCAGACGGCGGCAATGCCGTTCACCGATGTCTCGATGCCGGGGATCGCAGCCAATCCGGATATGTCGCGCGCCAGCGCCAGGCGGTTCATCACTATCGTCGATTCCAAAATCATCATCAGGCCAAAGCCTCGGCGATCAGATCGTCGGCGGCTTCGGCGAGCAGCGCGTCATGGGCCTCGCCCGGCACCGCCTCGCGTCCGATCTCCAGCATCACCGGCACGGCGAGCGGGGAAATATGGTCGAGCGGGCGATGGGTGATGTGGCCCCTGATTCGCTTCAGCATATCGCCAAGACGGCCAATATCCAAAAGTCCGTTCGCCGCATCCTGGCGCGTCGCCTGCAAGAGGATGTGATCCGGCTCGTGGCTGCGCAGCACGTCATAGATCAGATCGGCGGAGACGGTGATCTGGCGGCCGCTCTTTTCCTTGCCGGGATGGCGGCGCTCGATCAAGCCTGCAATCACGGCGCAATTGCGGAAGGTGCGCTTCAGCAGGAAGGATTCGTCAAGCCAGGCTTCGAGATCATCGCCGAGCATGTCCTCGTCGAAGAGGTCGGAGAGGCTGAGACGGCCATTGCCGATCATCAGCCCCACATCCTCAAGACCCCAGACGGCCAGTGAATAATCGGTGGCGACGAAGCCGAGCGGCTTGGCGCCGGCCCGCTCCAGCCGGCGGGTGAGCAGCATGCCGAGCGTCTGATGGGCAAGACGGCCCTCGAAGGGATAGGCGACCATATAACCGCGGCTGCCGCGCGGGAAGGTTTCGATCAGGAACTCGTCGCGCTTCGGCAGCATCGACTTGTCGTCTTGCAAGGACAGCCAATCGCGCACCTGATCCGGCAAATGGCGCCAGCGGTCGGGATCGGCGATCATCGCCCGCACCTGCTCGGCGAGATAGGTCGACAGCGGAAACTTGCCGCCATTATAGGACGGGATTTTCGGATCGAGCGAAAAGGCCTGCGAGGCCAGGCACTCGTTTTCGCGGATGCCCTCGAAGCGCAGCACCTTGCCGGAGAAGACGAAAGTATCGCCCGGCGACAATTGCTCGAGGAAATATTCCTCGACCTTGCCCAGCGTGGCGCCGCCGCGGCCGATCCGGCCGCCCTCGCCGCGTTTGACCATGCGGATATTCAGCATCGGGCTTTCGACGATGGTGCCGAGGTTGAGGCGGTATTGCTGGGCGACGGCCGGATTGGAGACACGCCAGCGGCCCTCCTTGGTCTTGCGGATGCGGGCATAGCGCTCATAGGTGCGCAGCGCATAACCGCCGGTCGCGACGAAATCGACGATGCGCTCGAAGGTCTCCCAGCTGAGATCGGCATAGGGCGAGGCGCTGATGATTTCATCGTAGAGTTCCAGCATGTCGAAAGGTTCGGCGCAGGCCATGCCGAGCACGTGCTGGGCGAGCACGTCCAGCGCGCCGCGGCCGACGGGCGGCGTGTCCTGGGCGCCGATATAATTGGCGTCGAGCGCTGCCTGGCACTCCATCACCTCGAAACGGTTGGCCGGCACCAGGATCGCCTTCGAGGGCTCGTCCATGCGGTGATTGGCGCGGCCGATGCGCTGGGCAAGACGCGAGGCGCCCTTCGGCGCGCCGACATGGATGACCAGATCGACATCGCCCCAGTCGATGCCGAGATCGAGCGTCGAGGTGGCGACGACGGCGCGCAGCCGGTTTTCGGCCATCGCCGCCTCGACCTTGCGGCGCTGGGCGACATCGAGCGAACCGTGATGGAGGGCGATCGGCAGGTTGTCGTCATTGATCGTCCAGAGCTCCTGGAACAGCATCTCGGCCTGGCTGCGGGTATTGACGAAGAGCAGCGTCGTCTGGTGATCGAGGAGCTTGTTGTAGACATCGGGAATGGCATATTTGGCGGAATGGCCGGCCCAGGGAATGCGCTCTTCGGTCGACAGGATCGAGATATCGGGCTTGGCGCCGCCTTCGACGACGACGAGGCCGGCATGATGCTCCCTGCCCTCCTGCCCGCTACCCTCCTGTTGGGCGACAAGCCATTTCTGCAGATCCATCGGCTCGGCGACGGTCGCCGACAGGCCGATCGTCTGGAGGCCGGGGGCCAGGCGGCGCAGACGGGCAAGGCCGAGCGACAGCATATGGCCGCGTTTGGAGGTGACGAGCGAATGCAGCTCGTCGAGGACGACATATTTCAGATCCTTGAAGAAGCGCTCGGCCTCGCGGTTGGCGAGAAGCAGGGCGACCTGTTCCGGCGTCGTCAGCAGAATATCCGGCGGACTGAGCTTCTGGCGCTGGCGCTTGGCGTTCGGCGTATCGCCGGTGCGGTTTTCGACGGTGACCGGCAGGCCCATCTCCGCCACCGGTTTCATCAGATTGCGCTCGATATCGATCGCCAGGGCCTTCAGTGGCGAGACATAGAGCGTGTGAATGCCGGTGAAGGCGGAGCCGGGCGGAATCCTGCCGCGGCGGGTAAGGTCGGTGAGCGACGGCAGGAAGCCGGCAAGCGTCTTGCCGGCGCCTGTGGGAGCAATCAGCAGCGTGCTTTCGCCGGCCTCGGCGCGGGCAAGCAGTTCCAGCTGATGGGCGCGCGGACGCCAGCCCTTTTCCGCAAACCAGCGGGTAAAGGCGGCAGGAAGCAAAACGCGGGCTTCGGAATCGATCTGGTCCACGCCCTGAAGGTAGTGAAAGCTCAGGGAAAAAGAAGAGCCGCCATCCGCTTACGCGCATGATGCCGAAAAGTGTGAGCGGTTTTCGGGCGACATCATGCGCTGCTTGCCTGATTTAGACTGCGATATAGCGGTCCTTGCGGTGGTTGATGGCGAGCGTGAGGTTGAACACGATGGCGCCGAGCACGGAGCAGGCGATGATCGAGGGGCTGGCGACGAGGAAGGAGAGCGCCAGGATGAGACAGTCGAAGCCGAGCTGGACGAGGCCGGCGCGCCAGCCGAGACGATCCTGGATATAGAGGGCGAGGATGCCGATGCCGCCGAGGCTGGCGCGGTGCCGGAAGAGCGCCAGCATGCCGGCGCCGATGACAAGGCCGCCGAAGAGCGCCCCGGCAATAGGATTGACATGCCCAATGCCGATGAAGCCGGGCACGAATTCGGACAGAACCGAGGTCAGCGCGATGGCGGCGAAGGTCTTGATGGTAAAGGCCGGCCCCATGCGGCGGAAGGCGAGATAATAAAAGGGCAGGTTCACGGCAAAAAAGCAGAGGCCGAAGCTGAAGCCGGTCGCATAATGGGCGAGGAAGGCGAGACCGGCCGTGCCGCCGGCAAGCAGTCCGGCGCCGGAGAGCAGCGAGACGCCAAGCACGGCGAGCATGCTGCCGGCGACGATGCCCTGGGCGTCGTCGAACAGCGAATGGCGGTCGGCGCTGGAGTTCAGAAGGCCTGTAAAGGCGTTGGCTGCCATGATGTTCCCCTGTCGTTTTTCCCGTTTCTATCCGTCGTCGGGAGAAAGGCAAGCGGCCAGCCCTAAGGTCTGCTCTTGACAGCCGCTATAATCATGGATATATTTTATCCACGATTAGGAGATTGCCTCGATGAAGATGAGCGATGGCGTCGAGCAGGCCATTCACAGCGTTGCGATGCTTTCCGGCCTTTCCGAGGGCGGCGTGCTGTCGGCCGCGGCCCTGGCGGAATTCCACGGGGTGTCGACGAGCTATCTGTTGAAACATCTGCAGGCGCTGTCTGGCGCCGGCATCCTCGATACCGTGCCGGGGCCGAAAGGCGGATACCGGCTGGCAAAGGCGGCGGAAGAGATTTCGCTGCTCGATATTCTGCTCGCGGTCGAAGGACCGGCGCCGGCGTTCCGCTGCGCCGAAATCCGCCAGCGCGGCCCGAACCCTGTCTCCGATCGCTTCTTTGCCAAGCCCTGCAATATCAGCGCGGCGATGCTCCGGGCAGAACGGGTCTACCGGGCCGAACTCGCCAAAACCAGCATTGCCGATCTCGGCATCGAATTGAATGCCCTCGACGACGGATCGATCGCAGCCAGAGGCTGCGCCTTCCTTGAAATCCATGAACGCAAGACGGCTCGCTGAGCCACAACAAAGGAGAAGATCATGCAACCGCGTTTCAACTTCGCCAAAGCCGCCCCCGATGCCTACAAGGCGGTCGCCGCACTCGAGCAATATGTCCAGTCTTCCGGGCTGGAGCGCCGCTTCATCCATCTGATCAAGCTGCGCGCCTCGCAGATCAACGGCTGCGCCTATTGCGTCGACATGCATGTGAAGGAAGCCCGCCACGACGGGCTCTCCGAGCAATGGATCAACCTGATGTGCGTCTGGCGGGAATCGCCGGTTTATGACGCCCGCGAACGCGCCCTGCTCGGCTGGGTCGACGCCGTGACGAATATCGCCAAGACGGGCGCGCCGGACGCCGATTACGAGACGCTGAAGGCGCATTTCTCCGAAGAGGAGATGACGAAGATCACCGTGGCGATCGGCGCGATCAACATCTGGAACCGGCTGGCGGTCGGCTTCCGCTCGCAGCATCCGATCGATGCAGCAGTGAAAGCAGCTTGAGGCCGATGCGATAGAGGTGAGCGGGGGATGGAGAGGTCACGGCATATCCTCTTCTCGCCTCAGTCCAAGGAGCGGGTGAGACCGATGGCTCAACCAGGAAAGCGTGAGGCCACACGGTATCTCGTAGAACCAGGAAGTGTGACGTGCCATCCGCTGCATCGACGGCGAGTTTGGCAAAACAGACCCCCAATCTCCGTCATCCCAGGCCTTGAGCCTGGGATCCATGGCCCCGTCTGACGGAGGCCAGCGTGGATCCTCGGGTCAAGCCCGAGGATGACGGAGTGTGGGGTGGTTTGTGGAGCAAGGACAGCGAGGAATAGGCGCACGGCGGCGATTTTTACGTGGGCTTATCACCCCATCTGCCCTGCGGGCACTTTTGCCTGGACTAAGACACGTGGCTCGACCCAGGATGTGGCAATAGCCGAATGGAGAGCTGGGTGTCGGTGCGGGGGATGATGGCATCCCAACAACCGACCCGAAAATCTCGGGTCGGTTGAATATTCCGTTACTCGCGATCGTTCGTGCCCCGTCCGGCAACGGCGTCAGGCGATGAGCCCGAAAGGTCGATGCTGTTGAAGAGGTCGCGGACGACTTTTGCGATTTCCTCTGCGGAAGCGCCCTTGGCGTATTCTTCCTGCATGCGGCGTCTCACAAGCTTTTCCAAATCTGACATAACTCACCTCATCAAATCCGGCGCGAGTGGAGTTTCGCGCCGGAACGGAGCAGGGGCAAGTTACGTTTTGTTTAGAATGGCTTACGGATTTGTAATGTCAGAGCGCGATGTACCTGTCGGCGCGGTGGTTGATGGCGACGAAGAGGTTGAGGACGACGGCGCCGAGGACGGAATAGAAGACGGTGGGCGGCGTGGTGACGAAGAAGGCGGCGGCGAGCACGCAGAGGTCGATGGCGAGCTGGACTAGGCCGGCGCGGATGCCGAACCGCTCCTGCAGATAGACTCCGAGAATGCCGACGCCGCCGAGGCTGGCGCGGTGGCGATAGAGCGCCAGCACGCCGAAGCCGAGCAACAGGCCGCCGAGAAGGGCGGCCCAGGCCGGATGGATGCTCGAAATGGAGAAGAAGCGCGACTGCACGTCTGATAGCACCGAGGTCAGGCCGATGGCGACGAAAGTCTTGATGGTGAAAGCCATGCCGAGACGCTTCCACGACAGCCAAAAGAACGGCAGGTTGAGCAGGAAGAAGGCAAGACCGAAATTGACGCCGAAAGCATAATGCAGAAGGAAGGCCACACCGGCGGTGCTGCCTGTGAGAAGCCCGGCGCTGGCGAGCACGTAGAGGCCGAGTGCGGCGACCAGGCTGCCGGAGAAGATGCCCTGCACATCCTCGATCGGGGCATGGCGCGTGGCGCTGGTATTCCAGAAGCCAAGGGCATTGATGAGCTGTGTCATGTCGCCAGTCTCCAACAGCAGACGCGTTCAGGAACACGTCCGGGGAAAGCCGGACGCGGTGGGTTTTGATTGTGAAATGAACAGGATCGCCCGGCGTTTTATCGCCGCGCTTTCTGCGGATAGCTGTGCAATATCAGTGTTCTGGCGTGCCAATCAAGCGAAATAGGTAAGTAATGCTGACCTAATAAGAAATCGCAAGAAATATTCGCTCATGCGGGCTTGCGCGTAAGAAACAGAATGCCGGCAACCGGTTTGCCGCCATCTTTGCGAATGACCGCCTTGACGATCTTGAGGATGTCGAAGCCGTGGCGGGCAGCGAGCTGCCTCACATAGGCTTCCGAATGGGCATAACGCAGCGACGGCGCGAGGTGGAAACCGCCGCAGTCCGCCGCATCCTCGACGGAAAAGGCGATGTCGGCGCCCGATGCGGCGAGGTCCTCGATGATGGCAAAGACGCTTTCGAGATTGCCGAGATACATCAGCACGTCGGCTGCCGTTACCAGGTCGGCGCGCCCACGCCCGGCCTCGGCAAAGAGGCCGGAGAGATCGGGTCCCAGCGAGAGATCGGCCTGGGCGAGGTGATCATAGACCCCCTTCTCCGCGGCCTTGGCCAGCATGTTCTGCGAGAGGTCGAAGCCCTCGAGGCGGGTGACACGGCCATGGATTTCCGGGCCGAGCAGGCCGGTGCCGCAGCCAAGATCGACGGCCAATCGGTAATGCCTGCCGGTGGAGGCGACGAGGGCGGCGAGCTTCTGCGGGACGGTGTAATCGAGTTTTTCGACCAGCGCCAATTCGAAACGATCGGCATAGTCGTCGAACAGGCGCTCGACATAGCGGCTCGGCGGCCGGTCAGGTGTCGCGGCGTCGCCGAGAAGGGCGAGCTTGAGGGCGGCGCCGAAAATGTCTTCGGGATCGAGGGCAAGCGTGTTGCGATAGGCCTCGATCGCCGCTTCGCCCCTGCCCGCCTTTTCACGGTAGCTGGCAAGGCGATACCAGCCAGCCGCCCAGCCGGGCACGAGTTCGAGGGCCTGCTCCATCAGCTCGGCCGCCGCCTCCGGCTCGCCGCCCTCTTCGAGCATCCTGGCATAATCGGCGCGGCGGTCGGCGATGACATCGCCGGAGGAAAGCTGGTGGGACTGCATCGAGGAACCTGGTGTTGCCCGCATTCGGGGTTGGCCGGCATTTGGCGGCGGCCACAAAAAAACTCAAGTCCTATTTCAGAGGCGAAGCAGCCAATTCCGGAAAGGGCTTGCGGCGAGATCGCGGCAACCTTATTCCAAGGGCAAACAGGAGATGGCGCATGTCCGATCAGGTGAACAGGTTCCTCGGCGATTCCTTCGCCCGCACATTGATAAAGCTTGTGGTCGTGTCGCTGATCGTCGGTTTCGTCATGACCGTCTTCGGCCTGACGCCGTGGAACATCATCTATGGGTTCCGGGATTTCATCCTGGAAATCTGGCATCGGGGCTTTTCGGCGCTCGGGCGCGTCGGCGACTATCTCCTGCTCGGGGCGACGATCGTCATCCCGCTCTTCGTCATCCTTCGCCTTTTCAGCTATCGCCGGTAACATGACATCGATCGACCTTTCCAGGCGCAGCCTGCTCATCCTTTCCGGACTTTCGCTTGCCGCCGGCATCGCCGGCTGCACCACCACCCCGCGCCTTGCCGGCACGCCCTCGAATGGTGAAGACGAGACGGCGAGCGTATTGCCGCTCGTCAACCAGCTGCGGGCGAAAAACGGCCTGCCGCCGCTTCGCTCCGATCCGGCAGCAAGCACGGCCGCGCTCTTCCAGGCCAAACGCATGGCAAGCGCCGGCAAAATGGCGCATCTGATGGGGCTCACCGACAGTTTCGGCGCCCGTGTCAAGGCGAGCGGCGTGCAACTGCCGGCGGCGGAGAATATCGCCTCCGGCCAGCAGAGCGTCGATGCGGTGGTGACCGCCTGGATCAACTCGCCGCATCATCTGGAAAACATGCTCGGGCGTTATGACGGTCTCGGCGTCGCCGTCGCCCATAATGCGTCTTCCCGAAACCTGCCCTATTGGGCCATGGTGCTGTCAAGCTGAGGCGATTCGGCCTCGATATGGGGCAAGCATGGATACGCGCAGCAACAGTCATTCCCTTGCCTTCGAGGTGACGCACCGGCTGGTGCTGTCGATCGCCATTCCGATGACGCTCGGCTTCGTGACGACGCCGCTGCTCGGGCTGACGAGCACCGCCGTCGTCGGCCATATGGGCAATCCGCAAGCGCTGGCAGGGCTCGCGATCGGCGCGATGCTCTTCGATCTCATCCTGGGCAGCTTCAACTTCCTGCGGGCATCGACGACAGGACTGACGGCGCAGGCCTATGGCCGGCGAGACCAGCACGAGCAACAGGCCGTCTTCTGGCGGGCACTGATCTCTGCGCTCGGCAGCGGGTTGGCGCTGCTCTGTCTTTCGCCGCTGCTGATTGCGGCCGGTTTGCGGCTGATGGGCGCGGAAGGCGCGATCGCAGAGGCGACCAGCACCTATTTCTCGATCCGCATCCTCGCCGCACCGGCAGCGCTCGCCAATTACGCCATCCTCGGCTTCGTGCTCGGGCGTGGGCAGGGCAAGATCGGGCTGCTGCTGCAGGCAATCATCAACGGCATCAACATCCTGCTGTCGATCTATCTCGGCCTGACGCTCGGCTGGGGCGTGGCCGGTGTCGCCTGGGGAACGATGGCCGGCGAGACGGCCGGCGCGCTTGTCGGGCTTTTTGTCGTGCTCAACGGCTTTGCCAAGGCCGATCGGCCGGCATGGGCGGAGATCGTTTCCCGGCACCGGCTGGCCGAGCTTTTCGCGCTCAACCGCGACATCCTGATCCGCACCTTCGTGCTGATCGGCGCCTTCACCATCATGACGCGGATCGGCACCAGCTTCGGCGCGGTGACGCTTGCCGCCAATGCCGTGCTGATGAATTTCGTGCTGCTCTCCAGCTATTATCTCGACGGGCTGGCCAATGCCGCCGAGCAGATCACCGGCCGGGCGGTCGGCGCCCGCTACCGGCCGGCTTTCGACCGCGGGCTGAAGCTGACGATCCTGTGGTCCTTCGGACTGGCGGCGATCGTTTCCGCCTTCTTCTTCCTTGCCGGTCCCTGGCTGATCTCGGTGCTGACGACTTCGCCCGAGGTGCGGCAGGCGGCAGCGGCCTATCTGCCCTGGGCGGCGGTGACGGGGCTCACCGGCGCACTCGCCTTCCTGATGGACGGGGTCTTCATCGGCGCGACATGGTCGGCCGAGATGCGCAACCGGATGCTGATGTCCTTTGCCGGCTACCTCGCCATGCTTGCCGTCTTCGTGCCGCTCTTCGGCAATCACGGCCTGTGGCTTGCTATGAACGCCTTCCTGCTCTTCCGCGGCTTTTTCCTGGCCGTGCTGGTCAAGCCGCGGGCCGATCAGACCTTTCGGGCCGCCCAGTAATCCAGCCTGCTGTCACGCAGCTCGCCGATCGTGCCGGCCTTTTCGCGGTCCATCAGCTTGGAAAGGCCGCGGACGATATCGCCGGGCAGGCCGGGGCCTTCGTAGACCATGCAGGAATAGAGCTGGACGAGATCGGCGCCCGCCTTGATTTTCTCCAGCGCGGTTTCGGCTGAGGAGACGCCGCCGACGCCGATGATCGGCAGGGCGGGGCCGACGCGCTTGCGCATTCTGGCGAGCACGGCAGTCGATTTTTCAAACAGCGGCACGCCGGAGAGACCGCCCGCCTCCTTGGCCTGGCGCTGATCTTTCAGTCCGTCGCGCGACAGCGTGGTATTGGAGACGATCAAGCCATCCAGCGCATGCGACAGCGCTTCCGCCGCGATATCGTCCATGCCTTCCTCGGTCAGATCCGGGGCGATCTTCAGAAAGACCGGCACCTTGCGGCCTGAGGTCGCCGCCATTTCGTCGCGCGCCGTCAGCACTGACGATAGCAGCGCGGCAAGGCTTTCGCGGGCCTGCAGGTCGCGCAGGCCCGGCGTGTTCGGCGAGGAGATGTTGGCGGTGAAATAACGTGCGACCGAATGGAAACGGCGGATGCCGGCGACATAGTCGGCGATGCGATCGTCGCTGTCCTTGTTGGCGCCGATATTGACGCCGACAATGCCCTTGCCGCTCAGCGCCGCGAGGCGCCCGAAAGCGGTCTCATGGCCTTCATTGTTGAAACCGAGGCGATTGATGACGGCTTCATCCTCCACCAGCCGGAAGATGCGCGGGCGCGGATTGCCGGATTGCGGCTTCGGCGTCACCGTGCCGATCTCGGTAAAGCCGAAGCCGAGCTTCAGCAGCGCCTCCGGCACCTCGGCATTCTTGTCATAGCCTGCGGCCATGCCGAGCGGATTTTCGAAGGTGAGGCCGGCAACGGTCTGGCGCAGACGCGGATCGGGCGTGATCTGGCAGGCGGGCACCAGGCCGGATTTCAGCGCGGCGATCGACATGCCGTGCGCCGTTTCCGGATCGAACAGGAAGAGACCCTTGCGGGCGAGACGCTTGAAGGGATCGATCATGGCTGCAACTCCGGGAAAATATGAGCGCCGGTCTCGTCGAGCGGCAATGGCATCTCCCAGAGCACGGCTGCCAGCGGCAGATCGGCATAGAGATGCGGGAAAAGATCGCCGCCGCGCGAAGGTTCGAACACCAGTTTGTCACCGAAGCCCCCGCCATCGACGGCAATCAGCAGCAGGCCGGACTGGCCGGCGAAATGCAGCGCGGCGGTCTGCTTAGCCTGTTCTGCCGTCGAGAAATGGATGAAGCCGTCCTTGAGATCGATGCCGGCGCCATGAAAAATGCCGGTTTGTCTGGCTTGCTGCCAGAGCGTTTCCGTCACGATCTTGTAAAGGGTCGGTGTCAGGGTCATCATGGCCTCGCGATTGCTGGTCCTCGATCACCAGCGCTTTGCCGGAAAGAGGCGGCGATGTCCACGCCCCGGCCCTTAAAAACAGGACCCGCACAGGCAAAATCCGGAGGATGAGACGATGAAGATTTTGGTTCTCACACTTGGCGTTCTTCTCCTGCCGCTTGGCGCCGCAGCGGCCGAGGCCGATGCAAGCCGGTTCCAGCTGGAAAAGAGCGGCGATCATTTCGTCCGGCTCGACCGCCAGACCGGCGCCATGTCGATCTGCCAGGACAAGGACGGCGCCCTCGTCTGCCGCATGGCGGCCGACGAACGGGCGGCCTATGAGGACGAGCTCGACCGGCTTTCGCAGCGGGTGACGAAGCTGGAACAGGGCGGCCTCATCCAGCGGGCGCTGCCGAGCGACGCCGAGGTCGACCGCTCGATCAGCATCATGGAGAAGATGATGAAGAGTTTCATGGGGATGGTGAAGGAGTTTCAGGCCGAGGAAAACGCCAATCCCCTTCCGCAGAAGACCTGATCTGATATAGTCATATCAGCAGGCATGCATGAGAAACGCCGAGGGGACGGCGGCGCATGCGGGCAGATCGGGCTCTTGGGAGGGAGTTTTCGATGCAGGAACAGACCATCATCATTGCGGACGATCATCCACTGTTCCGCGACGCGCTGCGCCAGGCCGTGGTCGGCATGGAAGGCCGGCAGGCGATCGTCGAGGCCGGCGATTTCGCCGCGGCGCGCAAGGCGGCAGGCGCCCATGCGGAGGCCGACCTGATGCTGCTCGACCTTGCCATGCCCGGCGTCAGCGGCTTTTCCGGCCTGATGGCGCTGCGCTCGGAATTTGCCAGCCTGCCGATCATCATCGTCTCGGCGACCGACGACGCGACGACGATCCGCCGGGCGCTGGAACTCGGCGCCTCCGGCTTCATCTCCAAATCCGCCGGCATCGAAGACATTCGCCGCAGCATCCAGACGGTGCTTGCCGGCGATATCGCCACGCCCGAAAACTATCGCGACGGCCAGGAGCAGGATCCCGATATCGCCGACCTGATCCACCGCCTGCACACGCTGACGCCACAGCAGAGCCGGGTGCTGACCATGCTCGGCGAAGGGCTTTTGAACAAGCAGATCGCCTACGAACTCGGCGTCTCCGAGGCGACGATCAAGGCGCATGTCTCGGCGATCCTGTTGAAACTCAACGTCGACAGCCGGACGCAGGCGGTCATCCAGCTCGGCAAGATCAATATGGCGATGGTCGCCTGAAACGCTTGCAATAACAGGATTTTATTCCTCCTTTGCCTTTACTCCGGCGACACGGTCGGTTAATATTCCGGCCGGCTGACGCGCGGATGAGCCGCGCACGGAATCGGGCGCCTATGCTGTCACACGACCAGATCTGGGGAGCGATCGACAGGCTTGCCGAGCGGCACGAACTGACGCCATCCGGTCTTGCGCGGCGCGCCGGGCTCGACCCCACCTCCTTCAACAAATCGAAACGGCTTTCCGCCGACGGCCGGCTGCGCTGGCCCTCTACGGAATCGATCGCCAAGGTGCTCGACGCCACGGGGGCGAGCGTCGAGCAGTTCCTTGCCTTCCTGCAGCCGGATGCCGGTTTTTCCAGGAAGCTGGCCGGGCAACTGGGCGCACAGCCTGACGGCGCTTTTCCGCCGCAGGGCAGCTCGATTCCGCTGCTCGGCTTTGCCCAGGCCGGCGCCGGCGGCTTCTTCGACGATGGCGGTTTTCCGGCCGGCCAGGGCTGGGACGTGGTGGAATTTCCCGCAGCCCCGTCGCAGAAATCGGCCGTCTATGCGCTCGAGGTGCAGGGCGAGAGCATGATGCCGCTCTACCGCGACGGCGACGTGCTGATCGTCGAGCCTGGCGCGCAGGTGCGCCGCAACGACCGCGTCGTGGTGCGCACAAACGAGGGCGAGGTGATGGCGAAGGTGTTGCTGCGCCAGAGCCCGCGCTCGATCGAGCTCCTGTCGCTCAATCCCGAACATCCCAACCGCACCCTCGAGCTTTCCGATGTCGATTGGATCGCCCGCATCATCTGGGCCAGCCAATAGGAAGATATTCCATGCGCCCTGCCGCCATCTTCACGGGTCTCATAGGGATGGCGGTGGTGGCCGGCTTGCTGATGGCTGGAGAAGCAAGGCTGCGGGGCGGCACGGACGGCGAGACCGTCTCCGCTGAGGAGACGGCGACTGCTGTGGGTTCCGCCCCTAAGGCCGGCGAACCGGCTGTGATTTCGGACGACCGTGCCGAAGTGATCGCCCAATCTGCGGAACCGGCGTCGCAACACCCGGCTCCGCCTTCCCCCGGACCAACCGACGGCGCGGCGCCGAAACCCGCTGACAGCGAGCGGCGAGCCGAGACGGCCGCCGGGCAAGCCGCAGGTCCGGCCGTAAAGACGCCGATGGAGCTGGCGCGGCCGGCGGTCGACAATGCCGGCTTTCTCTCCTTCGGCGAGCGCAAGCTTCAGCTTGCCGGCATCGTGCCGACGCCGGCCGACAGGATATGTGGGCCGGCGGGCCGGCAATGGCCCTGCGGCATGATGGCGAAGACGGCGCTACGCCAGCTGTTGCGCAACCGCAGCATCGCCTGCGATCTCGATGCGGCCGAATGGAAGGAAACGGCGACCGCCGCCTGCCGGCTCGGCACGCAGGATCTCAGCGCATGGCTTGCCGAAAACGGCTGGGCCGAGGCAGCGGCGGGCTCACCGCTTGCATGGGCTGCCGAAAAGGCCAGGCAGGCGGGAAAAGGCCTTTATGGCGACGATCCGCGCCGGAGATGACCGGCGGCCTTGACAGGGAGCCGATCCCTTGTAATGCCGGCTGCCAATTCCCACTGCCAATTCCCGCTTTGGGCTGATCGAAAAAGGAATTAGAGATGAACAAGCCGCTTTCCGCCCATGATGCGCTGATCTACGTGATGGTGATGGCTTCAGCCGTCGACAGCACGATGAACGACCGGGAGATGGAAAGGATCGGCCAGTTGATCGGGTTCCTGCCGGTTTTCCGGGATTTCGACGACGACAAGCTGATTTCGGTGGCGCGCGACTGCGCCTCGCTGCTTTCAGGGCCTGAGGGCCTCGACGTCGTTCTCGAAACCGTGCGCGACACCCTGCCGGCAAAACTCTACGACACGGCCTATGCGCTGGCCGTCGAAGTCGCTTCCGCCGATCTCTCTGTCAAAGCCGAGGAACTCCGGCTGCTCAGCCTGCTGCGCGACCGGCTCGGTCTCGACAAGCTCACCTGCGCGGCGATCGAGCGCAGCGCCATTGCCCGTTTCCGCAAGGGCTGACTTTAAGCTCTCTGTTCTTATGCATGTCGTTATCCCGGAACCGCTGCACACTTTTGGGCGACATGCATGAAGGCTCAATAAAGCCCGTAGGGAAAATAGCGTAGATAGATTTCCTGAAGACGGCCGTTGCGCGACAGCGTGGCGAGCGCATGGTCGATCGCCGCCGTCAGCACGCTGTCCTTCTGCCGCAGCATGATCGTCATGCCCTCGCCGAGGAAATGCTCGGAGAGGTAAGGCCCGTCGAACAGGGCGCAGCATTTGGCCGAGGCCGGCGAGGAAACCCAGAAGGAAAGCTGCAGCGCATCGGCGAAGGCGGCATCGACCTTGCGCTCCTTCAGCGCCGCAAGCAGGGCGTCCTTGGTGTCGAAGGGCTCAGCCTTGATCGCCGGAAAGAAGGCGGCCAGCATCGCCTCGTGCACCGTGCCCTTGACCACACCGACCGGGTGCGCCGAAAGCGCGGCAGCCGTTTTGCCGTCGAGCGGCACGGCGAGATTGCGCACGAAACGGGCCGGCAGCATCAGATACGGCCGGGAGAAGACGAATTGCCGGCGCAGCTCCGGCGTCACCGCAAGGCCGGCGATGACGGCGTCGCCCTGCGAGGCGGCGAGCGCATCCTTCAGGTCGGCAAAGGGGATCGCCTGGATCTGGCACTTGTCCGAAATCTCCAGCTCGCTGCAGATTTCGCGGGCGAGATCGACATTGAAACCGGACAGCTTGCCGTTCTGAT
Source organism: Rhizobium sp. N324 (assembly GCF_001664485.1). Taxonomy (NCBI): domain Bacteria; kingdom Pseudomonadati; phylum Pseudomonadota; class Alphaproteobacteria; order Hyphomicrobiales; family Rhizobiaceae; genus Rhizobium; species Rhizobium sp. N324. The sequence goes on along the minus strand of NZ_CP013630.1, from coordinate 581,562 downwards.
CGGTGAAATTGAACGGCGGAAAATCGACCGAGGTCAGGAAGCGCAACCGCACCAGCGAGGAGAGATCGGGCCGCGCCAGACGTTCGCGGGCATCGAAAAGCAGCGGCAGCGAGGGCGTGGCCTGCTGGGCGGATGCGGCAAAGCCGCCAAACAGAGCGCCCAGAAACAGGCCGAACGCAAGAAGAGCCCTCAGAATCGGAAATGCCCGTTTGGATTCGATCATCGTGGTCTCGGAGTTAAGCGCGAAGCGTTGCCGCGAGATGTAACAGAGTCATGCCGGGCGGGAAATATCTATGGGACGGATCGTGCGCATCCGCCCCTCATCCGCCTGCCGGCACCTTCTCCCCGTTTTACGGGGAGAAGGAGATTTTGCCGCGACCTCTCCGTCCCCCGCTAACGTCTCGCGGGGCACGTCCCCTCGCCCCGTTTTTACGGGGAGAGGGTTAGGGTGAGGGGCAGCGAGCCTTCGGTGCGGTGGCAACCGTGGCCCTCCTTACCCCCAAAAATCACCGTGTCGCCGCCCTGCCGTTAGCGCGGAATTAAAGAATATCGCCTCTATTTGTGACGACGACACGGACCCGCCGGCCGATTGCATGATGCATGTGTCAACCCCGCAATAATCCCTGAGCCGCGCCACCGACGCAGCGCTCTGTTTGCAACAATTGATTTTAAAGCACCGGGCGTGCGACGCCTGGTCAACCGGGTAACATTTCCATGTTGAAGCATCTGAAAATCCGCACGAAAATCATATCGGTCGTGGCGCTGCTCGGGCTGATCACGATGGCCGGGCTGGTCTATGTCATCGCCGAGTTCCGCCGTGCGGACGCCGCCTACAGCGCCTTCATCGATCATGAAGCGCTGGCCTCGATGCAGAGCGCGCGCGCCAGCGCCTCGGTGGTGGCCTCGGTGCTGCAGGTCACCCTGCTCGCCGACATGAAACCGGATACGCCGGCTTTCGCCACCGCGCTTGCGGCGCCGAGCAGGCTGCCGCAGGCCCGCGAGCGGATGAAAGATGCGCTGGCGCTGGTGCCGAGCCGCAAGGCGGCGATCGACGACATTCAGGCCGGCATTGATGAGATCGAAACGCTGGCCAACAAGATCACCGAACAGAGCAAGGCCAAGGACAGCGCCGGCGCGCTTGCCAATGTCGCCCTGATCAATGCCAAGCTCAATGCGCTGACGCCGAAGATGATCGCCAACAATGATGCGATGATGGCGATGCTCAACGACGGCGGCGACGCGCTCTCGGCTTCGGTCAACGGCCGGATCGTCTTCTGCCTCGTTCTGATCGGCATCGCCGTTCTCGGCGCCGTCGGATTCAGCGTCGTCGTGGCCCAGATGGGCATTGCCGGCCCGATGACGCGGCTCAACCTGCGCATGACGCGGCTTGCCGAGGGCGATACCGCAAGCGATGTCGGCGGCCTCGACCGCGGCGACGAAGTCGGCCAGATGGCCAAAGCCGTCTCGATCTTCCGCGACAACGCCATCGAACGTGCCCGGATCGAGGCGCGCGCCGAAGCCGACCGCAGCCTCGGCGACGGCGAACGCCGCGAACGCGAGGCACAGCGGACGCGTGAAGCAGCCGAACTCGAAGGCGCCGTGACCGCGCTCGGCGACGGCCTGCGCCGCCTTGCCGCCGGCGATCTCGCCTCGCATATCGACCAGCCTTTCGTCGCCCATCTCGATGCGCTGCGGGAGGATTTCAACAACTCGGTCGAGAAGCTCAACGAGGCGCTGCATACGGTCGGCGCCAATGCCCGGGCGATCGGCGCCGGCGCCAACGAAATCCGGTCTTCCGCAGACGAGCTTTCCCGGCGGACGGAACAGCAGTCGGCCTCCGTCGAGGAGACGGCGGCGGCGCTGGAGGAGATCACCACGACGGTGCGTGACGCCGCCAAGCGCGCCGAGGAGGCGAGCCAGCTCGTCGCCCGCACCCGCCTCGGCGCCGAAAAATCCGGCGAGATCGTCCGCAAGGCCGTTTCCGCCATGCAGCAGATCGAAAAATCCTCGGGCGAAATCTCCAACATCATCGGCGTCATCGACGATATCGCCTTCCAGACCAATCTGCTGGCGCTGAACGCCGGCGTCGAAGCAGCGCGCGCCGGCGAAGCCGGCAAGGGTTTTGCCGTCGTCGCCCAGGAAGTGCGCGAGCTTGCACAGCGTTCCGCCAAGGCGGCAAAGGAAATCAAGGACCTGATCACCAATTCCGGCACGCATGTGCAGACCGGCGTCTCGCTGGTCGGCGAAACCGGCAAGGCGCTCGATTCGATTGTCCAGGAAGTGCAGGAAATCAACCAGCACGTCCACGCCATCGCCGAAGCCTCGCGCGAACAGTCGATCGGGCTGCAGGAGATCAACACCGCCGTCAACACCATGGACCAGGGCACGCAGCAGAATGCGGCGATGGTCGAGCAGTCCACCGCCGCCAGCCACAGCCTCGCCACGGAGGCGACAGCGCTCAACAATCTGCTCGGCCAGTTCCGGCTGACCGGCACTGGCAGCTTCGCCGCCGCCGCCCCGATCGCCTCGACCCGGCCGCCGGCAGCCGCACCCCGCCCCGCTACGCGCCCAGTGGCCAAGGCACCCGCGATCCGCGTCGCACGGGAAGGTGCGGCCCGCCCGACCGCCTCGCCCGCCCGCGCCCTCGGCCAGACCCTCGCCAACGCCTTCGGCGCAGGCAGCGCGCCGAAAGGCCAGGACGGTGATTGGACGGAGTTCTGAGGTAGGCTGTCCAGTTCGCGCCGAAGGCTGCCCCTCACCCTAACCGTTGGCTGGGTCGAGCCACTGGTCTCGACCCGTCCTTCGGACCCCCGTAAGAACGGGGCGAGGGGACGTGCCCTGCGAGGCGCTGGCGAGGAACCGAGAGGTCGCGGCACACCCCCTTCGCCCCGCGTGCGGGGAGAAGGTGCCGGCAGGCGGATGAGGGGCACGAGCCTTCACCCCCAATTTGTGGACTCCCGTTCTCGCTCTAACCCGGCCGCCAACCCACCTCGACGAGAATATTCCCCGGCGCCGTGCAATAAAACAGCCAACCGCCGCGCATAGCGGCCGGCGGACCGGAGAGTATCGCGCCGGCGGCGACAAGCCCGGCATGGACCGCATCGACATCCGCCCTTTCGGTCAGGATGAAGCCGATATGATAGGTCTGCCGCCCTATCTCCACCTGGTCGGCAGTGCCGAACTTGGCGATGGCGTGGCTAAGGACGATTTCGAGGCCGGTATCATCCTCCAGGATCGCCAGGCCGCTGTTGCCGCGCATATCCTTCAGCGTCAGGCCGAAATGGCGGATGAAGAAATCCGCCGTCTCGGTGATATCGGGTACGTGAAAATCGAGATGATTCAGGCGCATGACAGTCTCCGTTCAAAAAAATCCCGGGACTGCCTTTTTGCCGTCTCCGCACGCCGCCGGGATCCCGCATTTTCATGCGGATCACGTCGCGGGTTCTCGTGCCATGGGCCACGGAGCAGAGCTTCGTCGGAGAGATTTGACGCTCCAACGGAAGGGATCGGGCTTACCTCAACCGGTCCTGCCTTTTTCGACCATGCCGATCTAGCAGACGGCGCCGGTTTCGGCAATGAAGTAGGCCATAAAGCGATCACGGCGTTCCAGGCGATCCATCCCTAAGGATTGAAGGCGGATCCGCCGTTTCATCTGGCGAGTGTGATCCGATCCGGAGTAAGATCACACCGTCGGCGCACCGGAAGGGATGGACATGAAACCCGCACTCATCGGCCTCATCGGCACCCTCATTCTCACCGGGTGCAATACCGTCACCTATAGTGGCCCCGGCCTGGAACCGATCCCGGGAAGCATCACCTATAACGGCCAGCCGCGCAGCAAACTCACCAAATCACCTGCTGGCTCCGCCTTCCCGCATGATTTCATCGACCAATACGGCCGGCAGGTAGAAGAAACCTACATCATCCAGCCCGATCGGAGCCTGATCATCGCGCATCGGCAGTACAAGCCGATCCGGTTTTTTGGGGATTAGAGAAGGTCGCTGGAAAGGCAGCTGGAGCGGGTGAAGGGAATCGAACCCTCGTATTCAGCTTGGGAAGCTGCTGCTCTACCATTGAGCTACACCCGCGATGCGCTGAGATTTCCAACAGATGGGGGCTGCTGTCAAGTCACGCGACACGCAAGCTGTCAGATGCGGAAGTGCTTCGAGAGTTTGAGGCCCTGGGCCTGGTAGTTGGAGCCGAGGCCGGAGCCGTAGAGGCTGGTCGGTTTTTCCTGCATGTGTTCGTAGACGAGGCGGCCGACGATCTGGCCGTCTTCGAGGATGAAGGGCACTTCGTGGCTGCGCACTTCGAGCACGGCACGGCTGCCGCGGCCGCCGGCCGGGGCGTGGCCGAAGCCCGGATCGAAGAAGCCGGCATAGTGAACGCGGAATTCGCCGACCAATGGGTCGAAGGGGGTCATTTCGGCGGCATAATCCGGTGGCACGTGCACGGCCTCGCGCGAGACGAGGATATAGAATTCGTCCGGATCGAGGATCAGTTCGTTGCGGCCGCGGCTATAGAGCGGTTCCCAGAAATCGAAGATGTCGTGCTCGGCCTTCTTGTCGACATCGACGACGGCGGTGTGGTGTTTGCCGCGATAGCCGATCAGGCCGTCTTCATCTCCGGCCAGATCGATCGACAGCGCGATGCCGCCGCCCGAGACGTTCGGCTGCTTGCTGGCGACCAGCGTCTCGCTTTCATGCAGTTTCAGCAGTTCCGGCTCGCCGAGCAGGGCATGGCCGACGCGGAAGCGGATCTGCGACAGGCGCGAGCCGCGGCGCACGACGATCGGGAAGGTGCGCGGGCTGATTTCGAGATAGAGCGGGCCGGCATAGCCAGCCGGGATCTTGTCGAATTCCTGGGCGTAATCGGTAATGACGCGGGTGAAAATGTCCAGTCGGCCAGTCGAGCTCTTCGGATTGGCAGAGGCCGACATGTCGGCCGGCAGCGCCAAACTCTCCATCAGCGGCACGATATAGACGCAGCCGGTTTCGAGCACCGCGCCTTCGGAAAGGTCGATCACGTGCAGGCTGAGGCGGTCGAGCTTATCCGAGACCAGATGCGAAGGGCCGGGCATGAAGCTGGCGCGCACCCGAAAAGCCTTGGCGCCCAAGCGCAGATCGAGGCTTGCCGGCTGGATCTGGTCGCGGTCCAGCTCCCGTTCGGAGATCAGACGCCCCGTTTCGAACAGCGCCGAGATCGCGCGGTCCGCCAGAATTCCCGTTTCACGAGCCATCATGCCTCATCCATCATTTGCCGCCGACAAAACCAAATACGGGGAATTGACGCAAGCAGCTAACAGCAGTATTGCAGAATTATCCCGTGGTGATTTGGCCGGTCGGCTTGCAGCCACGTTAAACAAGTGGCTAAAAAGACCGGGTTGAAACCGGTCTGCTTTTGCGGCCGGTTTTTTTGTTATGTGAAGGTGATGGCATGAGCAAGACCTGGCGCCCGGCAACCCAACTCGTCCACGGCGGAACCTTGCGTTCGCAATATGGCGAAACATCCGAGGCAATCTATCTCACGCAGGGCTTCGTCTATGACACGTCGGAAGCGGCCGAAGCCCGCTTCAAGGGCGAGACCGACGGCTACATCTACGCCCGCTACGGGAGCCCGACCAACGACATGTTCGAAAAGCGCATGTGCATGCTCGAAGGCGCCGAAGACGCCCGCGCCACCGCCTCCGGCATGGCGGCGGTCAGCGCGGCCATCCTCTGCCAGGTCAAGGCAGGCGACCATATTGTTGCGGCGCGCGCCCTCTTCGGTTCCTGCCGCTGGGTGGTGGAAACTCTGGCGCCGAAATACGGCATCGAGTGCACGCTGGTCGACGGCCGTGATCTGGCAAACTGGGAACAGGCAATCCGGCCGAACACCAAGGTGTTCTTCCTGGAAAGCCCGACCAACCCGACGCTCGAGGTGGTCGATATCGCAGGGGTCGCCAAGCTCGCCAACCAGGTCGGCGCCAAGGTCGTCGTCGACAACGTCTTCGCAACACCGCTCTTCCAGAAGCCGCTGGATCTCGGCGCCCATATCGTCGTCTATTCCGCCACCAAGCACATCGACGGCCAGGGCCGGTGCCTGGGCGGCGTCGTCCTGGCCGACAAGGCCTGGATCGACGAGAACCTGCATGACTATTTCCGCCATACCGGCCCGGCCATGTCGCCGTTCAACGCCTGGACGCTGCTGAAGGGCATCGAGACGCTGCCGCTGCGCGTCAAGCAGCAGACGCAGAATGCCGCGAAGATTGCCGATTTTCTGGCCGAGCAAGGCAAGGTCGCCAAGGTGATCTATCCCGGCCGCAAGGACCATCCGCAGGCCGACATCATCGCCAAGCAGATGACCGGCGGCTCGACACTTGTCGCCTTCGAGCTGAAGGGCGGCAAGGACGCGGCCTTTGCGCTGCAAAACGCGCTCGAGATCATCAAGATTTCCAACAATCTCGGCGACAGCAAGAGCCTGATCACCCATCCGGCGACGACGACGCATAAGAACCTTTCGGAGGAGGCGCGCGCCGAACTCGGCATTTCCCCCGGCACCGTCCGCCTTTCGGCCGGCATCGAGGATACCGACGACCTGATCGAGGATTTCGCCAAGGCGCTTGCCAAGGTCTCGGCCTGATCAGCTAATGGCGGCCGGACCTCATTTGGGGTTCGGCTCGCCGGACTGAAGACGATGCCGGGCCGGACCTCGAAGGCGAGGCCGGGGGAACAAGTTCGGCTGTGCCGGCGTTCGGAAGTGAATTAACGCTGCCAATTAGGCTTAACGATCGAAACACCTTCGATCAGGACCGTTTTATTCACGATCATCGTTCCGTTTCTTGACGGACAGGCCCTCTTATAAGATACGGGTAACATATCTTGACTAAGGTGCAAGGCATGTATCGCGCCCTCACAAAAGATATCGAAGTCGTCGTCGAGCCATTCTATCTGGAGGAGCAATCCGATCCGGACGACGATCGCTATGTCTGGGGTTACCGGATCGTCATCAGCAACAATTCCGGCATCGCCGTTCGCCTGGTCAACCGCTACTGGAATATCACCGATCAGAACGGGCAGGTGGACGAGGTGACCGGCCCCGGCGTCGTCGGCGAACAGCCACGGCTCAGCCCCGGCGACACCTACGAATATTCCTCGGGCTGCCCGCTCGACACGCCCTCCGGGCTGATGTTCGGCCATTACCAGATGGAAACGGATGAAGGCGAGATGTTCGATGTCGACATCCCCGCCTTCTCGCTGGATTCACCGGGGCTGCTGCGCGTGCTCAACTGACGGGTTGCTTGTCAGTTCGAACGCGAACGCCGTGCTTGCCGCATGGGTCCTCGGGTCAAGCCCGAGGACGACGGAGGGTGGGGACAACGACCGGCAGGAGGCGGGAGCCGGGAGCAAATTCATCAAAAAGTGTGCAGCGGTTTTGTTGGAAGGGTGCTTTACCTGCTTCTCACGCAAAATCGTTTGCGCATTTTGCTGGAATTCCCAGACATCCCGCCTCTTGCCGCTCGCTTCTCGCCACCCTCCGTCGTCCTCGGGCTTGACCTGAGGACCCATGCGGCAAACACTGCGCGTGGATGCGGCCGGATGCAGCCTTCCAGTCAGTACCAACATGGACGTCGTACCCGCGGTCGTGGATCCTCGGGCTTGCCCAGTCATCAATCGACTAAAGGTCGAAAGGATCCGAGGCCTGGGTGCCTGGCTTTGCTTCGAACGGATCTTTTGATTGTGGCGGCGCCGGCTGTTTCATGACCGCATCGTTTACCGCCTTTTGGCAGGCGAGCAACTCATCCGCTGCCCTCTCGGAATCTTTCAGACCGAGGGCAACAATCTCTTTTCCGTTAAAGCGGGCGCGAAAACTCAGTTTACCAGAGAACTCCTCAATCAAGTCGGTATCGTCGGTATCGATCCACAATGATTTGAGGCCGTCGAGATCCAGACCTCTCGCATCAGCCGTCCATTGAGTCTGGTCTAACGAAAGTTCGATGGGATAATGCTTACCTTTCTCCAACGATTTCCAGTTCGGATTTCCGAGCAGAATGTACAGAGGTTTGTCCTTTTTTCGGAAATTGAAGCCAAGACGAAAAATGGTGTCGTCATCAAAGGACGTCAGAACAAAACAGCCATTGTCTAAAGTCGGGTCGACAGCCACGGTCCAGCCCCCGACCTCTTTCCATTGGATTGCCTTATCATCAGCCAAGCCAATTTGTGGCATCGCAGCCATGAATGCGACTACGAAATAAAAAATGCGCATGAAGTCCCATCCCCGAACCAGTTGGATAAATGGTGCACAGTGACCACCAAAAGTCGAGTCACCGTGCTGCATCACCGCTAATCTTTTGTATTTGTTCTGCGCGTGCTCAACCGAGCCTACTCAGCCGGCTGAAGTTCGACCGGCTCGAAACGGTAGGTGGTCGAGCAGAATTCGCAGGTGACGGCGATCTCGCCGTTTTCCTGGCTGGCCTCGATCTCCTCGGCGGTGAAGCCCTTCAGCACGCCCTTGATCTTGTCGCGTGAACAGCTGCAGCGGTCGAAGACCGCCCGCGGTTCGTAGACGCGCACGCCGCGTTCGTGGAACAGGCGAAACAGCAGCCGCTCGGTGCCGACAAGCGGGTCGGTCAATTCATCGGCGTCGATGGTCTCTACAAGCGAACGGGCTTCGGTCCAGGCGTCGTCCTCGCCATGCGGGCGGCTTTCGGTATCGCCGTCGCCGCCGTGGAGATCCGGCTGGCGCATGCGCTCCGGCGCCTCAGGCAGGAACTGGGCGACAAGGCCGCCTGCCCGCCAGCGATGGCGCGGCTTGCCTGCCTCGTCGCGATCGAGGAGTTCGGCCGCGGCCAGGCGCACGCGCGTCGGGATCTGCTCCGACTGGCGGAAATAGACGCCGGCAATCTCTTCGAGCGAGGTGCCGTCGAGCGCGACGATGCCCTGATAGGGCTGGCCGAACTTGCCCTGGTCGATGGTGAAGGCGAGTATGCCGCGGCCGAGCAGTTGCTCCGGCTCGGTTTCCCCAGCTTCAATGGCTTTGTTGAGCAGCGCCTGGTCGAAACGGGCATAGGCGCGGACATTTTCCGGCGTCGAGAAATCGGCGACGAGAAGATCGACCGGGCCATCGCCCTTGGTCTGCACCGTGAACTTGCCGTCGAACTTCAGCGAGGTGCCGAGCAGCACCGTCAGCACCACGACTTCGGCAAGCAGCCGGGCGACGGGGGCGGGATAATGATGGCGCTCGAGGATGGCATCGAGCATCGGGCCGAGCTGGACGGCGCGGCCGCGCACATCCAGGCCCTCCACCTGGAAAGGGACGACATGGTCATCGCCGGCGAAATCGAACTGGCCGAGGGCGGCTGCAGCTTCTGCCATGGATTCACTCCTAGTTTTCAAGCGAAAGGACAGGGTGCCCTTCGCTCGCGCGGCCGCGCGCTGTTCACACGCGGCGTCCGATTATGGTTCAGATCGCGCCCAGGCACCAAGCAAGAATCGACTTCTGCGCATGAAGACGGTTTTCCGCTTCATCGAAGACCACGGATTGCGGGCCGTCGATCACCTCGTCCGTCACTTCCTCGCCGCGATGGGCGGGCAGGCAATGCATGAACAATGCATCGCTGCCGGCCTTCGCCATCAAGGCCGCGTTGACCTGGTAAGGCTGGAAGACGTTGTGACCCCGGGCCCGATGTTCCTGATTCATGGAGACCCAGGTATCGGTCACCACGCAATCGACGCCTTCGACCGCACGGTCGGCATCATGGCAGAGCATGATTTCGGCGCCCTCATTGCGGGCCCAGTTCAGATAGTGATCCTTGGGCTCCGAACCAAGGGGTACGGCCATGTTCATGCGATAGCCGAAACGCGCCGCCCCCTCGACCAGCGAATGCAGCACATTGTTGCCGTCGCCGGTCCAGGCGATGGTCTTGCCCTTGATCGGGCCGCGATGCTCTTCGAAAGTCATGATATCGGCCATGATCTGGCAGGGATGGGTATCATCCGTCAGCGCATTGATCACCGGCACGGTCGCATGCTCGGCAAGCTCCTGGAGCCTGGAGTGTTCGGTGGTGCGGATCATGATCGCATCGACATAACGCGACAGCACCTTGGCGGTGTCGCCGATCGTCTCGGCGCGGCCGAGCTGCATCTCGGTGCCGGATAGAAACAGCGTTTCGCCGCCGAGCTGGCGCATGCCGACGTCGAAGGAGACGCGGGTGCGGGTCGACGGCTTTTCGAAGATCATCGCCAGCATCTTGCCGGCGAGCGGCTTGTCGCCCTTGCCGGCCTTGAAGGCCTGCTTGCGGGCGAGCGCATCGTTCATGATGGTTCTGAGGTCGGCTGAGGTGACCGCCGAAAGATCGAGGAAATGTTTAGGAGCCATGTTCTTACCTGTCGTGCGCCCGCAGGCGCCAATCCTTTCAAGCCGTCTTCTTGACCTTGGAGGCGCGGATGCTTTCGGCGGCGCGCTCGAGGCGGGCAAGGCCCTCGCGGGCTTCCTCGGCGGTGACGACGAGGGGCGGAAGAAGGCGGATGACGTTGTCGCCGGCGGGCACGCCGAGCAGATGCGCGGCGCGGATCGCCTGCAGCAGTTCGGCTGAAGGAACCGCCGCCTTGACGCCAAGCAGCAGGCCTTCGCCCCTGATATCCTCGATCACATCGGGATAGCGGTCCTTCAGCGAGGCGAGTCCCTGGCGGAAGACCAAGGCGACGTCGCGCACCTGCTGAAGGAAGCCGTCGGCGAGAATGACATCGAGCACGGCGCCGCCGACGGCCATGGCCAGCGGATTGCCGCCATAGGTCGAACCGTGCGTGCCGGCCTTCATCCCGGAGGCGGCCTCAGCGGTCGCCAGGCAGGCGCCGAGCGGGAACCCGCCGCCGATGCCCTTGGCGACCGCCATGATATCGGGGGTGATGCCCGACCATTCATGGGCAAAAAGCTTGCCGGTGCGGCCGACGCCGGTCTGGACCTCGTCGAGGATCAGCAGCAGGCCGTTTTCGTCGCAGATTTGGCGCAGCGCCTTCATGAATTCGGGGGTGGCGGGGCGCACACCGCCCTCGCCCTGCACCGGCTCGATGAGGATCGCCGCGGTGGCGTCGGTGATGGCGGCGCGAACCGCGTCAATGTCGCCGAAGGCCACCTGGTCGAAGCCCGGCGCCTTGGGGCCGAAGCCTTCGAGGTATTTCTCCTGGCCGCCGGCGGCGATCGTCGCCAGCGTGCGCCCATGGAAGGCGCCTTCGAAGGTGATGATATGGAAGCGCTCGGGATGGCCCTTGGAAAACTGATAGCGGCGCGCCGTCTTGATCGCGCATTCCAGCGCCTCGGCGCCCGAATTGGTGAAGAACACCTTGTCGGCGAAGGTGGCATCCGTCAGGCGCTTGGCGAGGCGCTCCTGGCCGGGGATCTCATAGATGTTGGAGAGGTGCCAGACCTTGTCGGCCTGCTCCTTCAGGGCACCCACAACATGCGGGTTGCCGTGGCCGACCGAGGTGACGGCGACGCCGGCGCCGAAATCGAGATAACGCTCGCCGCCTTCGGTGATCAGCCATACGCCCTCGCCTCGCTCGAACCGCAGCGGGGCACGAGAATAGGTGTCATAAAGCGGCGCGGCTTCGGCCATGGCGCGGGTCTCCCGATCAGCGTTATCTAGCAACGGACTCCGGCTAAGAAAACCAGGCCCGAAAAATCAAAAATGCCGCCTTGCGGCGGCCAGCGGTACTATTTCCTTTTCGCGCTGCAATGTCAACAAAACTGCGCCCTTAGCGCATGCAGCAAGCTTGTACAGCGGTGTTTTCGACCTTCAACAGGCAATATTGCAGAAATGCCACGCCGGGGCAGCAAGTTGGGGAAAACTCCGAATTCGATTCATCCGGATTCATGCGACTCTTGTCACGGAGTCAGGCTCACACTAGGTTAAAGTTCAATTACTAGACTGCATGCGGCGGAACTAGTCACCAAAATTGATCAGGCGTTTCTTGTTTCGGAGGCTTCCGGGACAACGGTGAGGGATTCTGCCATCACCAACGCGAAAGGTGGAGACAGGGCATGAACTGGACAGACGAGCGGGTCGAGAAACTCAAGAAGCTTTGGGCCGAAGGACTGAGCGCCAGCCAGATCGCGGCACAACTTGGCGGTGTCAGCAGAAACGCTGTAATCGGCAAGGTACACAGGCTGAGCCTTCCCGGCCGCGCCAAGGCCGGCGGCACCGCCGCCACGGCGCGGACGCCGAAGCGCAATACATCTGCGCCGCGCGCACCGAACTACGCCTCACGGATCGCCACCCGCACCGTTACCCGCCAGCAGGGCGCGACGATGCTGAAGGAAGAGATCGAGATCGAAACGGTCGAGGAAATGGAATACGTGCCGAAGGGCAACGTGGTCGTGCCGATCTCGCGCCGCCTCGGCCTGACGGAACTGACCGAACGCACCTGCAAATGGCCGGTCGGCGATCCGCTGAAGGACGACTTCCATTTCTGCGGCTGCGAATCCCCGGACAATTCGCCCTATTGCAGCTACCACCAGAAGCTCGCCTACCAGCCGGTGAACGAACGCCGCCGGGCGGCGGCCCGGGCGAGCTGAGCGGGCGACATTATTGAGATGCAAAAACGGGCTGGAAGGCCCGTTTTTTTGTGGGTTAAGGGGCGCAAATAGCGCGAACGCTTCGGGGCTTTGGCTGGAACTCCAAGTGAGATGAGCTCTATCTTGTGGTCGCTTTTACGAACGCAGTGCTTGCTGCATGGGTCCTCGGGTCAAGCCCGAGGACGACGGAGAGTGGGGTAGCCTCGGCGGCAAGGGCCGAATACCTGGTGATTTTGTTGGAATTGCCGTATATTATTTTGCGCAATTCCCAGCCAAAACCGCTCGCGCATTCTGCTGAAATTCCCCCAGACGTCTCGCCTCCTGCCGATCGAGCCCCCCACTCTCCGTCATACTCGGGCTTGACCCGAGTATCCATGCCGCACGCACTTCGCTTGAATTTGCTCGGCTACGGCCGCCTTTGTCAGTGTGAGCGCGAATGCGGCGCTCTCGGCCATGGGTCCTCGGGTCAAGCCCGAGGACGACGGAGAGTGGGGGAGCGTTTGCGGCAGGAACCATGAGCGTAGTGGTTCTGCTGGAATTGGCGCTTTTCGCTTTACGCAATTTTCCCAATCCGTTTGCTCCGTTTCGCTGGAACCCTCCGAACGTCTCGCTTCTTGCCCATCCCACCTCCCCACCCTCCGTCCTGCTCGGGCTTGACCCGAGCATCCATGCCCAGCACTCTGCGCGGATGGCGGGCTATGTCTACATCATCACCAACCAGAAAAACGGCACGCTCTATATCGGCGTGACATCCGATCTGGAGCGCCGCATCTATGAGCATCGTGAAGGGCTGACACCGGGCTTTGCGTGGAAATACGGATGCACCCGTCTCGTCTGGTACGAGGAGCATTGGGATATCGCCAGTGCGATCCAGCGGGAGAAGTCGTTGAAACGCTGGTACCGGCAATGGAAGGTCGATCTGGTCGAGGCGATGAATCCTGGGTGGGATGATCTGTATCTTACGCTGTGGTGATGCGAAAGCAGTGCTTGCGGCCATGGCGTTGGCGGTAACCACATCGAGCCGAAGTGCTTGTGGCGGTGGGTCCTCGGGTCAAGCCCGAGGACGACGGAGGGTGGGGGAACCTATGCGGCAAGAACCGTAAGCGTAGCGGTTATTGGAATTGCCGCCATTTGTTTCCGCGCTTTCCACGCAAAACCGTTCGCCCATTTTGTTGGAATTGCTCCAGACCTCTCGCTTCTTGCTGCTCGTGCTCCCTCACCCTCCGTCATACTCGGGCTTGACCCACTGCTGTCCGGTTTAACTTGCGGTGATGGGCAGTGATAATTGCCGTGGATCTGCTTTGGTGATTGCCGGCGGTCTTCGCAGGGCGCCGATTGCCCTGCGATGCATGATGTTGAGGCGCACGAGCCTTGAGAATGCGAGCGGCTGAGCGATGTCTTTCTGGGCTGCCTGGGCCATTCGCAGCAGCAGATAGGCAATGAGCGCGACGAAGACCTGGATGCGCACGGCATTTTCCGAGGTTCCGAGAAAATGCCGGATCTTCAGGTTCTGCTTGATCCATTTGAAGAAGAGTTCGATTTGCCAACGCTGCTTGTAAAGGGTGGCGATCTCGGCTGCCGGAGCGTCGAGGTCGTTGGTGATGAGGCGGATGACCTTGCCGGTCCTGATGCGGACGGCGATCTCGCGCACCGGATCCTGAAAGGGGTTCTGCCGGGAACCGGCGAGCCTTTGCGGCAGGAGCCCGATCCTGTCGAAGAGAATGCCCGCAGCTTCATCGGCTGGCTGTTCGGCGATCGTGGCGACGAGGGTATTGCTCTTCAGCCTGGTGACGAAACGGGCGCTCTTTCTATCGATCTCGGCCCACCAGGCAAAATCGTAATAGGCAAGATCGAAGACATAGGTGACGCCCGCAGCAATGTCGATCGCCCTGGCCGGGATGATGTCGTTCGTCCTCTGACCGGTCAGCGTCATGGCGAGCGGCGCGTCGGCGTGCGGATCGTAGCAGACATGCAGTTTGATGGCCCGTTTGCCGCCAACCATGTCGGCCCAGCCGCCATACAGCGAGGAGACCTGGACGCGTGTGGCATCCAATATACGCAGCGTATCGCCGATATGACGGCGTATCTTTCGACTGGCACGGGCAGCCATGACGGAGAACAGATCGGCAAACAAGGCTGCCGGGCGCTTGGCATTGGCATCCGCCAGCGTGGCACGGGCCACACTGCGAGCGCCCAGGTGATAAAGGTTCGCCTCGTGGCTGAGCAAGCCGGCCTCGATCTCGCGCAGGCTGGCAGCGCCCGACAACTGGCCAAAAAGCAGCGCCAGGAACTGCGACTTCGCCGTCAGCCGGCGCACCCGGTGGTCGGCATTATGCTTGTCCACAAGACGATCGAACACCGCCCACGGAATATACTGTTGAAGCTGGTGAAAAACGCTATTCTCGTGCCGCATGACATTGATCTCCAATTCGTGTCCAGAACGCCGCGAAACGTCTGAAAACGAATAGAATCAATGCCATGCAACCTGTCCAGATATTTTAACCGGACAGCAGTGGGCTTGACCCGAGTATCCATGCCGCAAGCGCTGCGCTTGAATTTGTCGACCGCGGTCGCCTTGTCAGTTCAACAGAAACGAAGTGCCCACCCGCATGGGTCCTCGGGTCAAGCCCGAGGACGACGGAGGGTGGGGGAACGTCCGCGGCAGGAACCGCAGCGTGCGGTGATCTATCGGCCGCGTTTTGCGTTACGCGGCTCCCTCGCCCGGACGGCGGCAGGATGGCGGCTCAGGCTTCCATCGAATAGCCGGCGCCGCGGACGGTGCGGATGACGTCTTGCATGTTGGAGAAGTTCAGCGCCTTGCGCAGGCGGCCGACATGGACGTCGACGGTGCGTTCGTCGACATAGATGTCGTGGCCCCAGACGCCGTCGAGGAGCTGCGAGCGGGAGAAGACCCGGCCCGGCGACGACATCAGGAATTCCAACAGGCGGAATTCGGTGGGGCCGAGGCGGACTTCGCGGCTCTTGCGGTGGACGCGGTGGGTTTCGCGGTCGAGCTCGATATCGCCGCATTTCAGCACGGTGGAGAGAACCTCCGGACGGGCGCGGCGCAGCATCGCCTTGACGCGGGCGACGAGCTCGGGGGTCGAGAAGGGCTTGACGACATAATCGTCGGCGCCGGTGGAAAGCCCGCGGACGCGTTCGCTCTCTTCGCCGCGCGCCGTCAGCATGATGATCGGCAGCCGCTCGGTTTCCGGCCGCATGCGCAGGCGCCGGCAAAGCTCGATGCCGGAGACGCCGGGCAGCATCCAGTCGAGGATGAGAAGGTCGGGCGTGCGCTCCTGAAGCCTGATTTCGGCCTCGTCGCCACGAAGGATGGTATCGACCTCGAAGCCCTCAGCTTCGAGATTGTAGCGGAGAAGCACGCTCAGGGCTTCCTCGTCTTCAACAACTGCAACTCTCGGGATCATGCGTGTCGGTCTCCTCGCGCATGATCCTTAAACCGGGGGTGATTTAAGCAATGCATCCTGCGCAAATTCACAAAAAATGGCTGCGACCTCTTTGCGCGCCCCACATGGGCGCGCACGCAATCGTCTGGTTTAGGCGGTTATTCCGTGACCGCGCCGACGGTGTTGGCGCTGTCGTCCTTCGGACGGTCGCCTTCCGGCTGTGCGCCGGTAGCCATGTAATAGATGGTCTCGGCGATGTTGGTGGCGTGGTCGCCGATGCGCTCGATGTTCTTGGCGCAGAAGAGAAGATGCGTGCAGCTGGTGATGTTGCGCGGATCTTCCATCATGTAGGTCAGGAGCTCGCGGAACAGCGAGGTGTACATCGCGTCGATCTCGTTGTCGCGCTCGCGGATCGCACTCGCCTTGTCGGCGGCGCGTGTCGTGTAGACGTCGAGCACTTCCTTGAGCTGGACGAGCGCCAGCTCGGACAGATGCTCGAGGCCGCGGGCCAGCTTGCGGGGAACGCCGGTGCTCTGCACGGCGATGACGCGCTTGGCGGTGTTCTTTCCGAGGTCGCCGACGCGTTCGAGATCGGCGGCGATGCGGATCGAACCCATGATTTCGCGCAGGTCGGCGGCCATCGGCTGGCGGCGGGCGATGGTGACGATCGCCTTGTCGCCGATTTCACGCTCGGCGTGATCGAGGATCACGTCGTCGGAAATGACCTTCTGGGCCAGCGCCGTATCACCGTTGACCAGCGCCCGGACGGATTCGGCGACCATCTGCTCGGCCAGGCCGCCCATTTCGGAAATCCGCCGGGACAGGAACTTCAGATCATCATCATAGGCAGAATAAATATGTGTCGATGCCATGGGGCTTTATCCTCGAATAACGGGAAGGCTTGGTGACGCCAAAATCAGCCGAAGCGGCCCATGATATAGTCCTGGGTGCGCGGATCGTCGGGATTGGTGAACATCTTGTCGGTGTCGTTCTCCTCGACCAGATTGCCGAGGTGGAACATGGCGGTGCGCTGCGAGACGCGCGCGGCCTGCTGCATGGAGTGGGTGACGATGACGATCGTGTAATTTTCGCGCAGTTCGTGGATCAGCTCCTCGACCTTGGCGGTGGCGATCGGGTCGAGCGCCGAGCAGGGCTCGTCCATCAGGATGACTTCGGGGCTGACGGCGACGGCACGGGCAATGCAGAGGCGCTGCTGCTGACCGCCGGAGAGGCCGGTGCCGGATTCATGCACGCGGTCCTTGACCTCGTTCCAGAGGCCGGCGCGCTGCAGGCTGGTCTCGACGATCTGGTCGAGATCGGCCTTCGACTTGGCAAGGCCATGGATGCGCGGGCCGTAGGAGACGTTTTCGTAGATCGTCTTCGGGAACGGGTTCGGCTTCTGGAAGACCATGCCGACGCGGGCGCGCAGTTCGACGACATCGATATCGGGATCATAGATATCGTCGCCGTCCAGCGTGATC
Source organism: Rhizobium sp. N324 (assembly GCF_001664485.1). NCBI lineage: Bacteria > Pseudomonadati > Pseudomonadota > Alphaproteobacteria > Hyphomicrobiales > Rhizobiaceae > Rhizobium > Rhizobium sp. N324. The sequence continues at coordinate 564,122 of NZ_CP013630.1, read as the reverse complement.
TTGCCGGCGACGCGGCAGCCGTCGATCGTGTCGTTCATGCGGTTGAGGCTCCGCAGAAAGGTCGACTTGCCGCAGCCCGACGGGCCGATCAGCGCGGTTACGGTGTTTTCGCGAATGTTCAGGTTCACATCGAAAAGCGCGCGCTTTTCGCCGTAGTAAACCGAGACATCCTGGCCGATCATCTTATACGGGACGTTGCTCATCTTCTGATCCAGCGCCTTTTCAACTGCAGCTTCCGTCAACATGTTCATGATCTTGTAACTCCGTTTACCAGCGGCGCTCGAAGCGACGACGCAAGAGAATGGCGCCCATGTTCATGACGATCAGGAACAGGAGCAGGACGATGATGGCACCCGAAGTACGCTCGACGAAGGCCCGTTCGGCCTCGTTGGCCCACATATAGACCTGCACCGGCAGGGCCGTCGAGGGATCGAGCGGTGTCATCGGCGCGTTGGCGACGAAGGCGACCATGCCGATCAGGAGCAGCGGCGCGGTTTCGCCGAGCGCGTGCGCCAGGCCGATGATCGTGCCGGTGAGGATGCCGGGCATGGCGAGCGGCAGAACATGGTGAAACACCATCTGCATCTTCGACGCGCCGAGGCCGAGGGCTGCGGCGCGGATCGACGGCGGCACGGCGCGCAATGCCGCGCGCGTCGCGATGATGATCGTCGGCAGGGTCATCAGCGTCAGCACCAGGCCGCCGACCAGCGACGCCGAACGCGGCAGGCCGACGAAGTTGATGAAGACGGAAAGGCCGAGCAGACCATAGACGATCGAGGGAACCGCGGCGAGATTGTTGATGTTGACCTCGATCAGATCCGTCAACCGGTTCTTCGGCGCAAACTCCTCGAGATAGATCGAGGCGGCAACGCCGATCGGCAGAGCGAGCACCAGCACGATCAGCATCAGGTAGAGCGAGCCGATGAGGGCGACGCCAAGGCCCGCGGCCTCCGGACGGCTGGAATTGCCGTTGACGAAGAGGCCGGTGTTGAACTGCTTGTGCAGAGCGCCGCTCGCCTTCAGCTCGTTCATCCAGCCAACCTGCTTGTCGTTGACCTTGCGGTTCTTCTCATCGACCGAAAGATCGATCTGGCCCTTGTTGGCGCTGTCGACATTGGCGTCGGCGAGCACGGTGACATTGACCGTCTTGCCGATGATCGACGGGTCGGCGACGACCATGTCGCGCAGCTGGATCGGCGCCCCCTTGGAAAGCATGGCGGATGCATCGCGCACGTCAGGCTTACTCGAGGCGTTGATATTCAGCTGCTTGACGATCGCATCGCGCAGCAGAACCGGATAGTTGGCGGCGATCAGCACCGAAGGGTCGGTCGCACGCTTGTTGCTGGGGTCGATCGTCTTCTCGGAAAATTCGATCGGCAGGGTGATCGCCGTCTGCTGAAAGGCGGTGTAGCCTTTGCCGATCACGGTCCACAGCAGGATGAACAGGAAGACGAGGCCGAAGGCGATGGCGGCGATGCCATAGGCCTGGAACCGGCGCTCGGCGGCGTAGCGGCGCTTGATGCCGATATCGCGGCGCGCCGGCGCCTTGGAGATGGTGACGCCTGTTGTGGGAGAAACAATATCCGTCATTCGTACTGCTCCCGGTATTTGCGCACGATGTAGAGCGCATAGATGTTGAGGCAAAGCGTGATGCAGAACAGCGTGATGCCAAGAGCAAAGGCAACCAGCGTCTGCGGCGAGGTGAACTCGAGGTCACCCGTCAGCTGATTGACGATCTTGACGGTCACCGTCGTCATCGGCTCGAAGGGGTTGATCTGGATGCGGGCGGCGACACCGGCGGCCAGCACGACGATCATGGTTTCGCCGATGGCGCGCGAGGCGGTCATCAGCAGCGCGCCGACGATGCCGGGAAGTGCTGCCGGCAGAACCACCTTCTTGATTGTTTCGGAGCGCGTGGCGCCGAGACCGAGCGAACCGTCACGCAGCGCCCGCGGCACGGCGGTGATGATATCGTCCGACAGCGACGAGACGTAGGGGATCAGCATGATGCCCATGACGATGCCGGCGGTCAGAACGCTCTGCGCCTGGATGAAGTTGGTGTAGCTGCCGGAGAGCAGGCCGCTGATCTGAGCAGAGAAATCGCGCAGGAACGGGCCGACGGTGACGAGCGCGAAGAAGCCGTAGACGATCGTCGGAATGCCGGCGAGCACTTCGAGCAGCGGCTTGGCGATCCCGCGCAGCTTCGGCGAGGCATATTCGGCCATGTAGATGGCGGCAAACAGGCCGACCGGCACGGCGACCAGCATGGCGACCAGGCCGATATAAAGCGTGCCGAGCAGCAGCGGGATCAGGCCGAACTGGCCGAAGGACGAGCTGCCGGCGCCGGCAAAACGCGGATCCCAGACGGTGCCGAAGAAGAAGTCGGCGGCGGGAACGGCGGCAAAGAAGCGCGCCGCTTCCGACAGCATGGACAGCACGATGCCGATCGTCGTCAGGATGGCGATCGATGAGGCGAGCAGCAGGCCCCAGAGCATGACGCGCTCGACCCGGTTGCGGGCGCGGAAGCGGGGGGCGATGGCGCGCAACGCATAGAAGGCGCCGGCAACGGCAAGAATGAAGACCACCGCCGTCATGGCGAGGCGGCTGGTCATGCTCATGGCGTTGAGCGTCTTGGCGGCGCCGAGCATGTAAGGCAGCGGCTGGCCGGCCAGCGGCACGCCCTTTTCGCTGAGCTTGGCCTGGAGTGCCGCCGGATCGGTGCCGATCGCCGCGGTTTCATCCGCGGTCAGCATCGTCAGGCCGCGGGCGACCGTCGCCACCATCGAATAGCCGAGATCCTGCTCGACGGCGGCCTGCGCCTTGACGTCGTCAGGAAAGTGGCTGCGAACGGACGACTGGATGATGCCGGGGCTGACCGAGAGCCAGACGCAAAGCACGATGAGGGCGGGAAGAACGGCCCAGATCGCCGCATAGGCGCCGTAATAGGCCGGCCGGGAATGCAATGCGGAGGATTTGCCTCCGGCAAGTGCTGTGGCCCGGCTGCGCGCGACCAGATAGGCGGCGGCACCGATCACCACAAGGCACAAAAGTATGATGGATGTGCTCATTCGTTACGTCCCCAGGCCCGTAGCCCCAAAGCCCGGCAGCCTCATCGGCCTGCCTTCAGCTTCCAATCATGCGGAATGAATTCAACCCTGCCGCACCGGAAACGCCGGCACGAAGGGACAAGGCAATGCCGGCGCGGGCTTTGCAGCGCCGCGCCGGCAAAGTCATTACATGGACTTGCCGGCTTCGACGTCCTTGCGGATCGCGTCGCGCTCGGCATCGGGAGCGGCAACCAGGCCGTATTCGACGAGCGGGCTGTCGGGGCCGATCATCTGGTCGGATACGAAGAAGTTGACGTATTCCTTCAGGCCGGGAACGGCGCCGAGATGTGCCTTCTTGACGTAGAAGAACAGCGGGCGGGAAACCGGATAGGTGCCGTTGGCGATCGTTTCCGTCGACGGAACGATACCGCTCATGCTGGCAACCTTGAGCTTGTCGGCGTTGTTTTCATAGAAGGAGAGGCCGAATACGCCGACGCCGGTCTTGTTGGCGGCGATGCGGGCGAGCGTTTCCGGATAGTCGCCGTCGATGTCGACAGCAGCGCCGTCCTTGCGGACTGCGACGCAGGCCTTCGTCTGAGCGGCCTTGTCGGAGATTTCCTTGGCGATGACGTCGGTTGCGCCCGAAGCCTTGCAGCCGGCAGCGAGAACATTCTGTTCGAAGACTTCGCGGGTACCGTGCTTTTCGCCCGGGATGTAGGCGGCGATATCAACAGCCGGAAGCTTCGGGTTGACTTCAGACCACTTCTTGTAGGGGTTGGCGACGAGCTTGCCGTCGACGACGACCTGGGCTGCGAGGGCCTTGTAGATGTCGGCGGGAACGTAGGCGACATCCGGGTTGGAAGAGTCGGTTGCGAAGACGATGCCGTCATAACCGATCTTGACTTCCTGAATGTCGGTCACGCCGGCAGCCTTGCAGGCTTCGGCTTCGTTCTTGTTGATCGGACGCGAAGCGTTGGCAATGTCAATCGTGTCTTCGCCGACGCCCTTGCAGAATTCCTTCAGACCAGCGCCCGTGCCGCCGGATTCGACGACCGGCGTCTTGAAGTTGGTGAAGGTTTCGCCGAAGGACTCAGCAACGATCTTTGCGTAAGGCAGGACGGTGGACGAACCGGCAACCTGAATCTGGTCGCGGGCGACGGCAGCGCCAGCGAAAGCGGCGGTTGCAGCGAGCGCGGCAACGGTGAGCTTGAAGGTGTTCATTAGAAATCTCCCGCATTGGGCTTGTGTGAGTGCGGCCTTTCGAGAGGCCCTCGCAGTGCCTTTTTTCATCGGCGGGACTCTCTTAGCGCTGTAAGCACCGTCCTTTTATGTCAAATCGGTGAAACATTTGTGACAGGTTATGTTATTGATATTTAATATGAATTTAAACGCACTTCGAACGGCGCGTCATCAAGGATCTGACTTTTGGCCGCCGATCTACCTTGCATTGCAAATACACCAAGCACACCAAAAGTGGGAACTCTTTGCATCCTTTCATTGAGATCGTACCGTGTGTTTGCCCCTCATCCGCCTGCCGGCACCTTCTCCCCGCTTGCGGGGCGAAGGAGGATAGCCGCACCCTCTCCGTCCCTCGCACACATCGCGTAGGGCACGTCCCCTCTCCCCGTTAAAACGGGGAGAGGGTTAGGGTGAGGGGCAAATCACATGGCACGCCATCGCTATTCGCCCGCAGCCGGAAAGAACCGCAAATCCGTCGCCTCGACACGTTCGACCAGCCGTCCCTCGCAGATCGCAACGATCGTCTCCAGCACGGACGACAGCTCCCTCAGCACGTCCACATTCCAGAAGCGAACGACCGACCAGCCGTTGCCGGTCATGAAGACATCCCGAATTGCGTCGCGTCGATTGCCTGCGTGTTGGCTGCCGTCGATTTCGATCACCAGCCGCATTTCACGGCAGGCGAAATCCGCAAAATAGGGGCCGATCGGCAATTGCCGGACGAATTTATGTCCGTTGAGCCGCCGATCGCGCAGCTCGTTCCATAGTTTGCCTTCCGCGTCGTTGTCCGACTGACGCAACGATCGCGCTCGGGCGGTGGTTTTCGGCTTGGGGCCTCTCATCGATGTCGTTCCGTGTGATTTGCCCCTCACCCTAACCCTCTCCCCGTTTTACGGGGAGAGGGGACGTGCCATACGAGAGCGACAGGTCCCCTCTCCCCGCCTGCGGGGAGAGGGTTAGGGTGAGGGGCAGCCTCTCCATTCGGTCATTAGAACCGAACTGTAAAATCAGTACCCTTGCCGACTTCGGACTTGACGATCAGTCGGGCGCGGTGGCGGGTGAGGATGTGTTTGACGATGGCGAGGCCGAGGCCGGTGCCTTTTTTCGAGCGGCTGTCCTCGATGCTGACGCGATAGAAGCGTTCCGTCAGGCGCGGCACATGCTCGGCAGGGATGCCCGGCCCCTTGTCGACGATGCTGACCTCGACGGGCTCACCGGCGCCGTTCTTCAGCCAGACATCGACGGTCTTGCCCTCCTGGCCGTATTTGCAGGCGTTCTCCATCAGGTTCTCGAACACCTGGACAAGCTCGTCACGGTCTCCCAGCACCTCGACCTTGCCGTCGGGCAGATGCAGGTCGATGTCGACGCCGACATCTTTTGCGAGCGGCACCAGCGAATCCCGGACATGGCCGAGCAGCGGCACCAGATCGACCTTCTCATCCGGCGCGATATGCGATTTCAGCTCCAGTCGCGAGAGCGACAGCAGGTCGTCGACCAGCCGGCTCATGCGCGTCGTCTGATCGAACATGATGGCGAGAAAACGCGCCTGCGCCTTCAGATCGTTCTTCGCCGGTCCCTGAATGGTCTCGATGAAGCCGCGCAGCGACGCAAGCGGCGTGCGCAGCTCATGGCTGGCATTGGCGACGAAATCCGACCGCATGCGGTCGATCCGGCGCACCTCTGAAATATCGCGGAAGGAGAGGATGAAATAGCGCTCATGCGGCCCGCCTTCGGCCGAAACTTCGACGGGCGCGCTGCGGACGATATAGACGCGCTCCGACGGCAGCCGCTCGGCATGCTCGATCTGGTTCGGCGCGTTGGTGGCGATGGTTTCGCGCACCATGTCGAGCACGCCGGGCGAACGCATGCGGCCGGAAATATGGGCGCCGAGCGCCACCTCGCCGAAGGCCTTTTCGGCAGCGCGGTTCTGGAAGAGCACCGAGGCGTCGTCCGACAGCACCATGACCGGAATATCGAGGCCGGCGAGCGTGGCGGACACCTCAGGCAGCCGGCTCGGCGGCACCTCCGGCGCAATCTCCACCGGCTCGGCCGGTTCGTCCTTGATGACGGGCGCCTCATTGAAAAGCGCGGTGACGATCATGACAAGCAGGAGGCCGAGCACAACCCATTTGTTCATGCCGGCGGCAATCGCGGCAAGCGCGCTGAGGATCGCCGCCAGCAGCACCGGCCGCTCGCGCCGGATGCGCGCCAACAGGCTTTTTCTCCACGGAGTTTCGTCTTGCAAGTGCCCTCGCGGCGTCGATTCGTGTTTCTTATATTGAACTCTGCCTGATAGCGGCAATTCATGACAGAAATTTTCGGGCTGCCGCTTCGATGCGAAAGGCCGCAGCCGAAACCGACGAAAAATGATCGGCGAATGCGAGAGATTTGATTTCCAACGGTAAATATGTTCGCCTGCAGGAAAGAACCGATCGAGCTTAAGGAGGAGCATATGGCCGAGACCGTCGAAAGCAGGGCCGTGGAGCTGGAGATCCGCGGAAAGCAACGCATCTTCGATGTCGACGATCCCATCCTGCCGGACTGGGTGGAGGAACACGCGCTTGCCTCCGGCGACTTTCCCCACAAGAAGAAGCTGAAGGAAGAGGACTATGTCGAGCAGCTGGAAAAGCTGCAGATCGAGCTCGTCAAGGTGCAGTTCTGGCTGCAGGCATCAGGCAAGCGGGTGATGGCGCTGTTCGAAGGGCGCGATGCGGCCGGCAAGGGCGGCGCGATCTCGGCCTCCTCGGAGAATATGAACCCCCGCCTTGCCCGCGTCGTGGCGCTGACCAAGCCGACCGAGCGCGAACAGGGGCAATGGTATTTCCAGCGTTATGTCGCGCAGTTTCCGACCGCAGGCGAATTCGTGCTGTTCGACCGCTCCTGGTACAACCGCGCCGGCGTCGAGCCGGTCATGGGCTTCTGTACGCCGCAGCAATATGAGGATTTTCTCAAGCAGGCGCCGCAGCTCGAAAAGATCATCGCCCATGAGGGCATCTTCTTCTTCAAATTCTATCTCGATATCGGCCGCGAAATGCAGCTGAAGCGCTTCCACGACCGCAGGCACGATCCGCTGAAAGTCTGGAAACTGTCGTCGATGGACATCGCCGCGTTGACGAAGTGGCGCGATTACAGCGAAAAGCGCGACCGCATGCTGAAGGAAACCCATACGGATTTCGCGCCCTGGACGGTGATCCGCGCCAACGACAAGCGGCGGACGCGCCTCGAACTCATCCGCCACATGCTGAACAGGATGGATTATGACGGCAAGGATGAGAAGGCGCTCGGCGAGGTCGATAAGGAGATCATCGGCTCGGGGCCCGGATTCCTGAAGTAGGCGGCGGGCGGAAAGCCGTCAGCTTCGCCGAGGCTGGGGGCGAGGCCATCGGCTTTGCCGAGGCTGGGGCCACCGGCTTTGCCGGGGCTGGGGCTACCGGCTTCGCCGGAGCCGGCGCCATCGGCTTCGCCGAGGCTGGGATTATTGCCCCGGCAGGATGCGGATGGCGAAGAGGTTGATGCCGCGCGCCTTGCCGTCGAGATCGCTGTTGATAACAAGCGTGCCCGGCGCGTTCGGCGCCAGCGAGCGGTCGAATTTCACCTGCAGCAGCGCATCCGACTTTTCGCGGGTGACGTTGAAGCGATGGCGGGCGCAATTGCCGAGCGACTGGAAATTGCATTCGACGGTCACCTGCGTCGGCTCGTCGGTGGTGGATTGCAGCGTCAGCGCGATCGTCGAGGATTTGCCGGCAAGCTGCTGCAGCACCGAGGCCGGCACGCTGATCGAGATATTGCCGTCGGCCGCACCGCTTTGCGAAATCAGGCGAACGGCAGGCCCGTCGTTCTCGGCGATCTTTTCGGTGCGCGCCCGCGGGCCGCTCTGGATCTTGTCGGCGTCATCGGGCTTGAACAGTGGGATCCAATCGGCCGAAAAGCTGTTCTGCGGATCGATGGTCACCGGCTCGTCGGTATGCGGCGCGGCATTGCCGGCGCTGTCGTCATTGCCGGTGAAATCCTCCGGCTGGGTGCTGGCAGGCGGATTGGCGACGCTGGTGTCGCGCTCGGCGGCTGTCATCAGCAGGCCTGATGTATGCGCCCACCAGGCGCCGATGCCGATGAAGGCCAGCAGCACGCACCAGACGAGAAGCCTGGAAAAGAATTTGCGCGGCTTGCGGCGGCCTGCCGCCCGCTCCGGGCGGAAATCCATATTGGTGGCGCGCTGACCGCGGGCAAGCCGCTCCTCGCCGACGGGGGCGGCTGCGAGGTGATCGGCACGGCCGGCATGAACGTCGTCGAGGCTGAACTCGTCGCCGCGGCCGTGGGCCACCTCGGGAGCGCGGCTCTCGCCTGCGGCCACAGGACTGTCGATGTCGATATCGCCGGCATCCCCCTTATGAACCGGCGGCGGCGGCATTTCCACGACGGGCGGCACGGGCACCTCAGGCGGCCTCTGGCGCGGGTGCAGGCGGTCGCGCTCCTCGCTTTCGATGGCATGGATGGTGCTTTCCAGGCGATGGCGATGATGGGCAACGACCTCGGTATCCGTGATATCCTGCTTGCGCAGGCCGGCTTCAAGCGCCTGGCGGGCCGACTGATAGATCCTCGCTCGAACCTCCGGATTGTCGCGATCGGAATTGTCGAGCGCTGTTCTGATGGCCGTTTCTAATCCGCTCACTTCAAGTCCTTCACCTTGAACCCGGCATCGGACTGCAATCCCCGCCGTTCTCCATCAAAATTCGGTAGCGGCAAGCGCGGCAAACCGCAAGCCTTGCAGGCCCGGCTGCAGCGGATCGACGGGGATAATCGCCCGGTTTCACCGCTTGCGAACCTTATTCTACCAGCTTTGTCAGCCGCATATATTCGGGCAGAAATCGACGAAGGCGTGGCGGCCGCTCTTTTATCGGCCTTTCTTCTCTGTTATGAGATTGACGTTTTCGTAAACGTCAATGGAATCATCAAGCATGGCTCTGCCCCCGATCCTCAGCGACAAATTGAGACTGCCGGTCATCGGCTCGCCGCTGTTCATCATCTCGCATCCCACGCTGACGCTGGCGCAATGCAAGGCTGGTGTGATCGGGGCGTTTCCGGCGCTGAACGCCCGGCCGGCAAGCCAACTCGACGAATGGCTGGCCGAGATCACCGAAGAGCTCGCCCGCCACGACGCCGCCCATCCCGACAGGCCGGCCGCCCCCTTTGCCGTCAACCAGATCGTCCATATGTCGAACAAGCGGCTGGAGCATGACCTGTCGCTCTGCGTCAAATACAAGGTGCCTGTTGTCATCTCCTCGCTCGGCGCCGTGCCGGAGGTCAATGCCGCGGTGCACTCCTATGGCGGCATCGTGCTGCACGACATTATCAACAACCGCCACGCCCATTCGGCCATCCGCAAGGGCGCCGACGGGCTGATCGCGGTGGCGGCCGGCGCCGGCGGCCATGCCGGCACGCTGTCGCCCTTTGCCCTCGTCCAGGAAATCCGCGAATGGTTCGACGGACCGCTGCTGCTCGCCGGCGCGATCTCCACCGGCGGCGCCATCCTCGCCGCAGAAGCGATGGGCGCCGACATGGCCTATATCGGCTCGCCCTTCATCGCCACTGAAGAAGCGCGCGCCGCCGAGGCCTACAAGCAGGCGATCGTCGAAGGCGCTGCCGGCGATATCGTCTATTCCAACTATTTCACCGGCGTGCACGGCAACTATCTCAAACCCTCGATCGTCGCCGCTGGCATGGACCCGGACAACCTGCCCGCCGCCGATGTCTCGAAGATGGATTTCGAGCAGGCGGTCGGCGGCGCCAAGGCCTGGAAGGACATCTGGGGCAGCGGCCAGGGCATCGGCGCCGTCAAGGCCGTCGAGCCGGTGGCCAGACTCGTCGACCGGCTGGAAGCCGAATATAAGGCCGCCCGCGCCCGGCTGGCACTCTGAGGGCAGTCTTCCACACCCTGCCCTCTTTTTTGCCAAAGCCATGACAGGGCGCTTGAAATCTTCGGACAATGGCTGTATCAGCGCCATGCAAATCGCGGGCCGCATGCTTCGGCCCTGAGATGCCGCTTTAGCTCAGGTGGTAGAGCACATCATTCGTAATGATGGGGTCGCAGGTTCGAGTCCTGCAAGCGGCACCATTTTTCCCTTTCTTCTTTGATTTCGTTATTCATTCAATGATATCAATGTCTCGATAGCTGCCGACTGAACCCCACCACAGGGACACACGGCAGATCAATGGCGTTTCGAATGGCTAAACAGACAACACGGAAGGGAACCGCTAACGCGCAATTCAAGCGCCGCGTCCCGCTACATTTGGTCGACAAGTTGAGAGGCCAGCGCTTCGCGGCCGACTTGCCGGTAGACCTTTCGCCCTTCTCTGAGACGATACGGGTTTCGTGCGTCATCCATGACCGGGGCTGATCCAACAAAAGCGGAAGTGATGTTGGTTTACCCAAATACCGCAAGCAGGGCAACATGATGCCGCCGGCAACAGGTGCGGTGTAGAAACGCGATGTCACGGCCGCGGGATGGTGATGCATAAAGGAATTGACTTGATCGTCTCGGGGCTATTGGTATTTTCAGTAACGAGAGAGAGGGAACCGTGAGTAACGCATCGGCCAACGGGATGATCATCAGGGGGATCATTATTATAGGTTTTCTCGGCCTTGGATGCGTAATGCTGGGAGCTTCCGTTTTTGATTATATGAAAACGGGAGAGTGGCAATCTATGTCCGTTCTCGAGGCCATTCACGATTTTTTTGAAACTCCCGACAATCAGGTAGCCGCATTTTTCAGCCGATGGATCGGTCTGGCAAAAATGCTTCATGCCATCCCTGCGTTTCTCGTTCCGTTTGGTGTAGCGGTCATGGCTTCATCAATTGAGTAAAATATCCAGACAAAGACGGTGGCGGAGTGAAAACATGACGATGCCCGACACCGCCACCTTAAGATGCAGCGAACCGGATCGCGGATATCTCGCGACCGAATTGCATATTATCTTGCGCCGGGCGGCCCTTCGGTTGCGCAAGGCCGCGGCCAGGCATGCCGCCCCTAATCAAGCAGTTCACGATGCTTTGCCCTCAGGCGGCGCGAAAGTTTAGAATGCTGGACGACGAATGACCGGATGACTGTCTATCGCCTTTGGTCGAGTGCATAGGATGCCTCTGCTTGCTGGTGTCTGCGGTCAGTTAGCATCTTCGAAAGTCGTCGAAAACCTGCAATTCCGGCAGGAACCTGCCGCTCCCGACCTGGTTCTCCCCTTGAGACAACAAGGATGGAGCAAACCATGTCCTGCAAACTGATCGCGATATCGCTTATTTCCATCGGCCTTGCCGGCTCGGCGCTGGCGCAGACGGCCGGGGGCGCGAATTCCAGTGGGCGGCTTTCGGTGGCGCCTGTCATCGGCGGCTCGGGGAGCTCTGGCACGGGTTCGGCCAGTACCGGATCTGCTGGTACGGGCTCGGCCGGCGCCGGCTCTGTCGGCACCGACCCCGGTACGACCGGCAGCACCAGCGGCACTGGCGGGATCGAGCTCAATCGCGGCCGCAGCACGATCAATCCCGGTGGGGTCAATCCAGATCTGCAGCCGACGCCGGGTTGCACCGCCGGCTCCGGGGATACCGGCTCGGGCGGCGAGGCCTGCCCGCAATGAGGATAGGCTGCTGTCCGCCTGACCTCCTGACAGAATGAAGGCGCCGGGGTTGAGCGCGCCGGGCCTTTGCTCGGCGGCCCTGAAACCGCATAAAACAGCGGCTGTCGTGAGAACTGCTTTACCGGCCGGTTTCCAGGACGTAATAGTACAGCATCCCTCCGCAAGCGGCGATCGCCCTACCCAGCCTGCCGTTTTCCGGCATCCGCGGAGCACCCGAAGAGGATCGTCATGTCGAATGCAGCGCATCGCTCAAACCGCGTGCTTGTCGTCGCGACCATCATGTTCGCGACCTTCATGGTGGCGATCGAGGCGACGATCGTGGCGACCGCGATGCCGCGCATCGTCGGGCAGCTCGGCGGTTTTTCCTATTACAGCTGGGTGTTTTCGGCCTTTCTGCTGGCACAGTCGACGACGACTGTGATCTACGGCAAGCTTTCCGACATCTTCGGGCGCAAGCCGGTGCTGATCGGCGGTATCCTGATCTTCCTTGTCGGCTCTTTGCTCTGCGGGCTTGCCTGGTCGATGATGTCGCTGGTGCTGTTCCGGCTGCTGCAGGGGCTGGGTGCCGGCGCCATCCAGCCGGTGACGATGACGATCATCGGCGATCTTTTCAAGCTCGAGGAGCGCGGCCGCGTGCAGGGCGCGATGGCGACCGTCTGGGCGACCTCGGCCGTCGTCGGGCCGCTGGCCGGCGGCATCATCGTCGACAATATCTCCTGGGCCTGGATCTTCTGGATCAACCTGCCGATCGGCATTCTCTCGATCATCGCCTTCATGATCTTCCTGAAGGAGGAGGTGGCGCACAAGCAGGCAAAGATCGATTATCTCGGATCGGTGCTGTTTTCGATCTCGATCGTGGCGCTGCTCGTCATGCTGACGGAAACCGATGCGAGCGCCTGGATCCTGTTGTCGCTGTTCGCCGTCTTCGTGGTCGCGGGCCTGCTCTTTCTCGCCCAGGAGAAACGCGCGCCGGAGCCGATCATTTCGATCCCGCTCTGGAGCCGCCGGCTGATCGCCACCAGCAATGCGGCGACGCTTCTGGCCGGCATGGCGCTGATCGGGCTCTCCACCATCCTGCCGATCTACGTGCAGGGCGTGCTCGGCCGCTCGCCGATCGTTGCCGGCTTCACGCTCACCATGCTGGTGGTCGGCTGGCCCTTGGCGGTGATGCTCTCCAGCCGCTTCTATAAAGCCTTCGGCATTCGCCGCACCTTGCGGGTCGGCAGCCTGCTGTTTCCGTTCGGCGCCTGCTTCCTGCTATTCCTGACGCCGGAGAGTTCGCCGGCGCTGGCCGGTGCCGGGTCCTTCTTCATGGGCTTCGGCATGGGCCTGATCAGCCTCACCAGCATCGTGCTGGTACAGGACAGCGTCGAATGGTCGATGCGCGGTAGCGCCACCGCCTCGATCATCTTTGCCCGCAGCCTCGGCAATACGCTCGGCGCCACCGTGCTCGGCGCCATCCTCAATGCCGGCATCAATCATTATGCCGGCGGCGAGGCGGCGGCCGGCCTGCATGCCGCGCTGAACCAACCGACCGGGCTCTCGGCGCTCGCCGCCGACCCGGCGATCCGCGCCGTCTTCAATGCGGCGCTGCATTGGAGCTTCTGGGGCGTGGTGGTCGTCGCGGTGCTGACCTTCTTCACCACTTGGTTGATCCCGGTCGCGCCGAGCCGGAAACGCGAGGGCGCGGCTGTCGCCAGCGAGGCTGCCTCGCATTAGGCGGTTCGGTCGGGCCGGTGCGGGCGTTAACGAGGGCGAAATGGGCGTCAGAAACTATTTGATCGAAGGCGTTTCCGGCACCGGCAAAACCACAGTGGCTGAAGAGCGCTTCTACGAAAATCAGCGCCCTCGGGGCCAATCGCCGGGCATGACCAAACCTGTTGGGACGGAGTGATTGAATTGACCAACACTACTGGAGCTTTATACAATAGCTGCGAAACTCCGGGCCAGCCAAAACAACCCTTTGAAATCAATTGGCTCTCCTGGATTGTGCGACATTAATAATGCGGAACCATCGGATTGCTCAAGCAATCCAGCCGGCTGCATGCATCAGCCATGGAGAAACAAAATTATAAAGATCATGGTCTTGCTGCACAGCGCCGATGGCATGGCTTGGCAGTCTCCCCCTAAAGGCACCAGCCTGAAGACATTGAACGAAGCCGAAGAGCAAGGTTTCATCTTAATCCGCGGGGAATTTCAGAAACGGCAATTCCGTCTGACGGAGCTGGGCTCCGACTATGTCGGGCGCGACAAGCGTCGTCTGGAAGCGCGCAGGCTCTAAACCGATACCGCCCTTCACGGATGCGGAAGCGGCATAGCTTTCCGATCTGCTCAAGCGGCTGAGCGACAATCTGGATCAGATTGCGAGCATGGAGACTGCGTCAGGCGATTGATGCAGCAAGCCCGAGAACGCCGCGGCGACCAGCGGGATCCCTTCGCATAGGTTTAGAGGCAAGGGGTATTGGAGAAATGCTTATGCACAAAGGATCCTGTTTGTGTGGTGCCGTCACTTTTGAGATCGAAGGCGATCTGCGAGCTCCCGATGCGTGTCACTGCTCCAAATGTCGAAAACAATCCGGGCACTTTTTCGCTTCAACCGACGTGCCAAGACATCAGATCACGATCCAGGGAGGCGAAAGTATTACCTGGTATCAATCCTCGGAAAAGGTCAGGCGTGGATTTTGCGCGGTATGTGGATCATCGCTGTTTTGGGATCCACCTCATCACGACTGGATTGCTGTGGCGATGGGTGCATTTGATGGCGCGACCGAAACCAAGCTGAAAATGCATATCTTTGTCGGTGACAAGGGCGACTATTACGACATTGCCGACAACCTGCCTCAGAACAAGCAATAGCCGGAAGACGTCAGTGTCTATTTCGCGGCTGCGTCGCCTTATTAGAGGCCGTGCTGGCCTTCGGCGGCGCGCGACGATTCTCCAAAACCCGTGACAGCAAGTTCCGTTTTCTCGTGCGCTTGATCAGATCGATATCGCTGACCAGCTTTGCGCCGCCCTCGCGCCGCTCCAGGGTGATTTTGCGGCTATGGAAGACTTCGAGCTCGGCGCGATGCGCGACGCTGACGATGGTCACCTCCGGCAATTCCTCGATCACCATCTGCATCATCTTATCCTGGCTCTTTTCATCGAGGGCCGAGGTTGCTTCATCGAGCACGATGATATCGGGCGTGTGCAGCAGGAGGCGCGCAAAGGCGAGCCGCTGCTTTTCGCCGCCGGACAAGGTCTGGTCCCAGGGCGCGTCTTCTTCGATCCTGTCGTTCAGATAGTCCAGTCCGACCTTTTTGAGGGCATCCTTGATCTTATCAAGCGTCCAGCTATCGGCGGCGCCGGGATAGGCGACCGCCCGGCGCAGCGTGCCCGACGGGATGTAGGGCCGTTGCGGCAACATGAACAAGCGGCGGTCGGCGTGAAAATTTACGCTGCCGTCGCCCCACGGCCAAAGACCTGATATGGCCCGCACCAGCGTGCTCTTGCCCGACCCGGATTCTCCGGCGACCAGCACCCGTTCGCCGGGTTCGATCGCCACCTGGGTTTCCGTGACCACGGCGGTGCCGTCGTCAAGCGACACGGAGAGATCGTTGAGGCTGAGCATCGCTTCGCCTTCCGTTTCGCCGCGTTTGATGCGCCCGAGCGCGTCGCTCTGTTCGGCCCGCTCCAACCCGTCGAGCGACATCATCAGCGAAGCGACGCGCCGGGCACAGGCGTTCCAATCGGCAAGACGGGGATAGTTGTCGACCAGCCATCCGAACGCGCCCTGGACGATTGCGAAAGCTGACGCTGCCTGCATGACCTGTCCGAGCGTCATGCTGCCTTCGAGAAACTTCGGCGCGCATAGCAAGACCGGCACGACCGGGGCAATCAGCATCGATCCATGCGACACCAGCGTCGTGCGCATGTGCTGGCGGGCAAGCAGCGCCCATTGCCCGAGCACATTGGTGAAGGTTTTGTCGAGGTCGTTGCGTTCCTCCTCTTCACCGCCGAGCAATGCGATGCTCTCGCCGTTTTCCCGCACATGCGTCAGCGTGTAGCGAAATTCGGCCTCCGTCTGGTTTTTGGTCTCGGAGACCTGGACGAAATGGCGGCCGATCACCGCCATCGAACTGGAGGTGATCGCGGCATAGAGGACAGCGGTGACGACGAGAAAGCCGGGAATGGTGACGGTGAAACCGGCGATCGGCAGCGTCAATGCCCCGCCGATCGTCCACAGCACGACGATGAAGGTCGAAGCCGCCAGGAATGCGGAAATGACGCCGGCGATGAAATCGACGGGGGCTTCGGTGGCAATCCGCAAATCTTCGGAAATGCGCGCCTCGGGGTTCTTGTGGTCGCCGCCGATCAGGTTCAACTGATAGTAACGGCCGTTTGCCAGCCAGCGCCGGATGACCGCAGTTGTCAGCCAGGACCGCCAGCGGCGCTGGATCATCATGCGAAGCGCGACCTGCGTGGTGACGACCGCGACGGTGCCGAGCACCAGCGGCACGAAGACGGCGCTCAGGAAATAGACGGTGCCGGCATCGTGTCGCTCGATGGCGTCGAAGATCCCGCGGTTCCACAGATTGATTCCATATTGGAAGCCGACATTGATGCCGATCAGAGCCAACAGCCCGAGCGTGCACGGCCAGGCGAACTTGTCGCCGCCGCGGCCCCAGTAATGGCGCGCGCTGATCCAGAACCGCTTGAGCAGATACTTTTTGCGCGCCTGCTCGGCCTCCTCGGGCGTCAGTTCCGGACCGGGTTCAATTACATCCGGCGGGGGGACTTCTGGCGGTGGGACATCTGGCAGCGGCACGGCCTCGGCAGTCGATGGCTTCTCCTCGGCCGCCGTCTCGGAACCCTTCGGTTCGGTGTCGTCGACCGATTTCGGTTTAAGTTTTGCGCCGCTCATAAGCACGATAACGGCTTATGGATCAGAAGGTTTCATGATGCGTGTGTGGAAGGCGATGTTTGGCGTTGTGCCGTGCAGCCCCCTCATCCGACCCTGCGGGCCACCTTCTCCCCGCTGGGGAGAAGAGGGAGCAAGATGCGCCGGCACTGCCCAAACGAACCCGCCTGTCCAAAGACACCCCATCCAATGGAATCGTTGGCGAAGCGGCATTCTCCCCTCTTCTCCCCTCGGGGAGAAGGTGGCCCGAAGGGTCGGATGAGGGGGCTGCACGGCACGCCCTTTGTCGATTTTGGCTTACGCTCAACCGCTCTCCGTCGCCAGCTGCGGCAGGGATTGCAGCAGGGTCTGGCGGGCGGAGCGCAGGTGGATGCGGCAGGCTTTCTCGATGGCGGCCTGGTCGCCGGATTCAAGCGCGGCGATATAATCCAGATGTTCGTGGATGGCGCGCTCGTTGCGTTCGCGGGCGGCGGTCTTGTTCCACTGGTAGTGATAGTGGAAGACGATGGCGATGGCGTCGTAGAAATCGGCGATGAAGCGGTTCTTCGAGGCGCGGTGGATCAGCAGATGGAAGCGCTCGTCGAGGACGGAGAAATCCTTGAAGCGCTGGTTGATGTCGGCAAGCATGGCGTGATGTTCGTCGCGGATGGCGGCGAGGTCGGTCCAGGCCTGGCTATCCCTGGCAAGCCGGCCGAATTCGGCGGCGGAATGCAGCTCGAACATCTCGCGCACATCGGCCAGTTCGAGGGCGAATTCGCGGGTGAAGCCCTTCAGCGTCCAGTGGCTGTTCGGCCGTTTCTCGATCAGGCCGAAGCGGGAGAAGCGGATCAGGAATTCGCGCACGCTCGTTGTGCCGGTGCCGATTTCGCGGGCAAGCTCCAGCTCGTTGATCTGCATGCCGGGCGCCGCATCGTCGGCGAGGATGCGCTGCATGAAGCTGCGCTCGATGATATCGTGCAGGGAGTCGGTTTCTTCGGAGGGAAAGAGGTCGTGGTCCGTCGGCTGGCGCAACACGATCTTCTGGCGCTTGTTCCAGCGGATGATGCCTTCTTCGCTGAGACGGGTGAGGATGGCGCGGGCCGTCGAGCGGCTGACGCCGAGCTGGGCGGCGATCTCCGGTTCCGAGGGCAGTGCCGTATCCGTGCGCAGGGCGACGGCATACCTGTTGTAGGCTTCCTTGAAGACCGTATTCTGCCTTGCCACCAGACCCCGCTTTCCGCCCTCGTGCCCACCGCCCGGCTCGAAAGCAGGGCAAACGGACCGGGGCTTGTTCAAACGACCTTAGCTTATTTCCGGTCGCCTGCGGCTCATTGCCTCCCTCGTCCACAGGATCAATATTCCCGTTGACTTGAAAATGTTTATTGTAGATAAAAAACAAAATCAATGCGCATCCGAAAACCGCTCACACTTTTCGGCATCATGCTCTGGGAGAAGAGACGTGGACAAACTGCCTTGGATCATCCTGTCGGCCGGCGACAATGTCGCGGTCGCAACGGCGGCCATCGCACCGGGTTCGACGGTTGCCGGCATCGAGGCCCGCCAAAAGATCGAGCCCGGCCACAAGGTGGCGATCGCGGATATTCCGCTCGGGTCTCCCGTGGTGAAATACGGACAGGCGATCGGCCGCACCACCGCCGAGGTCAAGGCCGGCGACCACGTGCATAGCCACAACCTGCATTTCGAAAACGACCGGCTGGCGGCGACCGCCAATTCGGCGCCGGAAGCAGCAACCGCCGACGACAAGGCGCGCACCTTCATGGGCTACCGCCGCGCCGACGGGCGGGCGGCGACGCGCAATTATATCGGCATCATCGCCAGCGTGAACTGTTCCACCACGGTCTGCCGGGCGATCGCCGACGAGGCCAACCGGACGATCCTGCCGCATTACGAGGGCATCGACGGTTTCGTGCCGATCGTGCACGATCAGGGCTGCGGCATGAGCTCGACCGGCGACGGCATGAACGTGCTGCACCGGACCCTTGCCGGCTACACCAGGCATGTCAATTTCGGCGGCGTGCTGATGATCGGCCTCGGCTGCGAGGTCAACCAGCTGACGCTTTACGGCCAGAGCGGCGCCGGCGCCTCCAAGCGGCATTTCAACATTCAGGATGCCGGCGGTTCGCGCCGCGCGGTCGAGCGCGCCATGGGCATGCTGCGCGAAATCGCCGCCGATGTCGGCAAGGAAAAACGTGTGCCGATGTCGGTCGGCGAGATCATCATCGGCCTGCAGTGCGGCGGCTCGGACGGCTTTTCCGGCATCACCGCCAATCCGGCGCTGGGTGTCGCGGCCGATCTGCTGGCAGCGGCCGGCGGCACGGCGATCCTGTCGGAAACCTCGGAAATCTACGGCGCCGAACATCTGCTGCGCAGCCGTGCGGTCAGCGACGACGTGGCCAGGAAGCTCGACGAGAAGATCGCCTGGTGGGAGGACTATGTCGCCCTGCACGGCGCCTCGCTCGACAACAATCCCTCGCCCGGCAACAAGCGCGGCGGTCTCACCACCATCCTGGAAAAATCGCTCGGCGCGGTCGCCAAGGGCGGGCGCTCGCCGCTGACGGCGGTCTATGGTTATGCCGAGCGGGTCACCGCCCCCGGCCTCGTCTTCATGGACACACCCGGCTACGACCCGGTCTCGGCGACCGGCCAGGTGGCCGGCGGGGCGAATATGATCGCCTTCACCACGGGCCGTGGCAGCTGCTTCGGCTGCCGGCCGGCGCCGTCGCTGAAGCTTTCCAGCAATTCGGCGCTCTACGCCTCGATGGAAGAGGACATGGACATCGATTGCGGCACGATCGCCACCGGCGACGCGACGATCAGCGGCAAGGGCCGCGAGATCTTCGAGCTCATCGTCGACACGGCCTCCGGCAAGAAGACCAAGAGCGAACTCTTCGGCTACGGCGACAATGAATTCGTGCCGTGGCATCTGGGCGCGACGCTGTGACCTTTTAGTTTCGACGCATTGCCGGGAAACCGCTTCACGCTTTTCCTGGAATTGCCCTGAAAATTTCACGTTCTTCGTAAGGAGGCATGATGAAGACGAGACGCATCGGCAAGACCGGGCTCGAGGTGACCGAAATCAGCTTCGGCGCGGCAGCGCTCGGCGGTCTTTACCGCGCCTGCCCGCGCGAGGTAGCGATGGAAACGCTGCAGGCGGCCTGGGATAGCGGCATCCGCTATTTCGACGTAGCCCCCTGGTACGGACTCGGCCTGGCCGAACGCCGCGTCGGCGATTTCCTGCGCGACCAGCCTGATGGCTCTTACGTGCTCTCCACCAAGGTCGGCCGGCTGCTTCGGCCGGTGCTGACCGGCACCGTGCCCGATTACAGCTATGTCGATCCCCTCTCCTTCGATGCCGATTACGACTATTCCTATGACGGCATCATGCGCTCGGTCGAATTCAGCTATGCCCGCCTCGGCCTCAACCGCATCGATATTCTCTATGTGCACGACATCGGCGGCTATACGCATGGCGCGGCGAAGAATGCGGTCTACCAGAAGCAACTGCTCGATTCCGGCATCAAGGCGCTCGAAGAACTGAAATCCTCCGGTGCCATCGCCGCCTTCGGCCTCGGCGTCAACGAAGTGCCCGTCTGCCTCGACGTCATGCGCAACGCCGATCTCGACTGCATCCTGATGGCCGGCCGCTACACGCTGCTCGACCGCTCGGCCGTCGCCGAACTCTTGCCGCTCTGCAGGCAGAAGGGCACATCGCTGGTCGTCGGCGGCGTCTTCAACTCCGGCATTCTCGCCACCGGCCCGGTGCCGGGCGCCCATTTCGACTATATGCCGGCCGATGAGGAGGTGCTGGCCAAGGTCGGCGCCATGGAGGCGATCGCCAAGCGCCACGGCGTGCCGCTGGCCGCACCCGCCCTGCAGTTTCCGCTGCGCGAGCCGATCGTCGCATCGGTGCTGATCGGCACCGCCAAACCGTCGAGCCTGATCCGCAACATGGAGATCGTCGAGCCACGGCTTGCCGACGAGATCTATGCCGAATTCGAACCCTATACGCTGGTCGCGCCGCCGCTCGGCGCCGAAGCCGTCCGAGTCTGAGGAACCACTATGCTCAAGGGTATTCATCCGCTGCTCGGCCCCGACCTGCTCCACGCATTGAAGACGATGGGACATGGCGACGACATCGTCATCGCGGACGCCAATTTCCCCTCGGGCTCGATGGGCCCGCCGGTCATTCGCGCCGACGGCGTCAGCGCCACCGCGATGGCCGAGGCGATCCTCGCCCACATGCCGCTCGACACCTTCGTGCCGGAAACGGCCTGGCGGATGGAGGTGGTCGGCGACCCGCACGCCGTGCCGGAGGTCTGCGCCGAGTTCCAGCAGATCGTCTCCAGGCGCGCCGGCGATTTTGCGATCGTGCCGGTCGAGCGTTTCGCCTTCTACGCGATGGCCCGCAAGGCTGCCTATATCGTCGCGACGACGGAATTCCGGCTGTATGGCAACCTGATTTTGAAAAAGGGCGTCGTGCATCCGCACGAGGTCGATCTCGGCCGGTAGCTATTTTAGGCTATCGTTGTATTGGAATAAAATCAGTTGCTTGGGAGGAGTTTACCAAAGCAAAAAAGCCGGATCGGCACTCTTGCAATTTGATTGCGCCTCGGCTAGCTTCTCCTTGCAAATGTTTTTTATCGATAAAAATCGTCCGCCTGCGTTCAGCGGCCGGTTTATTCGGAGGAGAACGCATCCTGAGAGGAGAACCCTTATGACCATCGTGAAATCCCTTCTGTCGCGCCGCGCCTTTACCGCGCTTGCCGGCGCCGCCGTCATTGCCACGGCGATGCCGGTCACGTCCTTTGCCGCCGACGTGACGATCCCGATCATCGTCAAGGACACGACGTCCTTCTACTGGCAGATCGTGCTGGCCGGCGCCCGCAAGGCAGGCCAGGATCTCGGCGTCAAGGTGCCGGAACTCGGCGCCCAGGCAGAATCCGACATCAATGGCCAGATCAGCATTCTGGAGAACGCCGTTGCCGGCAAGCCGGCCGCTATCGTCATTTCGCCGACCGAATTCAAGGCGCTCGGCAAGCCGATCGATGAAGCCGCCAAGTCGGTTCCGATCATCGGCATCGACTCCGGCGCCGACTCCAAGGCGTTCAAGTCGTTCCTGACGACCGACAACGTCCAGGGCGGCCGCATCGCCGCCGATGGTCTTGCCGCTGCCATTAAGGAGATGACGGGCAAGGAAGAAGGCGACATCGTCATCCTCACCAATCTTCCCGGCGTCGGCTCGCTGGAACAGCGCCGCGAAGGCTTCCTGGATCAGATCAAGACCAAGCATCCCGGCCTGAAGGTCATCGCCGACAAGTATGGCGACGGCCAGGCGACGACCGGCCTCAACATGATGACCGACCTGATCACCGCCAACCCGAAGCTCGTCGGCGTCTTCGCCTCGAACCTCATCCTGGCGCAGGGCGTTGGCCAGGCGATCGCCGAAAACAAGCTCGGCGACAAGATCAAGGTCATCGGCTTCGACAGCGACGACAAGACGGTCGGCTTCCTCAAGGACGGCGCCATTGCCGGCCTCGTCGTTCAGGACCCCTATCGCATGGGCTATGACGGCATCAAGACCGCGCTTGCCGTCTCCAAGGGCGAGAAGGTCGAGGCCAATGTCGACACCGGCGCCAACCTCGTCACCAAGGCGAATATGGCCGATCCGAAGATCGACGCACTGCTGAACCCGAAGATCAAGTAAGCACGACAGACAAGCCGCGCCGGCTTCAAAAATCGGCGCGGCTTTTTCCATCCATGTTATCCGGGGCCATGTTATGGTTCAGCAGGGATGGAGCGAGAGACGACAAGAGGAGGAGAGGTCCATGATCGGACTGGAAGAGGTCAGTCATCGCCACGATGACAGCGCCACGCTGAAAGAAGCCAATCGCATTCCCACCGGATCGCCTATCCTCGAACTCAAGGGCCTGCAGAAGAATTACGGTCATGTGCAGGCGCTGAAGCCGGCGACGCTGACCTTTCTCGCCGGTGAAATCCACGCGATCGTCGGCGAAAACGGCGCCGGCAAATCCACCCTGATCAAATTGCTGACCGGCGTCATCACCCGCACGGCCGGCGAAGTGCTGTGGTGCGGCCAGCCTGTGGGCTTGTCGACACCGAACGAGGCGATCGCCCGCGGCATCAACGCCGTGCACCAGGAAGTCGTGCTCTGCCGGCACCTGACGGTCGCCGCCAACCTCTTCCTCGGCGACGAGGTGAACCGCTACGGCCTGATGCGCAAAAAGCAGATGGAGAAGCTGGCGCAGGCCGTGCTCGACGATCTCGGCTTCGGCCTGCCGGCCGGCGCGCTGCTGAGTTCGCTGACGATCGGCCAGCAGCAGCTGGTGGCAACCGCGCGCGCGGCAATGCGCGGCACCCAGTTCCTGATCTTCGACGAACCGACAGCCTATCTCACCCGCCAGGAATCGGCGCAGCTGTTCAAGCTGATCCGCCGCCTGCAGGGCGAAGGCGTCACCATCGTCTATATCAGCCACCGCATGGAGGAAGTCTTCGAGCTTGCCGATCGTGTCTCGGTGCTGCGCGACGGCACCCATGTCGGCACGCGGCTGATCGGCGAAACCAACGATGCCGAGCTGATCGCGCTGATGATCAACCGCTCGATCGAACAGATCTACCACAAGGAAGAGATCGCCATCGGCGAGACGATCGTCGAGGTCCGCGGACTTTCCGGCCCGGGCTTCGAAGACGTGTCGCTCAGCGTCAAAGCCGGGCAGATCGTCGGTCTCTACGGGTTGATCGGCGCCGGGCGCAGCGAATTCGCGCTCGGCCTCTACGGGCGCCAGCCGATCAGCGCAGGCGACATCCAGTGGATGGGCAAGCCTGTCGATATTAAGAACGAACGCACGGCGATGGAGCTCGGCATTGCGCTGGCGCCGGAAAGCCGGCGCGACCAGGGGCTTTGCCTCAACCTGCCGATCGGCCTCAACATCAACCTGCCGGTGTTCGGACGGCTGAGCCACGGGCCCGTCATCAACCACGCGCGGGAATCGGCCAATGCCGACGGGCAGATCCGCAATCTCAGCATCAAGACGCCGAGCCGGCGCGTCCCGGCCTCCAGCATGTCGGGCGGCAACCAGCAGAAGATCGTCATCGGCAAGTGGCTGAGCCACGGTGCCCGGCTGTTCATCTTCGACGAACCCACAGTCGGCGTCGACGTCGGCACCAAGGCGGAAATCTACAGGCTGTTCGCCAAGCTGCTGAAGGAGGGGGCGGGCATCATTCTGATCTCATCCTACCTGCCCGAGGTCTACGAACTGGCCGACCGGCTGCATGTCTTCCGCGGCGGCAAGCTCGTCGCGAGCCATGATTTCCACGCGGCGACGCATGAACAAGTGCTCAGCGAAGCGATCGGTGTCTGAGCACAAGCAATTCCAGCAAAAGTGCGTAGCGGTTTTGCCTCCGGAATTTGCGTGAGAACAAAGAGATAGAGCATTTCCGTCATTCGAAAAAACGGAAATTCTCTAAGAGGGAGAAAATTCATGACTGCCACCCCCACCGAAATCGTCGCGCCGCCGCCACGCCGGAAGATGAACATCCTGTTCGGCCTGACCCTGATCGGCCTGCTGATCTTCCTCTGGGTCGTGCTCGGCTTCGTCACCGAGAGCTTCTGGACGCCGCTCAATATTTCCAACCTGCTGCGTCAAGGCGCAATGACGGCGATCCTGGCGCTCGGCCAGACCTTCGTCATCATCACCGCCGGCATCGATCTTTCCGTCGGCGCCATCGTCGGCTTCTGCACCGTCATCATCGCCTGGCTTTTGCAGGCGGGCGTGCCGCTTTGGGGGGCGATCGTGCTGACGCTCGCCATCGGCGTGGCGATCGGCGCCTTCCACGGCTTCGGCATCGTGCATATGGGCCTGCCACCCTTCATCATCACGCTGGCGACGCTGACATCGCTGCGCGGCATCGGCCTGCTGATCACCAACGGTTCGACGATCAGCATCACCGACGAGGGTTTCAGCAATTTCGCCCGCGCCGATTTCCTCGGCATTCCGAGCCTGTTCTGGATGGTCATCCTGGTGGCGGTGCCGTCCTTCGTCTTCCTGCATCTGAGCCGCTGGGGCCGCTATCTCTTCGCCGTCGGCTCGAACGCTGAAGCTGCGCGCCTTTCCGGCGTCAACGTCAAGGGCATGATCTACCTTGCCTATATCCTGTCGGCGGGCTTTGCCGCCTTCGTCGGCGTGCTGCTCGCCTCGCGCATCGCCATCGGCAATGCGACGCAGGCCGATGGCTGGGAACTGCAGGCGATCGCCTCCTCGGTCATCGGCGGCACCAGCCTGTTCGGCGCGGTCGGCTCGGTGCACGGGCCGCTGATCGGCGCCTTCATCCTCGCCACCATCAACAACGGCGCCAACCTTCTGAACGTCAACTCCTTCTGGCAGCGCATCATCACCGGTCTGCTGATCATCGTGATCGTCTTCTTCGACCAGCTGCGCCGCCGCAAGAGCAATTGAGAAACACAGAGAAGCCGGTCGAACAGCCGGCTTCTTAAATTTCCAGGAATGCGAGACCCGTCATGAAAGCAGTTGTTTGCCGGGAGCCCGGCGTGCTCGAGATCGTCGAGCGTCCTTCGCCTGCGGCACCGGCGCCCGGCTGGGTTCGGCTCGCCGTCAGCCATGTCGGCATCTGTGGCACCGATTACCACATCTTCGAGGGCAAACATCCTTTCCTCGAATATCCCCGGGTGATGGGACATGAGGTCTCGGCGACGGTGCTGGAAGCCGGCGACGGCGTCGCCATGGCGGCGGGAACACCCGTCATCGTCAATCCCTATCTCTCCTGCGGCCAATGTGTCGCCTGCATCAAGGGCAAGCCGAATTGCTGCACCAATATCAAGGTGCTCGGCGTCCATACGGACGGCGCCTTCTGCGAGGAGATCTCGGTTCCGGCAGGCAACCTCTATGCCGCCGAGGGCTTAAGCCTCGAGGCAGCGGCAACCGTCGAGTTCCTGGCGATCGGCGCCCATGCGGTGCGCCGTTCGATGACCGGCGCCGGCGCCAAGGCGCTCGTCATCGGCGCCGGCCCGATCGGGCTCGGCGCGGCGATCTTCTCGCGCATTGCCGGCCATGAGGTGACGCTGCTCGATACCAGCGCCGAGCGGCTGCAGATGGCGGCCGAGCGCTTCGGCTTCACCTCCGGCATCGTCGCCAATGAAATGACCGCTGATGCCGTGCGGGAAAAAACCAATGGCGATGGTTTCGACGTGGTCTTCGATGCCACGGGTTACGGCCCATCGATGGAAAAAGCCTTCTCCTTCGTCGCCCATGGCGGCGCGCTGGTGCTGGTCAGCGTCGTCAAGGACGACATCCGCTTCTCCGATCCCGAATTCCACAAACGCGAAATGACGCTGATCGGCAGCCGCAACGCCACTCGCGCCGATTTCGAACATGTGGCGGATTCGATCGCCAAGCGGCTGGTGCCGGTGGATAAGCTGATCACCCATCGCACGACGCTTGCCGATGCGCCGCGCGATCTCGCCCGCTGGGCACATGAGAAGAGCGGGCTGATCAAGGCGGTGATCCGGGTTGGGGGTTAGGGTACCACGGGTAAGACGTACGTGGAGTGCGCGGCGTGGGATACTCGGGTCAAGCCCGAGTATGACGGAGAGTGGGGAGTCCGCGCGGCAAGAAGCGGGACGTTCGGAGCAATTCCAGCAAAAATGCGCAGGCGGTTTTGCGTGCGGATCGCTCAAACAAAGACGGCAATCCCACAAAAATCACCACGCCCTTGCGGTCCTTGCCGCACGTGTTTCCCCACCCGCCGTCGTCCTCGGGCTTGACCCGAGGACCCATGCGGCAAGAGGCGGGACGTCGGGAGGAATTTCAGCAAAATGCGCAGGCGGCTTTGCGTGCGGATCGCTCAAACAAAGACGGCGATTCCCACAAAAATCACCACGCATTTGCGGTCCTTGCCGCACGCGTTCCTCCACCCTCCGTCGTCCTCGGGCTTGACCCGAGGACCCATGCGGCAAGCACTGCATTCGCGTTCAAAAGCGCATCACACTTTCCGCCCGGAATGCGAGACCGCTAAAGCTCCATTGACGCAATCGCCCTGCACATCTCCCTGACAACCGCACTGTCTGTCCTATTGCTGCTCTTCGCTTCGAAGCCGAAGGCAACCGCACGGGGGTCGGCGCTTTCCACAGGCGAGCTGCAGGAACCATGCACCTCGCGGGCGCCGGTCGCCTGCAATATTGCGCCGACATTGGCGGGGCGGATGCCGCTGCCGGGCATGATGGAGATACGCCCGGCGGCCTTGTCCGAGAGGCGTTTCAGCGTTTCGATGCCATCCGCGGCCTTCAACGCGCAACCCGAGGTCAGGATGCGCTCAACGCCGAGTTCGACCGCCTGTTCCAGCGCCCGATCGGCATCCGGCACCAGATCGAAAGCCCGGTGCAGCGTTGATCCCAAGCCGGCAGCATGCGCCTTCAGGCGGTGGATCAGCGGCATGTCGAGCGTACCGTCCGGCCGGTTGGCGCCGATGACGACGCCGGCAAGGCCGGCGGCGCGCACGGCATCGATATCGAGCAGCATCGCTTCCTCGTCGGCGCTGCCGAAGATGAAGGGTCCGGCATGCGGGCGGATCATCGCATAAACAGGAATGCGCGCCCTAGCGGCGATCCGCATCAAGCTCGGCAAAGGCGTCAGACCGCCGAGCTCCAGCGCCGAGCAGAGCTCGATGCGGTCGGCGCCGCCCTCGATGGCGGCGGCAAGGCCGTCGGCGCTATCCACACACACTTCCAGCAGGACGGTCACGCGGCACTCTCCCTGGCTTGCGCGCGCGCCACAGTCTGCGCGACGGCTTCCGACGTAAGTCTCGCCGCCGCCTCGATTATGGCGGCAGAGGCATCGGCGGCGGCTTTACGATGGTTGTAGGCGACGTGATATGACATCGGCAGATATTCGTCGAGATCGACAATGCGCACCTTATCGGCGATCGGCATGGCGCTGACGCGGCCGAGAAAGGAGACGTAGCCGTGATTGGCGACGAGGTCGACGATGACGGGCAGCGAATCCGCGGCGGTGATATCCCGGCTGCGCAAGCGCCGGTTGGGCGCACGTTCATCGCTGAAGGCCATGGCCGCGTGGCCGAGGCCGGTGCGCGGGCTCGGCATGCAGATAGCGTGGCCGGCGACGAGATCGGCGACCGTGGTTCCGGTACTATCGGGCGGTGCGATCACCACCATATCGGTCTGCAGCAGTTCGCGATGGCGGAAGTCGTCCAGGCCGAAGACCGAATCCAGGATCGCCACATCGATGCGGCCGCTCTTCAGCGCCTCGCGCAGATCGTCGGCGGTCATCGAAACGAGCGAGATCGCATTGTTGCTGCGCCGCGCATTCCATTCGGAAACCAGCGAGCCCAGGCAGCGCGCCACCCAGCTTTCCGAGCCGGTGGGGATGATCGAGCCGATGCGCAGCGACCGGGCCGCGCGCCGATAACGCTCGTCCGCCGACGACTTCAGATCGTTCCACGCCTGGCTGATCGTCGTGAAGATCTGGTAGGCACGCCTGCCCTCCTCCGTCAGCACCGAGCCATGCGCCTGCCGCTCGAACAGCCGGTGACCCAGAAATTTCTCCAGATTGGCAAGCTGAAGCGAAAGCTGCGGCTGACCCAGGCGAAGGCGGCGCGCGGCACGATTGATGCTGCCCTGATCGGCGACTTCGAGAAACCGCTCGATGGTGACGATCTTGACGGAAATGCGCGATGCCCAGGCCGCGGCGGCGTCGGCGGCCGCGGCATCATGACCGGTGAATTGACCGAGCTCACCGATCGCGGCGGTGATCGGCGCCAGGCCATCCAGTACTCGGCCGCTGGCAAGCAGCGTCACCAGTTCGCCGGATGCGCGTTCCGTTAGCTTGATCGCCAGTTCGGTCTCGAGATGGCGGATCGCCGTCGAGACGGTGGAAGGCGACAGCTGGAAACGCCGCGCCGTCTTACGGACCGAACCGGAGGTGAGGACATGATGGCTTATGAACAGGGCACCGAGATGCAAATCTCTCCCTCCGGAAAGCGCTGGAAAAACCGGACGATATGGTGTGTTCACGAAAAAAGATATCCCTGCATCAGCAGAGCCGGACTATCGTTTCCACCATAAGAAATCCGGGCGGCGGCAATCCGCGCAAGAGCACCGGACCATCGTGGAAACACGCAAGGGGACAAAAACAAATCGCGCCGGCCCTGGAAAAGGGAATGCGTTTTCGCGCGCGGAGGCGCATTCGCCGCCATAATCGTGCCGCGACGGCAAATACTGGAGGGGGCTTGCATCGATTTTTCGAGCGTGCACGCTATTTCCATGACGCACGCAATTCCGGCATGGCGGCCCCTGTGGTCCCGGTGCCGGCGGATTTTCTGCGTGCGCAGGCCTCCCGCCGAGGTTTGCGCCATTTTCAACGGTGTTAACGAAGGGGACTTTCCATGCTGAAGAAACTCGCACTCGCCGTCTCGCTCTCCGCCTTCGCGGCGGGTGCGGCCCATGCCGCGGATGTCGTCGTCTCGTCGAAGATCGACACGGAGGGCACGCTGCTCGGCAATGTCATCGCACTTGCGCTCGAAGCCAACGGCATCAAGACGCAGGACCGCATCGCGCTCGGGGCCACGCCGGTCGTGCGCAAGGCGATCACTGCAGGTGAAATCGACATCTATCCCGAATATACCGGCAATGCCGGCTTCTTCTTCAACAAGGCCGATGACGCCGCCTGGAAGAATATCGACCAAGGTTATGAACTGGCGAAGAAGCTCGATTACGATGCCAACAAGATCGTCTGGCTGACGCCGTCGCCGGCTAACAACACCTGGGCGCTCGCCGTGCGCAACGACGTCGCCGAGCCGAACAAGCTGAAGAGCCTCACCGACTTCGGCAAGTGGGTTGCCGGCGGCGGCAGCGCCAAGCTTGCGGCGTCTTCCGAATTCGTCAATTCGGCCGGCGCGCTTCCCGCCTTCCAGACCACCTACGGTTTCCAGCTGAAGCCCGACCAGATGGTCGTGCTCTCCGGCGGCGACACGGCGGCGACGATCAAGGCGGCAGCAGACCAGACGAACGGCGTCAACACCGCCATGGTCTACGGCACGGACGGCGCGATCGAAGCGGCCGAACTGACGGTTCTCGAAGACGACAAGAACGTGCAGCAGGTCTATGCACCGACGCCGATCATCCGCGAAGAGGTGCTGAAGGCCAATCCGAAGATCGAGGAAGTGCTTTCGCCGATCTTCAAGAGCCTGACCGCCGACGAGTTGCGCAAGCTCAACGCCAAGATCCAGGTCGATGGCGAGCCGGCGAAATCCGTCGCAGAAGCCTATCTCAAGGAAAAAGGCTTCCTGAAATAATCATCGCTCGCTCCGCCCGACTGCGGGCGGAGCCTCCCTTTGCTGATAGGGTTGGCCGGACGGGACTGGTCAGACAGGGTTGATTTGATGGAAGAAACCTCAGCGGTCCGCAGGCTGGACCGGCTCGGCGTGGTTCTGGTGGCGGGCGGCATTGCGGCGACGGCATTGATGCCCTTCATCTACGTCAAGGCGAACCGCATTGCCGCCGGCAAGCCGATGCTGCTGACGCAGCTTCTTCCCCAGCCCTCCGTCGTCATCCTGACCGCGCTTCTCATTCTCACCGGCTTCGCCGCGCTGTTTCTCCGCAGCGCAATGGCGCGGCTCGTCATCGCCACAATCTGCCTCGCGGCGCTGGTCGTTGCGATCGGCCTCACCTCGACTGCGGCGACGCCGCCCGGCAGCACCGTGGCGCGCATGACGCCCGGCGGCGGTTTCTGGGTGCTGTTTGCGGTGATCGGGCTCGTCATCTCCGATGCGCTGGTGAAGATAAGGCTGGCGCCGTGGATGCGGGTCGCAGCGCTTGCGGCCTATACGGCGCTGCTCTTCATCTCGCTGTCTTCAGGCCTGCTCGACAGCCTGTCGATCATGAAGGA
This sequence comes from Rhizobium sp. N324, assembly GCF_001664485.1. NCBI lineage: Bacteria > Pseudomonadati > Pseudomonadota > Alphaproteobacteria > Hyphomicrobiales > Rhizobiaceae > Rhizobium > Rhizobium sp. N324. The sequence continues at coordinate 533,373 of NZ_CP013630.1, read as the reverse complement.
ATTTTCGACGCGGGCGCCGCAGTTCGAGACCGAGGCACTCTCGCATCTGCTGCTCGCCTTCGGCTCGCTTGCCATTGCCATCATCCTCGGCCTGCCGCTCGGCATCCTCTGCTTCTGGGTGCCGAAGCTGCGGGCGATCGTGCTGCAGGGCTTGAGCCTGATCCAGACCATCCCGAGCCTGGCGCTCTTCGGCCTCTTGATGCTGCCGCTCGGTTATCTCGCCACCCATGTGCCGCTGGCATCAGCGATCGGCATTCGCGGCATCGGCACGGCGCCTGCCTTGATCGCACTTGTGCTCTATTCGCTGCTGCCGATCGTCGCCAATACCGTCGTCGGCCTGCAGGGCGTCGATCCTTCGGTGCGCGATGCGGCGGCCGGCATGGGGCTGACGCGCCGGCAGATCCTCACCGGCATCGACATGCCGCTCGCCTTTCCCGTCATCCTCACCGGCATCCGCATCGTGCTGGTGCAGGCGATCGGCATGGTGACGATCGCGGCGCTGATCGGCGGCGGCGGCTTCGGCATCTTCATCTTCCAGGGCCTCGGCCAGACGGCCATGGATCTCGTCCTGCTCGGCGCCGTGCCGACCGTCTTCTTCGCCTTTTCATCGGCCGTCATCCTCGATGCGGTCATCGACAGCATTCGGGGATCCGCCGCATGAGCATGATCGAGATCAGCAACGTCACCAAGCGCTATGGCGCCGCCACCGTCGTCGACAATGTCTCGATGCAGGTCGAAAAGGGTGAGATCACCGTCATCGTCGGCACGTCGGGCTCCGGCAAATCGACGCTGATGCGGATGATCAACCGGCTGGTGCCGATCACCGAGGGCCAGATCTTCGTCGGCGGGCAGAACGTCATGGACGTCGAGGTGACCGAGCTTCGCCGCCGGATCGGCTACGCCATCCAGGGGCACGGCCTTTTCCCGCACCGCACCGTGGCGCAGAATATCGCCACCGTGCCGCAGCTTCTCGATTGGGATTCCGCACGTATTTCCAGGCGCGTCGAGGAACTGCTCGGGCTGTTCAATCTCGATCCGGCAAACTTCGCCGACAAATATCCGCACCAACTGTCCGGCGGCCAGCAGCAGCGCGTCGGGGTCGCCCGGGCGCTGGCGGCAGAACCGGAACTGCTGTTGATGGACGAACCCTTCGGGGCGCTCGATCCCGTCATCCGCGGCAAAGCACAGGACGACCTGCTGGCGATCCAGAAACAGTTCGGCACCACCATCATTCTCGTCACCCACGACATGGACGAGGCCTTCCATCTCGGCAACCAGATCGCTGTGATGAGCGAGGGCCGGCTGCTGCAATGCTCGACCCCGGAAAAGATCCTCACCGAACCCGCCGATCCCTTCGTCCAGCAATTGACCGGCACCTCCGACCGGGCGCTGAAGCTGATGTCGCTGCTGCCGCTGAAGGAGAGCATGGAACCGGCCAAGAGCGGGCTTGCCTATGCCCTGCCGCAGTCGCTCAGCCTGCGCGACGCGCTCGCCGAAATGATCTGGCAGGGGGTCGACGAGGCGGCGGTGCAGGATGGCGAAAAGGCGCCGGTGGGATCGATTTCGGTGACGCGGCTGCTCGAACTGGGCCGCAAGGCATGAAACTCCTCGTCGCCAATCTCTTCCGCCTGGCGGCGCTCGCCCTGCTGTTGATCCTGCTGTTCAGGACCGAGTGGCTTTCCTTCCTGCTGACGCCGCTGACCAGCAACAATGCGCCGGCCGTCTATACGCAGAACAGCCTTGCCTCGCTCGCCGCCGGCCATCTGCAGCTCGTCATCGGATCGATCGTCTGCAGCGCCGTGCTCGCCGTGCTCGGCGGCATCTTCGTCACCCGCGAAAGCGGCGCGGATTTCCTGCCGCTGTCGCGGGCGATTGCCAATGCCGGGCAGACCTTTCCGCCGGTCGCGGTGCTGGCGCTCGCCGTGCCCGCCACCGGCTTCGGCGCCATGCCGACGCTGATCGCGCTGTTTCTCTACGGCCTGCTGCCGATCTTCGAAAACACCGTCGCCGGCCTCAAACAGGTGTCGCCGCAGGTGCTCGATGCCGCCGACGGCATGGGCATGAGTGCCACGCAGCGGCTGTTGCGCGTCGAACTGCCGCTCGCCCTGCCGCTGATCCTCGAAGGACTGAAGGTCGCCACCGTCATCAATATCGGCACGGCGACGATCGGCTCGACGGTGGCGGCAAAGGGCCTCGGCGAGGTGATCATCGCCGGGCTGATTTCCGACAATACCGCCTTCATCCTGCAGGGCGGGCTGATCGTCGGCCTGATGGCGGTGCTGATCTATGATGCCATGGGCCTTGTCGAAGCGGCGATCACCCGAAGAATCGGCTTGCGCCCGGCGTGAAAGGACCGCTACCAAGACTGCTGTGACCGAAAGAATGGGAGGCAGAATTGGCAAAGATGATCCACTCGATGATCCGCGTTCTCGACGAGGCGCGCTCGGTCGCATTCTACAGCAAGGCCTTCGGCCTTTCGGTCGCCGACCGCGTCGATTTCGAAACCTTCACGCTGATCTATCTCAGCAATGCAGAGACCGGCTTCGAACTGGAGCTGACGGTCAACAAGGGCCGGAGCGAACCCTACGATCTGGGCAATGCCTACGGCCATCTCGCCGTCTCCGTCGAGGAGGTGACCGTCGAGCGTGAACGGCTGTCGAAGCTGGGGCTGAAGCCGGGTCAGCTGGTGGAACTCAACCGCGACGGCAAACTCTTCGGCCTGTTCTTCTTCGTCACCGATCCCGACGGCTACAAGATCGAAGTGCTGCAGCGTCACGGCCGGTTTCTCTAGGAATATTTGATGATCGAAAAGACCGAGCTCAATTCCGGCTGGACGCTTCACTGCAACGATACAGGAAGACCGGGCCTGCCTGATACGATCCCCGCGACGGTGCCGGGCTGCGTGCACCTCGACCTTCTCGCCAGCCGGCTGATCCCCGATCCCTATATCGACGTCAACGAGATCACCAACGACTGGATCGGCAAGACCGACTGGACCTATCGCTGCACGTTCGAGGCCGTGCCTGATGATGGCAGGGTGCAGGAACTCGTCTTCGACGGGCTCGATACGGTCGCAGTGATTGCGCTGAACGGCGAAGAGGTCGGCCGCAGCTTCAACATGCATCGCACCTATCGTTTCGATGTTTCCGGGCTTCTGAAAACAGGCGCCAACGAACTCACCGTCAGCTTCCGCTCCGCCTACGCCTATGGCGCGGAGATGGAAAAACACTACGGCTACCGGCCCAACAATTATCCGGGACCGGGCAATCTGATGCGCAAGATGGCCTGCAACTTCGGCTGGGACTGGGGGCCGACGCTGGTGACGGCGGGCCTGTGGAAACCGGTCAGGCTGGAAAGCTGGGATCGGGCGCGGCTTGCCGAGACAAGGGTTTCGGCAACGCTTGCCGGTGGCGACGGGCTGGTGAAGATCCATGCGAAGGTGGCGCGTCATGGCGAGGTGAAGCCGTGCCGGCTGGTCGCGACGCTCGGCGGCGTGACGACGACGGTTGCGATCGGCGCCGGAGAAGACATAGCCGCCTTCGAGCTTCGCCTGCCCTCGCCAAAACTCTGGTGGCCGCATCATCTCGGCGCCCAGCCGCTCTATCCCCTGACGCTCGAACTGATCGACGATGCCGGCGGCGATCCGCTCGACACCTATCAGCGGGAACTCGGTTTCCGTTCGCTGAGGCTCGACACCGCAGCTGACGCGCATGGCTCGGCCTTCACCTTCGTCATCAACGACGTGCCGCTGTTCATCGCCGGCGCGAACTGGATTCCCGACGATTGTTTCCCCTCGCGGGTGACGGCCGAGCGCTACGCCGCGCGGATCGAGGAGGCGAAGGCCGCCAATATCCACATGCTGCGCGTCTGGGGCGGCGGTATCTTCGAGCGCGACGAATTCTACGAGGCCTGCGACCGCATGGGCATGCTGGTCTGGCAGGATTTCCTCTTTGCCTGCGCCGCCTATCCCGAGGAGGAGCCGCTGAAGAGTGAGGTCGAGGCCGAAGTGCGCGACAACGTCGTGCGGCTGATGCCGCATGCCTCGCTGGTTCTCTGGAACGGCAACAACGAAAACATCTGGGGCTTCGACGAATGGGGCTGGCGGCCGATCATCAAGGCCGGCGAGACGTGGGGGCTCGGCTATTATCTCGACCTGCTGCCGCGGCTCTGTGCCGAGCTCGATCCCGACCGGCCCTATTATCCGGGCAGCCCCTATTCCGGTTCGATGGAGATCGAGGCCAATGCCGACGCCCATGGCTGCAAACATATCTGGGACGTGTGGAACGATGTCGGTTACGAGGTCTACCGCGACCATATCCCGCGCTTCTGCTCCGAATTCGGCTGGCAGGCGCCGGCCGCCTGGGCGACGATCGAAGAAAGCGTGCATGACGCGCCGCTGACGCCGCAATCGAACGGCGTCTTCCATCATCAGAAGGCGACGCAGGGTAATGACAAGCTGATCCGCGGTCTCGCCGGCCATCTGCCGGAGCCGAAGACGATGGACGACTGGCACTTCGCCACCCAGCTCAACCAGGCCCGCGCCATCCGCTTCGCCGTCGAGCACATGCGCTCGCACCGTGATATCTGCAAGGGTGCGGTGGTCTGGCAGTTCAACGATTGCTGGCCGGTGACCTCGTGGGCGGCGCTTGATTCGGCCGGGCGCCGCAAGCCGCTCTGGTATGCGCTGAAGGCCGCCTATGATCCCCGCCTGCTGACGATCCAGCCGCGCGACGGCGGACTGGCAGCAGTGGCGGTCAATGAACGCACATTGTTCTGGCGGGCGAAGATCGCCGGCAAACGCCTGAGGCTCGACGGCACGGTGCTGGCCGAATTCGAATTTTGGCGCCTGCTCTGCGACCGCTTCGAGGCCAAGGAATTTCCGCTGCCCGAGGATATTGTTAGACCCGGCTTACCGAAGGAGGAGGTCATCGTCGTCGAGATGCTCGACCGGCGGGCTTTTCATTATTTCCTCGAGGATATCGAGCTTGCCTTATCGGTGCCGCGGCTGGCGGTCGATGTCACCGGGATCGATGGCGGGTTTGCAGTCAAGGTGACGGCTGAGAATTTCCTCAAGGATCTCTGCCTGATGGCGGATCGGCTGGATCCGGATGCGGTGGTCGATACGATGCTGGTGACGCTGCTGCCGGGCGAGAGCCATGTGTTTGCGGTGGCGACGGCGAAGGTGATTTCGGCCAATGACATTGTCGTCGGTACCGTGCTGCGGTCGGCCAATGATCTGGTTGCAGGGCGGTGAAAAGCCCCTCATCCGCCTGCCGGCACCTTCTCCCCGCACGCGGGGCGAAGGGGGCGTGCCGCGACCTCTCCGTTCCTTACCAACGTCTCGCAGGGCACGTCCCCTCTCCCCGTTTTTACGGGGAGAGGGTTAGGGTGAGGGGCAACCAACAGCACACCAAAAAGGCCCCGCACCGCACGGGGCCTTCCAGCTCAGCCTAGCGGACGAGGTTACATCCAGTAGGGCGGCACGCCGTAATAGTCATAAACTCGGCGGCCATTATCGTTGTACCAGCTGTCGTCATCGTCCGCGTAGCTCGGGGCGCCTTCGATCTGTTCCTTGGTCAGGTCGATGCGATAGCCGTCGAGCTGTGTGTCGTAGTTCAGCTTTTCCCACGGCAGCGGATAGTGGTCGTGACCGATGCCCAGGAAGCCGCCGAAGCTCAGCACGGCATAGGCGACGCGGCCGTCGAGCTTGCCGATGATCAGGCGCTCGATCGAGCCGATATGCCTGCCATCGGCGCCATAAACCCGGGTGCCTTCGACGCGGTCGCTGGCGATCAGCGAATGTGTGCCCTTGGCATTCGGGTCGCGGCTGGTGGCGTCGGTATCCTGATTCAGCATTGTGCATCTCCTTTTGGTTTTTTCGGATAGGGTATGGAAGATCAACGTCATGGCGGACTCAAAGTTCCCCCTCCCCGGCATCAACGCGCCGTCGGCGAATGTTGACGTTTACGTCAAGGTTAGTATAGCTTCAATTCGGCTTGAACCGTTCGAGCAATGGCATAAGCTGCCGGACTGAAGATGGAGGATCTTTCGGTCGATCTGCCGACCGATCGTCGGCGCGGCGGCCGCAAGGGAGAGAGACACGATGAACAGCATTTCCGTCCATCCGAACGGGGCCAAGCCTGAAAAACCCTGGCTTGCCGCCTATCCGGAGATGGTCCCGGCCGAGCTTCCGCCGCTGGAACATGCCTCGCTGGCGGAACTGCTCGAAAAATCCTGCGCCCGTTACGCCGACCGGACCGCCTTTGCCAGCATGGGCAAGGCGATGAGCTATCGCGAACTGGAGAGCCAGACGCGCAAGGTCGCAGCCTGGCTGCAGAGCACCGGCCTGGAGAAAGGCGACCGCGTCGCGGTGATGATGCCGAACGTCTTGCAGAACCCGGTCGCGGCCTATGCCATCCTCAGGGCCGGCTTCGTCGTCGTCAACGTCAACCCGCTCTATACGCCGCGCGAGCTCGAACACCAGCTGCGCGATTCCGGCGCCAAGGCGATCTTCGTGCTGGAGAATTTCGCCCGCACGGTGGAGCAGGTTCTGAACAAGACCGACCTTCGCCATGTCGTGGTCACCTCGCTCGGCGAAATGCTGGGGCTGAAGGGGCTGATTGTCAATTTCGCCGTGCGCAAGGTGAAGAAACTCGTCCCCTCCTGGTCGATCCCGCAGCACAAAAGCTTCGGCCAGGTGCTGCGCGAGGGAGCGAAAAAAACGCTGCAGCCGGTCACGCTTGCCGGCAGCGATATCGCCTTCCTGCAATATACCGGCGGCACGACCGGCGTTGCCAAGGGCGCGGTGCTGACGCATGCAAATCTGCTTGCCAACAAGCTGCAGCTGTCGCTCTGGCTGCGCTCGGCCTTCGAGCGCAAGAAACAGCCCGAGGTGCTGAATTTCCTCTGCGCTTTGCCGCTCTACCACATCTTCGCGCTGACGGTGAATTCGCTGATGGGCATGTCGCTCGGCGCCCGCAACATCCTGATCGCCAATCCGCGCGACATTCCCGGCCTCGTCAAGGAATTCGGCAAGTCCGATGTGCACATCTTCCCCGGGCTCAACACGCTGTTCAATGCGCTGATGAACAATGCCGATTTTGCCAAGCTCGACTTTTCCCCGCTGATCATGTCGCTCGGCGGCGGCATGGCCGTGCAGCGCCCGGTCGCCGAACGCTGGCTGAAGATGACGGGCACGGCGATAACGGAGGGCTACGGCCTTTCCGAGACAGCGCCCGTCGCCACCGCCAACCGGTTCGATTCGCCCGAATTCACCGGCTCGATCGGCCTGCCGATGCCCTCCACCGATCTCGATATCCGCGACGAGGACGGAAAATCGCTGCCGCTTGGTGATGTCGGCGAGATCTGCATCCGCGGGCCGCAGGTGATGGCCGGCTATTGGCAGAAGCCGGAGGAGACGGCGCGGGTGATGACCGACGACGGCTATTTCCGCTCGGGCGACATGGGTTTCATGGATGCACGCGGTTATACCAAGATCGTCGACCGCAAGAAGGACATGATCCTGGTTTCCGGCTTCAACGTCTATCCGAACGAGATCGAAGAGGTCGCCGCCATGCATGCCGGCATTCTCGAAGCGGCGGCGATCGGCGTGCCGGACGGGCATTCGGGCGAGGCGGTCAAACTCTTCGTCGTCAGGAAGGATCCGAACCTGACGGAGGCCGAGGTGAAAGCCCATTGCATCGCCAATCTCACCAATTACAAACGCCCGCGCTTCATCGAATTCCGCACCGAGCTGCCGAAGTCGCCGGTTGGCAAGATCCTGCGCAAGGATCTGCGCGGCTGAATTTGACGAATTCAAAGTGTTACAGCGTCTTTGCGCGTCTTTCAGACGCATGGCGCTGTAATGAAATTAACAGCCATCCGCTTCCTGCAGATGGCTCAGGCTGCGGACAAACCACTGCAAAACCCGCGACGTCATCCTCGGTCTTGTGCCGAGGATCTACGCCGGCCTCATTAGGCCTCTGAAAATAAATGTTTTCCTGTCAAACAATGATCGTGGTCAGATGCTCGGCACAAGGCCAAGCATGACGGAGGAGACTTTGTCAGCAAACTGAGCCATCCGCTTGCCGCGGGTGGCTTTTTTCATATTGGAGCGGCGGCTGAACTTGATTTGGGCCTGAGAAAGCGAATAGTTTCCGCAACCCTTTCCGCCTCCAAAGGAGCCTCCCATGAACGCCATCGTTGAACAGCTGAAAAGCACTGCCGCCGCCACCAAGGCGACCGATATCCGGGCGGCCTTCGCCGCCGATTCCGAGCGTTTTTCGCGTTTCTCCGTCGCGCTCGACGACCTGCTGATGGATTTTTCCAAGACGGCGGTGAATGACGATATCCTCAAGCTGCTGGTCAAGCTCGCGCAAGACGGCGGCGTCGAGAAGAAGCGCGAGGAGATGTTCTCCGGCAAGGCGATCAATTTCACCGAGGACCGCGCCGTGCTGCACACCGCACTGCGCAACCGCTCCAACACGCCGGTTCTGGTCGACGGCAAGGACGTCATGCCGGATGTCAACGCGGTGCTGGCTGCCATGGGCAAGTTTGCCGACGAGATCCGCTCCGGCGCACTGAAGGGCGCATCCGGCAAAGCGATCACCGACGTCGTCAATATCGGCATTGGCGGCTCGGATCTCGGCCCTGTCATGGCGACGCTGGCGCTCGCGCCCTTCCATGACGGCCCGCGTGCCCATTTCGTTTCTAACATCGACGGCGCCCATATCGCCGATATCCTCAAGCTGGTTCAGCCCGAGACAACGCTGTTCATCGTCGCCTCGAAGACCTTCACCACCGTGGAAACGATGACCAATGCGCAGACGGCGCGCAAATTCATCGCCAAGGCGCTCGGCGAAGCGGCCGTGCAGCACCATTTTGCCGCCGTCTCGACGGCGCTCGACAAGGTTGCCGCCTTCGGCATCGACAGCGCCCGCGTCTTCGGCTTCTGGGATTGGGTCGGCGGCCGCTACTCGATCTGGTCGGCGATCGGCCTGCCGCTGATGATCGCCGTCGGGCCGGAGAATTTCAGCAAGTTCCTCGACGGCGCCCATGCCGTCGACAATCATTTCCGTCAGGCGCCGATTGCCGAAAACCTGCCGATGCTGCTCGGCCTGATCGGCTTCTACCACCGCAATGTGCTCGGTTATCCCACCCGCGCCATCCTGCCCTATGACCAGCGCCTGTCGCGTTTCCCGGCCTATCTGCAGCAGCTCGACATGGAATCGAACGGCAAGGGCGTCACCATCGACGGCACACCGGTCGAGGGCAATTCCGGCCCTGTCGTCTGGGGCGAGCCCGGCACCAACGGCCAGCACGCCTTCTACCAGCTGATCCATCAGGGCACGAGCATCATCCCGGCCGAGTTCATGATCGCCGCCAATGCCTTCGAGCCGGAGTTGCGCCATCAGCACCAGCTGCTGATCTCCAACGTTCTTGCCCAGTCGGAAGCGCTGATGAAGGGCCGCAGCTTCGAAGAAGCCAAGAAGCAGCTGACCGATAAGGGCATGGACGACAAAAAGGCCGATTTCATCGCCCCGCACCGCGTCTTCACCGGCAACCGGCCGTCGATCACCTTCGTTTACGACAAGCTCACCCCTTACGCACTCGGCCGCCTCATCGCGCTCTACGAACACCGCGTCTTCGTCGAAGGCGTGCTCTTCCGCATCAACTCCTTCGACCAGTGGGGCGTCGAGCTCGGCAAAGAACTGGCGACGGGCCTGCTGCCGGTTGTCGAAGGCAAGGAGAGCGCGGCAGGCCACGATTCCTCGACGCAAGGCCTGGTTGCGGCGCTGTCGAAGCTGGCGAATTAAGCGCTTGAGATTGCCCCTCACCCTAACCCTCTCCCCGTTCTGACGGGGAGAGGGGACGTGCCATGCGAGAGGTGAGTGGGGAACGGAGAGGTTGCGGCATTGTCCCTTCGCCCCGTTTACGGGGAGAAGGTGGCGGCAGCCGGATGAGGGGCGAAGCGGGCTCCAGCCTTACAAACCAAGCTCATGCACCAGAGCGGATTGGCGCCAACATGGTCATTGCGGCCCGCAAATGATGAACTGAAAGCGGCCGGCCTGCGTGTATTCCTGGCGATAGGCCCTGCGGCACGAACCGGATTGAACGTTCTTCTAATGGAAAATTTTAGAAAGAATTCTTTCAATCTGATGGAATCGCCCTAGATTTAAGCAAATTCTGTGCGGAAATTCTCCGTTGTCCCCGTTGGCATCTGTACCGGGCCGCTCGCGTCCGGGTCGGCTCTGTCGATGTCGGCGCCTTCACCGTATGGTCCCTGCCCAAGTTCAGGAGATGCCTCAAGACGCCCGTCACACAGCGTTTTCATGTCCCATCTTCACAAAAGGAACCCCATGAGCCGTCTTATCGTCGTTTCCAACCGTGTTCCCGTGCCGAACAAAGATGGCGGTGCGGCCGCCGGCGGCCTCGCCGTCGCTCTGCAGGCAGCCCTGCAGGAGCGCGGCGGCATCTGGATGGGATGGTCGGGAGAATCGAGCGGCGACAGGGAACCGGGCGCGCTGTCGCAGTTGCAGAAGGGCAATATCACCTATGCCCTGACCGACCTCACCGACACCGACGTCGAGGAATATTATCGCGGCTTTGCAAACCGCGTTCTCTGGCCGATTTGCCACTACCGCCTGGATCTCGCCGAATATGGCCGCAAGGAAATGGCCGGTTATTTCCGCGTCAACCGCTTCTTTGCGCACCGGCTGGCGCCGTTGATCGAGCCTGATGATATTATCTGGGTTCACGACTACCACCTCATCCCGCTGGCCGCCGAACTGCGCCAGATGGGACTGAAGAACCGCATCGGCTTCTTTCTGCACATTCCCTGGCCGCCGGCCGACATTCTCGTCACCATGCCGGTGCACGAGGAGATCATGCGGGGGCTGTCGCATTACGATCTCGTCGGCTTCCAGACGGACTACGATCTGCAGAACTTCGCCGGCTATCTCAGACGGGAGGGCATTGGCGACGACCTGGGCAACGGATTGTTCGATTCCCACGGGCGGATCTTCAAGGCCGGCGCCTATCCGATCGGCATCGAAACCGCCGCCTTTGCCGAATTCGCCGAAAGGGCGGCAGAGAACGTCATGGTCCAGAAGACCCGGCGCAGCATCGAAGGCCGCGATATGATCATCGGCGTCGACCGGCTCGATTATTCGAAGGGCATCATCGAGCGGCTGGAAGCCTTCGAGCGCTTCATCACCGGCAATCCGGCCTACCAGAACAAGGTGACCTTTCTGCAGGTCACGCCGAAATCGCGTTCCGAAGTGCCCGAATACGAGCAGATGCAGAAGATGGTCGCCGAACAGGCCGGCCGCGTCAACGGCGCCATCGGAACGGTCGACTGGGTGCCGATCCGCTATGTCAACCGATCGATCAGCCGCAACGTGCTCGCCGGGCTTTTCCGGCTGGCGACGATCGGGCTGGTCACGCCGTTGCGCGACGGCATGAACCTGGTCGCCAAGGAGTATGTCGCCGCCCAGGATCCGGATCAGCCGGGTGTCCTGGTGCTGTCACGCTTTGCCGGCGCCGCACGCGAGTTGAAGGGCGCGCTGCTGGTCAACCCCTACGATGTCGAAGGCACGGCCAATGCCGTCGCCAGGGGCCTTGCCATGTCCCTCGAGGAACGCCGCGACCGCTGGAGCATGATGATGGAGCATCTGCTCTCGCACGACGTCTCGTTGTGGTGCAAAGATTTCCTGCGGGACCTGATGGCTGCTCCGGAGCTCCAATCGGAGCATGGCTCCCGGACAGTCTCCTGATCGATCGGCGACCACCCGTCATCGCTGGAAACGAAGTCAAATCACAAAATGCCCCTCACCCTAACCCTCTCCCCGTCAAAACGGGGAGAGGGGACGTGCCCTGCGAGGCGTTGATGGGGACCGAGAGGTTACCGCAGATCCCCTTCGCCCCGCGCGCGGGGAGAAGGTGCCGGCAGGCGGATGAGGGGCAGGCCGGGAACTCGCGGCTGGAGCCGACGCTGGCTTAAGCCTTAAAGCCCGATCTCATGCGCCCAGGGCGGATTGGCGCCGGCGCGGGAGACGGTGACGGCGGCGGCCTTGGCGCCCAGCGCCAAGGCATTGCGCAACGCCTTTTCGTCGAGCGAGGCGACCTGGGCTTTGGTCAGCAGGCCATCCATCTTCAGCGAGGCCAGCACGCCGGCATCGAAGGTGTCTCCGGCGCCGACCGTGTCGACGACGGCGACGCGTTCGCTGGGCACCGTCACCTTGCGCTCCTTGGTATAGCCGGATGCACCTTCGGCACCCTTGGTGATGACGACGAGCTTGGCGCCGTGGGCGAGCCAATGGGCGGCGAGCGTATCGTGGTCGCCGGTGAGACCGAACCAGTCGAGGTCCTCGTCGGAGAATTTGACGATGTCGGCTTTGGCCGCCATGCGCTTGATGCGGGCCATATGCGCCGGCTTGTCCTTGATGAAGCCGGGGCGGATGTTCGGGTCGAGCGAGATGACGCGTTTGCCGGCCTCGCGGTCGAGCAGCGCTTCATAAGTCTCGCCGCAGGGGCTGGGGATCAGGCTGATCGCGCCGAAATGCAGCGCTTCGCAATCGTCGCCGAGGGTCGGCAGGTCGGCCGTGGTGATCATGCGGCCGGCCGTGCCCTCATCGTAGAAAGCATAGGTCGCCTGGCCGTTGACGAGTTTGACGAAGGCGATCGTCGATGGGCGCTGCGTGATGGCGCAGGGGCTGTAATCGACATTGGCGGCCTTCAGCGTCGCAAGCAGGATTTCGCCCATCATGTCGTCGGCAATGCCGGTGAAGAAGGCGGTGGGGATGCCGAGGCGGCCGAGCGCGATGGCGGTGTTGAAGATCGCACCGCCGGCGTAGGGAGCAAAGCCCTTTTCACCGAGGGTCGTGTCCCTCGGCAGCATGTCGATCAGGGCTTCGCCGCAGCACAAAATCATCATATTCCTCCCAACAGCATCGATAGGTTCATCAACCGATTAAGCGAGCTTTTGTCAACTGGCTAGAGCGAAAGCTCACTGACGCCGCCATTCCGTCCCGACCAGGCGAGCGGCGCATCGAGGAAGGCCTCGACCTCCTCAAGCGTCTTGTCGTCGAACAGTTTCTGCGCTTTGGCGACTCCAAGCATATTACGCCAGGTGGCGATGTGATGCAGCCTGACCTTGCCGTCGGTAAAGCGCTGCTGGCCGAAAATGTCGTAGAAAAACAGCGCGATGCCGTGATCGACGATGCCGCCGGCGGCGCGCACCGCATCGATGAATTTGAACATGCTGGTTCCGGCCGTCGTCAGGTCCTCGATGACCAGCACCCGCGAGCCTTCCGGCATATTGCCTTCGATCTGGGCATTGCGGCCATGGCCCTTCGGCTGCTTGCGGACATAGATCATCGGCAGGCCGAGGCGGTCAGCGAGCAGGGCGGCGAAGGGAATGCCGGCGGTCTCGCCACCGGCGATGCAGTCGAACTGCTCGAAGCCGGCATCGCGCAGCAGGGTGCTGGCGGCGAAATCCATCACCGTCGAGCGGATGCGCGGGAAGGAAAGCAGCTTGCGGCAATCGATATAGACGGGGCTCGCCATGCCGGAGGCGAGCTTATAGGGCTGGGTCGCATTGAAATGCACGGCCTTGATCTCCCAGAGCATCTTGGCCACCAGTTCGGCCATGACGGCGCGGTCGGGAAATGTCGTCTGGATCATGCGGCTCTCCTTCAGCTTTGCGTCTCCGGCAATAGCAGCAAGAGCCCATCGTTTCCAGACGCAAGGCGAGCCTTACAGCAAGAGACGGCCGATATCGGGTCCCTGCATCTTCTTGAACAGGGCAATCGCCGCATCGCCCGCTTCCGCATCCAGCGAAACGGCATAGCGCACGGCGGCGGCAAGCAGCTGCATCGTCAGCCGGGCGATCGCCAGAAGCGCGCCGCGGTCGCGCTCCGGCCACAGGCGGACGAGCACGGCGAGCAATGCCTGGGCATGGAATTCCATGTCTTCGGCATCGACCTGCTGCAGCAGCTTGTCGGCATGGGTCGCATGCCAGATGTCGCGCATCACAGGCTCGCGGCGGAAAAAGGCATAATATTCGTCGGCGATAGTGGCGAGCGCGCCGGCGAGCGCCGCTGGATCAGCGACCTTCGCCAGTTCCGCCTCGACGCACCGCCTGCCCTCTTCGTTGAAACGCTCGGCCAATGTCCGGATGATCGCGCTTTTATCGGGGAAATATTGGTAGAGCGCGCCGAAGGACAGGCCGGCCTTTTCGACGATCTCGCTCATCTTCAAGCCGTCGCTGCCGCGGCTCTCGATCAGCTCCGAGGCGACGGTGAGGATCTTTTCGAAGCGTTCGCGGCCGCGCTGCTGGCTGGGGATCCGACGCGGCTGGCCGGTAGGCTGCTGGCGCCTGCGTGTTGCGACCGGCTGTTGCGACATCGTCTCTCCTCACGGTTGACAAAGAAAATAAGAGAGTTTATCTCATTTTGCAAATGAGAGAGTTTCTCTTATTTGTAAACCTTCGGAAGGAGCTTCGACATGCAGATCGTCCTCACCCTTTCCCTCGTCGCCGCTGCAATCGGCAGCGGCCTCGTTGCCGGCATCTTCTTCGCCTTCTCGACCTTCATCATGACCGCCTTCTCGCGCATTCCAGCCGAGCAAGGCATTGCGGCGATGAACTCGATCAACGTGACGATCGTCCGCTCGCCCTTCATGGCGCTGTTCGTCCCGACGGCAATCCTCTGCATCGTCATCGCAGTGCTGGCGCTGATGAACTGGCGCGGCGGCGCGTCCGCGCTGATGCTGGCGGGAGCGGCGCTCTATGTCGTCGCCTCGTTCCTCTCGACCATCATCTTCAACGTGCCGATGAATGACGCGCTGGAAAAAATGAGCGGCGGCGGGCCGGAGGCGGCCGCGCTCTGGGCGACCTATCTCAGGGACTGGACGTGGTGGAACCATGTCAGGACGGCAGCCTCGCTGCTCGCCTCGGTCGCCTTCGTCCGGGCGTTGATGATCGTTTGAGGCAACGCAAGGGGCTCTCGCAGGCAAATGCCGGCAGTCAAGAGAGCCTCATCCTGAGGTGCCCCGCAGGGGCCTCGAAGGACGAGGCGGGCATTCTGCGCCCGATATAGGCAAGGAGCAGCGTTGCGGCGCGTCCTTCGAGGCTCCAGCCTTCGGCTTCCACGCCTCAGGATGAGGGACGTTGGTGGATGCCGCGGCTTGGTTTCCGTTTCGTTGTCCTTGGTGCAGTGATGATCCAGCAAAGCTCGCTGCTGGCCCCGCGAGACAGGGGATTCGTCCATCAGCCGACACTCACCCACCCTCACTCCTGTGCTCGTCACAGGAATGAGGGTGGGATATGGCAGCGCCCAACAACCGGCCTTTGTGGTGCCCGAGCACGACCAAAGAGGCGTCAGCAGGCTTTGTCAGCCGCCTCGCCTATACCTGCTCGCAAAAGGCGATGCGGTTGCTGAAGGGGTCGATGACGGTCATTTCCAGCCCCCAGGGCGCCTCTTCCACGCCGGGCTTCATGTAGCGGTAGTCCTTGCCGGCGAGTTCGGCGTGGTAGGCGCGCACATTGGCGACGCGGACGAAGGCCCTGGCGCCGGGGCTGGCGTCGCCGGAATGTTCGCTCAAATGCAGCGCCATGCCGTCACGCGAGACCTGGCAATAGAGCGGGGAGTTTTCCTCGAAGCGGTGCTCCCAGTCGAGATGGAAGCCGAGGAAGCCGCAATAGAATTCCATGGCCTTCTCCACCGAGAAGATGCGGAAGATCGGCATCGGCGGTTCGATGCCGACGGCGGAGCGGGAAGCACCCGCCGCATCGATCTTCGCCGAGAGAATATTCCATTGGTCGAGCCCGAGCTGGCGGGCGACGATTTCGAGGGTTTCGCTATGGGTCAGCGAAATGTCGCGGTCGGCAAGCGCCTGCCGCAAAGTCTTTGCCATGAGCTTGGCATCGCGAAAATCGCGCATATGTCATCCTTCCGTTGGCGGCAAACAGGAAGATCAGTGCCCGCGTCTGCTGACCCGTTCGCCATCGATCGCCAAACGGCAAGGGACGTGAAGGATGGTATCTGGATGCATTCACCATAACGCCAAACGGTCAAACGTCGGGCGCCGCGGGGCGGCTGGCCGCATCCGGCCAAAGGCGATATTATGAGAGGAGCAGCCAGCAATCAAGACGCCGTGCGCGCCACCTCGAGCGGAACAGCCTGCAGGTGACCGGCCAACTCGACCCGGTTGCGGCCGCCGCGCTTGGCGGCATAGAGCGCCTTGTCGGCAGCACTCAGCATGGCATCGAAATCCAGGCTTTTGGCGCGCCCGGGCGCAACGCCGACGCTGACCGTGCATTTCAGCACCGCATCGTCGATCGGAATCTCGCGTGCCTCGAAATCCCTGCGGATGCGCTCGGCCGCCAGTTCCGCCCGGCCGGGCATGGTCTCCTTCAGCACCAGCGCAAACTCCTCGCCGCCCAACCGCGCGGCAGTATCGCCGGGGCGGCAGTTGGCCGAGAGTTCGGCGGCGAAGACCTTGATCACGCGATCGCCAGCCGCATGGCCGAAGCGGTCGTTGACGGATTTGAAATGGTCGATATCGAAGACGATGACGGCGGTGGCCGAGCCCATCGGGCGTGTGCCGTATTGGTCGAACAGGGCGCGGCGATTGAGCAGCCCGGTCAGCGGATCGGTGATCGCTTCGAGCCGATGGCGGGCGGCGAGCCGCCACTGATGCAGCGCCAGCGACAGGGCGCCGATCCCGGTCATGCCGGCAATGCAGACGGCAAGGCTCAGATCCTCGGCCCAGTTGCTCGGCGCCTTGCCGAGCACCAGCTTGCCGTCGGAGATCAAAACGGCGGCGCAAAGCACGAAGGAGATCGCCGTGGCGGTATAGAGTGCGGCAATGCCGAGGATCGGCGCCGGGGCCTCAGCGCGGGCGAGCCAATATTGCCTGGCGGTGGCAAAGAGCAGCAGCGCAATGGCAAGATTGTCAGCGATGAAGGCCAGGCCGTCATAACCCGATACCAGCGGCACGATGGAGAAGACCATCGCCGCCAGGGCGCGGATCGCAATGCCCGGCAAGGACAGGCGGCCGGTGAGAAACTGCCGGCCGGCACCCCAGATGGTGGCGAAACCAGCATGAAACAGCACGAAATTGGCGATGCCGAAGCCCATCTCCGGCCTGTTCACATAGGCGCTGTAGACAAAAATACCGCTGACGACGAAGACCAGGCCGACCGTGGCGGTGAGCAGCACGGTTTCGGCCCGGCGGACAAGCCAGCCGCCCATCAAGGTCACGGCAAGACAGGCCGTGGAGACGCCGAGCGCCAGCAACAGGGAGTTATAGTCAAGCATCATGCTTTTCAGTCTCCGCGACCGCGGCCACGCCGGATAATGTTGGCAACCTATGCGATCGGCGATGAGGAATGTCTTACGCATTCCGTTAAAAAATGAGGCACTGCAGACACAAATGTTAGGGTGGTAACTTGGCATGGCCCCTCATCCGCCTGCCGGCACCTTCTCCCCGCGCGCGGGGCGAAGGGGGGCAAGCCGCACTCTCTCCGTCCCTCGCCGACGTCAAGCAGGGCACGTCCCCTCGCCCCGTCAGAACGGGGAGAGGGTTAGGGTGAGGGGCAGATCCTGGCGCTACGCCATCACCTGCCAATGCAGCGGATACATCGGATCGAACACCGTCACCGGGCCGGCGTCGGTTTCTATCTTGGCGGGAAAAGTGACCGGCTCGGCCTGCTTGGACAAGGTGATGCGTTCCTCGTTCGGCGAAAGCCCATACCAGGCCGGGCCGTTCAGCGAGGCGAAGGCTTCGAGCTTGTCGAGAGCACCCTCCTGCTCGAAGACATGGGCGAGGCAGCTCATCGTGTTGATCGAGGTGTAGATGCCGGCGCAGCCGCAGGCGCATTCCTTCAAGGGATCGACATGCGGGGCGGAATCGGTGCCGAGGAAGAAGCGCGGATCTCCGCTGACGGCGGCGGCGCGCAGCGCCTGCCGGTGGTTTTCGCGCTTGGCGACCGGCAGGCAGTAATAATGCGGGCGGATGCCGCCGGCAAGGATGACGTTGCGGTTGATGATCAGGTGATGGGTGGTCAGCGAGCCGGCGAGATTGGCCTTGGCCGCCTTGATATA
Source organism: Rhizobium sp. N324 (assembly GCF_001664485.1). Taxonomy (NCBI): domain Bacteria; kingdom Pseudomonadati; phylum Pseudomonadota; class Alphaproteobacteria; order Hyphomicrobiales; family Rhizobiaceae; genus Rhizobium; species Rhizobium sp. N324. The sequence continues at coordinate 515,266 of NZ_CP013630.1, read as the reverse complement.
GTCGATGCCATCAGCTGTCGTCACATGTTCCATCGTCACCTTCAGTTCGGGCAGGCGGCGGCGCAGCGGATCGAGCACGGTGTCGATGAAGACGGCCTCGCGGTCGAAGATATCGACCTCAGGCGTCGTCACCTCGCCATGGACGCAGAGCGGCAGGCCGATCCTGGCCATGCGCTCCAGCACCGGCATCGCCTTTTCCATGTCGCGCACGCCGCCATGCGAATTGGTGGTGGCGCCGGCCGGATAAAGCTTGACGGCAGTGATCAGGCCGCTTTTCGCCCCCGCCTCGACATCGTCGGGGCTGGTATGCTCGGTGAGATAGAGCGTCATCAGCGGCTGGAAGCGATGGCCGGCCGGCAGGGCTTTCAGGATACGCTCGCGATAGGCCGTCGCATCCGAAGTGGTGACAACAGGCGGCACCAGATTGGGCATGATGATGGCGCGGGCGAAAGTGCGGCTCGTATCGGCGATCACGCCTTCCAGCATGGCGCCATCGCGCAGATGCAGGTGCCAGTCGTCAGGACGGCGGATGGTGATCGATTGCATGGCAGGCCTCCGAAGCGATGCGTCTGCGGCCTCGATAGCACTAAAGTGCGGCGCATTGAAATCGATTCATGCGTCGCGCTTTCGCTCTTTGTTTTGATGCATGTCGTTCTCCCGGAACCGCGGTACACTTCCGGGCGACATGCATCACGCCAGCGCGATCTCCAGCGTCACATCGGCCGGACGGCGGTTTTCGAGGATCAGCCGGCCGTTCGGCAGGTCGTTGTCGTAGACCTTGGCGCTGGCGGCCTCTTCGCTGAGATTATAACCGCGCCAGCGCGCCCAGAGCCGCTCCTCGAGCACTTCGATCGGCGGCGCCAGCATGATCGAAAAGTCGAAGACGCCATCGAGTTCGGCCCATTTTCCCTGCGTAAACAGCAGGTAATTGCCCTCGACGATGATGAAGCGGTCCTTCGGATCGATCGGCCGGGCCGAGGCGATTGCGAGTTCGCGCGAGCGGTCGAAGACCGGCGCCAGAACCTCCTGGTCGGCCCGCCGGACGGCGGCGATGATATCGAGGAAACCGCGGACATCGAAGGTTTCAGGGATGCCCTTGCGGGCCAAAAGGCCGCGTTCGATCAGGATGGCATTGTCCATGTGGAAGCCGTCCATCGGCAGGACCGCGGCGCTTTCGCCTCTGGCTTTCAGCGCCGCCGCCAGATTGTCGGCCATGGTCGATTTGCCCGAACCCGGTGGCCCGGCAATGCCGATCAGGAAACGTCTGGCATCGCCGGCGCGGCTGAGAACCTCGCCGGCGATTTCGTCGATGCGTACCGTCATGCCGCGACCGGCTCCGTCGGCACCGCCTTGGCGCCGGTCATGAAGGCGACGGCGTCGGACATGGTGTATTCCTTCGGATCGATCACCGTCAGCCGGCGGCCGAGGCGGTGGATATGGATCCGGTCGGCGACCTCGAAGACATGCGGCATGTTGTGCGAGATCAGCACGATCGGCAGGCCGCGGGCGCGCACGTCGAGGATCAGTTCCAGCACGCGGCGGCTTTCCTTGACACCGAGGGCGGCCGTCGGTTCGTCCATGATGATGACCTTGGAGCCGAAGGCGGCGGCGCGGGCGACCGCGACACCCTGGCGCTGGCCGCCCGAGAGCGTCTCCACCGCCTGGTTGATGTTCTGGATGGTCATCAGCCCGAGTTCGGAGAGCTTGTTGCGCGCCAGCTTTTCCATCGCCGGCCGGTCGAGCATGCGGAACATCGAGCCGAGCATGCCCGGTTTGCGGATCTCGCGGCCGAGGAACATGTTGTCGGCGATCGACAGCGCCGGCGACAGAGCGAGGTTCTGATAGACGGTTTCGATGCCGGCCTCGCGCGCTTCCATCGGCGAGCGGAACTGCACCTGCTTGCCTTCGAGGGTGATCACCCCCTCATCCGGGGTGACGGCACCTGAAATCGCCTTGATCAGCGAGGACTTGCCGGCGCCGTTATCGCCGATGACGGCGAGGATTTCACCGGGGTAGAGGTCGAAATCGGCATTGTCGAGCGCGGTGACGCGGCCATAACGCTTGACCAAGCCGCGGGCGGTGAGAAGGGGTTCGCGAGCCATGATTACACCGAAACCTTTCTGATCCACTGGTCGATGGCGACGGCGGCAATGATCAGCACGCCGGTCAAAAGCACTTTCCATTGCGGGTCGGCGCCGAGCATGTTGAGGCCCATCGAGACGACACCGACGATCATCGCGCCGAACAGCGTGCCGAGGATGGAGCCGCGGCCGCCGAAGAGCGAGATGCCGCCGATCACCGTCGCGGTGATCGCCTGGAGGTTATAATCGGTAACCGCCGAAGAGGGCGAGATCGAGCCGTTGCGGCCGATCGAGACCCAGGCGGCGAAGGCGGCGATGACGCCCGAGATGGTGTAGACGGTGAGCAGCACCTTCTTGGTCTGGATGCCGGAGAGCTTGGCCGCCTCCGGATCGTCGCCGACCGCATAGACATGCCGGCCCCAGGCGGTGTGATTGAGCACATACCACAGCAGCAGGACGAGCAGCACCATGGCGATGACGCCGAGGGTGAGCACGGCGCTGCCGAGCCTGAAGCTCGCGGCGAAAAGATGCAGCAGCGGCGCCTGTTCGTCGACATCGGTGTCGCGGATCGTCTCATTGGCGGAATAGATGAAATTCGTCGCCATGACGATATTCCAGGTGCCGAGCGTGACGATGAAGGGCGGCAGTTTCATGAAGGCGACGAGGAAGCCGTTCAGCAAGCCGCAGAGGCCGCCGACCAGCAGGCCGCCGATCACGGCGATCGGCGTCGGTATGCCGTAGGTGATGGCGACATTGCCCATGATGACGGCCGAGATCACCATGATGACGCCGATCGAAAGATCGATGCCGGCGGTCAGGATGACCAGGGTCTGGGCGGCGCCGAGAATGCCGACGATGGCGATCTGCTGCAGGATCAGCGTCAGCGTATAGGACGAGAAGAACCGTCCGCCGATCGTTGCCCCGAAGATGATGATCGCCAGCACCAGCACGATCAGCGGCACGGCGGCCGGCGTCGAGTGCAGAAAATGCTGGGCACGCTTGATCAGCGAGACATCCTGGTGCTCGAAGGAGGCGACGCTCTTGTCGCTGCCGTCGAGGACACGTTCGAATTCCTGAGTTCCGGTCATGGTTCCTCCTCCGCATCCGTGCGCCGAACTCGCACGGGGGCCGTCACCGATATCCTTCCGGTCTATTCTGAGCCGGTTCGTGGGGGCGACGGCACATCGTCCGTCGAAAACGGCCGGGGATCAAGCCCCGGCCGCTCTGGTTTCAAGAGATTGGGCTCAGCCCCAGCACTTGTCGGTGCCTTCCTTGGTGTCGATCGACTTGACGCCGGAAACCGGCTTGTCGGTGACGAGCGAGACGCCGGTGTCGAAGAAGGACTTACCTTCGGTCGGCTTCGGCTTTTCGCCGCTATCGGCGAACTTCTTGATCGCCTCGATACCGAGCGACGCCATCAGCAGCGGATACTGCTGCGAGGTGGCGCCGATGACGCCTTCCTTGACCGACTTGACGCCCGGGCAGCCGCCATCGACCGAGACGATCAGCACGTTCTTTTCCATGCCGACGGCCTTCAGCGCCTGGTAGGCGCCGACAGCGGCCGGCTCGTTGATCGTGTGGATGACGTTGATGCCCGGATCCTTCTGCAGAAGGTTTTCCATGGCCTTGCGGCCGCCTTCCTCGTTGCCGTTGGTCACGTCATGGCCGACGATGCGCTTGTCGTCTTCGTCGCCGATCTTGTCCGGATTCTTCGGGTCGATGCCGAAGCCTATCATGAAGCCCTGGTCACGGAGAACGTCGACCGTCGGCTGCGACGGCGTCAGGTCGAGGAAGCCGACCTTGGCGTCCTTGGCCTTGTCGCCCATGGTTTCCTTGGCCCACTGGCCGATCAGCTTACCGGCGAGCAGGTTGTCGGTGGCGAAGGTCGCGTCGGCAGCATCGGCCGGCTCGAGCGGCGTGTCGAGAGCGATGACCAGCAGGCCGGCGTCGCGGGCCTTCTTGACCGCAGGCACGATGCCCTTGGTGTCCGAAGCCGTGAGCAGGATGCCCTTGGCGCCGTCGGCGATGCAGCTTTCGATCGCGGCAACCTGGCTTTCGCTGTCACCGTCGATCTTGCCGGCGTAGGACTTCAGCGAGACGCCGAGTTCCTTGGCCTTGGCCGTCGCACCTTCCTTCATCTTGACGAAGAAGGGGTTGGTGTCGGTCTTGGTGATCAGGCAGGCGGAAACATCCGCCGCCATCGCCGGAGCGGAAAAGGCGACACCAAGCGCGAGCGCGCCGAAAGCGAGAACAGATTTCTTCATGGAACTCCTCCCAGAGTTTGCCGGCGCCGCCCCTGCGGGCCGGAATTTTAAGATATGGCACTTCGCCGTGGATTGTGAACTTCCAAAGCCGTCCCGTGCCCTTGACGAGGGCAATTAAAAGCGAAAAGAAATTGGCTTGTCAATAAATAAATCCAATTGAATTATTAATTCGATGTGGCATGCTCCGTGGAAATCAGGCATAGGCCAACAATCGGGAGGAGCGGCCATGTCGTCTTTGGATGGACCGGAACAGACGCCGGTCCCGCCGCCAATTTTGAATCCGGCCGGAGGTGCGAACCAGGTCAGGGTGCGGGCCTATAACGAACGGCTCGTGCTGTCGCTGGTGCGCCTCTACGGCGCGCTGTCGAAGGCCGATATCGCGCGCCGCAGCGGCCTGTCGGCCCAAACCGTCTCGGTCATCATGCGGGTGCTGGAGAAGGAAGGGCTGCTGTCGCGCGGGGCGCCGGTGCGCGGCCGTGTGGGACAGCCGTCGATCCCGATGCATATCAACCCGGACGCCGTCTATTCCTTCGGCCTGAAGATGGGCCGGCGCAGCGCCGATCTGGTGCTGATGGATTTCGTCGGCCGCATCCGCATGCAGCTGCACCGCACCTATGCCTATCCGCTGCCGGAAGAAATCCTCGCCTTCGTCACCTCGGGCATTCAGGAGCTTGAAGACCGGCTCGACGACAAGCAGCGTGGCCGCATCGCCGGCCTCGGCATCGCCGCACCCTTCGAACTCTGGAACTGGGCCGAAGAGGTGGGCGCGCCGCCCGGCGCCATGGAGGTCTGGCGCGAGGTCGACCTGCAGGCCGATATCGCCGCACGCGTCTCCCATCCGGTCTTCATGCAGAACGATGCGACCAGCGCCTGCGGGGCCGAACTGGTGTTCGGCGTCGGGCCGTCCTACCCGGATTTCGTCTATTTCTTCATCGGCTCCTTCATCGGCGGCGGCATCGTCTTGAATTCGGCGATCTTTTCCGGCCGCACCGGCACGGCGGGCGCCATCGGGCCGCTGCCGGTGCGCGACAGGAACGGCGAAACCAAGCAGCTGCTCGAAATCGCCTCGATCTTCGTGCTGGAAAACATGCTGCGCGAGCGCGGCATCGATCCCGAGCCGCTCTGGTATTCCGCCGACGACTGGGTGGATTTCGGCGAGCCGATGGAAATCTGGATCCAGGACACCGCCAAGGCGCTGGCGCAGGCGATCGTCGCGGCCGCCTCGATCGTCGATTTCAGCGCCGCCGTCATCGACGGCGGCTTTCCCCATTGGGTGCGCAGCCGCGTCGTGCAGGCCACGATCGACGAAGCCGCCAAGCTCGACCTGCAGGGCGTCGTCATGCCCGAAATCATCGAGGGCGCGGTCGGCGCCCAGGCGCGCGCCATCGGCGGCGCCAGCCTGCCGATCTTTGCGCGTTACCTCACAGATCAAAACGTACTCTTCAAGGAGGTAGACCATGCTGAAGGGACTTGATCCGCTGTTGAGCCCGGAGCTGCTTTTCACGCTTCGGGCCATGGGCCACGGCGACGAGATCGCCATCGTCGACGGCAATTATCCGGGCGTCGAACATGCCCGCCGGCTGATCCGGCTCGACGGCCACCATCTCATTCCGGTTCTCAACGCCGTGCTCAGCGTGCTGCCGATCGACGATTTCGTGCCGGAAGCGATATTCCGCTCGACCGTCAAGGCCGAGCGCGACAAACTCGATCCGGTGCATGAGGAGATGATCGACTGCTGCGCCCGCCATGAACCACACCGGCAGGTGGTACCGCTGATCGGCCCTGATTTCTACGGCCGCGTGAAGGCCGCCCATGCGCTGATCCAGACCAGCGAGCCTCGGCTCTATGCCAACATCATCCTGCGCAAGGGCGTGATCTATCCGAAAGAGCCGGGCGCCCAGGCGGCGGGGGTGGATCCGTTCGTCTATTAGAACAGGAAGCTCGCTTCTCGCTGCTGCCTCTTCAAGGCGCGACAACTCCGCCTGCGCATCTTGAGAGGACGCGCGGGGCTGAAGGTCCGTATGCTTCCGTCATAAAACACTCCTTGGACCGACCGCCATTATTAATGGTATACATCATCAATGGCTCAAGCTATAATGACGCCCGACATCATAGCTTGGGCATGGCCGTCGAAAGGGCTGTAAGGTGCGGATCACCAAGGAAAAGAAGCAGGAAAACCACGAGCGGATTATCGCCACCGCGTCAGAGCTGTTTCGCGAGCGCGGGTTCGATGGCGTGGGCGTGGCGGAGTTGATGGAGCGCGCGGGGCTCACCCATGGCGGCTTCTACAATCACTTCCGCTCCAAGGAGGAGTTGATCGCGGAGGCGACCGAGAATGGTTTGAGCGAGACCTTGAGGCGCTATGCCGGTTATGACGTCCTCGCCGTCATGGAACTTTATCTCGCGCGCGAGCACCGGGATGGGCGCGGCCAGGGGTGCACCGCGGCAGCGCTGAGCTGCGACGCCGCTCGGCAGCCCGAGGAAACGAAGGCCGTTTTTGCTGCAGGAATAGATAGGCTGGTGCGCGCGATCGAGGGCGGTCTTGCACAACATCACGCTTCCGGCGCCGGGGGCCGCGCGCAAGCCATCACCATCCTTGCTCAGGCCGTCGGTGCGATCGTGCTGTCGAGGGCCTGCCCGGACGATTCCCCGCTGGCGGACGAACTGCTCGACGCCTGCCTGACGGATTGCCGCGACGCCATCAAAAATCGAACGCGGGATAATAGAGCCGCCGTATAGGCGGCCCTATCCCGTCAGGCGCCGACCGGCGCGGCCATTTCAGGATAATCCGTATAGCCCGCCGCGCCCCCGCCATAGAGCGTCGCCATATCGAGATTGGCCAGTGATGCACCGGCTTTCAGGCGTTCGACAAAATCCGGGTTGGCGATGAACGGCCTGCCAAAGGCGAACAGATCCGCGAGCCCTTGCTCCAGCCTCGCGGTGGCGAGTTCCAGATCGTAGCCGTTATTGGCGATATAAGTGTTCCTGAACCTGTGGCGAAGCGCCTGGTAATCGAAGGGTGCAACATCGCGCGGCCCGCCCGTCGCACCTTCGACGACATGGAGGTAGGCGATGCCCATCTCGTCGAGCTTCTCGACGATGTAGTTGAACTGCGCCTGCGGATCGGTTGCGGATATTCCATTGGCCGGCGACACAGGTGAAATCCGAACTCCGGTTCGCTCCGCTCCCACTTCCTCGACGACCGCAGCCGTTACCTCGAGCGTCAGCCGTGCCCGGTTTTCGATCGAGCCGCCATAGGCGTCGGTGCGGCTATTGGCCCCGTCCCTGGCGAACTGGTCGAGCAGGTAGCCGTTTGCGCCGTGAACCTCGACACCATCGAGGCCGGCGGCAATCGCATTGGCGGCGGCCCGGCGGAAATCCTCGACAATGCCGGAGATCTCGCGCAGTTCGAGCGCCCGAGGGGCCGACACATCGACGAAGGCATCGTTCACAAAGGTCTTGGTTTCGGCTCTGATGGCGGAGGGCGCCACGGGCGGCTGCCCATCCGGCTGCAGGTCGACATGCGATACCCGACCGACGTGCCAGAGTTGCAGGAAGATGCGGCCGCCCTTGGCATGCACCGCGTCGGTCACCTTGCGCCAACCGTCGATCTGCGCCGGCGTGTAGATGCCGGGCGTGTCCTGATAGCCCTGACCCTGCTGTGAAATCTGGGTCGCTTCCGAGATGATCAGGCCGGCCGAGGCCCGTTGCGCATAATATTCGGCAATGAGATCGCCCGGCACAAACCCGACACCTGCTCTGTTGCGCGTCAATGGCGCCATGACGATGCGGTTGGATAGGGTGAGCGAGCCGAGTACGGAAGGCTCAAAGAGTTTCTTGCTGGTCATTTGTCACTTTCAGAGTTGGAAGTTATTTCCGGCGTTCGTCTCAGGACGCGCGCCATCTCGGTCAGGTCGACCTCAGTCTGCGACCGCGATGACCACCTTGCCCTTGGCGCGCCCGGTCTCGACATAGGCCAGCGCATCGCCGGTCTTCTCGAACGGAAACACCTTGTCGACGACCGGCCGGATCACGCCTTGTTCGATCAGGCGGGAAATCTCACCCAATTGCCGCCCGTCGGCGCGCATGAACAGGAATGAATAGTGGATGCCGAGACGCTTCGCCTTTTTGCGAACCCCGCGGCTCAGCAGGCGCAGCACCAGTTTCAGGAACAGGTTGAGACCGAGCGAGCTCGCGAATGCCGGATCGGGCGGACCGGAAATGGAAATGAGCCGGCCACCCGGCTTGAGCACGCCCAGAGATTTTTCGAGCGTCTTCGGGTCCTGGCTGTTCAGCACGAGATCGTAGCCCGACAAGATCTTTTCGAAATCCTGGGTCTTGTAGTCGATGACCACATCCGCTCCGAGACTTCTCGCCAACTCGGCATTCCCGGCGCTCGTCGTCGTCGCCACCATCGCGCCGAGGTGCTTGGCGAGCTGGATGGCAAACGTCCCGACGCCGCCGGAACCGGCCTGAATGAAGACCTTCTGGCCCGGCTTCACCTTGCCCACCTCGACCAGCGCCTGCCAGGCGGTCAGCCCCACCAGCGGAATGGACGCCGCCTCCGTCATGCCAAGGTTGTTCGGCTTCAGCGCCACATCGGCTTCATCGATGGCAATGAATTCGGCGAATGTGCCGACCCGATGGTCGCGCGGCCGTGCATAGACCTCGTCACCGACCTTGAACCGCTTCACCCTGGGTCCGGCTTTGACAACTGTTCCGGCAACGTCATGCCCGAGGACGAAGGGCGGACGATAGGGAAGAAGAGGCTTGAATTCTCCGTCCCGGACCTTGGAGTCCAGCAGGTTCACTGCCGTGGCCTGAATCCGGACAAGGACAGCATTGTCCTGCACTTCCGGTTCCGGCAGGCTGGCCAGGCGCAAAGCGCCCTTCTTCTTGTACTTATCAACGACGAATGCCTTCACGGGGCTTTCTCCAATTCGAAGTCGGTTGCGGCGTCAGGCGCCAAGGAACGAAAAGGCCTTCGGCACGAAATCGCCGTGGTTCTGGAAAATCCTGTCATACCCCGACGGCCGGCGGATTGACGCAATTATTTTAATGACATTCATCATCATAGGTGATTAATGATAGTCGTCATCAAAATTGTCAAGCGGATTTTTGGTTCGAGGCATGATCCGATTTGCGGGAAAGCTATCCGTTGTGCGCAGCCAAATGCCCGCGGCTTCGTCTAGGCAACCCGCCATTAACCTTGGACGTTCAAAGATATCTTTGGACGTGCCGGTGCGCGCTTGATCGACGACGGCAAGCCGGCCTCTCAATTCCGCCCGAATGAGTTGTGGCGGTCTTCGACCACCGCCTGGGACGATGCGGTCCTGCGAACTGGCCATGAGGGCTCTTCACACAACAGGAGCCTGTTCTATGCCCCGCATCCGACCGACCAGACCCCAGATGGAGATATTGGCTTGGCTCGCGATCTTCCTGCTTCTCTTCGGCCTCTCCTGGTGCTTCCATTGGCATGAGGGGCTGGATGAGTTCATCGAACGGCATCACGATTATCCGCTTGATCACGGGCTGCTTGCCCTGAATATCTCCGGGTTCCTGGGGCTCATCTATTCCGCACTGCGGATCCGGGATCTGTCGAGGGAGGTTGACCGCCGGCTGCAGGCCGAAAAGAACGTCGACTGGATTGCCTGTCACGACACGCTGACCGAGCTGCCGAACCGCAGATTTCTGGATTCCCTATGCGCCCAGGCGATGACCGATCAAAGGGCAGAAGAAACCTATGCCGTGTTCAGCATCGATCTCGACGGCTTCAAAAAGGTCAACGATCTCTTGGGGCACGATCACGGTGACGCTGTGCTGAAGACCGTCGCACAGCGGCTCTCCCTGCTCTTTCCCCGCGAGCACGTTTTCCGCCTTGGCGGAGACGAGTTTGTGGTTCTGGCGCGGCGCATCGGAAATCCCGATCTTGTCGCTTTGGGGAACCGCATCGTCAGCGCGATCGGCAAGCCGTTCACATTCAATGGCGCCGCCGTCGATCTCGGCGCCAGCGTCGGCTTCGCACTTTATCCGGAGAACGGCGAGGAGCTCGGCCAAGTCATCCGGCATTCGGACTGCGCGATGTATGTGGCGAAAAAGCAGGGGCGCAATCTGGTGAAGCCCTTCGTGCCCGAGATGCAGGACGAGCTGGCGAAACGCATCCGAATAGAAGGCGATCTGCGGACGGCCATCCGCAACGGCCAGATCGTTCCCTATTATCAACCGCTCGTCGACCTGAAGGCGAAGAAGATCATCGGCTTCGAGGCGCTGGCGCGCTGGAAAACGGCGTCCGGCGAATTCATCCCGCCGAGCGAGTTTATTCCCGTGGCCGAGGATGCCGGCCTGATCGTCGAATTGACGGACCGGCTGCTTCGCTGCGCCTGCACCGATGCGCTGTCCTGGCCAAGCGAGTTTGTCCTGTCGTTCAACCTCTCTCCGATCCAGCTGAGCGACCGGTTGCTGGGCCTCAGAATCCTCAAGATCTTGGGCGATGTCGGTCTGCCCGCGCATCGGGTCGAGCTCGAGGTAACGGAGAGCGCCATCATCCAGGACGCCGTCACGGCGCGGATTGTCCTCGACGATCTGGTGAATGCGGGAGTCCGGATTGCGCTCGACGATTTCGGGACGGGCTATTCCAGCCTCTCGCAGCTGTCGAGCTACCGGTTCGACAAGATCAAGATCGACAGGAGTTTCGTCGCTTCCTTCGAGACCAATGACAAGCAGGACAAGGTGATCAAGGCGATTATCGCTCTCGGCGCCGGACTGGGCGTGACGATCACGGCCGAAGGCATCGAAGAAGAGAGCCAGCTCCAGCGGCTCCAGGCTCTCGGCTGCGACATCGGCCAGGGATATCTGCTGGGCAGACCGGCGCCGATCGAGGAAATCACCACCGCAGATCAGATTGGCAGCAGGATTTTGCAGCGCGGTTGATGGGACGATCCGTTCGTCTGTCGGGCCGAAGGAGAGGTTGGCGCTTTCAATCAAGCACGCAACACCAACACCTCGCCCTCCGGAACGCCTGCATTTCAGAGAGCCCATCCTGTGGTGCCCCACAAATGCCTGCAAGGAAAAGGCGGGCATTCTGCGGCCAAGGTGCGCGCCGCCCATGCAGTGATCCAGGCCAGCGAGCCCACACTTTATGCAAATACGGCCAGGATGCTCCGCTAACGTCATCCTATCCCATCCGAAAGCGCGATGCAGCGCACCCAGCGTGAGCAAAGGCCACCGGACGTGGTGTTTACGAATGAGCCACGAAAGGCTCTTGCATTCGCATTCTTGATCAGTCATTCTAGAACGACCAATAAAGAACAGAGGCGAGTGTGGGCAGAACGCGGGAATTCGAGGAGGAGGCGGTGCTGAAGGGGGCGATGCAGGTCTTTCGCAAGCACGGCTATCAAGGTGCGTCGATCCGAGACCTCGAAGAGGCGACAGGCCTCAAAGGCGGAAGCATCTATCACGCCTTCGGCGACAAGGCCGGGCTCTTCGACGCGGCGTTCAGACATTACAATCGGGCGGTCCTGGAGGGGCGGCTCGAGCGATTTGCGCCGCCGGGGAGCGGCCTTAAAGGCTTGCGCGAACTGTTCCTTTCACTGCTGCATGAGCCCGACAATGGCTCCCTGGGCTGCCTGATTACCAACATGGCTGTGGAGTTCGGCGGTGACGTCAAAACGCATCCCCGTGTCGAGGCAGCGCTCGGTCTTCTTCGCAGCACGTTCCGCTCGAGGCTCGGCGAGCCGCCGAGCTTGGCCCGCGAAACGGACAGAACCAAGGCCGACAGGACAGCTGTCCGCCTCCTTGCCTTCTATCAAGGCCTGCTCGTGCTCATTCGCGGCGGCGAAGACAAGGCCAGCCTGCGGCAGGCGATCGAAGACGAATTCAATCAACTGGAGACACTGTTATGACGCCTGAGGCGCTATGGAATCGATATGCGGCCATCTGGTCGCTGGACGCTGACGCACGCGAGCCGGAAATGTTGGCATGCCTCGCCGACGATGTGACCTATTGCGATCCGAATGGAGCGATCGCTGGGCGAGCCGGTCTCGCGGCTTACATGGCCGGTTTCAAGGAGAGCGTACCGGCAGGCCGGTTCATAATTTTGGGCGTCCTCCATCACAATGAACGCTCGCTGGCACGCTGGGAACTGCGCCACGAGGACGAGACCGTCCTGCAAACGGGGACGAGTTTCGCTGCCATGTCCGATGGCCGGCTCAGCGCGATCACCGGCTTCTTCGATCCTCTGGCGGGGCGGCACCATGGGTAACGAGGCGACACGCAGCCTGGCGCTCGAATTTGCGAGCCAGATCGCCCCACCGGGCGCCATCGATATAAGGCGGTTCTTCGGCGGATCCGCCCTCGTCCGAAACGGCGCGCAGTTCGGGTTCGTCATGAAGGGCACGTTATATCTGCGCGTCGACGCCGCGATGCGCGCGGAGTTCGAAGCAGATGGCTCCGAACCGTTCAGCTACCGCGCTGCCGGCAGGGAGGTCACGGTTCGCCGCTATTACGCGGTGCCGGCGCATGTGGTCGACGATCCCTCGCTGCTGCGCAGGTGCTCGGAGCGCGCATTTGACGCGACCCCGCGGCCTGCCCGCAAACGTTCAACAGCCACCCTCGCCGTCAGCCTGCCTGGCTGATGCCGATGTCCACCCGGCCCACCATGGCCTTAAGACGTTCAGATCTCTCCCGCCGATGGCCCCCAGACATCCGTGAGCGCGAAGCCGCCGGGGTGCGGGTCGAAGGGGTCGAGGGCGACCTGGGTCAGGCCGAAGGTGAAGCCGCGGCCGGTGATTGTGGGGATGACGGCCGGGCGGCCGGCCACTTCAGTCACCGCCTGCAGCCCGACCTCGAACTCGGAGCCGATGATCGATTTCGAGGTGAAGCTATCGCCGACCTTGGCCTTGCCGCGGGCATAAAGCGTGGCGAGGTTGGCGGAATTGCCGGTGCCGCAGGGCGAGCGGTCGGCCCGGCCCGGCCACATGGTGGTGCAGGTGCGCACCGTGCCGTCGGCCTCGGTATCGCGGAACATGACATAGGCGACGCCTGAAATTGCCGGGATTTCCGGATGGACGACCTTGATGTCGCGGTTGATCAGTTCTTTCAGGATCATGCCGGCCTGGACGAGACCGGCGGCGTTGGCCTTCTCGATCTTGAGATTGATCTGGCCGACATCGACAAGCGCATAGAAGATGCCGCCGTAGCAGAGATCGGCTTTGATCCTGCCCCAATGCGGCGTGTCGATCTCGACATCGAGCTGATGCACGAAGGAGGGCACCATGGTGAGCTTGACCTTTTCGCAGCGCCCGTCGCGGCAGGTTGCCGTCGCCTTGACGAGGCCGGCCGCGGTTTCGAGCGTCACCACCGTCTCCGGCTCCTGCATCTCGACGATGCCGGCTTCGAGAAGCGCCGTCGTCACGCAGATCGAATTCGAGCCGGAGCTGGCATGCGCCTGGTCGGGCTGCAGGATGATGAAGGCGGCATCCGCGTCGGGATGTCTTGCCGGCAGCAGCAGGTTGACCGAGCCGATCGGCGCGCCGCGCGGCTCCAGGCAGAGGAAGCGGCGCAGCTCGTCGCCCTTCGGGTCGGTGTTCAGCCAATGCAGCTGGGCGGCGATGGTGTCGCCGGGGATCTTCGGCACGCCGCCGATCGCGACGCGGCCGATCTCGCCTTCGGCATGGACATCCAGCAGCTGGATCGTGCGCTTCCATCTCATGTCGTAAACTCCAGTTCGGATGTGACGGCCGACGCCGCCATCGACAGTAAATCCTAATATCGGTCTATGCGGAACGGGGCGATGTCGAGGGATGGTTTGAGCCCGGTCACCATATCGCCGATCAGCCGCGCTGTCGTCGCGGCATAGGTCAGGCCGAGATGGCCGTGGCCGGTCGCATAGAAAACACCCGGCATCTTCGAGGACGGGGAAATGATCGGGATGGTATCGGGCAGCGCCGGGCGGTGGCCCATCCAGTCCGTTGCCTCCTCGAGTTTCAGTCCAGGCAGCGCGCGCTGGGCGTGGCGCACCAACACCCGCGGGCGGCGGAAATCGGGCGCGGCATCGAGACCGGCAAGTTCGACATTGCCGCCGACGCGGATGCCGCCCGCCGTCGGCGTCACCATGAAGGCGCGGGCCGGCCAGATCATCGAATAGCGCATGGAGATGCCGGGCTTCATGATCTGGGTGTGATAGCCGCGCTCTGTTTCGAGCGGGATCGGCTCGCCGAGTTTTTCAGCGAGGAAGCGCGTGTGGACGCCGGCGGCCAGCACGACGGAACCGGCCTCGATGCGGCCGCCGTCTTCGAGAAGAACGACGGCCGTGCCATCGCCCTTGCGCTCGATATTCCGCACGGTGCCGGAAACGAAGCGCGTGCCGGCGGCCTTAGCCGCGTCGAAGAGCTTTACCACCAGCTGATAGGGATCGCGGATCGACTTGTTGTCGGGCAGCAGAACGGCTTTGGCGATCGACGGCGAAAGCGCCGGCTCATAATATTGGATGGCGCCGTTGCTCAACACCTCGAATTCGAGGCCGTAGCGCTGCATTATGGCGAGATGGCCGCGGTCGGCGGCAAATTCCGCCTCGGTCTCGTAGATCGCCAGACACCCCTCGTCGGTCATCAGCTCGGGCGCGCCGATCGCCTCGAGCATCTGCCTGAAATCGCCAAGCGCGCGCTGCGACAGGTTCATGCCGGCATCCTCGATCTCTCTCAGGCGCGACGGGCGGCCGGCGGCAAGGAAGCGCAGGAACCAGGGCAGCATCTTGGCGGCATAGGAGGGCCGCAGCCAGACCGGACCTTCGGGATCGAGCAGCCAGCCGGGCATTTTCTTCCAGGTCGAAGGGCCCGAGCCGGCGGCGAAATCGAGCGCGATGCTTGCCATATTGCCGAATGAGGTGCCGCGTCCCGGCTCGCCCTTGTCGATCAGCGTCACCGCAAGTCCGCGCCGCTGCAGCTCGAAGGCGATCGAGGCGCCGATCACGCCCGCGCCGACGACAACCACCCTCTTCCTCGTCTCATCCGCCATGCTATCAACCCACCCAGACGGCAGACAGAATTGCCGTTCGCCACCCTGATATATCAGATCGGTGGTGATGCCTAGAGAATTTCCGTCTTGCGCTTTTCCCGACAAAACCGCCGGGCACTTTTGCTGGAATTGCGCGGTGGAATTTTTACTGGCTTTCCGGCAGGCCGGCGCCGACGCTGTCGCCGACCGAACCGACGGTGTTGTTCATCGACTGGCCGAGACGCTTCAGCTGGGCGTCGTAATTGCGGCGGGTGCGCGGATCGAAGATGGCGATCGGTGTGCTGACGGCGACGCTGACGGCACTTCCGGCGGTCTGGGCAGCGCCCATCGCCACCGCGCCGACCGCCTCGCCGAGGCCGACATTGGAATCGGTGATCGTCTGGCCGGCAATCAACCGGTCGCCGATCAGCTTCACCACTTCGGGGCTTTCGGCGAATTTGCCGTGGTTCAGCCGGTCGCCGCCCTTGAGCTTGGTGAGATCGAGCACGGTGATGCCGGCCGTCTCAAGCTTGCTGCGATAGGGCTCGACCGAAGGATCGATCTGGCCGAGGCGATCGACATTGCCGGAGATGCGCCGCGACAGCGCCAGCGCCCGGTCATCCCTGGAGACGAAGATGGTGAAGTGCGGCCGGTCCTTGCCGAGGCTTGCGAACTGGCGGCCGAAGACGTCGACATCGAGATCCGGCGAGGCGAGGATGACGTTGTTGATCTTGGACGCGACGTGACCATTGCGGATCGCCATCTGCCTGAGCGCTTCGACGGTCAGCCAGGTGCCCATCGAATGCGCCATGATGGTGACGTCGCTGACGGCGGGATTGGCGGCGGTGCGGGTCAGCAGCTCCTCCAGCGCATCGCGGGAATAGTTGGTGCTTTCCTTGTCGTAATTATAATCGAAGATGCTGGCGCGCGAGGGCCAGGTGAAGACGACCGGCGCGACGTCGGCATGCGAATCATGAACGATCTGGGCGAAACGGTAGACGGCGTCCTCATAGCGATTGTTGAAGCCGTGGACGAAGACCAGCACCCGGCGGCTCCTAGGCATATGGCCCTTCAGCCAGGTCTCGCCCGCCCGCTCGCCTTCGAGCGGATCGACCGACACGGTGACGAAATCGCGCAAGGGATCGGCCGGCAGCCGCTTTGGCCACTGCACCTGGCCGACCTTGCGGTTGGCCTCGGGCGGGATCGAGACATCGACGGCATTGACGGTGAGGCCGGTGCCGCGTTCGCCTGAAAATAGCACGGCGGGATTGTCGTCGGCAGCGCGCGTCGTCGCGACGAGAAGATCGACCTTCGACGTGCCGGGCGGCACGCTGCCGGCCGCCTGCATGACGCCGACCGGCCTGCCGCCGCAGCCGGCAAGCGCAAACACCGCCAGCAGAAGACCTGTCAGAGCCGCCCGCGGGCCGCGCCATTTGCCGATCATGACCAAACTCCAACCGGTTCGCGCACCGACAGGCGGCGCGCGTTCAAATAGGCCGACGACGGCTGCGGAGTCAAATTGCGGAGCAGGAAGAGCTTGATTAGGAAAACGAAAAGAGCCTGGCGCGGGAGGAGGTGCGCCAGGCTCTTGATCCTGACCGACAACTGGGAGGAGGAGTGTTGTCAGTCCGATGTAAGAGCGCTGGGAGGAGGAGTGCGCTGCTTACGAAGATAGTGATACCCCATTCATTTGATCGGGAATAGCGAAAATACCGCAATGCAGCAATGCGCTAGACGCAATGCTTGCCCTCAAAACCACAGACAGCCGCCTCATTTTGCGGCATGTTTGACCAAGTGGTTAAATTCTGCTGAAAAATGAGGCCTCACCGATCGCCGATGGTTCGCCCAGTCCAAGACCCCTCCCCACCCCCTCCCCACAAGGGGGAGGGACTAAGCTGTGGTGTCCGGCGGCGACCAAAAGCAGAGGTCTTGCTGGCTGTTACCGTTCGACGGATTGATACGATAGAGTTTATGTAAAGCGGTGCGGCACCTTAGCCCCTCCCCCTTGTGGGGAGGGGTTGGGGAGGGGTCTTGGGCGCCGCCGGTCAGCCCCCCTCACGCCGCCTTGAACACTTTCCGGCCCTCGGCATCGAGCGCCGAGAACTCCTCGTCCGACAGCGTGATATCGACGGCCGCGACGTTTTCTTCGAGATGTTTGACCTTCGAGGTGCCGGGGATCGGCAGCATGACCGGGCTGCGTTTCAGCACCCAGGCGAGCGCGATCTGGCTTGGCGCGGCATTGTGCTTTTTGGCGATCGTATCGAGCAAGGAGCCGGGTTTTGCGAGATCGCCGGCGGCGAGCGGGAACCAGGGGATGAAGCCGATATTCTGCTTGGCGCAATAATCGAGCACGTCCTCGCTGGTGCGGTCGACCAGATTATAGCGGTTCTGCACGGTGGCGACCTTGAAGTGTTTCGAGGCCGCCTCGATGTCGGCAACGGAGACTTCGCTCAAGCCGGCATGGCGGATCAGGCCGGCATCGAGCAGCGATTTGATCGCATCGAATTGCTCCTTGGCCGGCACCTTCGGATCGATGCGGTGCAGCTGCCAAAGGTCGATCTGCTCGAGCCCCAGGTTGCGCAGGCTCTTATGCGCCTGCTGGATCAGATATTCCGGGCGGCCGACCGGCAGCCAGATATCGGGGCCGTGACGGGTCAGGCCGCCCTTGGTGGCGACGACGGATTTGCCGCCATAGGGATGCAGCGCTTCCTTGATCAGCCATTCGGAAATGTCGGGGCCATAGGAATCGGCGGTATCGATGAAGTTGACGCCGAGTTCCGGCAGGCGCTGCAGCGTGCGGATGGATTCGGCATGATCGTCCGGCTCGCCCCAGATGCCCTTGCCGGTGATGCGCATGGCGCCGAAACCGAGACGGTTGACCGCGATCTCGCCGCCGATCTTGAAGGTGCCTGACTTGGCTGCGTTATGACTGGACATGATCTTTCCTCTCCTGGTCAATGAAATCGTTAAAGTCGGTGGAGCGGTCGGGTGCCGCCCGGTTCACCTGCCATGGCGGGGCGCCTGGCCGAAAGCGATGCGGGCATGATGATCCGCTCATCATGGTGATATTGAGAATGCCGTGACGACGCTTGCACATATAGGAGGGCGCCGCAGGCCCGGACAGGGACGGCGCTGAAAATGCCACAGGGCGCGCGGTTTCATCGAGACGCATCAACGCCCGGCCTTCGCCTCGTCGCCGAATTCCGCCAGGATCGTCCATAGCTCGGCGAATATCTCATGGGCAATATCCTGCGGCGCAGCATCCGGCGGGCGCTGCCGCCAGAGTTCGGCTCCGACGCGCAGCGCGCCGATGACGACCGCGGCGAGGATGTGCATGCGCGACCGCTCCTGCGGATCATTTCCCTTGCGCAGAAGCAGCGCCTCGGCGAGCTTCTGTTCGAGCCTGGCATATTTCAGCTGGTCGCGGGCCTTCAGGGCCGGCGTGCGATGGATGAGTTCACCAAGCGCCAGACTGCGCTCGTCGACAGCGGCGATGACGGTGGCGGTGATCGCCGCCTCGACCGCAGCCACCAACGGCTCTTCTGCCGGCCTTGCGGCGATCGCCGCCATCAGCCGATCGGCGAAGCCATCCTGCCAGGCGAACACCACCTCTTCCTTGGAGGGGAAATAATCGAAGAAACTGCGCTTGGAGACGTCGGCCGCCTCGGTGATGTCTTCGACGGTCGTGGTCTCGAAACCGCGCTGGAGAAAGAGGCTCACCGCCGCCTGCTCGATGCGCTCGCGCGTCTGCCGCCGCTTGCGTTGCCGTCGGCCTTCCCCAGTCGCCGTCCGTTTGCTGTCAGCCATTTCCGCCCGGCATCATCGGTCAGCCGCCGGTCTCGTTGGAGAAGGCGGCGACATCGTCGAGTTCAGCGTCGCTCTCACGATAGCTGAAACGCTCGCGCGACAGTTCCAGCGGCTTGCGGCGGGAAATCCGGTAGACGGAGGCCGGCGGCAGGTTGCGCACCGTGCCGCCGATGCGCACCGCCTTCAGGCCGAGACGGTCGAGGATCGGCCGCGGCACTGGGCAGCGCGGGCCATAGGTAAACTGATAGACGGCCCCGCCCGGCCGCATATAGGCGAAGGCGCCGGCCAGGATCGAGGCGATCTTGCGCGGCGACATGGACAAAAGCGGCAGGCCACTGACAACAGCGCCGACCGGCTCCCCCTCGAAAATATCGGCATGAGCGAGTTGGGCGGCATCCATCTGCAGCACGCGCGCCATCGGGAAACGCGCCTGCAGCGCGGTGATGAACTCCGGGCCGTACTCGATCAGGGTCAGATCCGCCTCGCTGACCCCGCGCGCCAGCAGCGCC
Source organism: Rhizobium sp. N324 (assembly GCF_001664485.1). Classification (NCBI taxonomy): domain Bacteria; kingdom Pseudomonadati; phylum Pseudomonadota; class Alphaproteobacteria; order Hyphomicrobiales; family Rhizobiaceae; genus Rhizobium; species Rhizobium sp. N324. The sequence continues at coordinate 495,613 of NZ_CP013630.1, read as the reverse complement.
CGGGTGAAGACGCCGGTGCCGGGGCCGAGCTCGATGATCGGCCCGTCGAGGGCGGCAATTTCACTGGTCATGATCCTGGCAAGCGAATCGCCCGAGGGCGCGATGGCGGCGACGCGCAGGGGGTTGCTGATCCAGGAGCGGAAAAAATGCAGGAAATCGGAGCATGCAGCCTTTGCGGTCATGACTATCCCACCTGTCTGAAATTCGTTTGATTATGAAAAGCGACCATCGCGGCGAGCATGGCAATTCCAAGGCAGGCGCGTCGAACATCTTGAGGTGCAGGCGATTTGCACGGCTTTTCCTGTCGAAAATCTCCGTTAATTTTTTACTTATTGCATTTTTGCAGTTGATGCAAGATTTTATGCAGGACGATTGCACCGGCGCTCTACCGCAGAAGGCGGCCCTAAATGGCCGCCTCCAGATTGCCGACGAAGTCTGCCAACTCAGCCGCGAACGGCCGAGCGCTCGTCAATAATTGCAGCTGGAGCTGCTTGTCGGGTTGAAGCCGAGTTTGCAATCCATGTTGAGGGGCTTCTTCGGGTTCATCATATAGTGTGTCGAACCCATGCTTTCCGCGCGCTCGCCGATCGAACCGGTCGTGCGCCTGTCATGTTCAACCTTGGTTTCCTGCGCAACCGGGCGCGCTGTCGCACCTTGCTCCGTCGCGCTCGACTGGAGGGGAGCTGCCGTGGCCGAAAAGGCAGAGAGGCCGAGGATTACACTGAGGGCGGTGGCGGCCACGCCGGTCTTGAAGGTGGTGGTCATAATCGTCTCCTTGGGAGGATTCAGGGAATTTACGCCCCGGAGTTAGGAAGGCGATCTGTCACATACTACGGCGCCAAAATGGAGGTCACGGATATGTGAGCGGCCCCATGATCGAGAAAGAGGCGGCTCATCGCCGCCTCTTTCATTTGCCGGCTCAATAGCCGTTATCGCAGGGCATGCTGCCGGGACCGATCGATCCAGAAAACGTAGGGTTGCACATTTCCGGGGCTGCCGGTCTGTTCACCGGCTGGCGAACGATTGAGCCCGTGGTGCCGGCCTCGACGCCGAAGGCGGCAAGCGGATACCAGTAACCGTCGGAATGGCGGCGGGTGCCGGGGCGCTCGGTGCGAAAACCCTGATAGCCATGCCAGGATCCGGCATGTGGTTTATATTGAACCATTTTCGCGGACTGGACATCCGGCGGCCGAACCGCCTGGACGGGTGCCGCCTGCGCTGGAGCGATCGACGCGAGGGCGAGAATGGCACTGAGCACTGTGGCGGAAGGGATAAGTCTGAGCATCTTCATGATAAACCCTCCTTAGTGGATTTACCTGATGAAAATGCCTTTCTCGGCCGCGGAGTTCCCGGTTCACATGCAACTTCCAAAACTCGTGATTGCAGGCGATCCGGCGTGACCAAATCGCCAAAAAACGTGAAAAGCCGCGATCGGTGCAAGAGCTCAAGCGGCGCTCGGGCGGAATTACGAATTCTCTGTTCTCAATCCGCGTATAATGTCCGGTAGCCCTGGCCGGAGAGGCAGGCGACATATTGCCGGTGGGCCGCAGCGCGCGCTATCGTTTCCGCCTCCAGCTCATCGGCCTCGGCATAGCCAGTCAGCTGGGCGCGCAGCTCATACTGTCTCCTCGCCTCACGATACATGGCGTTGCCGTCGGTCATGCAAAGGCCGTGCGCAACTGCAGGCGGATTGACCGGTACGCCGACCGCCAGGAGCACCGGATCATTGGCATGGTCGATGCAGCCGGCAAGCGCCGTCATCATCGTCAGGACGGCCAGGGCCCGAAAAATTCCCACCATCATGCATTCCTCCGGCCGCAGCGCCTCTGAGATCATCAGACCTGCGGGTACATCAGGAAGATTGCGCGAAACTAAAGCATGTCGCGCAAAAGTGTGCCGCGGTTTTGCGGCAACGACATGCGTGAAAACAAAGAGCTAAAGCGCGTCGCATGAATCAAGTTTGACGCAACGCGCTTTAGGCAAATCGACTTCTTAAGTTAAATATTGCTTAAATATTATATTAATGCTTACTTATGGTCGCAGACGCTAATCTCTCCGGGGAGGGACGATGATGGCTTCGCCGTGGGTAAACGACGCGCTGTCGCATGCGCAATCAGCGTTTTCCAGCAAGATCAACACCGACATTCTTGAGGTTGGCGGCGGCTCGCGCACGCATATCCCGTTGGCAGGCGCGAGATATACGGTCCTGGATATCTCGAAGGAGCAGCTCGAGAGGAACCGGGACGCTTGCGAGCGGATTCTCGGCGATGCGCAGACCATCGACTATGGAGATCGCCGCTTCGACGCCTGTGTCTTCTGGGACGTCCTCGAACATCTGGAAAGCCCGCGCGCCGCCCTGCTCAGAGCCCATGACACCCTGTCTCCCGGCGGTCTGGTCTTCGTCAAGGGTCCGATCCTGAACTCGGCCAAAGGGATCTTCACCGACCTTACGCCCTGGTGGACCCACGTCCTGTTCTATCGCTACGTCCTGCGGCAGAAAAACGCAGGAAAGCCGGGTTATGCCCCCTTTCGTGTCGAGCACGCCGCCGAGGCATCCCATTCGGAGATTGCCGGGACTTTGAAGGAGCTCGGCATGGATATCGTCTTCGTCGGCGAGTATGTGTCGACGCAGGTGCATGCGCTCAAGGACCGGATTCCCCCGCTTTATTGGCTTTATGAGGCTTTCGGCCTTCTGCTTCGCACAGTTTCGGCCGGAAGGATCGGCGGGCGGGAGACGGAGTTCCTGATCGTGGCAAAGTGCCTGCGTCCCCACCAAACTCTATATAGCACTTCGGAATCCCGAAATTGGCTGCGGCATTGAAATCCTTCACTCTTTCCTGAGGGTCACAGCTCACGAAGCGCGGCGAATTTCGGGATCCCGAAGCGGTGGGATTTCGGGATCCCGAAGTGGCGTTTTTTTCTTCCGGCCGACACGCCCACGTTTGTCGGCGGCAAGTTTGCGGTCGGTCTCGGACCATTTCCGGCACCTTTCCACCGTGCATTGTTTCCACTCGTCGGTCGCCGGCGCACCTTCATGGTCACCGACGAATGTCAGCGTGAACCGGTTGGGATGCGCGACCCCGCTGCCTGCCCGGCCGCGGTGAACTTTGATCAGCCCCTTATAGGCCAGCTCATCGAGCGCATCGGCGACATATTCGCCGGTGACACCGTAGGAGACGAACTGGGGATGGGTCACCACAAGCTTGCCGTTTTCGAGAGCGGCATGGGCGGTGTGTTCGATGACGATGCGGAAGAAGGCGCGGCAGGCATTGGCGCTCAACGTCGTGAACGCCGGCGATTCCAGCAGCTGGATCGTCAGCCATTGCCAGCGGAGGCTGCCGTCATCGCTCCCGCCGGGCGGCGCGGTATGCTTGCGCACCATCGCCCGCGTCTTCCCGGCAGTGGTTCGGCTCTTGTCGCGCGGGTTGAATTCCACCATCAGCCCTTCGCCGTCGTTGCCGGTCGATCCTTCGGCAAGACGCCAACCTTGCGAGGCCGGGAATTCTGCAGGCGCCGGCCGAAGCGCGTCCAGACGACCACCTCGACAACGGGAAAAAATTTGCTCGACATTCAGCATTCCATGGTTGCAATTGCGTGCAACCTAGCGCAAGCATCATTCACAAACTAGGAAAATATTCTTATCTTTGATCTTATATCACCGAGGTCTTCCTGCTAGGATCTCGGCAGGGATGTCAGAGGCCAGCCAGCATGAAATTACCACGGTGGAAAAGACTTGTCTGGTTTTGCGTCTGCGTCACGCTCTCCGGCCCGGCACAGTCCGAGGATGGCGTCACCATCCCCGGTTATGCGCCGGCGACCGGCGTCGAGCATGGCTACAGCGTGCAAAAAGCCACCGAAAGCGACATGTCGTTCTGGTTCGACAAGCCGGGCGCCTCGGTGACGGCGCGCGGCGTATTTCACCCCCGCATGACGGTTCTGTCGCGGGATGAAAACGGCATGCGCGTCCGCTGGTCCCTCAATGCCGAGCTGCCGGAAGGCACCGCCGGTCCTGCCGACAGCTATCAGATGAACCTGCTCTATCAGAATTCCCTGACGGCCTATGGCACAAGCTCGCTCGAACTTGAAACGGATTTGAACGGCTTTCCCACCAATCTGTTCGGCGTCGATCGGATCCTGGCGCATATGCGGGAGATGGCCGCCAATGGACCGGGTGGGGCCGCGACCTCGGAGAACGGCGTCACTGGCATCATCGGCAAGATAGAGCAAAACCCGCTGCTGATTGTCACCGCCTTGGCGCCGGAGGCGCAGCTGCTTGCGACCGGACAATTCCATCAGGACCAGCTCATGCAGATCGGGCAGCCCGCGGCAGGGTCGCGGATCGAGGATTATAGCGGCGTCAATGTCACCGTAGCGTCGACCTGGACCCTTGAGTCCACCGACGCGGCCGCGCGCATGGCGACCCTTTCCATGTCCGAAGACGTCGATCCAGCGGCCTTCAGCCAGTCGCAGCAGCCGGCGATCGCAAAGATGATGGCGGCCTTTCCCGAACGGGTAAAGAACCTTACCTCCGATCAGCTGGCATCCATCAAACGCGCCGGCAAGACCCGAAGCGTCACATTCGTCGTGTCGCTGGACGATGGTTCAACGGTCGAAACCACCGAGATCGTGAGCGTGACCACAGGCGGATTTACGCTGCGCACCTACACCCACATATTGCGGGACGACATGCCGGCGCGCCTGCCGCTCCCCGCCGTGCTGACGGCCAAGGTCTTAGAGGCCCGATCTGCATATCGAGCCGCTGCCATCTGAAAAGGCGGGGTCAGGCATACTCGATGCGCTTTCGACGCCGCCTTCGCCACCAGCATCGCAAGAGACGGTGGCGACGGGCAATGCCGGGCCTGAGGCGATCGCGCCTGTCGCGCTGGCGGTGAAGAGCGCCGAGGTCGCCCAGTCCCCCATCTCTTACGACCGGGGGCTGACTATCGTGCTCACGCCGGAAAGCGCCGCCAAATTCCGCGATTTCACGCAAGCCGCATTGGGACGGCAAACGCAGTTGCTGATCAACGACAAGGTCGTCATCGAATCCTGGATGCGGGAGCCGATCATGGATGGCCGTATTGTTCTGGCGGGAACGGACGGGGAAGATCTGCAGGCGATGGCCGAACAATTGCGCGTCCCTGGAGCTTCGATCGTCGTCCGGCTGCGCCCATGAGGGCGCGCCCACCCCGTGTCATGGCCCCCTGTCATGGTCCAATGTCATAGCCCTCGTCATGGATTGACCCATCGACAGGCCGCAAGCGCGCCCGTCTCCTCATAGGTCAGCAGCGCCCTTCGATTGCCCTGCCGGCGCAACTGGAACCAGTCCAGCGTGCGGGCGCGAAAGATCAGCAGGCCGAAGTGCGGCTTTCCCTTCGCGTCATCCGCAGGCTTCGGCAGAACCGCCTCGTCGATCATGTCAAGACCACACTCGTCCCCGGGCGGACCGCCGGTGTAGGTCGTCCGCGTCCAGGTTGAGAGCTTGTCCCAGGCGTCGTTCGCCGGCTCGCTGCCGGGGGCATGCAGTTCGACCGTTCCCTGAAGCCGAAACTGCAGCCGCGTCTGCGTGGAGAAGCCGAGGACCGTGACATGGGGATTTGCCGAAAGCTCCAGCCATTTCGGGCTGCGGCTGTCGCTGTGAAATTCCAGAACCCGTGATGGACCGTCGGCGCGCCGCAAGACCACCATGCGCGCCTGCGGCCTCGCCTCTGAATCCACCGAGCAGAGGTTCAAGAACCGGAAACCCGACTGCGGGCTTGTCGCCGCCGTTTCAAGCGCCCGCCATGCGGAAGCGTCTATATCCGCGAGGTTCGGCGGCGCGACTTCATGATCTGCTTCCATGGTCTGGCTCAGACGGAACGGGTAATGCCGCCGTCGACGCGGATGTTCTGGCCGGTGATGTAGCCGGCGCCCTCGGAGAGCAGGAAGGCGACGGTCGCGGCGATTTCCTCGGACGTGCCATAGCGGCCCATCGGCACGCTGTCGCGCCGTTCCTCGGTGGCGGGCAGGCTGTCGATCCAGCCGGGCAGGACATTGTTCATGCGGATGTTCTTCGCCGCATAGGTATCGGCGAAAATCTTGGTGAAGCTTGCCAGCCCCGCCCTGGCGAAGGCCGAGGTGGGAAACATCGCCGACGGCTCGAAAGCCCATGCCGTCGAGATGTTGACGATGGCGCCGCCGCCCTGGGCTTCCATGATCGGCGTGACCAACCGGATCGGCCGCACGGCGCTGAGGAAATAGACCTCCATGCCCTTGTGCCAGTCCTCGTCGGTGATGTCGAGGATCGGCGCGCGCGGCCCATGGCCGGCGGAATTGACCAGTGCGTCGATCCGCCCCCATCTCCCCATGGCCAGATCGACGAGCCGCTTCACATCGCCATTCACCAGGTTCGAGCCGGTGACACCGACACCGCCCAATTCCTTGGCGAGCGCCTCGCCCTTGCCCGACGAGGAAAGCACCGCAATGTGATAGCCGTCCGCGGCCAGCTTCCTTGCGGCGGCAGCACCCATGCCGGAACCCCCTGCGGTGATGAGAGCGACTTTTTCTTTGGACATCGGAGCCTCCAATCGTTGAATTGCGAAGCAGTATGCCAGAGACAGCCCCGACTTTCGCCTCAGAAAGAAACATGCCAGACTGTAGAAAATCTACTGGAATGCGCCGATGACCCCGCCCCGCCGCAAGCTGCCGCCGCTGAATGCGCTCCGCGCCTTCGAGGTCTCGGGCCGCAGGTTGAATTTCCGCGCCGCCGCCGAGGAGCTGGGAGTGTCTCAGGGTGCGGTGGCGCAGCAGGTCCGCGCGCTGGAGGATCAACTCGGCCTGATGTTGTTTCAACGCCTGCCGCGCGGCTTGGCCCTGACCCCGCAAGGCGCAGCCTATCTGGCGGATGTGACCCGCGCCTTCGACACGCTCGGCGATGCGACCGGACGGCTTCTCGCCCGGCCGGACGCCGTGACGATCAGCGTCACCCCGACGGTCGCCGCCAAGCTGCTGATCCCGCGCCTCGCCGAGTTCAAAGCCGCCCTGCCCGACGTGGAACTGCGAACGGTCGCCACCGAGGCGCTGTCGGACTTCGACCGCGATCAGGTGGACATTGCGGTGCGGCTGACCCGCGGGCCCTTCCCGGCCTCGCTGGAAACAAGGCTGCTGTTCCGCCAGGAACTGGTCGCCGTCGCCAGCCCGCATCTGGTCAAGGGCCTGCCCCTTCCGCTGACGGCCGATGCGCTTCGCAAGCTGCCGCTTTTGCATGACGCGGTCAGCCCCTGGCCGCTCGTCCTGCAATCGCGCGAGAAGCTGCCGGGTGCGGTGTTCAACCATACGACACTGGCGCTCGATGCGGCGCTGGCCGGCCAGGGCGTCGCTTTGGCCTGCCGGGCGTTCGTGGCGGCTGATCTCGAGGCCGGGCGGCTGGTGCAGGTGATCGATGAGACGACAGTCATCGAGCCGGACTATTTCCTGATCCGCAAACGCTCGTCATCACCGCGAAAGGCGGTCGATGCGGTATGGGATTGGTGCGCAGTACGGCTGTCGCTCGACTAGGCTCGGCGATATCAGGCAGCGTCATCCTGCATGGCCTCAGCACCCTCAACTCAGCCGCTCGCCCCGTCAAACGACGCCAAGTCGGATTTCAATCCTTCGGGTCAGGGACCAGACGTATCAGCGTTCCGTAACGCGCCACGCCGCTGATTGTCGCCGAGATCTGCCGAAGCGGTCCACGAGCGATGAGCGTCTCCGGCGCAGGGTGTTTTCCGGGGCCTGCATCGGCAAAGGCTGAAAACGCGTCACCCGAGTCGAACATCGCCATGAATGATGTCGCGACGATGGCTTCGCCGCAGGCGACGCATCGAAGAATGTACGAACCGCCGTGCACGATCGATTCTGTTTCGCCCGATCCGCACGATGGGCAAGCCATCATATTGTTCATTGGTTTACTCCAGCCTGAGCCTCCAAGCCTCTCCCATACCCGAAATGGCGAGCCTATGAGCAGCAGCCAGAACGACGGCGATGGCGAGCAGCATGGGACCCCATCCACTTGAAGTGACGAGCGGATTGGCGGAGTAGCCGGGCAGCGACAGATAACCAAAAGCCCACCGAGGTCATCCACAGGCCGGCGCAAAACATGATGATTTCATCGATATAGGCTGCGATCATGGCTCTCCCGCCGTCGTAAGGGACTGTGATGCTCTATCTCGAACAGCGACCTCCAATTAAACATCTCGCAGCACTTTCGAAAAAGACCGAAAGCTAAACTTAAGGTGGCAATGCCGTTCCGAATCCCCTGAGCATCCGGACTTATAATCGAACGCGGCCCGCTACTGCCATTCTTGGGAATATCACATGCATAACGCCAAAATTCGCACCGCTGCCTTCTCGCTATGCGTTGCTTTTCAGACATTTCAGCCCGAACAGGTCATGGCCGCTTCCGCCAATGAAAAGTTCTTCGATGCCGCCCTGTGCAAGCCGCCCTATTCGATAACATCGGCAACCGAAATCTATGATGCCGCGGAAGCTCTGGCCAAGCCGGACACCTCGTCGCTCGGTGCGGCGATCTACAAGATCCCGAGCCAGATCGGCCGCGACGGCTTCAAGTCGACGGAGGTTTTCTTTGCCAGCAATGCGGTCGGAATTCTGGTCGAGGGCCAACGCGCTGACGATCTGGCGAAAAAATACGGATTGAAGCCGGAGACCTCGGACCTGCTTGGAACCTCCACCAAGGGCTATGCGCGCGAGCTCCCAGCCGATCAGCAGCCCGAGCCGGGACTTGCTGGAAGAGTTTCCATCGTCGCCGGCCAGGGGGATGCCTTGCCAGGCAAGACATTGCTGGCGTGCGAATTCGCTCAGGATTTTTGAGAGGCGCCGCATAAGCTACAGTCGGCGTTGCTGGAAAAAACATCTCGTTCAAGCCGTCGCCTCGCCACGCGGGATAAACCGCCTTATGTGAGGAGGCGGCAGAGAGCACGCAGCGGAGATCCTGAGACGATGCAAACCATTTGGAAGAAGCCGGTGACGTTGGCCCTTGACGGCCCGGATCAGTGGGTGGTCATCCAGACGACCCAGGCCGCAACATGGGCGTTGGTCGAAGACTGGCCGACCGAAGAGGGCCCGGCGCTCGATCGGGCGTGCGCGGTTTGCGCCGATGTCATGTCGGGCAAACGAAACCGGGAAGAGGCGCGGCAGGCCTTTATCGAAGCTGCCATCGAAGCCGGCATCCCGATCAAGGAGTAGGGTCAGGGCAATTGGGGCTCTGTTAGGCTCGTTGCCTCTACTAAGGGGCACGAGCCAGCGGCTTCCGGCATTGGTGTGGCTTTTGTCGTCTTTCACGCGTGCTGTTGGAAAGACCGGCCCAGCGTCCACATCGCCAATCGCCACATATTCTTCGACTTCAACATTCCATGGTTGCAACGGCCAGCAATCCGGCGTAAGAACGTTTCATGAACTAGGAAAAAAATCTTAGGGCGTCTTTGGAGATCGCCTGTTCCCGTCAGGGACAGGAAATTGCACGCGGTGGAGACCAGGATGCGGAAGATCGGCATGAGGAAGCAGAGCGCGATGGTCTATGGCCAGCGGCTGCTGGCATTGGTTTCGATCCTGCTGGGAAGCGCCGTCCAGGCTTTTTCCTGCGATCAGCCGGTCGTGATTTCCAACTGGTCGCTGTGCGACCGGCAATGTGAGCGCTGAGGGCGGCGCCGCTGATTGGAAAGTCGTTCCGGCATGGACACGCCAGAAAGCCATAAGCGCGTATTTCGGAAATGAGCCGCGGCTCTTGGCAAACCACGGACTTTGCAACGAGAAATTCCAGCGCGTGGTCACCTGCCTGCCGGGATGGGAAATGGGCGATCCGGATGAGTGCTCATATCTGATTTGTAGTGGCTATTACTCATCCGCGTACGGGAAGAAAGAAAAGGAAGACTTTGAAAGAGACTTCCCGGCCGAGCAATAGTTTTTCGCTTGGCTTCCTTGGGTCACAGAGTGGCCATCGCGGCAAGCTTTTTTCATCAGCTTGCATTCTTGAACACGAGGCATTGGGTGAAGCAGTTGCCGCTTTCCACAGCTTCAGACCATGTGACCATAATTTCCCCTTCAAGCATCATGACCTCTGACAAAGCTCGCCCAAGATCCCAGGCAAGGGGAGAGAATTTTTCGCTGGTCAGATTGTCGGCCTGAACGACAAGATAGGCATTCGTCTTCAAGCGTTGGCAGATCTGGCCGTGTATTTCCTGCATGCGTTTCAGATAAACGTCATAGCCGTCATAATTGGGATCGCCGTTGTCAAGCGGGTTCCATTTATGCCAATGCGGCATGTATGGCGGCGATGTGATGCAGAATTCCATCTCGGGAAGGCCGAAGGCTGCCAGCCCCGCGCTATCACCGGAGAAGAGATGATCCTCTGTCGTGATGCGTTCCCTAACCCATTCATATCGCTGCCGGTCGGTTTCTATCCCGTAAGGGATTCTGCCCTTCTGCTCGCAGACGAAGAACGTCGTTCCCAAGCCCACGAAGGGATCGAAGACGGCGTCTCCCGATTTTGTAAACCGATCAAGCAATGCCGACACCAAAGCGCCGGGAAGCTGATTTCATCGCCGTTCTGAAAGTCCGGCAGGGGAAATTGATGTCGGTTGGAGACCGTCCATAATTCTGAAATTGCCACGGCAAACTCCCTCGCCTCGCATCAGCCTTTTCTTCCCCTATCAACGGACATAGCTCCTTCGAGGGACCAGGGAAGTACGCTATCACTTGATGGCGGGGATGAAGCGTCGCACGCTGATTTCGTCGGCGCATTGCCAGGACGATTAGACCTCGTCCGGCCACTCACGCGCGCCGTGCTGGACGAACAGAACTTCGATATGGTCGTCTCGAACGCGGTAGGCAACGATGTAAGGCGTTGCCGGAATAACAAGCTCGCGTGTTCCTCTGATTTCGCCGGCACGCCCTATGAAGGGATTGGCGGATAAAAGCTTCTCCGTCTTTGAATGAATGTCATTGACGACGCGCGCCGCGGCGCGCGGGTTTCTCTCGCCGATATAATCGTTGATGCCGGCAAGCTCTTTGAGATAGCGTTTCGTCCAGACAAGGCGAACGGGGCTGTTATGCCTGACTGTATTTGTTCAGCACGGCGGCAATTTCTTCATCCGTGGCGAAGTTGCCTCTGTCGGCGCCTTCGATCCCCGCCTGAACGCCCGCGATCCATTTTTCCTGCCACGCAAGAGAGCGACCATGGGAAAGCGCGTCTTCGATAATCTGGCTGCGCGTCAAGGTTGAACGCTCTGCCAGCATGTCGATGCGACGGCTAAGATCGTCGAAAATATCTACGTTGTTCTTCATGTGTTCATTCTGCCATATCGCGGCGGTATCGCCAAGAAAATCTGAAGTCCTGCCTGGGCTTCGATGTTCAGGGAATTGTGGGAGATTGGAAAATCGCCGCGCGGTGCTGAAACTAAGCTTCGCCGATAGGCTAAGTTATAAGCGGAATGAAGGATTTAGAACGGCGGATTTGAGCTTCCCGTTCAAGGCCTTAACATAGTCTTGCAATGAAAAAGAGGAAATGGCGCACCCGAAGAGATTCGAACTCCTGACCCCCAGATTCGTAGTCTGGTGCTCTATCCAGCTGAGCTACGGGTGCGTGCAACTGCGGCGGTGCCGCTTGCGTGGGCGATCCTCTAAAGCGTCCTTCGGGACAATGCAAGAGCATTTCTGAAAAAATCGCCGTTTAAAAATTTGCGGCCGCGGCTTTCCAAATCCGGTCACTTCTCAAGGTGCGTCCGGCTGCGGTAATCCTCCAGCGAAACCGGGCGATCAGGGATCTCGATGCGGAACTGGGTTCCGACAGTCGGTTTTTCCACAAGCGCGATCGTGCCGCCATGGGCGAGCACCAGCTCGCGGGCGATCGTCAGGCCGAGGCCGGTGCCGCCGGAGCGGGCGGAGCCGCGGAAGGCGGCAAAGAGGTTCTGGCGCGCCTTCAATGGCATGCCAGGCCCGGTATCATCCACGGTGATGCTGACGACGCTGCCGACGCGCTGGGCGGCGACGGTGATGCGTCTGACCGCGCCCGGGACACCCTCGCCCGGCGCCGTCAGCGCCTGCAGCGCGTTGCGGCAGAGATTGTGGATGACCCGGAACAGCTGCTCGCCATCGGCATCGACCTTGAGATCGGCGCCGATCTGCTCGGTGAATTCGATGCCGCTTTGCGGATCGATCGCCAGCATGTCCTTGACGTCCTGGGTTAGTTCCAAAAGCGGGATATGGCGACGGCGCGGGGCGGATTCGCTCGCCTTGCCGTAGGACAGCACCTCGGTGGTATAACCGACGGCGCGATCGATGGTGCGCAGGAGCTTCGGGGCAAAACTCTTGACCATCGGATCGTCGACATCGACCAGCCGGTCCGACATCAGCTGCGCCGAGGCGAGGATATTGCGCATGTCGTGATTGATCTTGGAGACGGCGAGGCCGAGCGCGGCGAGGTTCTTCTGCTGCTTCAGCGTCTTTTGCAGCTCCATCTGCATCGAGGTAAGGTTGCGGCCGGCGACCGCCAGTTCGTCGCGGCCGCCATCGCCGATGTAAATATGGGCGGGGTTCTCAGGATCGGAGGAGAATTGCTGCATGCTGCCGGTCAGCCGGCGGATAGGGCCGATCAGGATGCGGTTGATCGCAAAAAAGATCAGCGTCGCGGTAAAGAGCGAGATCAGCACCGACAGCAGCAGAACGTTGCGGGAATAGGCAAACATCGCCGTGCGCAGCTGCCTGTCCTTCATCACGACCTCGACGCCGGTATTGGTGTCGCCGACCGGGCCGTAGACGCGGATCATCCTGCTGCCGCCGAAGATCAAGGTGTCGAGCGCATCGCGTATCGCCGTTGCCGGCGGCACATCGGTGAGATCATAGGCTTCATCGACCGAGGTCGGCATGTCGGTCGTCGCCAAGAGCCGCGAGGTACCGTCCTTGCGCAGCACGATCGCCTTGGTGCCGGTCGCCTCCAGGGTCTCCTTCTGCAGCGCCCGCGGCAGCTCGACCGGCTGGAGTCCGTCGATGACGATCGCGGCGGCAGCGGCCGTGTTCAGCCTGTCCTGCAGCCAGCGTATCCGCATGCTGGCGACCGAGGGGAAGAAAATCAGGATTTCGGCGAGCATGATAAAGACGACGGTGAGCCAGAGCAGCTTGCCCGACAATCCACCGAACATGCCAGCAGACGGGCACGGCGCCCTGACCGCCTCGCCGGCCGCGGGGATTTCCGCCGAAGGATTGTCGCCCTGATCTTGTACCGGCATTCTCGTCTCGCCCGATCGGCAGCACTGCAGCCGCCCCCATCTAGAACAGGATTGGTTTCAGGCCGGTCGGCCCGCAACCAATCCTGTTCTCGATTCTTTAGCTAGCGCATGATGTCGTCCGAAAACCGCTCACACTTTTCGGCATCATGCCCTGGGTCTCTATATTAGACCAAAAGGCTCCGCTTTCAAATCTTTGCGAGCAGCGTCATGTCGTCACAAAGAAACGCCGCCCGAGAGGAGTACAAAACCCCTCCCCAACCCCTCCCCACAAGGGGGAGGGACTAATTTGCGGCCCCCGCGCAGCAAATATCAGCCTTTCCGCGGATGGGAGGATGAAGTGGAAAGCGCCGGTGCGACAGGTTAAGCCCCTCCCCCTTGTGGGGAGGGGTTTGGGGCGGGGTCTTTGCCCAGCGCGGACCGGGCAGAAAAAACTAACGCCGCCCGGAGGCGGCGTTAAAAATGGCGATGGTCAACAACAGATCAGAACTCTTCCCAGTTCTGCTCGGCCGCGGCCGCATTGCCGCCGAAGGCGCGGGCGACCTTGGCGATGGCGCGGCGGGCGGGCGAGGCGACCGGTCTTTGCGGCTCGTTGCGAACGAGCGCCACCGGTGCCCTGGTGTCATCGGCCAGTTTGAAGCGGGCAATGAGGCTGACCAGCCCACCGGCTTCGGCCGAAAGCCTGTGGGTGGCGGCGGAGGTCTCCTCCACCATGGCGGCATTCTGCTGGGTCACCTGGTCCATCTGGTTGACGGCGGTATTGACCTCCTTGAGGCCGGTCGACTGCTCGGTCGCAGCCGTGGCGATCGAATGGATATGGTCGTTGATGGCGATGACACGGGTGCCGATTTCCGCCAGTGCCTCGCCGGTCGCCTGCACCAGCTTAACGCCGACCTGCACCTCGTCGCCCGACTTGGTGATCAACGCCTTGATGTCCTTGGCGGCCGTTGCCGAGCGCTGGGCGAGTTCGCGCACTTCCTGGGCGACGACCGCAAAGCCCTTTCCGGCCTCGCCGGCGCGTGCCGCCTCGACGCCGGCGTTCAGCGCCAGCAAATTGGTCTGGAAGGCGATCTCGTCGATGACGTTGATGATCTGGCTGATTTCGCGCGAGGCCTGCTCGATGCGGCCCATCGCCTCGACGGCGTTGCGCACGACGACGCCGGAAGCGCCTGATTTGTCCTTGGCTTCGGAAACCATGACGGTTGCTTCATGCGCCCGCTCGGTTGAGTTCTGGACGACGGCAGTGATCTGATCGAGCGCTGCCGAGGTCTGTTCGAGGGCGGCCGCCTGCTGCTCGGTGCGCTTCGACAGGTCGTCGCTGGCATTGCGCAGCTCGGCGGTGTTGCCGTTCATCGCTTCGGTCGTCTCGCGCACCTCGCGCATCGTCGCCTGCAGGGTGACGAAGGTGTTGTTGACGTTCTGCTGCAGCTCGGCGAAGGCGCCCTGGAAGCTGCCGCGCATCGTCTGGGTGAGGTCGCCCTCAGCAAGGCTGGCGATGACGCGGCGGGTCTCGCCGATGCCGGCATCGACGCTCGACAGCAGCGTGTTGATGTTGCCGGCGAACCGGTTGAGGTTCTCGTCCTCATAGTCCTTGTCGATGCGGTGGCTGAAATCGCCGGCCGCAGCCGCGGCGACGACGACCGACATGCTCGACTGCAGGTCGTCGCTCTTGGCGCGCATCGCCGCCTCCTGGGCGTTCAGGCGCTTGACGGCAAGGCCGTTCTGCTTGAAGACCGCGACCGCCGCGGCCATCTCGCCGATTTCGTCCCGGCGTCCGGCAAAGGGAACCTCGGCCTCGAAATTGCCGTCGGCGACTGCGTTGATCGCATGGGTGACGCGCTTGATCGGGCGGCTCAGATGGCTGGTGCCGATATAAAAGCCCATGCCGATGCCGGCCGCGATGCCGACGCCGGTGATGCTGAGGACGAGCATCAGCACCCAGGAGCGGAAGCTTTCGATCTCGGCATTGACGGTCTCCAGCGCGGCTTTATCGATGGCGACGACCGCGTCGATCTCCGCCTGGAACGCCTTGCGGTTGGCGCGGTTGGCTTCATTATTGCCCTGGGCGCTGGCGGCCTCGGGGCCGACTTCGGTGCCGAGACGGGCCGTTTCCGCGCGGAAGGTGCGGAATTCCGCGGCGCGGGCAGAAAGCTTGGCAAAATCGCCCTTCTCATCTTCGGGAACGAGCGGCGCCCAACCGGCGATAACCTTGTCGATCTCGTCGAGGCCGGCCAGCAAGCCCTTGGCGAAGTTCGGCGTATCCTTGATCGTCTTGGCGGCATAGATGCCGCGCGATTCCATCACCACGGCCGTGACGAAGCGGTTGAGGCGTTCGCCGGCATAGGCACGGGCGGCCGCCTGCTCGTAGGCCGTCAGGTTGCGGCTGTATTCATGCATGGCCGACAATGCCGTTGCGCCGATCAGAAGCGCGACGGAGCCCATCACGCATACCAGCAGATTAATTTTGCCACGGATCTTCAATGCACTGTCTCCTACCTACGCCACTGCCTGGAAAGCAAATTGCCAGCCGATGATCCGAATATCGGAGAAATTTATTAAAGTTCGATTTCCAATATTTACGATTATGGCTAGGGGAAATCTTCCGTATCGGCCCTGGCGAGGACGCAAAAGCCCTGGAAAACCGGGCGATCGATCTGCACCGACGCCGAAGCACAACCAGTCGGCGCATGTCCAATTTCTTAACACCGGAATGCGAAAATACTTCTCAAGCTACCGGCGCGAGGTGAAATCATCCGGTATAATTGACTTTCACCGGCTTCGTCCGTATAAGCCGCCGCACGTCCGGTCACTCAGGCCTTTCATGGCCCGCCCGTTCGAAAAACAACGCTCCTTGCATCATGCAAATTCAAGAAGGGCCGCACTCCGCGGTGTTTAAATAAATGAAGCGTACCTACCAACCATCCAAGCTTGTTCGCAAGCGTCGCCACGGCTTCCGTGCGCGCATGTCTACCAAGGGTGGCCGCAAGGTCATCGCCGGCCGCCGCGCGCAGGGCCGCAAGCGTCTTTCGGCTTAAGGCCGGGTTGCCCGAGAAGAGATGGCGGGCGAATTGACGACCAACGAAGAAAAACACACTGTCGGGCGGCTGAAAAGCCGCCCGCAGTTTCTTGCCGTTCGCGAGGGCGAAAAACGCCGCGGCGGCCTCTTCCTTCTCGAAGTCCTCGACCGGAAGGAACCCGACAGCCAAGCCCGCGTCGGTTTCACAGTCACCAAAAAACATGGCAACGCAGTCGAACGCAACCGGATGCGCCGCCGCCTGAAAGAGGCGGTGCGGCTTCATGCGGGGTTTGCAATGCAGCCCGGACACGACTATGTGGTTGTCGCGCGCAGGGACGTGCTTGAGGCGTCCTTCAAAGAATTGGCCGCGGAACTGAAATTTCGCGTGGAAACCAGGCCGAAACCCCGGCGCTCCGGAGACGGACGCCCCAGGAACGTATGATGGAAAAAAACCGCAATTACTTCATTGCGATCGCTCTCTCGGTGCTGATCGTCCTCGGCTGGCAGTTTCTCTATATGAATCCGCGCATCGAGGCCCAGCGCAAGGCGCAGGAAGCCCAGAAGGCGCAGCAGAAGACCGAACAGGTGCAGCAGCCCGCGGCCGACGGCGCGACGCCCGCTCCGACCAGCGGTACGGCCCCCTCCGGTCAGGCCGTCGCCACGGCGACGCTCGAACAGGCGCTCGCCAAGAACCCGCGCGTCGTCATCGATACCCCTGCGCTTTCCGGCTCGATCAACCTTGCCGGCGCCCGGCTCGACGACCTGAAGCTCAAGGGCTATCACGAGACCGTCGACGACTCGAGCCCGACCATCACCCTGTTCAGCCCGGCGGAAACCAAGGACGGCTACTTCACCGAACTCGGCTACATCGGCAGCGACGCGACGGGCAGCGTTCCCGGCGCCTCGACGCTCTGGACCGCGCCCGAGGGCGCCAAGCTCACCGACAAGACCCCGGTGACGCTCTCCTATACCAATGACAAGGGCCTGACCTTCACCCGCACCATCTCGGTCGACGAACGCTACATGTTCACCGTCGCCGACAAGATCGAAAATACCGGCCAGGCTCCTGTATCGCTGTCTTCCTACGGCCGCGTGACGCGTTACAACAAGCCGACGACGCCCTCGGTCTACGTGCTGCATGAAGGCTTCATCGGCGTCATCGGCGACGACGGCCTGATTGAAACCAAGTATACCGCCGCCGAGAAAGAAGCCGTCATGCCGCCGAAATCCACCGGCGGCTGGCTTGGCATCACCGACAAATACTGGGCCGCGACGATCGTTCCGCCGCAGACGTCAGCCTACGAGGCGCGTTTCTCGCATTTTGCCGATGGCCAGCCGCGCTATCAGGCCGACTACAAGGACGACGCCTTCACCGTCGCGCCGGGCCAATCGATCGAGCTCAAGAACCTCGTCTTCGCCGGCGCCAAGGAAGTGCCCGTCATTGACGGCTATAAGGCCAGCTATTCGATCCCGAAGTTCGACCGGCTGATCGACTGGGGCTACTTCTATTTCATCACCAAGCCGATGTTCAAGCTGATGGATTTCTTCTTCCGCTTCTTCGGCAATTTCGGCGTGGCGATCCTGTGCACCACCATCGTCGTCAAGGCGTTGTTCTTCCCGCTCGCCAGCAAGCAATATGCTTCTATGGCGAACATGAAGCGCATGCAGCCGAAGATGGAGGAGCTGAAGGCGAAATTCGCCGACGACCGCATGGGGCTGCAGCAGGCGACCATGCAGCTCTACAAGGAAGAGAAGATCAATCCGATCGCCGGCTGCTGGCCGGTGGCGCTGCAGATCCCGATCTTCTTCTCGCTCTACAAGGTGATCTACATCACCATCGAAATGCGGCACGCGCCGTTCTTCGGCTGGATCAAGGACCTTTCGGCGCCCGATCCGACGTCGATCGTCAACCTGTTCGGCCTGCTGCCCTTCGAGGCGCCGACCCTACTGCATCTCGGCGTCTGGCCGCTGATCATGGGTGTTACCATGTTCCTGCAGATGCGCATGAACCCGACGCCGCCCGATCCGACCCAGGCGATGATCTTCAACTGGATGCCGCTGGTATTCATGTTCATGCTGGCAAGCTTCCCGGCCGGCCTGGTCATCTACTGGGCCTGGAACAACACGCTCTCGGTCGCGCAGCAGTCGGTGATCATGAAGCGCCAGGGCGTCAAGGTCGAACTCTTCGACAATCTGAAGGGCCTGTTCCGGCGAAAACCGGCGCCGTCGAAATGACGCTCTCAAGCCCCGCTCCGGCGGGGCTTTTCATTTCCGGGCGGACCGAGGCGCGAAGCGCAGACCACCTCGAAGCTTGACATCTGTCCGCAAAACCACGAAGCCGACTTAAGACCGAACCCTAGGATTGCCGAGCCCGTATGCCCGAAACCGAAAAGCCGCTCTTCGGCCACCCATGGATCTTCATCCGCGGCGTCCCGTCGCTCAACTTCCTGCCGCCGGAAGGGCCGCTTGAGGTGGCATTCGCCGGCCGTTCCAATGTCGGCAAGTCGTCGCTGATCAATGCGCTGGTCGGCCAGAAGGGGCTGGCGCGCACCTCGAACACGCCGGGGCGCACCCAGGAGCTCAATTATTTCGTTCCGGATGGCTATTCCGGCGAAAGCGGCGACATGCCGCCGATGGCGATCGTCGACATGCCGGGCTATGGCTATGCGCAGGCGCCGAAGGACATGGTCGACAAGTGGACCAAGCTGGTTTTCGACTATCTGCGCGGCCGCGCGACGCTGAAGCGCGTCTATGTGCTGATCGACAGCCGCCACGGCATCAAAAAGAACGACGATGACGTGCTCGATCTGCTCGACAAGGCGGCCGTCTCCTATCAGATCGTGCTGACCAAGACCGACAAGATCAAGGCGCCCGCCGTGCCGAAGCTGCTTGCCGAGACCGCGGACAAGATCCGCAAGCGCCCGGCCGCCTATCCCGGCGTGCTGTCCACCTCATCGGAAAAGGGCGACGGACTGGACGACCTGCGCCAGGCGATCGCGCAAACCGTCGGCATCGCAAACTGGAAATAAAAGGGGCGCCCCGAAGGGCGCCCCTGCCTCTGCCGATACCGGCGATCTTACATCTTCGGCAGCAGCACCTTGTCGACGACATGAATGACGCCGTTCGACTGTTTGACGTCGGCGATCGTGACATGCGAGACGCCGCCGTTTTCGTCGGTCAGCGTGATCTTGCCCATGCTTTCCCTGGCTTTCAGCACGCAGCCGCCGACGGTCTTGATGTCGTGCTCGCCTCCGTCATCCTTGATCATCTTGGCAACGGTCTTGGCCATCGCATCGGCGGCAATCACATGGCAGGTCAGAACCTTGGTCAGCGTCGCCTTGTTTTCCGGCTTGAGCAGCGTCTCGACTGTGCCCTTCGGCAGGGCGGCGAAAGCTTCGTTGGTCGGCGCAAAGACGGTGAAGGGACCTTTGCCCTCGAGCGTGCCGACCAGGCCGGCTGCCTTGACGGCTGCCACCAGCGTCGTGTGATCCTTGGAATTCACGGCGTTTTCGATGATGTTCTTGGTGGCGAACATCGCCGCGCCGCCGACTTCGGGGTTCTTGGCGGCAGCGAAGGCGACGGCCGACAGGGCGGTGGCGAGCGCGAAGCCGCGCAATACGGACTTGATCATGATTTTCTCCTCACCGGACACCATCCGCGGGGCTTTATGCCTGAGCGTCGTCCGGACATTTCGAACTACGGGGGGCCGCGCCAAAGAGTTTCAGGGAAGAGAAAATGATTTTACGGCCGGCACGATTTGCGGCCGGCGCCCGATCATGGCCGGCGTAAAGCGCCGCTGGCGATCACCGGACCGGTGGCCTGGCCGGTCGGCGAGCCGCCGAAGGGTTCGAGGCTGACGGCCAGCGTTGCGCCATCGGCGAGATGGCCGCGCAGATCGGCTGATATGACGAGTTCGCCGCTTTCGCCCGGCTGGAAGACGCCGAGCGATTTCGGCAGGCCGCTGCCCGGCACCAGCCAGAGTTCCAGCGACTTCTCCTCCGGCTTGCCGGCAGCGACCGGCACGATCTTCAGCCGGCCGCTCTGCAGCTCGTAGGAGGCAAGAAGATTGATGGCGCTGTTCTGGCCGGAAAGCGAGGCCACCAGCGGTGTCGGTCCCTGCGGCTCAGGCACCACGCCGGAGGCGAAGATGACGGCGCTGACGGCGACGACGATGCAGGCAAAGCTCAGCGAGCGCCAGAAAACCGCCGAATTCCAGAGCCCTTGCGAAAAGGATGCCGGTTTTTCAGCATCGCCGAAAAGCCGTGCCTCGATCCGCTTGAAGGTTTCCCGGTTTGGAGCGGCGGTTTCATACTCGTCATTGAAGGCGGAAAGATTGGTTTCCCAGCGGCTGACGATCGCCGCAAAGGGCCGATCGTGGCGCATGCGCTCTTCCACCACCCGCCGGTCCTGCAGCGACAGGACGCCGAGCACATATTCGCCGGCGAGAACCTCGTCGCGGGAGCGGTCTCCCTTGCTTTTGTCGGGCGATGTCATCGTTCCATGCACTCTCTCAGTTTCAACAGGCTGCGCCTGAGCCAGGTCCGCATCGTGTTCAGCGGCACACCAAACTGATCGGCCAGTTCCTGATAGCTCAGCCCTTCGACATAAGCCCGTTTCACCGCGACCGCACGATCAGCTTCCAACTCTTCCATGCAGGTGTCAATCCGCCTTCCTTCATCCTTCGTCACCGTCTGCATTTCCGGGTCGAGTGCGGCGTCGGCAAGATCGTAGGCGCTGTCCAATTCGTCGGCGACAGGCTTGCGCGTCCTCAGCGTATCGATCGACCGGTTGCGGGCAATCGCCGAAAGCCATGCCGAAGGCGAACCCGTGGCTGCCTGGAAACTTCCAGCCCTTTGCCAGATGCTGATATAGATTTCCTGCAGGGCTTCTTCGGCTTCCGTGCGATCCTTCAAGATACGCAGGCAGATGGCAAAAAGTTTCGCTCCGGTCTGATTGTAAAGGGCAACAAAGGCCCTGCGGTCGCCGAGCGCGACGCGGCCGATCAGGTCTGCAATCTCATCGCCTTGCATGCCGTTCCTCATATCACGCTTGCATGCGCCGCACGGCAAAGGCCGCCGGCTCCGCGCCAGATACGAAAAACTATTGCCCTCTGGATTATTCCCTCTGTCGGAAACTTGCGATAAAAGGCCGCGAACAATTCCGCGGGGTCCCCATGAACGAGTCCGAAAGCGAACTGCAGGCACGGCTTCTGGCCAAGGCGCTGCCCTTCATGCAGCGTTACGAGAACAAGACGATCGTCGTGAAATATGGCGGCCACGCCATGGGCAATCCCGAGCTCGGCAAGGCCTTTGCCAGCGACATCGCACTGTTGAAGCAATCCGGCGTCAACCCGATCGTCGTTCACGGCGGCGGCCCGCAGATCGGCGCCATGCTGAACAAGATGGGCATCGAATCGAAATTCGAGGGCGGGCTGCGCGTCACCGACCAGAAGACGGTCGAGATCGTCGAGATGGTGCTCGCCGGCTCGATCAACAAGGAAATCGTCGCGCTGATCAACCAGACCGGCGAATGGGCGATCGGCCTGTGCGGCAAGGACGGCAACATGGTCTTCGCCGAAAAGGCGCGCAAGACCGTCAAGGATCCGGATTCCAACATCGAGCGGGTGCTCGATCTCGGCTTCGTCGGCGAGGTGGTCGAGGTCGACCGCACGCTGCTCGATCTGCTTGCCCGCTCCGAGATGATCCCGGTGATCGCCCCCGTCGCGCCCGGCCGCGACGGCGCCACCTACAATATCAATGCCGATACCTTCGCCGGCGCCATAGCCGGGGCGCTGAACGCCACCCGGCTGCTGTTCCTGACCGATGTGGCCGGCGTGCTCGACAAGAACGGCCAGCTGATCAAGGAGCTTTCCGTCGCCGAAGCCCATGCGCTGATCGCCGACGGCACGATCTCGGGCGGCATGATCCCCAAGGTCGAGACCTGCATCGACGCGATCAAGGCCGGCGTCCAGGGCGTCGTCATCCTGAACGGCAAGACCGCCCATTCCGTCCTGCTGGAAATCTTCACCGAACACGGCATCGGCACGCTGATCGTTCCCTGAGCGAATATATCGCCGGCATTCAAGAGAGCCTCACCCTGCGGTGCCCCGGAGGGACCTCGAAGGGAGGGGCGGGTGCACTGGCGGTCGATGATGCAAGGAGCGATGCCGCGGCGTGTCCTTCGAGGCTTCGCCCTGCGGGCTGCGCGCCTCAGAGCTTGTGAAGCTTTTGAATCCGGCGCGTTTTTGGCCGATCTTGGCTGGCCGATGCAGTCGAGCGTCAGGCGATTGCGCGCTGCGTTCGGATGGTCGCGTGTTGGTGTCTGGGTGGTGACAGTGGCTCAGCCCTTGGCAAGCCGATGGCCTTGCAAGATATTGTTGGTGAGTGCGTAGCAGAGCACGACGGCCTGGACCTTTTCGATGCCGCGCACCGTCAATTGTCGCAGATTCCAGTTGCGCCAGCGGGCATGGACGCATTCGCAGATCGATCGGGGTTTGTACTGAGCCTTGCCCGCCTCGCTTGCCATGCGGGCCCGCCAGGCCGACACACCCGGACCGTCGCCGCGGCGCGGCAAGAAGGGATCGGTTCCGTGCTTGGACTGAGTGGGCGGACAAAAGACCTCAACCCCTTCGCCGTGCGCCCACTCGATATCTTCAGCGCTGCCAAAGCCGCCATCGGCGAGATAGCGCCGCGGCAGATGGCCGCTTAGCGCGCGCAACCGCTCCAGCATCGGCCGCATGAGGCCGCGATCGGAGCCGGCATTGGTCACCTCGAGCCCGACCACGAACTGCTCACCGGCCGTGCTCGCAACCTGCACATTATAACCCGGGCGGAAGCCGCCGTCGGCCATCTTCATCACCCGCGCCTGTGCATCCGTGCTGGAGGCGCGCGGCTCCTTCGGCTTTTTGCCATTGCCGCGCTTTTCTTCGCGCGCCTGGCGATGGCGCTCGATCTCGTCAAGAGCGACCTGGGCTGCTCTGAGCCGCTCGCCGCGCTCGCGCGCCGCCCGCTCCCTGGCCGCCTCGATGCGCCGAGTGCTGGCATCCGAACGCGCATCGACCTCGTGCTTGAGCTGATCCACAACCGCCTCGGCAATGGAAAGATGCCGATCAAGCGTCGCTTTGCGGCCGAACGAGGCCGCACCCGCGCTTGCCCGGACCCGCACGCCATCCTGCGCCAGACAATCGAGAGTGACGAGGCCGGCACCGGCAAGCGCCGCCAGATGCTCGGCAAGCAGCCGGTCGAGCAAATCGGCGCAACCAACCCGAAAATCCGACAGTGTGTGATAGTTCACCGAGACACCGCCGCACAGCCAGCGATAGACGTCGTGGCTCCCGCACTGCCGTTCCAGCGCCCGCGCGCTGCCGACGCCGTCGCTGCTGGCATAGAGCCACAGCGCCAGCAAAAGCCGTGGCGAAATCGGTGGATGGCCTGGCCGGTGCTCACGCGCCTTGATCCGATCTTCGAGCGTGCTCAGATCCAGTCCCTCGACATAGTTCCAAATGACCCGCACCGCATGATCCTGGCCGATCAAGCTGTCGATATCGACGGCACGCAACTCGATCTGATCGCGCACCGGCTCACGCATGCGCGCCGCTCCGCGTCCCACCTGAGCACTTCGCCGCGCTCCATGCACCGGCAATCCTTCGAACAGGTCGTCGCCCACCATCATCCCCCAAGCAAATCAACGACCCAACAGAATCACAATCCAATCGCCTCCGCTACCAAACATTCACAGGCTCTCAGGATGAGGCAGGTTGGAGGATGCCGCGCCGAGGCACAGGCCAGGGAGAGACCGCTCAGCCTCTGCATGAGGTGCGCTCGCCGCAGATCATTGTCCGCCTGCAAACCCACCCAAGCCCCAATATCCATCCGACAGGTCGCAAATCGTCCGATGTAGCCTTGGCAAGATTTCGAATCGTGTTTTAGGTTGCGGCCTGAAAACCAAACGGGTCGAGCAAACAGATGCGCCTTACAGACTGCTATAATTTCCACGACTTCCGGCGCATGGCCAAGCGGCGTCTTCCCGGGCCGATCTTCGATTATATCGACGGTGCGGCCGATGACGAGGTGACGTATCGGCGCAATACCGCCGCCTTCGAGGCTTGCGATCTGGTGCCCGATGTTCTCAGGGGCGTGGCCGAGGTCGACATGTCGGTGACGGTCATGGGGCAGAAGCTGGCGATGCCGGTCTATTGCTCGCCGACGGCGCTGCAGCGGCTGTTTCACCACCAGGGGGAGCGGGCGGTGGCGGCGGCGGCGGCCAAACACGGCACGATGTTCGGCGTCTCCTCGCTCGGCACGATCAGCCTTGAGGAAGCCAGACAGCTCAGCGCCGGGCCGCAGGTCTATCAGTTCTATTTCCACAAGGACCGCGGCCTCAACCACGAGATGATGGCGCGGGCGAAAACTGCCGGCGTGCAGGCGATGATGCTGACGGTCGACAGCATCACCGGCGGCAACCGCGAGCGCGACAAGCGCACCGGTTTTGCCATTCCCTTCAAGCTCAATCTTGCCGGCATGACGCAGTTTGCGATCAAGCCCTCCTGGGCGATCGACTGGCTGACGCATGAGCGCTTCCGGCTGCCGCAGCTCGAAAACCACGTCAAGATGGATGGCGGCGCGCTGTCGATCAGCCGCTACTTCACCGAAATGCTCGATCCCTCCATGTCATGGGACGACGTGGCGGAGATGGTACGCGCCTGGGGCGGCCAGTTCTGCCTCAAGGGCATCATGTCGGTCGAAGACGCCAAGCGCGCCGTCGAGATCGGCTGCACCGGCATCGTGCTCTCCAATCATGGCGGGCGCCAGCTCGACGGTTCGCGCAGCGCCTTCGACCAGCTGGCCGAAATCGTCGATGCGGTCGGCGACCGGATCGACGTGATGATGGATGGCGGCGTGCAGCGGGGCACGCATGTTCTGAAAGCCTTGTCGCTGGGGGCCAAAGCCGTCGGCCTCGGCCGCTACTATCTCTTCCCGCTTGCCGCCGCCGGACGGCCCGGCGTCGAACGGGCGCTGGAGACGATACGCACCGAGATCGAGCGCGGCATGAAGCTGATGGGCTGCACCTCGGTCGACCAGCTGACACGGCGCAATCTGCGCTTCCGTTCCTGAGCGGAGCGGGATGTCATTTTCGGGCCGCAGCCTTTCATGCGGATGCGGCCCGAAAATATCTCAGAGCGGGCTGTAAATCGCCGCCGCCTCCTGCTTCAGCTTTTCCATCATCGACCGGTAGGGCCCCGGCCCATAGCTGATGCGGCCGACGCCGAGCCTTGCCAGGGTTTTCACATCGGGAGCGCCGGCCCGCATCATGACATTGACCGGCAGAGCCGATGCGGCGCAGATCTTTTCGATCAAGCCAGGATCGATCAGGCCGGGCACGAAGAAGCCGTTGCCGCCGGCCGCCGCATAGGCCCTGCCCCGCTCGATCGCCTCGTCCACCAGACCGGCATGCTTGGCAAGATCGCTCTCGGCCAGGAAAAGATCGGTGCGGGCGTTGATGAAGAAGGGAATATCCTTGCCATCGGCCATGGCGCGAATGGCGCGGATGCGGGCCGCCTGGCTCTCGGCGGGATAGAGCCCCTCGCCGGCAACCACCCGATCTTCGAAATTGATGCCGACGGCGCCGACCTCGACCAGCCTGGCGACATTGGCGGCCGCCGCCACGGGCTCCGCCGAATAGGCGCCTTCGAAATCCACCGAAAGCGGCAGATCGACGAAGTCGATGATGGATTTCGCCGTCTCCACAAGCACCGACATCGGCAGTTTCTCGCCATCGGCGAACCCGTGGGCCGCGGCAACCGACCAGCTTCCGGTCGCCAGCGCCTTGGCGCCGGCATCCGTTACCGCCTTTGCCGTGCCGGCATCCCAGATATTGTAGAGGACGATCGGATTGCCCTTTTGGTGAAGCGCGGCGAATGCCTTGGCCTTCTCAGTCTGATTCATGCTGTCTCCTCCATCTTCGCCTGTGTGCTGATCTTTTCTTCATGGCGCAGCAGCCATTGCTTGCGCCAGAGCCCGCCGCCGTAGCCAGTCAGCGATCCGTCCGCGCCGAGGATACGATGGCATGGCACGATGATGGCCAGCTGGTTGGCGCCATTGGCGCGGCCGACGGCACGTACCACCTCCGGCCTTTGCATCTCCCTTGCGAGATCGCCATAGGCGCGCGTCTTTCCGACAGGGATCGCCATCAGCTTTGCCCAGACATGTTTTTCGAAGGCTGTGCCGCCGAGCGCCAATGGCGTCGCGAAAACGGTGAGCCGTCCCTCGAAATAATCCCGGATCTCCGCCTCGATCTGATCGATGACAGGGCTGCGGCCGATCGCGACCGAGGAGCGGACCCGTTTCTGCAGTGCCTTGAGCTCGCTCGGCAGCGCCTTGCGGTCGTGAAATTCGAGAAGATGCAGGCAGGTTTTGTCGGCAACCGCGATCATCGGTCCGAGCGGCGTGTCGAACCAGTCGGCAAACAGCAGTTCGCGGTTCTGCGAAAGCGCCGGCGCCTTGCCGACGAGCCGCTGAAAAGCCGTGCGAAAGCCGCTCGGAGACTCGTAGCCGGCGTCGATCTGCGCATCGATGACCCGCGCGCCATCGGCCAGTTGCCGGGCCGCTTCGCCGAGCCTGATATAGCGGACGATATCATGGAAGGTCATGCCGAGCGCCCGTTTGAAGGCGCGGCGCACCGTCGAGGGATCATGGCCGCGGCGCACCAGCTCGTCTTCCGTCCAGCGAACCTCCGGCTCGCCGTCAAGCGCGGCCAGCAGCGCGTCGACGATCGGCTCCCGGCCCGGCTGCTCCAGCGGCCGGCAGCGCCGGCAGGGACGGAAGCCGGAATGCATGCAGGCAGCGATCGTCTCGAAGAATAGCGTGTTCTCCCGCTTCGGCTTGCGCGCCGGGCAGGTCAGACGGCAGAAGATGCCTGTCGTCTTGACGCAAACATTGGCCTGGCCCTCATAATCGGCGCTGCGCGCGATCAAGGCGTCATAGAGCGTATCATCGTCGGGGCGTTCGAAAAGCATATCCGCTTTCTAGCATTCCGCGCATGCGACGTCCGCCGAAAATCGGGCGTCTATTTTATTCTTGCCGATTTCCTTGCGGCTGCACCCATGTCATAAGTCCGCCATGACAAAGATCGACCGCACGCCTGACAAAACCGACTTCGCGCACGTCACAGACTGGGTCTTCGACCTCGACAACACGCTCTATCCGCATCATGTCAATCTCTTCGCGCAGATCGACAAGAACATGACCGCCTATGTCGCCGCGCTCTTACAGATGGAGCGGGAAGAGGCGCGCAGGCTGCAGAAGCAATATTATCTCGAGCATGGCACGACGCTGCAGGGGCTGATGATCCATCACGGCATCGACCCGAACGACTTTCTCGAAAAGGCGCATGCGATCGACTATTCGGCGCTGACGCCGCAGCCGGAACTCGGCCAGGCGATCAAGGCGCTGCCGGGGCGAAAGTTCATCTTCACCAATGGCAGCGTCAAACATGCGGAAATGACGGCCGGCGCGCTCGGCATTCTCGAGCATTTCGACGACATCTTCGATATTGTCGCCGCCGACTATGTGCCGAAGCCGGCGCAGGCGACCTACGACAAGTTCACGGCGTTAAAACGCGTCGAAACGAGCAAGGCGGCGATGTTCGAGGATCTGCCGCGCAACCTGACGGTGCCGAAGGCGCTCGGCATGCAGACCGTGCTCTTGGTGCCGCGCAATCTGGAAGACACGCTCGTCGAATGGTGGGAAAAGACCAGCGGCGAAGAGGATCATATCGACTTCGTCACCGACGACCTCGTTGCCTTTCTCGGCAAGATTGCCGGTCCGGGCTGATTGAGCCCCCGGCTGACGGCGACGGACGGATTACCAAAGTTTCATTCAGCTTACCGATGTTTAACTGGGTCTTTCCGCCCACCTGCCGTAGCTTTCTTCGTGAGGGGACACCTCACGAAAGGCAAATACGATGTACCGCAACAAGCTGATACTGGCAGCGCTTTCCTCCACCCTGATCTTCGGCGCAGCCGCCGGGGCAGGTCATGCCGCACCCGGCGACGGGCCGCGTCAGCACCCCGGCATGCACGGTCCACATGGTCCAGGAGCTGCCGCCTTCCGCGAAGTCACCTATGTCAGAATGCTCAAGCAGTTCGACGCGAACAAGGACGGAAAGGTCACCAAGGAGGAGGCGACTGCCGGCCTCGACAAGGTTTTCGCTGCGATCGACACCAACAATGACGGCTCGCTGACGCCGGGCGAAATCCAAGCCTACCAGAAGACGCAGATGCAGGCGATGCGAGATCAGCGCAAGCAGCAGGCCGGCGAAAACAAGGATACGGATACCGCCGCCGCGACGCCGGATAATGACGACCAGGGACGGCCGCCACGCGACGGGCACGATGGTCGTGACGGGCATCGCTGGATGCGCCATGGCGGCAACATCATGCGCGCCTCGTTGATGATGCATCGGATCGATACCGACCAGAACGGCCAGATTTCCAAACAGGAAGCCGTCGCCGCCTTCGACAAGCTGTTTGCGCGGATGGACCGCAACAAGGACGGCGTCATCTCAATCGACGACATGCCGGACCGGCCGCTGCTGTAAGGCCGCTGCGGTAAGCCCGCTACTGTAAGCCCCCTTACTGTAAGGTTGGGCGAACCATTGCCTCCGCTCTTTCCCCGCCGGGCGGGGAAAGAGACAGGTCTCACGGTCGAGACGCTGAGCCGCTATTCGCGATGCTCATAGAAATCCTGGATGATCTTCCAGGCGGCCTCGGCCGTGTCGACGAAGCTGATCAGCTTGACGTCGTCGGGCGCGATGGTGCCGAATTCGGCCAGGGCATCGAAATTGACGATGCTGCGCCAGAAGGCCTCGCCGAAAAGGATCAGCGGCAGGCGCTCCATGCGGCCGGTCTGGATCAGCGTCAGGCATTCGAAGAATTCGTCGAGCGTTCCGAAGCCGCCGGGAAAGACGGCGATCGCCTTGGCGCGCACCATGAAATGCATCTTGCGGATGGCGAAATAGTGGAAGTTGAAGCTGAGCTCCGGCGTCACATAGGCGTTCGGCGCCTGCTCGTGCGGCAGCACGATGTTGAGGCCGATCGAGGGCGCACCCTCGTCGGCCGCGCCGCGATTGCCGGCCTCCATGACGCCGGGACCGCCGCCGGTGACGATGACATATTCCTGGAACCCGAGGGTCGCCGAATATTTCGAGCAGAGCCGGGCGAATTTGCGCGCCTCGTCATAATAGACGGAAGCCGCTTCCAGATTGGCGCGCTGGATATCGTTGCGCGCCGCCCAGGCGCTCTGGCCAGGGGCGGGAATACGGGCGCCGCCGAACATGACGACGGTCGAGCGGATGCCGCGCTCCGTCAGCATCATCTCCGTCTTCAATAGCTCCAGCTGCAGCCGGATCGGCCGCAGCTCCTCGCGGCAGAGGAAGTCCTCGTCGACATAGGCGAGACGATAGGCGGGCGACATCGTCTGCGGCGTCTTCGGCACGGCTTCGGCGCGCTGCCGGTCGGTCGAGCTGCTCTTCAGCGGGTCCCATACGCCATCCTTGCGCCGCGAACCGCCGTTTCGTCCCTTCGCCATATCGAAATGCCTTTCAGTATTGCCGGCTACGAAGCCGGATATGTCGCTATAACGCCTTGAATCCAGGTATGATCTTGTCGGAAAAATCATTCCGTTCTACGGCTGCATGCTGTAGAGCAGGATAAACACCGCCAACCGCGTTCCGGAGACTCCGCCGTCTCCACGATAAAGATCGAAGTTTAAGGAATTCTCATGAGCGCCACCGACCTCGCATCCCTCGAAAAGACCATCGAAGCCGCCTTCGACAATCGCGACAATGTGAACACGTCGACGAAGGGCGAGGTTCGCGATGCCGTCGACACAGCGCTCGACCTGCTCGATGCCGGCAAGGTCCGTGTCGCCACGCGCGGCGCCGACGGTGCCTGGACGGTCAATCAGTGGCTGAAGAAGGCCGTGCTGCTGTCTTTCCGCCTCAACGACATGGATGTGGTCAAGGGCGGCTCCGGCAATTCCACCTGGTGGGACAAGGTCCCGTCGAAATTCGAAAATTGGGGCGAAAACCATTTCCGCGCCGCCGGCTTCCGCGCCGTGCCGAATTGCGTCGTGCGCCGCTCGGCCTATATCGCCCCGAACGCCATCCTGATGCCCTCCTTCGTCAATCTCGGCGCCTATGTCGGCGAAGGCACGATGGTCGATACCTGGGCGACGGTCGGCTCCTGCGCGCAGATCGGCAAGCATGTGCATCTTTCCGGCGGCGTCGGCATCGGCGGCGTGCTGGAGCCGATGCAGGCCGGCCCGACGATCATCGAAGACAATTGCTTCATCGGCGCCCGTTCGGAAGTGGTCGAAGGCTGCATCATCCGCGAAGGCTCGGTGCTCGGCATGGGCGTCTTTATCGGCAAGTCGACCAAGATCGTCGACCGCGCCACCGGCGAAGTGAGCTACGGCGAAGTGCCGCCCTATTCCGTCGTCGTTGCCGGCTCGATGCCGTCGGGCAATGCGACGATGGGCAACGGCAAGCCGGCGCCGCATCTCTACTGCGCCGTCATCGTCAAGCGCGTCGATGAACAGACCCGCTCCAAAACCGGCATCAACGAGCTGCTCAGAGACTGATGACACCAGGACATTGATCCGGTAAACAGACGGCGTCTTTTTGAGCGAGGCGCCGCCGCCTTGCCATGTCTTTGCCATTCCCGCCGGATAGTTCGACGCCATGACCGCTACCGATCCCGTCGCCAATCTTCAGACGCTGATTCGCTGCCCCTCCGTGACACCAGCCGAAGGCGGCGCCTTGTTGGCGCTCGACGCCATGCTTGCGCCGCTCGGCTTCACCGTCGATAAGGTGAAAGCAAGCGAGGCGGGAACGCCCGACATCGAAAACCTCTATGCCCGCCTCGGCAGCGACGGCCCGCATCTGATGTTTGCCGGCCACACCGATGTCGTGCCGGTCGGTGACGAGGCTGCCTGGACACATGCGCCCTTTGCCGCCGAGATATCGAAGGGCGAACTGTTCGGCCGCGGCGCCGTCGACATGAAGGGCGGCATCGCCTGTTTCGTCGCCGCCGTCGCCCGCCATATCGAGAAGAGCGGACCGCCCAAGGGCTCGATCTCCTTCCTGATCACCGGCGACGAGGAAGGCCCGGCGATCAACGGCACGATCAAGCTGTTGCAATGGGCGGCTGAGCGCGGCGAGCGCTGGGATGCCTGCCTGGTCGGCGAGCCCACCAATCCGGACAGGCTAGGCGACATGATCAAGATCGGCCGGCGCGGCTCGCTGTCGGGCAGGATCACCGTGCACGGCGTGCAGGGCCATGCCGCCTATCCGCATCTTGCCGACAATCCGGTGCGCGGCATGCTGCAGCTGACGCAGGCGCTGATGGACCCGCCCTTCGACGGCGGCACCGACGATTTCCAGCCCTCGAACCTCGAAGTGACCACGGTCGATGTCGGCAATCCGGCGACCAACGTCATTCCGGCCAAGGCATCGGCAAGTTTCAACATCCGCTTCAACGACAGCTGGACGGCCGAGACGCTGCGCGCCGAAATCCTGCGCCGTCTGCAAGCCGCCGCCGGCGACGGCCGGCTGCGGCCAGGCCGCGAACCGGTGAAATACGATATCGTCTGGGCCGACCGGCCGAGCCACGTCTTCCTGACCCGCAACAATGCCCTGATCGCCTCGCTGTCGTCGGCCGTCGAGAGCGTGACCGGCCGTTCGCCCAAGCTTTCGACCACCGGCGGCACCTCGGATGCACGTTTTATCAAGGATTATTGCCCGGTCGTCGAGTTCGGCCTTGTCGGCCAGACGATGCACATGGTCGACGAACGCGTGGCCGTTACCGATCTGGAGATGCTGACGGCGATCTACGAAACCTTCATCGCCCACTGGTTCGCCCATGCCGGGACTTAGGGAAGTCCAGTATTATCTGGCCGGCCTCTGGCTGCTGATCCGGCTGGATCCGCGCGGCTTCCGCTACCTCGACATGTCCGAGCGCGGCGTCAACCGCTCGTTCTGGGCGATCGCCTGGTGCCTGCCGCCGATGGGCATTTCCTGGCTCTGGTGGCGGCAGGTCTTTCTGCGGTCGATGCCGCCGGAAGCCGATGTCGGCTTTGCCTTCTATATCCGGCTCGGCTTCGTCGAACTCGCCAACTGGTTCGTGCCGCTGGTCTTTGCCGGGCTGCTGCTGCTTGCCTTCCGCATGGGTGAGCGTTTCGCCCCCGTCGTCGTCAGCGTCAACTGGCTCGGCGTGCCGCTCTCCTATATCAACGGGCTGCTGCTGGCGATGGTGGTCTTCCTTCCCGGCTCCGTCGGCCTGGTCTCGCTGCTGCTGCTGGCCTTCATGCTGGCGCAGGTCTTCGTTCTGGCGCGCATTCTGCGGATGATCTGCCACGGCCACGCGCTGATGGTCGGCGCAATGACGCTGGTGCTGCTGGTGCCGTCGATGATCCTTTCGGAATATCTGCAGCACTTCCTCGGCCTCTATCCGGTCTGATCGAGCCTAGAGCCTTTCCTGGTTAGATTGAAGCATTCTGCCGGAGCAGGTTTTCGTCAGGGCAGAGGCGATTGGCGAAGGGCATACCCCTTGGTACGTCCGAGCCGATCGCCTCTGATCCTGGCGGAAAGATGCCCGGCCCACCGGCCGCACCGCTTCGCCGTGGCGAAGCGATAAGTGCGTCCGGCGATTTCCAAGTCTTGCAGATTTGCCAGGCAAATCTGCGGGAGGGTTGGCTAAAACGGGCCGGCTGATCGACCGGCCGGCTTGGCCGTAGAACTGGGCTACGACGCGCGCCGGCCGGTCGACCATCCGACTCCGTTTGAGCCAACAGAATGATTCAATCTAACCAGGAAAGGCTCTAGGATTGATCGTCATCGGGATCGCTGACCGGCCTGCGCCGGTCGGGGATCACGTCGGGATAATCCACCTGCAGGAAATAGAGCCCGTCGGGCGGCGCCACCGGGCCGCAGGCTTTGCGGTCGCGCGCTTCCAGAGCCGCCTCGACATCGTCAGGCGTCCATTTGTCTTCACCGGCGAGCTTCAGCGTGCCGGCGAAGGAACGGATCTGGTTGTGGAGGAAGCTTTGCGCCGTGGCGCGGATCTCGATCAGCTCGCCGCTGCGCGTCACATCCAGCCGGTCGAGCGTGCGCACCGGGCTGTTTGCCTGGCAATGAGCGGCGCGGAAGGTGGAGAAATCGTGGCGGCCGACCAGCCGCTGAGCAGCGGCATGCATGACTTCGTGGTCGAGCGCCTTCGGCACCCACCAGGCCTTGCCGGCTTCCAGCGCCAGCGGCGCCTTGCGGCTGACGATGCGATAGAGGTAATGGCGGCGCAGCGCCGAAAAGCGGGCATCGAAGAATTCCGGAACCGCCGCGACATCGAGAATGGCGACACGCTCGCAGGCAAGCCTCAGATGTGCGTTCAAGGCGTTCTGCAGCTGGTAGGGCGACCAGTCTTTGGAAAGATCGGCATGGATCACCTGCCCCATGGCGTGGACGCCCGAGTCGGTGCGGCCGGCGCCGCGGATCGAGACGGTCTCGCCGGTCAGCGACAACACTGCCGCTTCGATCGCGCCCTGCACCGAGGGGCCGTTCTCCTGCCGCTGCCAGCCGACATAGGGGCCGCCGTCATATTCGACGGTCATGCGGAACCGCGGCATCAGGAAAGCCTCGTGCCGGCGGCAAGCGGCATGCCCCTGAGGAAATCGGCTGCAGCCAGCGGCTTGCCGCCTGCCTTCTGCAGCCGCGTCAGGCGCACCGCGCCGGAGGCGCAGGCGACCACGAGATCATCGCTCAGCAATTGCCCGGCAGCCCCCTCGCCCTCAGCCAGCTCGGATCCCAGCACCTTCACCCGCTCCGGTTTGCCGCCGATCTCGAGCTCGAACCAGGCGCCCGGAAAAGGCGCCAGGCCGCGGATATGATTGTGCACATCTTTGGAATCCCTGGCGAAATCGATGCGCGTCTCGGCCTTGTCGATCTTGGCGGCATAGAGCACGCCTTCTTCCGGCTGCGGCGTCAGCGACAGGCCGTTCATCTCAAGCTTCACCATGGCTTCCGCCATCGCCTTGGCGCCGACCTGCATCAGCCGGTCGTGCAGCTCGCCTGCCGTCATGTTCGGGCCGATCTCGACTTTTCGGGTCAGCGCGACGGCGCCGGTATCGAGGCCTTTATCCATCTTCATCACCATCATGCCGGTTTCTGCGTCACCCGCCATGATCGCCCGCTGGATGGGTGCGGCACCCCGCCAGCGCGGCAGCAGCGAGGCATGGCCGTTGTAGCAGCCGTCGCGGGTGCCGTTCAAAACCGCCTCCGGCAGCAGCAAGCCGTAAGCGACGACGACGGCGACATCGGCATTGAGGGCGGCAAACCTCTCGCGCTCCTCGGCATCCTTGAAATTGACCGGCGTGAAAACCGGAAGACCGAGCAGTTCGGCCGCCTGATGCACCGGCGACTTCTGCAGATCGAGGCCGCGCCGCCCGCCCGGCCGCGGCGGCTGGGTATAGACGGCGACGATCTTGTGGCCGGCATCGACGAGCAGGCGCAGGGTCGGAACCGAGAACTCGGGTGTTCCCATGAAGATGATGCGAAGCGACATTCTATCTCGCCAATTGAGGGTCAACCCTCTTCAAACGGGTTTACGAGCTTGAGATCAAGCCCCTCGAAATCTCTGGTGTTGCGGGTGGCGAGCGTGGCGCCGTTGGCAAGGCAGATGGCGGCAATCATCGCATCCTTCGTTTCCGTCGGCCGCCCGGCCTTTCTGCGCTCCGCAGCCAGCAGGCCGTAGCGGTTGGCCGCACTGAGGGAAAACCCGAGGATACGGCCTGCAAATTCCGACTCGATCCGATTGAAGTCGGAAACCAACGCTGTCTTTCGCTTGCCATCGTCGAGCAGTTCGAGACCATAGCGCATTTCGGCGACGGCGATCGTCGTCAGGAAAAGCGCCTCAACGTCGTAGCCGTCAAGCCAGTTCAATATCCGCTCGCTGTGGGTCCTCCCCTGCATTTCGGAAATCACATTCGTATCGAGGACGATCATCTGTCGAAACGCGGCGGTTCACGGTCGGGTTCGTGGCGCGAGGCGGCAATGGCGTCCACCTCATCATCGCTCAATCGTTCGTCACCCATCAGGGCACGCAGGCGCTGCCCGGCCGAAACGCCCGAGCGCTCCGCGGCGATCTGCCGGCGGAGGATTTCGATCGCCTCTTCCGACAGGCTGCGGCCATTGCGCTGCGCGCTTTCCTGAAGCTGCCGTTTCATTGCCTCCGGAACATCGCGAATAAGCAAATCACCCATTCAGCACCTCCGTCATGATATCGGTGATATCATAATGCCCCGCCGGCGAATTTTCAACGCGGCGCTCAGAGCGCCTTGGACTTCGCCGCCTTGGTGAACTTCTTGATCACCATCTCCCGCTTCAGCCGCGAGATATAATCGATGAACAGCACGCCGTTCAGATGGTCGATCTCGTGCTGTAGGCAGGTGGCGAGCAGGCCGTCGGCCTCAGCCGTCTGTTCCTTGCCGTTGCGGTCGAGATATTTGACCGAGACGATAGCCGGGCGCTCGACCTCGGCATAATAATCCGGGATCGACAGGCAGCCTTCCTCATAGACCGAGCGCTCGTCGGAGGATTTGACGATCTCCGGGTTGATGAACACCTGCGGCTGCTTCTCCTCGCCCTCGCGCGATACGTCAATGACCAGCATGCGGCGCGGCACGCCGATCTGGACCGCCGCAAGGCCGATGCCCGGCGCGTCGTACATGGTTTCCAGCATATCGTCGGCAAGACGCTGCAGGTCGGCGTCGACCCGCTCGATCGGCTTGGAGATCTGGCGGAGAATGGGATCGGGAAGAATGATGAGTGGCTTGATGGTCATGGCGTTCCCATAACCCATCTTTTCCGACTATGGAATTATCCGGCAGGCGGGGAAGACGCTTTTTTGCATCGCCGCCCGGAATTTCGCCATATTCGCCCCAGGCTGTTCGGCCGGCAGCGGTGCCGGAACGACCCTTGAGGCCAGCAAGCGCCTTGGCCTGCGAGGACATTGGGGCCGCTATATCCGTTCACGGTTTGATCTATATATTGCCGCTTCTTCTGTTATGGTTGCCACATGACCGCTAGTCCCGATTCGTTCACTTTGTCGTTTGCCTCGATCAGTCCGGCCATGCTAGCGCTTGCCGGCGGGGTTCTGCTGGCTCTTGTCTTGCTGGTGATCGTGCTGCTGCTGCGCGGCGCAAGCCTTCGCCACGAGCAGGCGGAGGAGGCAAGCTTTCGTGCCGCTGAAAGCGACGCGCGCATGGCCGAGCTTCTCAAGATTCAGGCCGAGATGCAGGGCCGGATCGCTGTGATGACTGAGGTGTTCGGCGCGCGGCAGAGCGAGCTGAACCAGGCGATCAGCCAACGCCTCGACGGCATGTCGCAGCGCGTCAACTCGACGATCACCGAACAGACGAAATCGACGCATGAAAATCTGCAGCGGCTGCAGGAGCGGCTGGCTGTGATCGACGCGGCACAGAACAATATCCAGACGCTCGCCAAGGATGTCGTCGGGCTGCAGGCCATTCTTTCCAACAAGCAGACGCGCGGTGCCTTCGGCCAGTCCCGGATGGAAACCATCGTCGCCGACGGCCTGCCGATGGGCGCCTATGCCTTCCAGCAGACGCTCTCCAACGGGTCGCGGCCGGACTGCACGATCCGCATGCCGAACGGCGCGCCGCCGCTGGTGATCGATGCGAAATTTCCGCTCGAAGCCTGGAACGCGATCCGCGACGCCGGCAGCCCGGAGGCCGCCAAGATCGCCGGCCAGCAGTTTCGCCGCGACATGGAGATCCATATCAGGGACATTTCCGAGAAATATCTGATCCAGGGGGAAACCCAGGATACGGCCTTTCTCTTCGTGCCGTCGGAATCGATCTTCGCCGAACTCCACGAGAATTTCGAGCCGGTGGTGCAGAAGGCGCATCGCGCCCGTGTCGTCATCGTCTCGCCGTCGCTGCTAATGCTGTCGATCCAGGTCATCCAGGCCGTGCTCAAGGATCAGCGCATGCGGGCGCAGGCGCATCTGATCCAGGGCGAGGTGGCGATCCTGATGGACGATCTCGGCCGCCTGGACGAACGGGTGCGCAAGCTGCAGGGTCATTTCGCCATGGCGCAGAAGGACATCGACATGGTGGTCACCTCGGCCGACAAACTGACCAGGCGCGGCGCCAAGATCGAAGCGCTGGAATTCGAGGCGGGCGGCAGCGAGGTCAAGCCGGACCGCGACGGCGAACCAGCGGCCAAATCGGTGGAAAGCCGCACCGGTCTTCTCAAGCTCCGGGTGGTTGACGAGGAGTGACCGCTTCGGGCAGTCTCTCGCCCGCACGAAACAGCAGGAGCATGACGTCGCCCGCATGCGCCAGAGGACGGGACACCCCTGATGATTACAGTTTTCGGGTCCATCAACATGGACCTCATCGCCACCACCGAGCGCCTGCCGAAGCCCGGCGAGACGGTGGCCGGCAACGGCTTTGCCACCGCCGCCGGCGGCAAGGGTGCCAACCAGGCCTTGGCTGCGCGCCGCGCCGGCCGCTATGTGCATATGGCCGGCGCCGTCGGCAAGGACAGCTTCGCCGCCGATGCCCTTTCCCTGCTCGATGAAGCGGGAACCGATCTCTCCCTCGTCAAACATGTCGACGGTCCCACAGGCACGGCGCTGATCCTGGTCGGCGGCGACGGCGAAAACATGATCGCCGTCGTTCCCGGCGCCAACGGCCTGGTCACGCCTGACGATGCCGACGCCGCGGTCGGCGGCATGCAGGAGGGCGATATCCTGATGCTGCAGCTCGAAGTGCCGACGGCGGCTGTCGAGCGTGCCCTGTCGGCCGCCCGCGCCAAGGGAGTCACCAGCATCCTCAACCTTGCCCCATTGATTCCCGATGCGCCGCGTCTCGGCCGGCTCGCCGATATCGTCATCGCCAACGAGACCGAATTCGAGCGGCTCGCCGGGCAGGACGGCATGGACGCGCAAGCGCGCGAGGCGGCCCTGACGCGCCTGCATGCCGAAACCGGCCAGACGCTGATCGTGACGCTCGGCGGCGACGGCGTCGTCGCCGTCCGCGAGGGGGCGATTGCGAGGGCTAAGGGACTGCAGATCGACCCCGTCGACACGGTCGGCGCCGGCGATACTTTCTGCGGCTATTTCGCTGCAAGCCTCGATGAGGGCCTGGATTTTGCCTCAGCGTTGCGCCGGGCGGCGGTCGCCGGCTCGCTCGCCTGCCTTAAATCGGGAGCGCAGCCTTCGATCCCTTCGGGTGAAGACGTCGCAGCCAGGATATAGCGGGATTTCCTTGCGAAGCCGCCGGCAGAACTCCCGCTGAACCAGGGAAATCCGGCGGTTTTTCGGCCTGGCGCGCATCGCATGATCGCAAAACTGCTGCACAGTTTTGCAAGACATGGTTCAGGCGGCGTTCGACGTCTGCTCTTCGTTGAGGAAGGCGTAGATCGCCGAGGCGGAATCGGTGGCGCGCAGCTTGGCGACCAGATCGTGATCGCGCAGTACGCGGGCGATCCGCGACAGGGCCTTGAGGTGATCGGCGCCAGCGCCTTCCGGCGCCAGCAGCAGGAAGACGAGGTCGACAGGCTGGTCATCCAGCGCCTCGAAATCGACCGGCTGATCCAGCCGGGCGAAAATGCCGACGATCGAATGGATGTTGACCAGCTTGCCGTGAGGAATAGCGATGCCGTTGCCGACGCCGGTCGAGCCAAGGCGTTCGCGCTGCAGGATGACGTCGAAGATCTCCCGTTCGGAGAGCCCGGTGATCCTGGCGGCTCTTGCGGCCAATTCCTGAAGCAGCTGTTTCTTGGAATTTACTCTGAGGGCGGGAATGATCGCATCCTGATGGAGCAAATCTGCCAATGCCATTTCTTTTTCCTTCTGTCGCCTCGATCAAATGCAAGGAGCGGCGGCAATACCGCCGCTCACCGCCCTGACCTCAGCCTTTGATATTGGCCGAATCGATCCAGCCAATATTTCCGTCGTGCCGACGGTAAACGATATTCAAATGTTCCTTGCCGGGGCTGCGGAACAGGAGAAGCGGCTCGTCGGTCATGTCGAGCGCCATCACGGCGGTGGCGACCGACATGGTCTTCAGCTGCTTCGTGCTTTCAGCGACGATTGCCGGGGCGAAATCGTCGGGAATTTCATCTTCGTGATCAGGAACAGAGTCCATGACCGTGTAGGAGACTTCTGCAAAACCGTTCAGATGGTTTCCGGCATGATGGTCCTTCAGCTTGCGCTTGTAGCGGCGCAGGCGCTTTTCGATGCGCTCCGAAGCGGCGTCAAAAGCAAGCTG
Source organism: Rhizobium sp. N324 (assembly GCF_001664485.1). NCBI lineage: Bacteria > Pseudomonadati > Pseudomonadota > Alphaproteobacteria > Hyphomicrobiales > Rhizobiaceae > Rhizobium > Rhizobium sp. N324. Next base: position 455,996 of record NZ_CP013630.1, on the reverse strand, counting down.
GGGATCGGTCGCTTCACCGGCCGCATGCAGCACCACCCCACTGTCGAGATGAAGCTTGCAGTCGGCGGAGAAACGCGAACTCGCCTTTTCCACGGTCACCTGGCCGGAATACCCCCCGTCGAAGTATTTCGTGATGGCCATACCAATTTGGTCCTCGATCTTTTGACGGAACGATTCACCAATTTCCATATGTTTACCGGACACACGCACACTCATGGAGTTTCCCTTCTTGTCGTCGTTTGCGGGTATCAGTTTACGCCAAGCCTCAGGTTCATCCAAGCACTTCGCGCAATCTCAAGCAAGATCGGCGTCAGCCTGCTGGTCCTTGGTGCCCTTCTGATGCTGGGGATAACTCCAGACGCCGTTTGCGGCATCGATTGCGGCGGGCTTCTAGCCAGCCGTTGACAGAAAGTCAATAGGGCGAAAAACTGCGATTGCTAATGCTCGCATCGCGTGTAGCTGACGCCAAAGAAAACAGGGCCTGTGGCCGACCATGAGCCATTGACTTCTAAAGGTTTCTCGCATTGATTGCATTCATCCTTGCCGGGATCGTCATGGCTGCGACACCGAGAATGACGCAAACGAGTCCAATCCAGGCGGTGGGGCTCAGCCTTTCGCCGAGGAAAACGATGCCGATCGCAACGCCGATCGGCACCCGGAGGTAGGCTTGCGACGTCGTTGCGACCGAACCCAGCGTCTGGACGAGACGGAAATAGATCGCAAAGGCCAGCGCCGTCGAAAAGGCGGAAAGAGCCAGCAGCGCCAGAATCGATGCGGCCGAGGGATCGAGCGCCCACGGCCGGTCGACGACGAGGCTGAGCGGCAAGAGAATGACCGCGCCTGAAATCAGCGAGCCGGCCGCCGGCACGGCGGGATCGAGCCCCTTGAAGTTCTTGCTGAAAATCGCTGCACCTGCATAGCAGGCGGTCGCCAGGATGATGGCGAGCTGCGCCATCAGGCTTTCGCCGAGACCGCCGAGCACCTCGACGCCGATGACCAGGCAGATGCCGGCAAGCCCTGATATGACGCCGAAAAGCTTTCGCGCCGTCACCGGCTCATGGCGGGCGATCAGCACGGTCAGCAGGAAGGTGAAGATCGGCGTTGCCGAATTGAGGATCACCGCCAGCCCGGCATCGACGGATTGTTCCGCCCAGGCAATCAGCGTGAAGGGAATGACGCTGTTCAGACAGGCCTGAACGAAAAACCGCCGCCACGTCGCGCCGTCCGTGGGCAGGCGGATTCGCCGGCAGCGGAGGACGACAAGCAGGATGCAGCCGGCAATCAGCGTGCGGACGGCGATCAACGTCACCGGCGGGATCGTCTCGACACCGATCTTGATGAAGGTATAGGAGGAACCCCACAGGGTCGCCAGCGCCAGCAGCAGAAGAAGCTCTCTGGTAAGGTTCGGATTTTGCGGCATGGTTGTCGGCTTTCCAATGATCAGGACATCGGAGGAGTAGCGGAGATTTGGAGCTGGATGCTTCGATCAAGACCGAAGCATTGCGGCGTCAGAAGCCCGAGACCTTGGCGAGCGCCCGCTTTTCGCGACGGCGCTGCACCGAGGAGGCGATGTTCATGGCTTCCCGGTATTTGGCAACAGTGCGCCGGGCGAGATCGACGCCGCCCTTCTTCAGCATGTCGACGATATCGTCGTCGGAGAGCACGGCATCCGGGCTCTCCTGCATGATCAGCGCGCGGATCTTGTGACGCACCGCCTCGGCCGAATGGCTGTCGCCGCCGGCGACGGCGCTGATCGAGACGGTGAAGAAATATTTGAGCTCGAAGAGGCCGCGCGGCGTCAGCATATATTTGTTCGAGGTGACGCGGCTGACGGTGGATTCATGCATCTTGATCGCTTCGGCGACCGTCTTCAGGTTCAGCGGGCGCAGGTGGTCGACGCCGTTCAGCAGGAAGGCATCCTGCTGGCGGACGATCTCGCTCGCCACCTTCATGATGGTCTTCGCCCGCTGGTCGAGACTGCGCGTCAGCCAATTGGCGCTCTGCAGGCATTCGGAGAGGAAAGCGTGATCCTCGCCATTCCTGGTCACGCGGGAAAAATAGGATTGGTTGACGAGCACGCGCGGCAGCGTATCCGGATTGAGCTCGACCAGCCAGCCACCCTCCGAAGAGGGCCTGACGACGACATCGGGCATGATCGCTTCCGATACGCCGGTCTCGAAACCGCTGCCGGGCTTGGGATTGAGCTGGCGGATTTCGCCGAGCATATCGAGAAGGTCTTCCTCGTCGACACCGCAGAGCCGCTTCAGCGTAGCGAAATCGCGCCGCGCCAGCAGTTCGAGGTTTTCGACGAGCGCCTGCATGGCCGGGTCGTATCGGTCCTTCTGCCTGAGCTGGATCGCCAGGCATTCCGACAGGCTGCGGGCGAAGACCCCCGGCGGATCGAGCGTCTGCAGGGCGGCAAGCACGCGCTCGGCCGCAGTCAGGCTGGTGCCGAGCCGCTCGCCGGTCTCGACGAGATCGACTTGCAGATAACCGGCATCGTCAAGCTGATCGACGAAGTTCTGCGCGATCAGCCGATCGGCGATGTCGGGAAGGACGAAAGGGATCTGCTGGGCGAGATGATCGCGCAGCGACACCTGGCCGGCGACGAAATCGTCGAGATCGTAATCGGCGCCCTCGCCGCCGCTGCCCGGCATCGATTTCCACTGGCCGACGAGCTCCGGCGCATCGAGGCGCTGCGGCGCGCTGTCATCGGGAAAGACATTGGTGTAATTGGCGTCGAGCTCGTCGTTCAGCCGGCTGGTGCTGGCGCTGCCGCCGTTGTCGTACCAATCGCTGGAGAGGGCTTCGGTGCGGTTGTCGTAACCGTCGTCCGAGCCTGCATCCTCCGGCGAATGTCCATAAGGTTCGTCTTCGGCTTCGCCGCGTTCGGCCCCTGCCTCGCCGTCATTCGACGGAAATTCGAGGAGCGGGTTCTTCTCGACTTCCTGGGCGATGAACTGGGTGAGCTCGACATGAGTCATCTGCAGCAACTGGATGGATTGCATCAGTTGCGGTGTCATCACCAGGGATTGGTTCTGGCGCAGGAAAAGACTGGCGGACAGTGCCATGACGGACGCGAAACTCCCTCGATTCCTCCGGGAAACCGCGTCCGATCACACTTCAGGCGACGGAAATCCAACTGGCCCAAAAATTGCTTTTTTATCTCATTTGGTCAAGCGGAACTATGCCGGCGCGGTTAATTTCTGCGGTGGGACAGGTATCGGCGAAAGGTCTGCGCCGTTTCAGGACGACCGCGGCAGCGTCCCCGTCTTTGGCATCATCAGCCGTTCAGAGGCTGAAATTGTCGCCGAGATAAAGTCGGCGCACTTCCGGATTGTTGACGATGTCGTTCGCCCGGCCATGGGTCAGCACTTCACCGGCATGGATGATGTAGGCGCGGTCGATCAGGCCCAGCGTCTCACGCACATTGTGGTCGGTGATGAGAACGCCGATGCCGCGGGCCGTCAGGTGGTGCACGAGATTCTGGATGTCGGCGACCGAGATCGGATCGACGCCGGCAAAGGGTTCGTCGAGCAGCATGAAGGTCGGGTCCGTCGCCAGCGCGCGAGCGATTTCGAGGCGGCGGCGCTCACCGCCCGACAGGGCGACGGCGGCACTCTTGCGCAGCTTCTGGATATGGAATTCCTCGAGCAGCTCGTTGAGCTTCTGCTCGCGCTCGGCCTTGTCCTTGACATGCACTTCGAGGACGGCGCGGATATTTTCCTCCACCGTCAGCCCACGAAAGATCGAGGCTTCCTGCGGCAGGTAACCGACGCCGAGACGCGAGCGGCGGTACATCGGCATGGTCGTGACGTCGTTGCCGTCGATCTCGATCGTGCCTTCATCCACTGGCACGAGGCCGGTGATCATGTAAAAACAGGTGGTCTTGCCGGCGCCGTTCGGGCCGAGCAGGCCGACGGCCTCACCACGGCGCACCACCAGCGAGACGCCGTTGACGACGCGACGCGTCGCATAGGTCTTCGTCAGACCGCGTGCGATCAGCGTTCCCTGATAGCGGCTTTTGTCGGCGGCGCCCGCAGCTGGTGGCCCGGGCTGGCCAAACATGGTGGATAGCGATGATAATTTCACGTGGGAGGCCGGCTTCTCAGTTCTGCTTTTGCTGCGCATTCGGCTGCGATTTTGGATCGAGCTGAATCTGGACACGCCCGCCGCAGCTTTCAAGCTCCGCCTGACCGGTTTGCATGTGAACGGTCAGTTTGCAGCCGGTAAAGACGTTCGGTCCATCCGACAGAATAACCTTGTTGCCTTGATCCGCCGTGAGAATAAAGGTCTGCGAGGCCATATCGAAAGCGCCGTCATCGGCGGTCGCCGTCTGCGTGCCCGATGTCAGCAGCACCTTGTCGGTCACCAGGATCTTGTCGATATCGGCACTTCCCGATGCCAGCGAGGCCGACTGCGCCGGCTGGGCCGCGGGTTGCGTTCCGTCAGCGGCTGGCTTTGCCGCCTTGTCCTTGTAATAGACGGTCATCTTGCCGGACTGCATCGTCGTCGTCCCCTGGACGACCTTGACCTTGCCGGTGAACAAAGCGGTGTGTTCCTGGTCGTGGATCTCCAGCTTGTCGCTTTCGATCTGGATCGGCTGGTCGTTGGACAGCTTCATGCCCGACATGGTGGCAGCCTGCTGTGCGCCCGCGCCCGGGGCCATCAGAATAAGGGCAAATGCGCCGGCGATGAATGCCATACCGGTCTTGCAAGTGGAAAAACGACAATCTTTTGTCATGGATGACCCGGCTGGTTAAGTGCCCTGTTTATGGATGGCGGATGGATCGACATTCATGCGAACATTCCCCTCGAATGTGATCACCCGCCCCTTATCGGTTATCTGGAGCGTCTTCGCAACAATGGAGGCATTGTCCTTGGTGATGGTGACGGGGTCGTCGCTGCGCATGTTTCCGCCCTTGATGTCGAGGTGGGCGGACTGGAAATTCGCGTTGAGGCCGCTGCTCAGCACCAGTGTGAAGGGGGCCGTCATATGCAGGTTGTCGGTGGCGCGATTGTAATCGGCCGTCGAGGCGACGACGCGGGCGATCAGCCCGTCATTCATCGGCACCGCCGCCTTGATGGTCTCGAGCGTGATCAGATCGGGATTGCGGATATCCTGCAGCGCCCGTTCGGCAAGCATCGAATAGTTGACGCCGTCGGAATTGCGGCCCGCGATCGCCGGCTTTTCCATCACGACCTTGCCGTTCTCGATCTTGGCGCCTTCCATCTTGATGTTCTCGGGCAGATAGATCTTGACCAAGGCTACCGCCGTCAGGCCGGCCGCGACGACGAGGGCTGCCACCGGCAGCAAAATCTTCAGCCGCCGCACGCGGGCGGAATGAAACAACGCATCGCCATAGGCGCTCCGGCCGGAGCCCGCATAGGCGGCATGTCCGTTGTTCTTCAGGGTATCGAGCATAGGTCTCGTTCCATGTGCGGTGACCGCAGCGCCTCGTAACAAGGCCGGCCGCCAATCACAGTTCGTTTCGCATTATTACATTGGCTTGCCAATATGGAATTTTTTCTGCAACAAGCAACAAAACGGAAAAACATCAAAAAGTGGCATTCGTGCGCGCCGCTGCCACCTATTTCACCGGACCCATCGGCGGGCATGCCGAAGCCGGGGCAAGCGCTGGAGGTATCTCATGGACAGTTCGATGATCGCGGATCGCCGGCGGCTGCGCCGCAAGCTCTGGTTCTGGCGCCTCGCGGCGGTGGCCCTCTTCGTGGCGCTCGGTTTCGCCTTCTACAGCTTCGCCTTCGGCGACACCAAGACGAGCCGCCCGCATATCGCCCATGTGACGATAACCGGGCTGATCGTCGACGACGACGAGCTTCTGGAGCGGCTGAAGAAGGTCGAGACCAACGACCAGGTGAAGGCGGCGGTGATTTCGATCTCCTCGCCCGGCGGCACGACCTATGGCGGCGAAAAAATCTTCAAGGCGATCCGCGCGATCGCAGCCAAGAAGCCCGTCGTCTCCGACGTGCGCACGCTGGCCGCCTCCGCCGGCTACATGATCGCCACCGCCGGCGATACGATCGTTGCCGGCGACAGTTCGATCACCGGCTCGATCGGCGTCATCTTCCAGTATCCGCAGATCCAGCCGCTGCTCGACAAGATCGGCGTGTCGCTGCAGGAGATCAAATCTTCGCCGCTGAAGGCCGAGCCCTCGCCCTTCCATGAGGCGAGCGAGGACGCCAAGGCGATGATCCGCAACATGGTGGTCGACAGCTATAACTGGTTCGTCGATCTGGTCGCCGACCGGCGCAAGCTGCCGCGCGACGAGGTGCTGAAACTCGCCGACGGCACGATCTATACCGGCCGCCAGGCGCTCAAGGTGAAACTCGTCGATACGCTCGGCGGCGAGGCGGAAATCCGGGCCTATCTCAAGTCGCGCGGCGTCGACGCCGACCTGCCGATGGTGGACTGGGACAAGAAGAGCAATACGCCGTTTCTGCTCGCTGGGGCTGTTTCGCGGTTGATTACGATCTTCGGTTATGATGATCTCTTGAAAGGCCAGGATATCAATGGAATCCTGCCCCCAAAGTTGCTTCTTGACGGGCTGCTTTCAGTTTGGCAGGTTGGCCACGATTGATAAGAAATCAATAATTTAAGGGGGCGAAGGTGATCAAGTCCGAATTGGTGCAGATTGTTGCGGCACGCAACCCGCATCTCTATCATCGCGACGTCGAGAATATCGTCAACGCGGTTCTCGACGAGATCACGGATGCACTGGCTGCGGGAAACCGCGTCGAATTGCGCGGCTTTGGCGCGTTTTCGGTGAAGAACCGCCCTTCGCGCTCCGGCCGCAACCCGCGCACCGGCGATACCGTCTTCGTCGAGGAGAAATGGGTTCCCTTCTTCAAGACCGGCAAGGAGCTGCGCGAGCGGCTCAATCCCGGTCAGGCCGACGAAGAGGATTGAGCGACCTAAGCGGCCTGCGACGAAACCCGCACTTGAACTCGATGGCCGTTTTCCTATTCTGCTAGTGCATCGGCCCGAAAATCGGAATCGATTTTCGGGCCGATGCATAAGTACAAAGCGCCGACGCATGGAGAGCTCAAATGGCCAAGAAGATCGTCAACCTGTTGATTCTGCTGCCGCTCGGCGTCGTCCTCATCGTCTTCTGCGTCGCCAACCGGCAAAGCGTCACGCTCGCCTTCAATCCGTTCCGGCCGGAAGATCAGGTGCTTGCGGTTTCGGCGCCCTTCTTCGTCTTCCTGGTGGTTGCCCTGATCGCAGGCATGCTGATCGGCGCGGCCGCCACCTGGTTCGGCCAGGGCAAACACCGCAAGCGCGCCCGCACCGAAGCCAAGGAAGCCATCCGCTGGCAGGGTGAGGCCGACCGCCACAAGAGCCGCGCCGAGGAAATCGCCGGACAGCTTCCGGCACGGTAAAGCGGCTCGGTTTCGACGACGCTCGCGCCGGTCAGACCGGAAGAAAGCTCAGCTCCTCATAATCGCCCTCCGGCGACGTGCCGTTGCCGGTCACGCGGAAACCATGGGCGAGATAGAACGCCTTCGCCCGCCGGTTTTTCACCAGGCATTTCAGCCGGTAGCGGTGTTGCGGCCATTCCGGCAGCGCCTGCAGCAGCGCCGTACCGGCGCCAAGGCCCTGGAAGTCCCGGCGGATATAGAGCATGTGGATGAAATCATCGGCTGGCCAAAGCGACAGGAAGCCGGCAACTCCGCCATTTTCATGCTCGCAGACGAAGACCGTCTCGCCATTGGTATGAGCGGCGAAATCCTCGCGGTGGAACTTGCCCGGGTCGACCCAGACGAATGTTTCGCGGCGCACGGAAAGATAAATCTCCGCGAGTATTTCCTGGTCTCCCGCCCGCGGCGGCCTGATTGTCCAAGTCATGACGTCGATTTAACCCAAGCCCCTATCCCCGCCAAGCCCAAAGCGCTCGGGATCAGCCGGCCGCCATCTTCGCGACGACGGCGGCATTGAAATCCGAAAAGAACCCTTCGGCGAGCCTCTGCGAGGTCGAATCGAGCAGGCGTGCGCCGAACTGGGCAAGCCTGCCGCCGAGTTCGGCCTTTGCCCGATAATGCAGGATGGTCTCGGCGCCGTTTTCTTCGAGCACGATATCGGCGCTGCCTTTGGCAAAGCCGGCAAGACCACCCTTGCCTTCGGCCGATAACGTATAGCTCTTCGGTGCATCGACATGGGAAAGCGTCAACAGCCCATGGAAGGTGGCCGACAGCAGGCTGAACTTGACCTTGATCGTCGCCTCGAACGTGTCCGGCGACAGCCGCTCGATGCTCTGGCAGCCTGGAATGCAGCCGCGCATGATCTCGGGATCGTTGAGCGCTGCCCAGACGACATCCCGCGGCGCGGCGATGCGTTCTTCGCCGGTGAAATCCATTCGATAACCCCATCTCCGATTCGTTCACCTTATCGCAGCGGGAAAGGCTTTTGCCAGGCGGAGAGGAATGTTATCCCGCTCGTTCCGGAGCAAGGAATTGGCGATGAGTGACGAATTGAAGCCCTGGAGCGTGACGGCAAGCCGCATCACCTACGAGGATCGCTGGATCCGGCTGCGAAGCGACGATTGCCTCACCGCCGACGGAATCGTCGTCGCGCCTTTCCATGTGCTCGACTATCCCGACTGGATCAACGTCGTGCCCGTGATGCCCGACGGGCGCGTGCTGCTGACGCGGGAATACCGGCACGGCCGCGGCGAGATCATCCACGGTCTCGTCGCAGGCGGCGTCGAGCGCGATGACAGCGGGAGCGGCGATGCGGCGATGGCGGCGGCCCTGCGCGAACTCCGGGAGGAGACCGGCTATGAAGCCTCGACCTTCGTCAAGCTGCTGACCTCTTATCCGAATGCCGCGAGCCACAGCAACGCGGTGACGAGCTGGCTGGCGCTCGGCCTCAGCCGCGCCGGGCAACCGCGGTTCGACCCCGGCGAGAAAGTCGAACTGCTGTTTGCGGATCTTGCCGCCATCCTGGGCGATCTGCAGTCCGGCGCGGTCGTCATGCAGTCGATGCATGTCGCAGCCCTGTATGCGGCAGAAAGCTGGCTTCGCCGGCAGTCATCCGAGGCTTGAAATACATGCCCCGCCGGCGCGCAGTTGATCCGGCACGCTTTTCTGGGCTACTGCATAATTCAAAGGGCGCTGTGCCCGACAGAGACGCGGAAGAGCACGTTGAAACAGAAAGAACGCCGGCCGGGCCAGAAGAAGACATCAGGTCCTTCCGGTGAAAGCCGCAGGGACGATCGGGCCGGCCGGCCGGCCAAGCCGGTCGCGCGGCCACCGGCTGCCCGTGAGACGGTGCGCGAGGCTGCCGTGCCGGCGGCCGCCGAACGGCCGTTGACGACACGCAGCGGCGAGCGCCCGATCGAGCGCGTGCCCGTCATCCTCGAATCGCTCGGGGCCGGCGACTTTCACCTGATCGACAGCGGCAACGGCGAAAAGCTGGAACAATACGGACCTTACCGCATCATCCGTCCCGAGGCCCAGGCGCTGTGGCGGCCTTCGCTGCCGGCCCATGCCTGGGAAAAGATCGATGCCGTCTTCACCGGCGATACCGACGAGGAAGGCAGCGGTCGCTGGCGCTTCCCGAAGGCGGTGCTCGGCGAGACCTGGCCGCTCAACCTGCTCGGCGTCGATTTTTACGGCCGTTTCACCTCCTTCCGTCATGTCGGCGTCTTCCCGGAGCAGATCGTGCACTGGAGCTGGATGAAGGAGCAGGTCGAAAAGGCAGGCCGGCCGCTGAAGGTGCTGAACCTTTTCGGCTATACCGGCGTCGCCTCGCTGGTTGCCGCCGCGGCCGGCGCCGAAGTCACCCATGTCGACGCCTCGAAGAAGGCGATCGGTTGGGCGCGGGAAAACCAGGCGCTCGGGCGCATGGAGAAGCTGCCGATCCGCTGGATCTGCGAGGATGCGATGAAATTCATCCTGCGCGAGGAACGTCGCGGCAGCCAATACGACATCATCCTCACCGATCCGCCGAAATTCGGCCGCGGCCCGAACGGCGAGGTCTGGCATCTCTTCGAGCATCTGCCCTTGATGCTCGATGTCTGCCGCGAGATCCTGTCGCCGCAGGCGGTCGGCCTGGTGCTGACGGCCTATTCGATCCGCGCCAGCTTCTATTCGATCCACGAGCTGATGCGCGAGACGATGCGGGGCGCCGGCGGCGTGGTCGAATCCGGCGAACTGGTCATCCGCGAAGCGGGCCTCGACGGCAAGACGCCGGGCCGCGCGCTTTCCACCTCCCTCTTTTCCCGCTGGGTGCCGAAATGAGCAAGGACTTCCACGATCAGGGACCGCGCAGGGTCGGCCAGGTGAAGGAAGTCACCTCGCTTGCCAATCCCATCATCAAGGACATCAAGGCCCTGACGAACAAGAAGTCGCGGGAGGAGAGCGGGACTTTCCTCGCCGAAGGGCTGAAGCTCGTCATCGATGCGATCGAACTCGGCTGGACGATCCGCACGCTGGTCTACGCCAAGGCCGCCAAGGGCAAGCCACTGGTCGAGCAGATGGCGGCCAAGACCGTCGCCTCCGGCGGGCTGGTGCTCGAAGTCAGCGAAAAGGTGATCGGCTCGATCACCCGCCGCGACAATCCGCAGATGGTCGTCGGCATCTTCGACCAGCGCTGGATGCCGCTCAAAGACATCCGGCCGAGAGAGGGCGAGACCTGGGTGGCGCTCGACCGCGTGCGCGATCCCGGCAATCTCGGCACCATCATCCGCACAGCGGATGCGGCCGGGGCGTCCGGCGTCATTCTGGTCGGAGAGGCAACCGATCCCTTCTCGCTCGAGACCGTGCGCGCCACCATGGGCTCGGTCTTCGCCGTTCCGGTTGCACGCGCGACGCCGGAGGAATTCCTCGCCTGGCGGAAATCGGCGGGCGTTTGCGTGGTTGCGACCCATCTTGCCGGCGCGGTCGATTATCGCACCATCGACTACCGGAAGAAACCCGTCGTGCTCTTGATGGGCAACGAGCAATCCGGCCTGCCGGAGCAGCTCGCCGGGCAAGCCGACGCGCTTGCCCGCATTCCGCAGCAGGGCCGCGCCGATTCCTTGAACCTCGCCGTCGCCACCGCCGTCATGCTTTTCGAGGCGCGCCGCCATCTCCTCTCACTTGCCGAGGGCAAATGACCGAACAGACGCATGCCCGCCCCGCGCTGTTTTCGCGCCCGGCGCCGATCCTCTTCTTCATCATCGTCGCCGTCCTCCTCGACCAGATCGTCAAGATCGCGGTCGATCATTACCTGCCGCTGCAGGAGGCCGTGCCGGTTATTCCGATGCTGGCGCTCTACCGTACCTACAATCTCGGCGTCGCCTTTTCGATGCTGGAGGGCATGGACGGCTGGTTCATCGTCGGCATGCGGCTCATCATCGTCGCCTTCGTCGCCTGGCTGTGGTACCGCACGGCGAAGGACCGCTGGCTCGCCCATCTCGGTTATGCGCTGATCATCGCCGGCGCGATCGGCAATCTCGTCGACCGCTTCGCCTATGGCCACGTGATCGACTATATTCTGTTCCACACCGAAAGCTGGTCCTTCGCGGTGTTCAATCTCGCCGACAGCTTCATCACCATCGGTGCGGCCTGCGTCATTCTCGACGAGCTGATGGTGCCGAAAACGGCCGGCCGCTAAAATCTTATCGAATTCCTGAAGGCATTCGGAAGAGGCCTCATGTTAGCCAGATAGCATGCAGAACCTGGGACAGTTGCAGGAAAGATTGTCCGCCGCCTTCGGCGGACCCGCCGCCAAACCGCATGAAAAGCGGATGGCGGTCTCTTTCCCGCGGCCGGTCGCATCGGCGCCTGAGGCAGCCGATGACGGCAAGATCGGGCCTGCAACGACACGCCGCCTGCTGGTCTATTGGCTCGGCGGCGCCGGTCTGCTTGCCGCGATGATCCTGACACTGCTTGCCCATGCCGGCGATCCTCTGCTGCTTTCGGGCGGGCTTGTCGTTCTCGGCCTTGCCGTCATCGCCAGCTATGCCGTGCTGATGGTTCGGCGGCGCAAGCCGCCGCGGGGCGGCAAATCGCTGCCGGATTGGAACGACGGCGCCAAGCTGTTTGCCGACGTGCACGACGTGCTCGGCGACATCACCGTCAGCCGCAGCATGGACCGGCGCATCATTTCGGCCAACGACACGTTTCGCCGCCTGACCGGGCGGCTGCGTCCGGAGGGTCGGAGCTGCGAGGAGATCGGGCTTGCCTTCCGCCCCGGCCCGATACCGCACTGCTTCGACGTCGAGATCTCGACGCCGGACGGCCAGCGCATCTTTCTCTGGCGCGACGTCGTCACCCGCGACCCGGCAAACGGCCGCCTGCTGCTGCAGAGCGTGGCGCGTGATGTGACCGATGAGCGGCTGATCGCCCAGGGCCGCGAAGAGGCCCGGCAGAAGGCCGAATATAACAGCGCCGCCAAATCGAGGCTGCTTGCCACCGTCAGCCACGAGGTGCGCACGCCGCTTTCCGGCCTCCTCGGCATGACGCATCTGCTCGCCGAGACGCGGCTGACGCAGGAGCAGCAGGACTATCTCGCCAATATCCGCCAGTCCGGCCACGCGCTGACACAGCTGGTCGAGGACCTGCTCGATTTCTCCACCATCGAGGTCGGCCGCTTCGCGCTGCATCCGCGCTCGGAATCGCTGCGCAAGCTTCTGGAAAGCGTCGTCGAGATGCTCGCCCACCGGGCGCATGAAAAAGGCATCGAGATCGGCGCCACGGTGTCTTCAGACGTGCCGGAGAATATGAGCTTCGACCCGGCGCGGCTGCGCCAGGTTCTGTTCAACGTCATCGGCAATGCCGTGAAGTTCACCCAGGCCGGCGGCGTCTTCATTCGCGTGTCGCTCGAGGCAGACGACCTGTCGATCACCGTCACCGATAGCGGTCCCGGCATGACGGCGGAGGAGCAGGCGCGCGTCTTCGGCGAGTTCGAGCAGGGCGGGACCGTCGCCGACAAGAGCAGCGGCACCGGGCTCGGCCTTGCCATCTCCGCCCGCATCATGCGCGAATTCAACGGCGCGCTGACGGTTGCCAGCGAAAAGGGCAGAGGCAGCGAATTCACCATCCGCTTCCCTGTCGAGATCGGCAGCGAGCGCCCCGACAGGCGCAATACGCTGCTTGCCGGCAACAGCGTCGTGCTGCTGGCGCCGGCGGGGGCTGCGCGCACCGCCATCGCCGAGACGATCACCGCGCTCGGCGGCCTCTGCCACCTGGTCAGCGACGGCGAGAGCGCGCGGGCAACGCTGCTCGGCCTGGCAAACAGCGGACAGCGGCCGACCGATATCATCATCGATCACCGCATGTCGGCGGAATTTTCCGCCCATCTTGCCGATCGCGCCGAAATCGCCGCGCTTGGCCTGCGCAAGGTCCTGCTCGTCAATCCGGAAGAGCGCAGCGCCCATCCGCTCGACCTCTTCGATGCCTGGCTCATCCGGCCGCTGCGCGAACAGTCGCTGATCGACGTGCTGCGCGGACGCATGCGCGGCATGGAGAAGCGCGACGCGCTGAACGACAACCAGCCGGGCTTCGGCCTTTCGACGGGGGAGACGATGGTTGCCGCCAGCGGGCTCAACATCCTGCTTGGCGAGGACGATCCGATCAATGCCATGCTGGTGCGCGTCGTGCTGGAGAAGGGGGGGCATAAGGTGCGCCATGTCGAGGATTTCGAGACGCTGCTCGATTGCGCCCTATGCGAGGCGAACGCCCGGCCCGATATCATCATCAGCGACCTGTCGATGCCCGGCGGCAACGGCATCGATATGCTCGCACGCCTGCGCGGCCATGAAAGACGGCTCGACCTTGCCTCGGTGCCGGTGATCGTGCTGACCGCCGACAAGAGCGACGAATCGCGCCGCCAGGTCTTGCTGAACGGCGCCAACCGCGTCATGGTCAAGCCGGTCGACCCAGTGCGGCTGCTGACCGAAGTTCAGGCGGTCGCCGCACTTTCCGCCCGCCGGGCGGAGGCGCGGTAACGTGCCGCGGGGCCGGCACGCTTCTTGCGTTCACAAATTCGATATGTCACTTTCCTGTCGCAGAGAAGTGTTTTATGGCGTCGATAAGCCGGCAACGGGAGAATCGTCATGTCCGCCATCGACATCCTGAATCGTGACACCACCGCGGAGGCTGCACGGCCCTCGACGGCGGCTGCGCAGACGGACGGCGATATCCTCGGCCGCATCGGCAATCTGGAAACCCGCCTTGCCCGCACGGCGCGCGAGATCGATGCCGCCCAGGCCGTGCGCTACCGCGTCTTCGTCGACGAAATGAAGGCGCAGCTGCCGCAGGATGCCATGCGCCGCCAGCGCGATGTCGATGCCTATGACGCTGTCTGCGACCATCTTCTCGTTCTCGACCGCACGATCGAGGGTGACCCGGAAGACCAGATCGTCGGCACTTACCGGCTGCTGCGCCAGGATGTCGCCGCGGCCAATGGCGGTTTTTACTCGGCTTCCGAATTCGAGATCGAGGGTCTTCTTGCCAAACATCCGGACAAGCGCTTCATGGAGCTCGGCCGTTCCTGCGTACTGCCGGAATACCGCACCAAGCGCACCGTCGAGCTTCTGTGGCAGGGCAACTGGGCCTATGCGCTGAAACACGGCGTCAGCGCCATGTTCGGCTGCGCCTCCTTCCCCGGCGTCTATCTGGAAAGCCATGCGCTGGCGCTGTCCTTCCTCTACCACAATGTGCTGGCGAAGAACGAATGGGCCGTCAACGCATTGCCGCATCTCGCCCGCAACATGGATCTGATGCCGGTCGAAGCCGTCAACCCGAAGCGGGCGCTGATGGCGCTGCCGCCGCTGATCAAGGGTTATATGCGCCTCGGCGCGATGGTCGGCTCCAGCGCGGTCATCGATCATGCCTTCAACACGACCGACGTGCTGATCGTGCTGCCGATCTCCAGCATCTCCGACCGCTACCTCAATTATTACGGCGCCGACGCCGGCCGCTTCGCGAGCTGAGCCGTCTGCTTGTCAAACTGCCGCAGCGCCCTGTGCGCGTCTGAAAAGGCGCGCGGCGCTGCAGGCTCTTCGACGGCGTGCCCTCACATATCGTATCGCCTTCTCGTATCCGACGGGTTCTCTCCATACGCCGCCCGATAGGTTGCCGCAAAACGGCCGAGGTGAAAGAATCCCCACTTCAGACAGATGTCCCGCAACGGCTGCCGGTTGGAAGGATCGCGCAGATCCTCCCGGACCGCCTGCAAGCGGATCGTCCTGAGGTAGGCAGACGGTGTCGTTCCTTTGAAGGCACGAAAACCGACTTCAAGAGCGCGAATGGAAATGCCCGCCGCCTCCGCGACACTCTGCATCGTCAACGGCTGCGCGATATTGGCATGCATGAATTCCATTGCGCGACGGACATGCCGCGGGGCGATCAGGTGGATTTTCTTGTCGAGGAGATGCGAGAGCCGGTGAGGAACCAAGCGCACCACCAGATCGGCAAAGGCCTGGATCAGGTTCGACATCGCAATTGGCGAGTGGAGCAGCGGGCCGTCGTTGCGCATGCCGATGATCATGGTCTGGGCGAGACCGCCGATCAACTGTCCCGCCGCGGTGGAACGATCAACGACCGGCGCTAGGTCCATTGCCCCGGTCAGCGGGGTCTCCAATACGGCGGCGACGGTCTGAGCGATGATCGACCAGCTGAGGCTGAGTGTGTCGGACCGGTGCGGCGCTGCCCTCACGGAAACCCGTTCCGGCTCAAGATTGTTCGTCAGCAACAGCCGCCCCGGGATCGCTTCGGCCACGGACCGGCCAAAGCCGACATCGAGAGCCCCCATGCGCGGAACGATGATGGCCAGAGTTTCCGGTGTTCCCTGTGCCGTTCTTGCACCCCAGCCGCCGGAATCCTGGTTGCTGACCAGCGACAACCTCTCATCGCCCCAAAACCCGACCTTCCAGTCGAGTGGTTTCTCTCGGCCGTTGCGCCATGCGTCGAACGAACCGAACCCCTTGGTCAGAGCCTCGACCATATCGTCGAAAGTTGCCCCCTGAAATCGGGCAATGAAATGGGGGGATGCATTTTCCGGCATGGGAACCTAAAGGGCTGATGAAAATATAAAATCTATGGCCCGCACTTTGTATCAAAAGTATGACTTATCAGGAAAACCCTTTCAACCATGGCCTCGGTGGGTAAGCCAGAAAAGCTGTGCCCGGCCGACATGTTGTCGGCCGGGCACAGAATGCCGTCTCATACGGGAGACAGAGCGAGTTTACGAACCCGCGCCATAGGCGGCGATCGCCGCCATGTTGACGATGTCGCTGTCCTTGGCGCCCATCGAGGTGATCTGCACCGGCTTGTCGAGACCGACGAGGATCGGGCCGATCACCGTCGAGCCGCCGAGCTCCTGCAGCATCTTGGTCGAGATCGAGGCGGAGTGGAAGGCCGGCATGACAAGCACGTTGGCAGGGCCGGACAGGCGGCAGAAGGGATATTGCTCCATCACCTTGCGGTTCAATGCGACATCGGCCGCCATCTCGCCGTCATATTCGAAATCGACGCGACGCTTGTCGAGGATCTTCACTGCCTCGCGCACCCGCTCGGAGCGTTCGCCCGAGGGATGACCGAAGGTGGAATAGGCAAGCATGGCGACGCGCGGCTGATAGCCCATGCGCCGCGCCAGGCCCGCCGCCTCTTCGGCGATATCGGCAAGCTGTTCGGCCGTCGGCATGTCGTGCACGGCGGTATCGGCCACGAAGACCGTGCGGCCGCGGCAGAGTGCCAGCGACACGCCGATGACGCGGTGGCCAGGCTTCTCGTCGATGCAGCGGCGCACATCCTCCAGCGCGGTGGAATAGTTGCGGGTGATGCCCGTCACCATGCCGTCGGCATCCCCGAGCGCCACCATGGTGGCGGCGAAATGGTTGCGGTCGTTGTGGATCAGCCGCTGGACGTCGCGGTGGAGATAACCGTGCCGCTGCAGCCTGGCATAGAGATAATCGATATAGGCCTCGACCCGGGTGGAAATACGGGCATTGACGATTTCAAGCCCCGGCCGGTTGAGATCGATGCCGGCGCGTTCGGCCGTCGACCGGATCAGGTCCTCGCGGCCGAGCAGGACGGCGGTGCCGAGCTGCTGATTGGCGTAGGACAATGCGGCGCGCAGCACCTGCTCTTCCTCGGCCTCGGCAAAGACAATGCGCTTCGGGCGGCGGCGCACCCGCTCATAGAGGCTGGCGAGCGTCGAGGCGATCGGATCGCGGCGCGCCGAAAGCTCGCGGGCATAACCCGCCATATCGGTGATGACCTTGCGGGCGACGCCGGTCTCGATCGCGGCTTCAGCGACCGCGACGGGGATCGCCGAGATCAGCCGCGGATCGAAAGGAACCGGGATGATGTACTGCGAGCCGAAACGCGGCCGGTTGCCCTGATAGGCGGCAACGACGTCATCCGGCACATCCTCGCGGGCAAGGTTTGCCAGCGCCTTGACGGCGGCGATCTTCATCGCGTCGTTGATTGTGGAAGCACGGACGTCGAGAGCGCCGCGGAAAATATAGGGAAAGCCGAGGACATTGTTGACCTGGTTCGGGTAATCCGAACGGCCGGTCGCCATGATGGCGTCGTCGCGGATGCGGGCCACCTCCTCAGGGGTGATCTCGGGATCGGGATTGGCCATGGCGAAGATGATCGGCCGATCCGCCATCGAGCGGATCATCTCGGCCGAGAAGGCGCCCTTCTGCGACAGGCCGAAAACGACGTCGGCGCCCTCCATCGCCTCCTCAAGCGTGCGCGCGTCGGTCTTTGCCGCATGCGCCGATTTCCACTGGTTCATGCCCTCTGTGCGGCCCTGGTAGATGACGCCCTTGGTATCGCAGAGGATAACGTTCTCGGGCGCAAAACCCATCGCCTTGATGAGCTCGATGCAGGCGATCGCCGCAGCACCGGCTCCGTTGCAGACGAGCTTCGTCGTCTTCAGGTCGCGGCCGGTCAATTCCAGCGCATTGATCAGGCCGGCGGCGGCGATGATCGCCGTTCCGTGCTGGTCGTCGTGGAAGACGGGAATATCCATCAGCTCGCGCAGCCGGCTTTCGATGACGAAACAATCCGGCGCCTTGATATCCTCGAGGTTGATGCCGCCGAAGGAGGGGCCGAGGAAGCGCAC
Organism: Rhizobium sp. N324; assembly: GCF_001664485.1. Classification (NCBI taxonomy): domain Bacteria; kingdom Pseudomonadati; phylum Pseudomonadota; class Alphaproteobacteria; order Hyphomicrobiales; family Rhizobiaceae; genus Rhizobium; species Rhizobium sp. N324. The sequence goes on along the minus strand of NZ_CP013630.1, from coordinate 437,911 downwards.
GCAATTGATGAATTCGTCGACATTTTCCGTATCGATTTCGAGGTCGATCGAATCGACGTCGGCGAAGCGCTTGAACAGCACCGCCTTGCCTTCCATGACCGGCTTGGAGGCGAGTGCGCCGAGATTGCCGAGACCGAGGATCGCCGTGCCGTTGGAAATGACCGCGACCATGTTGCCGCGGGCCGTGTAATCATAGGCCGTCTGCGGATCGGCGGCGATCGCCTTGACGGGCACGGCGACACCCGGCGAATAGGCAAGCGACAGGTCGCGCTGCGTCGCCATCGGCTTGGTCGGGACGACTTCCAGTTTGCCGGGCCGGCCCGTGGCGTGAAAATCGAGCGCCTCCTGGTCGGTAACTGATGTCGCCGGCCGGTCCTTCTTATCGATATCGGGCATAAATCCTCCAACGTCCTGTGGGCGACGCTTCGCTCTTCCTCAAATGCTGTTGTCATCTATAGCGGCGCGCGGATAGGGTTGGCACCTGTTTTTTTGGGAAAAACTGCACCTCCGTGAACGCACGAATAGACACAGAGAACGAAGCCTTTTCGGCTGCCGAGCTTGCCACGGCGGAAAGCCGTGCCTCTGCCACGCCGATGATGGAGCAATATATCGAGATCAAGGCGAACAATCCGGGTTCGCTGCTCTTCTATCGCATGGGCGATTTCTACGAGCTGTTCTTCGAGGATGCGCAGGAGGCTTCGCGCGCGCTCGGCATCACGCTGACGAAGCGCGGCCAGCATATGGGCCAGGATATCCCGATGTGCGGCGTGCCGGTGCATGCGGCCGACGATTACCTGCAGAAGCTGATCTCGCTCGGTTTCCGCGTCGCCGTCTGCGAGCAGGTCGAGGATCCGGCCGAAGCGAAAAAACGCGGCGGCAAATCCGTCGTCAAGCGCGATGTCGTCCGCCTGGTCACGCCAGGCACGATCACCGAGGAAAAGCTGCTTTCGCCCTCGGAATCCAACTATCTGATGGCGCTGACCCGCATTCGCGGTGGCGCCGAGCCCTTGCTGGCGCTGGCCTGGATCGATATTTCCACCGGCGTCTTCCGACTGGCCGAGACCGAAGCCTCGCGGCTGCTTGCCGATATTCTGCGCATCGATCCGCGCGAACTCATCCTGCCCGACACGATCTTCCACGATCCGGAACTGAAACCGGTCTTCGACGTACTCGGCCGCACCGCGGTGCCACAGCCTTCCGTGCTTTTCGACAGCGCCAGCGCCGAAGGCCGGATCGCCCGTTATTTCGGCGTCGCGACGCTCGACGGCTTCGGCAGCTTCTCGCGTGCCGAGCTGGCAGCGGCGGCCGCGGCCGTCGCCTATGTCGAGAAGACGCAGATCGCCGAGCGGCCGCCGCTTGGAAAGCCGGAGCGGGAAAGTGCGGCGTCGACGCTGTTCATCGATCCCGCTACCCGCGCCAATCTGGAGCTGGCCCGCACGCTGTCGGGCGACCGCAACGGCTCGCTCTTGAAAGCGATCGACCGCACCGTCACCGGCGGCGGCGCACGGCTTCTGGCCGAACGGCTGATGTCGCCGCTGACCGACCCCGCCCGCATCAACGCCCGGCTCGATTCGATCGGCTTCCTGATCGACGAACCCTCGCTCTGCGGCAAGCTGCGCGACACGCTGAAGCACGTGCCCGACATGCCGCGCGCTTTGTCGCGCCTGGCGCTCGACCGCGGCGGCCCACGCGATCTCTCGGCGATCCGCCAGGGCCTTCAGGCGGCGAGCGACGTTGCGGCTGCGCTGGCCAGCGCGATGCTGCCGGAAGAGCTTGGCCAGGCGCTGTCCGGGCTGCAGGCGCTTCCCGAAGCACTCGAAAGCCTGCTCGCCGAGACGCTTGCCGAGGAATTGCCGCTGTTGAAGCGAGACGGCGGCTTCCTGCGCGACGGCGCCAGCCCCGAGCTCGACGAGGTCCGGGCGCTGCGCGACCAGTCGCGCCGGGTCATTGCCGGCCTGCAATTGCAATATGCCGAGGAAACCGGCATCCGGTCGCTGAAGATCAAGCACAACAACATCCTCGGCTATTTCATCGAGGTCACGGCCGGCAATGCCTCGCCGATGACCGACACGGCTGAGGCCAAGGCCCGCTTCATCCACCGCCAGACGATGGCGAGCGCGATGCGCTTCACCACCACCGAACTTGCCGATCTCGAAAGCCGTATCGCCAATGCCGCCGACCGGGCGCTGACGATCGAGCTCGCCGCCTTCGCGAGGATGACGGCGGCCGTGGTTGCTGAGGCCGAGGCGATCAAATCCGGCGCCCGGGCGCTTGCGGTCATCGATGTTGCCGCGGGCCTGGCGCTGCTCGCCGAGGAGCAGGCCTATTGCCGGCCGCAGGTCGACGGCTCGAAGATGTTTGCCATCGACGGCGGCCGTCATCCTGTGGTCGAGCAGGCGCTGCGGCGGCAGGCGGGCGGCCCCTTCGTCGCCAACCATTGCGATCTGTCGCCGAAAACCGGCGACAAGGACGGCGCGATCTGGCTGCTGACCGGCCCCAACATGGGCGGCAAGTCGACCTTCCTGCGCCAAAACGCGCTGATCGCGATCCTGGCGCAGATGGGCTCCTTCGTGCCGGCGACCTCGGCCCATATCGGCATCGTCGACCGGCTGTTCTCGCGCGTCGGCGCCTCCGACGATCTGGCGCGCGGGCGCTCCACCTTCATGGTCGAGATGGTCGAAACGGCTGCGATCCTCAACCAGGCGAGCGACCGTTCGCTGGTCATCCTCGACGAGATCGGCCGCGGCACCGCCACCTTCGACGGCCTGTCGATCGCCTGGGCCGCCGTCGAGCACCTGCATGAGGCCAATCGCTGCCGCGGCCTGTTCGCCACGCATTTCCACGAGCTGACCGTGCTTTCGGAAAAGCTTGGCCGGCTATCGAACGCCACGATGCGCGTCAAGGAATGGGACGGCGACGTCATCTTCCTGCATGAGGTCGGGCCGGGTGCGGCCGACCGCTCCTACGGCATCCAGGTCGCCCGCCTGGCCGGGCTTCCGGCCTCGGTGGTGGCGCGGGCCCGCGACGTGCTCACCCGCCTGGAGGATGCCGACCGCAAGAACCCGGCGAGCCAGCTGATCGACGACCTGCCGCTCTTCCAGGTGGCGGTGCGGCGCGAGGACACGGCCCGCGGGCCGTCCAAGGTCGAGGAGGCGCTGAAGGCGATGAGCCTTGACGACATGACGCCGCGCGAGGCAATGGACGCGCTTTACGACCTCAAGAAGAAGCTGAAATAGGGTAGCGGCACGCGATGTTCATGGAAAAGCTGGTTCGCGAAACGGAGCGTCTGTCGCTCATATGCTCGATGCTCGACACGATGCGGCGCGCCGACGCCGACCGCAATGCGCGCGGCTGGACGTCGCCGATCGGGATGCTGAAAATCACCCGCTGTTGCGCTATGATCTCAGAACTCGGCACGTCGATCGCCAAGGCCGGCTATCGCGAATGCGACCGGCAGTCGCTCGAGGAGATCATGAGAGAGACACGGCAGGTGCTGCATTTGCTGAATGCGCGGGCCGCCCTCTGAGTTTTTCGGGAAAGCTGTCGCGCGGCTTACCAACACCATTTCGCCAAATTTAAAGGTTCTTGCAGTATGAGGGCGCGTGTCGATCGCCTGACGAAGGGGTTATAGCGCATGCAGACGAAACACGAGGCGAGCCCGGATCCGGCCGCCCGGCATGAACAGGAAACTGCCCCGGCGACAGCGATGCGCGAGCTTGATCTTTCCCATATCCTCGACGTCGACCTCTTGCAGAAGCAGTGCGACGCCGTTGCCGAGGCCAACCGCAACCGGCCCGACGTGCTGCGCGCGGACCTTCTCGCCGTCCTGAAAAAGGCAAGCACGGAAGGCCGGCAGAAGGCACGGGCCGCGCTGATGGCCGATGGCGGCGGACTGAATTGCGCCTACCGGATTTCCTGGCTGCAGGACCAGATCATCACCGTCCTCTATAATTTCGCCACCGCCCATATCTTTCCGCAGCAGAAGGACAAGTTCACGGTCACCGCCGTCGGCGGCTACGGCCGCGACACGCTGGCGCCGGGCTCCGATATCGACCTGCTCTTCCTTTTCCCGCCGCGGCCGACCGAGGAGACGCACAAGGCGGTCGAATTCATGCTCTACGTCCTCTGGGACATGGGCTTCAAGGTCGGCCACGCCACCCGCACGGTGGAGGAATGCATCGCGCTTTCGAAATCCGACATGACGATCCGCACCGCCATCCTTGAGATGCGCTACATCTGCGGCCTGCAGCGGTTGGGGACCGAGCTCGAGACCCGCTTCGACAAGGAAATCGTCACCGGCACCGGCCCTGAATTCATCGCCGCCAAGCTTGCCGAGCGCGACGAGCGCCACCGCAAGGCTGGTGATACACGTTATCTCGTCGAGCCCAACGTCAAGGAAGGCAAGGGCGGGCTTCGCGACCTGCACACGCTGTTCTGGATCTCGAAATATTATTATCACGTGCGCGACCAGGCGGAACTGGTCAAGCTCGGCGTCTTGTCAAAGCACGAATACCGCCTGCTCGAGAAGGCCGACGATTTCCTCTGGGCGGTGCGCTGCCATATGCATTTCCTCACCGGCAAGGCCGAGGAGCGGCTGTCCTTCGACATCCAGCGCGAGATCGCCGAAGCCTTCGGCTATCACACCCGCCCCGGCCTTTCGGCCGTCGAGCGCTTCATGAAGCACTATTTCCTCGTCGCCAAGGATGTCGGCGATCTGACCCGCATCCTCTGCGCCGCGCTCGAAGACCAGCAGGCGAAGTCGATCCCCGGCCTCACCGGCGTCATCAGCCGTTTCACCCATCGCACCCGCAAGATCGCCGGCAGCGTCGAATTCGTCGAAGACCGCGGCCGCATCGCGCTCGCCGACGCCGAGGTGTTCAAGCGCGATCCGGTCAGCATCCTGCGGCTCTTCCACGTCGCCGACATCAACGGGCTGGAATTCCACCCGGACGCGCTGAAACGCGTCACCCGTTCGCTGGCGCTGATCGATAACCGGCTCAGGGAAAACGACGAGGCGAACCGCCTGTTCATGTCGATCCTGACATCAAAACGCGATCCGGCGCTGATCCTGCGGCGGATGAACGAGGCCGGCGTGCTTGGCCGCTTCATTCCCGAATTCGGCAAGATCGTCGCGATGATGCAGTTCAACATGTATCACCACTATACGGTTGACGAACATCTGATCCGCACCGTCGACGTGCTCTCCGAGATCGACAAGTCGCGGTCCGAGGATCTGCATCCGCTGGCGAACAAGCTGATCGCGAACATCGAGGACCGCGAGGCGCTCTACGTCGCCGTGCTTCTCCACGATATCGCCAAGGGCCGGCTGGAGGATCACTCGGTCGCCGGCGCCCGCGTCGCCCGCAAGCTCTGCGCCCGCTTCGGCCTGTCGCAGAAACAGACGGAGATCGTCGTCTGGCTGATCGAGGAACATCTGACCATGTCGATGGTGGCGCAGACCCGCGACCTTACCGACCGCAAGACCATCACCGATTTCGCCGACCGGGTGCAGTCGCTCGACCGGCTGAAGATGCTGCTGATCCTGACGATCTGCGATATCCGCGCCGTCGGCCCCGGCGTCTGGAACGGCTGGAAGGGCCAGCTTCTGCGTACCCTCTATTATGAAACCGAGCTGCTGCTGGCCGGCGGTTTCTCGGAAGTCTCGCGTAAGGAGCGGGCGAACGCCGCCGCCGAGGCGTTGCGCGGCGCGCTCTCCGACTGGAGCCAGAAGGACCGCAACACCTATACCAAGCTGCATTACCAGCCCTATCTGCTCTCCGTGCCGCTTGAGGACCAGATCCGTCACGCCCATTTCATCCGCCAGGCCGACAAGGCAGGCCAGGCGCTCGCCACGACGGTGCGCACCGACAGTTTCCACGCGATCACCGAAATCACCGTGCTGTCGCCCGACCACCCGCGCCTGCTCGCCGTCATTGCCGGCGCTTGTGCCGCCGCCGGCGCCAACATCGTCGACGCGCAGATTTTCACGACGTCGGACGGCCGGGCGCTCGATACGATCCATGTCAGCCGCGAATTTTCCGACGATGCCGACGAACTGCGTCGTGCCGGCACGATCGGACGGATGATCGAGGACGTGCTGTCCGGCCGCAAGCGGTTGCCGGAGGTGATCGCCACGCGGGCGCGCAACCGCAAGAAGAACAAGGCCTTCGTCATTCCGCCGTCGGTCAACATCACCAACAGCCTGTCGAACAAATTCACGGTCATCGAGGTCGAATGCCTCGACCGGCCGGGACTTCTGTCGGAGATCACCGCCGTGCTCTCCGATCTGTCGCTCGACATCCAGTCGGCCCGCATCACCACCTTCGGCGAGAAGGTGATCGACACCTTCTACGTCACCGATCTTGTGGGACAGAAAATCTCCGGCGACAGCAAGCGCGCCAACATCACCGCCCGGATGAAGGCCGTCATGGCCGAGGAGGAAGACGAACTGCGCGAGCGCATGCCCTCCGGCATCATCGCGCCGGCCGCCACCGCCCGGACATCGCCCTCAGCCGACAAGAAAGCCGATTCGCCCGCATGAGCCCCACACGCATGAGTCAATACGCATGAGTCTCGTCAAGAAATTCGCGACCGTCGGCGGCGCCACCCTCGGCAGCCGCATGTTCGGCTTCGCCCGCGAAACGCTGATGGCCGCCGCCCTGGGCACCGGGCCGATGGCCGACGTCTTCTATGCCGCCTTCCGTTTTCCGAACCTGTTCCGCCGGCTGTTTGCCGAAGGCGCCTTCAACGCCGCCTTCGTGCCGCTTTTTGCCAAGGAGATCGAGGCGAACGGCACGGATGGCGCCAAGCGCTTTTCCGAAGAAGTCTTCGGCGTGCTGTTTTCGGTGCTGCTGCTCATCACCATCGTGATGGAGCTTGCCATGCCGCTCTTGGTGCGCTTCGTCATCGCGCCGGGCTTTGCCGACGATCCAGAAAAATTCTCGATCACCATCCGCATGGCGGCGGTGATGTTTCCCTATCTGATGTGCATGTCGCTGACGGCGATGATGAGCGGCATGCTGAATTCGCTGCATCATTTCTTCGCGGCGGCCATCGCGCCGGTTTTCCTCAACGTGGTGATGATCGGGGCGCTGTTTTATGCGCTCTATACCGGCGCCGATCCGCTGACGACGGCCTGGTATCTCTCCTGGGGCGTGCTTGCCGCCGGCGTCCTGCAGCTCGCCGTCGTCTATGTCGGCGTGCTGGCGGCCGGCATGAGCATCGGCTTCCGCTTCCCGAAGATGACGCCGAATGTCAAGCGGCTGCTGATCCTGGCGGTGCCGGCGGCGGTGACCGGCGGCATCACCCAGATCAACCAGCTGATCGGCCAGGCGATCGCCTCGTCGCGCGACGGCGCGATCGCTGCGCTGCAATATGCCGACCGCATCTACCAGCTGCCGCTCGGCGTCGTCGGCGTCGCCGTCGGCGTGGTGCTGCTGCCGGAACTCGCCCGGGCGCTGAAGGGCGGCCATCTGCGCGAGGCCGGAAACCTGCAGAACCGCTCGATCGAATTCGTGCTGTTCTTGACGATCCCCGCCGCCTTCGCGTTGTGGATCCTCTCCGACGAGATCATCCGCGTGCTCTATGAGCGCGGCGCCTTCCATCAGGAAAACACAGCCGTCGTCGGCTCGATCCTGGCGATCTACGGCATCGGCCTGCCCGCCTTCGTGCTGATCAAGGCGCTGCAGCCGGGCTTCTATGCGCGAGAGGACACCAAGACGCCGATGCGCTTTTCGGCGATCGCGGTTGCGACCAACTGCGCTACGGCTCTGACCCTCTTTCCTTATATGGGCGCGCCCGGCATCGCCGTTGCCGAAGCCACCGCCGGCTGGATCAGCACTATGCTGCTGTTCACCACGCTTCTGCGCCGCGGCCATCTGACATGGGAATGGGCGCTGGCAAAACGCACTGCGCTGCTGATCGTCGCCGCAGCCGTCATGGGCGGCGCCATCGTCTTCCTCAAACAGCACTTCGCGCCTGCGCTTGCCTCCGGCGCGCCGCTTCTGACCAAGATCGGCACGCTGGGCCTGCTGATCGCGATCTCCATGCTGGTCTATTTCGCCGCCGCCTTCCTGATCGGCGGAGCCAATCTCGGCATGATCCGGCGCAACCTGAACCGCAAGCCGGTGCCGGCAAAGGACCCGCAAGGCTAGGGAGATTGCCGCTGCCGGCCCGTTGCATGCCGGCATCGTCGAGCCACGATTCAAGACCCCTCCCCAACCCCTCCCCACAAGGGGGAGGGGCTTAGATGCCGCACCCGACGTGTTCCACTTCACTGTTTCATCCGCAGAAAGGTTGCTGCCTGGCGCCATACAGTGCGCCAAGTTAGCCCCTCCCCCTTGTGGGGAGGGGTTGGGGAGGGGTCTTCGCCGGCCACAAACCGGAACAACCACTCTGCGTCAACAATCCACCCACCGCCGCTGCGGTCCGACATCGACATGGACGATGCCGTTGCAATAGGTGCCGATGCCGCCGATGCCCGGCGCGCTTCTGGCGGCTGCGATGATGGTGCGCTCCGACAGGCCCGGCATCCTGATATCGGCCGCCAGGCATTTGCCGTGCAGGGATCCATGGCGTCGGGGATGCGGCCTGAGGCCGGAGGTGATCATCGGCCGGCGTCCGGTTTTTGCGGCGATATGCGACAGCACCGCCCGAAGACGCTCGGGAAAACAACCGGCACGGACGCTGACGGTCTGGACCGTGTAGGCAAGGCGCGCCTCCTGCTTGGGAATATGGATGGCCGGTCTCTTGCTGTCTTGACCGACGGCGCCGGTTGCGGATTGTAGGGCGAAAAGGCCTGCCATGGCGAGCAAACTGGCGTTCTGCATGGTCCCTCCGGGCGGTTGACAGGGCGGCCATCGCACGCCCCTGCGCGATCGAGGATTTTCAGTTCAATAAAAGCTTTTCTGTGAAATTTTATACTCAATTGTGAGTAAACAACTTGATCATTTTGGCTTAAAATAACGGATATTGCCGATCAAAATTGGAATAAACATCTCAATCGGGAGATATGACATGACGATCCAGTCGCTTTTCCTCGTCACCCTCGTCGTCGACGACTACGATCGCGCCAAGGCTTTCTACTGCGACGCCCTCGCTTTCGATTGCCTTCAGGACGAGAAACAACCGGAGGGCAAGCGCTGGGTGGTGGTGAGGCCCAAAGGTGGAGAGGGCGCCGCCTTTCTGCTGGCGCAGGCGGCAAACGAGGCGCAGCGGGCGGCGATCGGCAACCAGACCGGCGGCCGCGTCGGTTTCTTCCTGAAGACCGATGATTTCGCCCGCGACCATGCCGCAATGCTGGCAGCCGGCGTGCGCTTTCTCGAAGAGCCGCGGCATGAGGTTTACGGCACGGTCGCGGTGTTTTGCGATCCCTACGGCAACAGCTTCGATCTGATCCAGCATGCCACTGCCTGAACCCCTTGATTGCGACCGGTTGCCCGTGCATAAGCCGCGGCGTTGGCAACATGGGTGAACAACCCTGCTGCCATGCAGCAAACCAAAGCTGTGGGCCCTCCACCAGCCTATCGAGGACGACATGAGCGAATTCAAGAAACTCGTATTCTCCGGCGTGCAGCCGACCGGCAATCTGCATCTCGGCAATTATCTCGGCGCGATCCGCCGCTTCGTGGCGCTGCAGGAAGGCAATGACTGCATCTATTGCGTCGTCGACATGCATGCGCTCACCGCCCAGCTGGTGCATGAGGACATGCCGAGCCAGACGCGCTCGATCGCCGCCGCCTTCATCGCCGCCGGCATCGATCCGGAAAAACATATCGTCTTCAACCAGTCGGCCGTGCCGCAGCATGCCGAACTTGCCTGGATCTTCAACTGCGTCGCCCGCATCGGCTGGATGAACCGCATGACACAGTTCAAGGACAAGGCCGGCAAGGACCGCGAGCAGGCCTCGCTCGGCCTTTACGCCTATCCGAGCCTGATGGCCGCCGACATTCTCGTCTATCGCGCCACCCATGTGCCGGTCGGCGAGGATCAGAAGCAACACCTGGAACTTGCCCGCGACATCGCGATGAAGTTCAATCTCGATTATGCCGAGCATATTCGCAGAACCGGTTACGGCGTCGACATCACCGTCGGCAACGAGCCGGTGCATGCCTATTTCCCGATGGTCGAGCCGCTGATCGGCGGGCCGGCGCCACGCGTCATGTCGCTGCGCGACGGCACCAAGAAAATGTCGAAATCCGACCCTTCCGACCTGTCGCGCATCAATCTGATGGACGACGAGGACGCGATCTCGAAGAAGATCCGCAAGGCAAAGACCGATCCGGACGGCTTGCCGAGCGAGGTGGAAGGGCTGCAGGGCCGGCCGGAAGCGGACAATCTGGTGGCGATCTATGCCGCCTTGGCCGACAAATCCAAGGCCGATGTGCTTGCCGAATTCGGCGGCCAGCAGTTCTCCGTCTTCAAGCCGGCGCTGGTCGATCTCGCCATCCATGTGCTGGCGCCGATCACCGGCGAGATGCGCCGGCTGATGGACGATACCAGCCATATCGACGCGATCCTGCGCAAGGGCGGCGAACGCGCCAGGGCACGCGCCGAGGTGACGATGCGCCAGCTCCGCGACGTCATCGGCTTCCTCTATTAAGGCACATCTCCTCTTCTCCCGGCTGGGGGAAGAGGGAACTTCTCCCGAGGGGAGAAGAGGAAAAACTGAGCTTGCAATTTTTCTGCTTCGGGTGTCAGAGTCCGCGCCATGGTATCGAAGCGACTCTCACGGCTCGAAGGTCATCGCCGCAAATTCATGGCGGTAATCGACGGGACACCCGAATGCCAGCGCGCCGTTCATTATGCCGGCCGGCGCGCGAAGAATTCCAATGGCGGGCTGGTGCTGCTCTACGTCATCCCCGACGGGGATTTCCAGCAATGGCTGGGCGTCGAGGCGATCATGCGGGCCGAGGCGCGCGAGGAGGCCGAGGCGGTGGTGGCCAAGATCGCCCAGATCGTGCGCGAGACCATCGGCATCGAGCCGGAGATCGTCATCCGCGAAGGCGGTGCGGCCGAACAGATCAACGCGGTGATCGAGGACGACCGCGATGTCGCGATCCTCGTTCTGGCCGCCGGTTCGGCGAAGGAAGGTCCGGGACCGCTGGTTTCGTCGATTGCCGGCCGCGCGGCGGCGTTTCCGATCCCGGTCACGGTGCTGCCGGATACGCTGACCAATGAGGAAATCGACGCCCTCTGCTGAGAATTTCTTGAGTAAAAATCTCTTGAATGGAACCGGCAATCGGCTTATCTTCTTTTGAAGAATTCTAAAGACGGCGAAGCCATGGGCCGCCGCATGGAGACCCAGATGTTCATTCAGACCGAAGCCACGCCGAATCCCGCCACGCAGAAGTTCCTGCCGGGCAAGGTGGTGATGGAAAACGGCACGGCCGAATTCCGCAGCGCTGCGGAAGCCGAAGCTTCGCCGCTTGCTGCCCGCCTGTTCGAAATCCCGGGCGTGACCGGCGTCTATTTCGGCTATGATTTCATTTCCGTCTCCAAGGACGATGCCGAATGGCAGCATCTTAAGCCGGCTATTTTAGGCTCGATCATGGAGCACTTCATGTCCGGCAAGCCGGTCATGGGTGATGCCTCGATCCTTTCCGAGGACGTCGATGCCGGCGACGAGTTCTTTGACGAAGGCGACGAATCGATCGTGCTGACCATCAAGGAGCTGCTGGAGACCCGCGTGCGGCCGGCCGTTGCCCAGGACGGCGGCGACATCACCTTCCGCGGCTTCAAGGACGGCAAGGTCTATCTGAACATGAAGGGTTCCTGCGCCGGTTGCCCCTCTTCGACGGCGACGTTGAAGCATGGCGTCCAGAACCTGCTGCGCCATTTCGTCCCGGAAGTGCAGGAAGTGATCGCCGCTTAAAAACGTTCGTTCGTCCGGCCGTTCATCTCCCGTTCGGCCGGATGAATTTATCATCCGGCGACAATAGATTTTTCGGAAATTGATGGCATGATTGTTCTGGCGCTCGACACGGCAGGTGTAGACTGCGCTGCCGCCGTTTACGACAGCGGCAGGAATACGATGCTGGGGGAGGCATCGGACATGATCGGCAAGGGGCATGCTGAACATCTGATCGGTATCGTCGATCGCGCACTGGAACAGGCCGATATGACGCTATCCGATATCGACCGGATTGCCGTCACCATCGGTCCCGGCTCGTTCACCGGCATCCGCGTCGGGGTTGCCGCCGCTCGCGGTTTTGCGCTTTCGCTCAATGTGCCCGCCGTCGGCGTCACCACGCTCGAGGTCATGGCCTCAGCCCAGCGCGAGAAGACGCCTCATCGCGCCGTGCTGGCAGCGATGGACGCCAAGCGGGACGAAATCTACCTCCAGTCCTTTTCATCAGACGGTTCTCCCCTTGACGCGCCACGGGCGCTAAGCATTGCGCAAGCGCAAGCTTTTGCTGAAAGCTTCGACGGGGAGATCACCGGTTCGGCGACGCCGCTCTTGAAGGCCGACGCCGGCAGCGATCATACCAACAGTTTCCCGATCTCTATCGTGGCGCGCCTCGGTGCTGCCGCCTCCCCCGATGCCGGAAAGCCGAAGCCCCTTTATCTGCGCGGACCCGATGCCAAGCCGCAGGCCGGGTATGCGATTGCCCGACGAGTATGACGATGCTGGAAGCCTATCTGACGCTGAAGCCGGAATTCGAGATCATTGCGATGGAGCGCGAGGATTGCCGCGACGTCGCCGTCCTGCACGGCGAGCGTTTTGCCCGGCCCTGGGGCGACGGTGAATTTCACGGGCTGCTGATGCAGGAGACCGTGTTCGGCTTCGTCGCGCGCCAGACCAACGCCATCCTGAAAAAGCCGCTTCCCGGCTTCATCCTGGCCCGCCATGTTGCGGGCGAAGCGGAGATCCTGACGATCGCCGTCCAGGCCAAGGTCGCCCGCGCCGGGCTCGGCTGGCGGCTGATGCAGGCGGCGATGCGGGAAGCGCGCGCCCGCGGCGGCGAGAGCATGTTTCTCGAGGTCGACGACGGCAATACGGCAGCGCTTGGCCTCTATCGCAAGCTCGGCTTCGAAAAGGTCGGGGAACGCAAGGGTTATTACAAGCAGGAAAACGGCGCCCTCTCCACGGCGCTTGTCATGAAGCGCGTTCTTCGGTAGTTCCCTGCCAGCGAGAAACATGGACGCAGGCACGGCGCAACGCCGTGCGGCGTTTTCGAAACACGAATATCCCTAGAGGCCGGCCATGTCTGATGTAGCCAAGACCCTTGAGGAGCTTTGCACCGAACGCGGCATGCGCATGACCGAGCAGCGCCGCGTGATCGCGCGCATCCTGGAAGACTCCGAAGACCATCCCGACGTCGAGGAACTCTACCGCCGCTCGGTGAAGGTCGATGCGAAGATCTCGATCTCGACCGTCTACCGCACCGTGAAACTGTTCGAGGATGCCGGCATCATCGCCCGCCACGACTTCCGCGACGGGCGCTCGCGCTACGAAACGGTGCCGGAAGAGCATCACGACCACCTGATCGATCTGAAGACCGGCACGGTCATCGAATTCCGCTCGCCGGAGATCGAGGCGCTGCAGGAGCGCATCGCCCGCGAGCACGGCTTCCAACTGGTCGACCACCGGCTGGAGCTCTACGGCATCCCGCTGAAGAAGGACGATCTCTGAAGCGATGGCCGCCCGAGGGACCAGCCTTTGATCGCCTGGCTGCGCATTGCCTGTGCTGCGGTCGTCATTCTGACCGTCAGCATCGTGCTCATGCCGCTGCAGATACTGGCGCTCCGTTTCGACTGGCGGCTGCGGCGCCGGCTGCCGCGTGTCTGGCACCGCATCGTCTGCTATTGTCTCGGCATCCGTGTGCGCGTCACCGGCAGGCTGGAAGAGCGGCGGCCGCTGATGCTCTGCTCCAACCATTCCTCCTGGATGGATATCATGGTGATGTCGGCGGTCGCCGACGTCGCCTTCATCGCCAAGATCGAGGTGGCCGACTGGCCGATTTTCGGCACGCTCGCCAAGCTGCAGAAGAGCGTCTTCGTCGTGCGCGAGGAGAGGCGCAAAACCGGCCATCAGGCCAACGAGATCGCCGGGCGCATGGCCGACGGCGAGATCGTCGTGCTCTTCCCTGAGGGCACGACCTCGGACGGCAACCGGCTGCTGGAGGTCAAATCTTCGCTGTTCGGCGCCGCCGCGATGGCCGTGCCCGCCTCGCCGACCGGAACCGTGGTGGTGCAGCCGGTGGCGGTTGCCTATACAAGGGTGCACGGCATCGCCATGGGCCGCTATCACCGGCCGCTTGCCGCCTGGCCAGGCGATATCGAGCTCTTGCCGCACCTCCTCGACATCGTGCGCTGCGGCGCCATCGACGCCGAGGTTTCCTTCGGCGAGGCGGTGGAATACCGCGCCGACACCAATCGCAAGGAGGTGAGCGCGACCATCGCCTCACGCATTCGCAACCTGCTGAACAGCCGCCTGCGCGGGCGGGAAATCTCCTAACGTAAGATTTCGATTTTCTCGGGCGGCAAAAACCACTAAATAGCGCGCCATGACACAGGAAAGCGCCCTCCTCCAGGCCCCGGAACAGCTACTCCGCGACGGCTCCAACAGCCGCAAGGTCTTCATCAAGACCTATGGCTGCCAGATGAACGTCTATGATTCCACGCGGATGAGCGATGCGCTCGCTCGCGACGGTTACGAACCGACCGAGGATATGGAAGAGGCCGACCTCGTTCTGCTCAACACCTGCCATATCAGAGAGAAGGCGGCCGAGAAGGTCTATTCGGCGCTCGGGCGGCTGCGCGACATGAAAAAGAGGAAGGCGGCGGACGGCCGGGAGATGATGATCGGCGTTGCCGGCTGCGTCGCCCAGGCCGAAGGCGAGGAAATCCTGCGCCGCGCACCCGCCGTCGACGTCGTCATCGGCCCGCAGACCTATCATCGCCTGCCGGAAGCGCTGCGCCGGGCCAAGGAGGGCCAGCGGGTCGTCGATACGGAATATGCGATCGAGGACAAGTTCGAGCACCTGCCGATCGCCGAGAGCCGGAAGATCCGCGCCCGCGGCGTCACCGCCTTCCTGACGGTGCAGGAGGGCTGCGACAAGTTCTGCACTTTCTGTGTCGTGCCCTATACGCGCGGCTCGGAAGTGTCGCGGCCGGTTGCCCAGATCGTCGAGGAAGCCGAAAAGCTGGTCGAAGGCGGCGTGCGCGAGATCACCCTGCTCGGGCAGAACGTCAATGCCTGGCACGGCGCCGGGCCGCGGGGCGAGGCATGGAGCCTCGGCGACCTGCTCTACCGGCTTGCCGAGATCCCCGGCCTCGCGCGGCTGCGCTACACCACCAGCCATCCTCGCGACATGGACGACCGGCTGATCGACGCCCACCGCGATCTCCGGGCGCTGATGCCCTATCTGCACCTGCCGGTGCAATCGGGCTCCGATCGGATCCTCAAAGCGATGAACCGGCGCCACACGGCGGCCGAATATCTCTCGCTGATCGAACGCATTCGCACGGTGCGGCCCGATATCGCCCTGTCCGGCGATTTCATTACCGGCTTTCCGGGGGAGACAGACGAGGATTTTGAGGATACATTAGAACTTGTGAAGAAGGTGCGCTATGCGCAGGCCTTCTCGTTCAAATACTCGACACGGCCGGGCACCCCCGGCGCGGAACTGAAGGACCAGGTGCCGGAAGAGATCAAGGCAGAACGGCTGGAACGCCTGCAAGCGCTTCTCGTGAAGCAGCAGCAGGAATTTGCCGAATCCTGCGTCGGCAAAGAGATCGACCTGTTGCTGGAAAAGCCCGGTCGCATGCCGGAACAGCTGATCGGACGTTCTCCCTGGCTTCAATCCGTGAATGTTGATGCAAAAGCATCGCAAATCGGTGACATTATTAAAGTGCGAATCACAGGAACCGGAAACAACAGCCTGTTTGCCGAACGCGCAGAGGCTGCGGTTTAACTCAAGGAGCCCGACCGCTTGAACGGACAAGAATTGGTTTCTTCTTCACCGCGCCACCCCCGCACGCCGAGCGACACCAATCACTTCGTCCTGACGTTCGAGAACAACCGCTTCGCCAGCGAGCTCTTCGGTCAATTCGATCAGAACCTCAAGCTGCTCGAGGAACGGCTCAACATCGATGCACGGGCCCGTGGCAATTCGGTCGTCATTACAGGCGATGTCGTGACCACCAACCAGGCGCGGCGCACGCTCGATTATCTCTATGAAAAGCTTCAGAAAGGTGGCAGCGTGGAACGATCCGACGTCGAGGGCGCAATCCGCATGGCGGTCGCCGCCGACGACCAGCTCAGCCTTCCCACGATGGAGCGCAAGGCCAAGCTGACGATGGCGCAGGTTTCCACCCGCAAGAAGACGATCATCGCCCGCACGCCGACCCAGGACGCCTATATCCGGGCGCTGGAGCGTGCCGAGCTGGTCTTCGGCGTCGGCCCGGCCGGCACCGGCAAGACCTATCTCGCCGTCGCGCATGCCGCCCAACTCCTGGAGCGCGGCGCGGTCGAAAAGATCATCCTGTCGCGTCCGGCCGTCGAAGCCGGCGAGCGCCTCGGCTTCCTGCCCGGCGACATGAAGGAAAAGGTCGATCCCTATCTTCGCCCGCTCTATGACGCGCTTTACGACATGATCCCCGCCGACAAGGTCGACCGGGCGATCACCGCCGGCGTCATCGAAATCGCGCCGCTCGCCTTCATGCGCGGCCGCACGCTCGCCAATGCCGCCATCATCCTCGACGAGGCGCAGAACACGACATCGATGCAGATGAAGATGTTCCTGACGCGTCTCGGCGAAAACGCCCGGATGATCGTCACCGGCGACCCGAGCCAGATCGACCTGCCGCGCGGCGTCAAATCCGGCCTCGTCGAGGCGCTGCAGCTTCTCAACGGCGTCGAGGGCATCTCGATCGTGCGCTTCAAGGATACCGACGTCGTCCGCCATCCGCTGGTAGGACGCATCGTCAGGGCCTATGATTCCACCTATGCCGTCGAAACCGAAGCAGTCAGCCGGCAGGACTGATGGCCGAACTCGACATCCAGATCAGCGTCGACGACATCGGCTGGCCGGGCGAGGAAACGTTGCTGTCCTTCTGCGAGCGTGTGCTCGGGGCAGCCGTGGTCTATCTCCGCGACAGCGAGAAGCAGCCCTTCCCGACGATGCCGCCCGAGGTGTCGCTCGTCTTCACCGACGACGCCTCGATCCAGGACATCAACGCCGAATGGCGGGGGAAGGACAAGGCAACCAACGTGCTGTCCTTTCCGGCCTTTCCGGTGCAGCCCGGCAAGATGCCCGGTCCGATGCTCGGCGACATCATCATCGCCCGGGAGACGGTGGAGCGGGAAACCATCGAACTCGAAAAGAGTTTCGACGACCATCTGACCCATCTTCTGGTGCACGGTTTCTTGCATCTTCTCGGCTACGACCATATGAATAGTGCCGAAGCCGAAATTATGGAGGGGCTGGAGACTCGCATTTTGGCGCAGCTCGGCCTATTTGATCCTTACGAGGGTCAAGACCTTAAAATGGAACCATGAGCGACTTTACGACGAAGCCGGCGGCAGACGCCAAGGACTCCGAGCCATCCTCCTCTTCCGACGAGGCGGGCAGTAGTAGTCGGCCATCCGGCCGATCCCAATCCTTCTGGTCGCGCGCCGCGCGCATCCTTCGCCCGCAGCAGGGCTCGCGGCTGCGCGAGGATCTTGCCGACGCGCTGATGACCGACGCGGCCGGCGACGACGCCTTTTCGCCCGACGAACGGGCAATGCTGCACAATATCCTGCGCTTTCGCGAGGTGCGCGTCGCCGACGTGATGGTGCCGCGCGCCGATATCGAGGCGGTCGACCAGAACATCACCATCGGCGAATTGATGATCCTGTTCGAGGAATCCGGCCGCTCGCGCATGCCCGTCTATGCCGATACGCTCGACGATCCGCGCGGCATGGTGCATATCCGCGACCTGCTCTCCTATGTCGCCAAGCAGGCGCGCAACAAGCGCCGCGGCCCGGCGAAACCGGCCGTTGCCCTGCCGGCGCTGCCGGCGATCGAAGTCGCGCCCGAAAACATCCAGAAGACCACGCGTCCGGCCAAGCAGAATCTGGATCTCGCCCGCGTCGACCTGCAGAAGACGCTGACGGAAGCCGGCATCATCCGCAAAATCCTGTTCGTGCCGCCGTCGATGCTGGCCTCCGACCTGCTGCGCCGCATGCAGGTGAACCGCACGCAGATGGCGCTCGTCATCGACGAATATGGCGGCACCGACGGGCTCGCCTCGCATGAGGACATCGTCGAAATGGTGGTCGGCGATATCGACGACGAACATGACGACGAAGAGGTGATGTTCAAGCGGGTCGCCGAAGACGTCTTCATCGCCGACGCCCGCGTCGAACTGGAAGAGATCGCCGCGGCGATCGGGCCGGATTTCGACATCAGCGAGCAGGTCGACGAGGTCGATACGCTGGGCGGCCTGATCTTCTCGGCACTTGGCCGCATCCCGGTGCGCGGCGAGGTCGTCCAGGCGCTGCCCGGTTTCGAATTCCACATCCTCGACGCCGATCCGCGCCGCATCAAGCGGCTGCGCATCACCCGCAAGCGCCATGCGATCCGCCGCCGCGCCAAGGTGGATGGCGACATCCCGCCCGGCTCCGACGCCGGCGACGACCGGCCGGCGGAATCGACCGCCAACTAAAACTGTATTTTGTGCATGTCGTTGTCCCGGAATGGCTGCACGGTTCCGGGCGATCTTCATTAACAGGACAAAGAGCCGCTTTTTTGAAAGACTGCGAACGGGTTGATTCGCGGTTTTGATGGGAGTGCGCATGGAGCGGCTTGCGGACAGGGTTATCCTCGTCTGGGGTTTCAAACGGTCGCTGCTGGCCATCGCCGCCGGAGCATTCGCCGTGCTGGCGCTGCCGCCCTTCGGCTTCTTCGCGGCAATGTTCGTCTCCTTCCCGCTGCTCGTCTGGCTGATCGACGGGGCGGCGGCTTCGCCGGAAAGCGGCCTCATCGGCAGGCTGTGGCCGGCCTTTGCCACCGGCTGGCTGTTCGGCTTCGGCTATTTCGTCGCCGGTCTCTGGTGGCTCGGCCATGCGCTGCTGGTCGATCAGGAGGAATTCGCCTGGGCGCTGCCGCTCGCCATTCTCGGGCTGCCGGCCTGCCTGGCGATTTTCTATGGCCTGGCGGCCGCACTTGCCCGCATCTTCTGGTCCGACGGCATGGGACGGATCGCCGCACTTGCGGCCAGCTTCGGGCTGATGGAATGGCTGCGAAGCGTTGTTCTCACAGGCTTTCCCTGGAACGCCATCGGCTACGGCATGATGCCGGTTCCGCTGATGATGCAGTCGGCGCATGTGATCGGGGCGATGGGGGTGACGGCCCTTGCCGTCTTCATTTTCTCCGCGCCGGCCCTTGCCGGCACCCGGCAAGGCGCACGGGCGGGCATCGCGCTCGCCGTCCTGCTGTTTGCCGCCCATCTCGGTTACGGCGCCTATGCCCTCTATCTGGCGCCGCGGGCGGCGGCCTTGCCGGAAGATAAGCAGCCAGTGGTGCGGCTTGTGCAGCCCGTCATCGACCAAGCTGCGAAGATGGATAACGATGCCGACCGCAATGCGATCTTCGAGACCCATCTGAAGCTGTCGGCCGAAGCGCCGAAAAATGGCGGGCGCAAGCCCGATATCATCGTCTGGCCGGAAACCTCGATCCCCTTCATCCTGACCGACAACCAGGATGCGCTGACGCGGATCGCCGATACGCTCGACGACAACCAGATCCTGATCGCCGGCGCGGTGCGCGCCGAGGAGATGGGGCCGGGCACGCCGGCGCGCTACTATAATTCCATCTATGTCATCGACGGCCGCGGTCAGATCGTCGCCGCCTCCGACAAGGTGCATCTGGTGCCTTTCGGCGAATACCTGCCCTTCGAGGACCTGCTCACCGAATTCGGCATCCAGAACGTCGTCGAGATGCCGGGAGGGTTTTCAGCAGCAGTGAGCCGGCACCTGCTGGCGCTGCCCGGCGGGCTCAATCTCTATCCGCTAATCTGCTACGAAATCATTTTCCCGGAGGAAATGACCGGCGACATCAAAGACGCCAATGCGATCCTCAATATCACCAATGATGCCTGGTTCGGTGCGACGCCCGGCCCTTATCAGCACTTCCAACAGGCGCGGGTGCGGGCTGTTGAAACCGGATTGCCGCTGATTCGCGACGCCAACAGCGGTATTTCAGCAATTGTGAATGCACGAGGCGAGATTGTTGCCGGCCTCGACCTCGAACAAATCGGCTATATTGATGCAACTCTTGATAGGCCAGGCGTAGAAGCCCGAACGACATACTCCCGGCAAACATACTTCTGGTTGACCGAGATCCTGCTCATTTTGATTGCGCTGGTTTCTCGTAGAGGTTTTATTTCCGGGTTGAATTGACCAAAAACCCCTAAAATTGCATAGTGATGACAATCGGCGTTCCGAACCTATGTTCAAAGGTGGGTTCTCACCACCTGCAACGTGGCGTTTGGGATGGATCAGGGGCATGCCGGTTAAACAGGTTGAAATTCTTAGCTAGGGCACGACCATGATTGAAAACAAAAAGAAGCCGAATCCGATCGACATCCATGTTGGCAGCCGTATTCGCCTTCGCCGAACAATGCTGGGCATGAGCCAGGAAAAGCTCGGCGAAAGCCTCGGCATCACCTTCCAGCAGATTCAGAAATACGAAAAGGGCACCAACCGCGTCGGCGCAAGCCGCCTGCAGAATATCTCGAACATCCTCAATGTTCCGGTTTCCTTTTTCTTCGAGGACGCACCCGGCGAACATTCCGGCGCCGGCGGCGGCATGGCGGAAGCCTCCAGCTCGAATTACGTCGTCGATTTCCTCTCCTCGTCCGAAGGACTGCAGCTCAACCGCGCCTTCGTCAAGATTTCCGATCCGAAGGTTCGCCGCAAGGTCGTGGAGCTGGTGAAGGCTCTGGCAGCCGAGGCCGATTCCGACTGAGCCACCCCCATCGCAAAATCCGAAAGGCGGTCGAAAGGCCGCCTTTTTTGCGTTTTTAGGGCAAAATTTGTCACTTTGCCGCGGATATAAAGATATATTTATGTCCTTCTGCGCTTGTCATCGGGCCTCGAACTGAGTACCTACTAGCTAGCTTTTGTTCTTTGAGGGGAATCCCGGAATGCGCGCGAACTATCTCTTTACCAGCGAATCTGTTGCCGAAGGTCACCCTGACAAGGTCTGTGACCGCATCTCCGACGAGATCGTCGATCTGGTCTACCGCGAAGCGGCCAAGACAGGCGTCAACCCGTGGGGCGTGCGCATTGCCTGCGAAACGCTGGCGACCACCAACCGCGTCGTCATCGCCGGTGAAGTCCGCCTTCCCCCGAGCCTGATGAAGAAGGACAAGGACGGTAAGGACGTCATCAATCCGTCGAAGTTCAAGGCCGCCGCCCGCCGCGCCATCAAGGATATCGGCTACGAGCAGGACGGCTTCCATTGGAAGAAGGCCAAGATCGACGTGCTCCTGCATTCGCAGTCGGCCGACATCGCTCAGGGCGTCGACAGCGCTGCCGACCAGCAGGGCGACGAGGGCGCCGGCGACCAGGGCATCATGTTCGGTTACGCCTGCCGCGAAACGCCGGATCTGATGCCGGCCCCGATCTATTATTCCCACAAAATCCTGCAGCTGCTGGCAGTCGCCCGCAAAAAGGGCGACGGCGAAGTCGCCAAGCTCGGCCCCGATGCCAAGAGCCAGGTGACCGTGCGTTACGTCGACGGCAAGCCGTCGGAAGCGACCTCGATCGTGCTTTCGACCCAGCATCTCGACGAGAGCTGGGATTCGAAGAAAGTCCGCGCCGTCGTCGAGCCCTATATCCGCGAAGCGCTCGGCGAACTGAAGATCGCCGACGATTGCAAGTGGTACATCAACCCGACCGGCAAGTTCGTCATCGGCGGACCGGACGGTGATGCCGGCCTCACCGGCCGCAAGATCATCGTCGACACATATGGCGGCGCTGCCCCGCATGGCGGCGGTGCATTCTCCGGCAAGGACACGACGAAGGTCGACCGTTCGGCCGCCTATGCCGCCCGTTATCTGGCGAAAAACGTTGTTGCCGCCGGCCTTGCCGACCGCTGCACGATCCAGATCTCCTACGCCATCGGCGTCGCCCAGCCGCTGTCGATCTATGTCGACTTGCATGGCACCGGCAAGATCAGCGAAGATCAGGTCGAAGCGGCGATCCGCAAGAACATGGACCTGTCTCCGTCGGGCATCCGCCGCCATCTCGACCTCAACAAGCCGATCTACGCCAAGACCTCCGCCTACGGCCATTTTGGCCGAAAGGCCGGCCGTGACGGCTCGTTCTCCTGGGAGCGCACCGATCTGGTGAAGGCGCTCAAGGAAAGCCTGAAGGCCTGAGATAAAGCATGACGGATATGGAACGCCGCGGCCGGGCGACCGAAGCCTTTTTCGGTCGCCGCAAGGGCAAGGCCCTGCGTGAACATCAGGCCGAGACGCTGAACAGTCTGCTGCCGGCATTCCTTATCGATCTCTCAGCGGCTCCGCTGGAGCCGCTGACATCCCTTTTTGCGGCTCCGGTCGAAAGATTGCGGCTGGAAATCGGTTTCGGCGGCGGCGAACACCTGATCCACCGCGCCCTGGAAAGACCGTCCACCGGCTTTATCGGCGTCGAACCCTTCGTCAATTCCATGCAGAAGCTGCTGTCGCGCGTCGGCGAGACGGGCGCGCGCAATATCCGCGTCTATAATGACGACGCGACCCAATTGCTCGACTGGCTGCCGGACGCCTCGCTCGACCAGATCGACCTGCTCTATCCCGACCCCTGGCCGAAGCGGAAGCACTGGAAACGGCGCTTCGTCTCGAAGACCAATCTCGACCGCTTTCATCGCGTGCTGAAGCCCGGCGGCCTGTTCTGCTTCGCCTCCGACATCGATACCTATGTCAACTGGACGCTGCTCAAATGCCGCGACCATGGCGGCTTCGACTGGATGGCCGACAATGCCTCGGATTGGCTGACGCCTTATGAGGGCTGGCCGAGCACACGCTACGAGGCCAAGGCCCGACGCGAGGGCCGGTCTTCGGCCTATCTGACGTTCAGGAAGATCTGAGTTTCAACGGCGGCTAAAGGGCAATAGTGACGGGCGTGCCGTGTGGCCCCCTCATCCGACCCTGCGGGCCACCTTCTCCCCGCTGGGGAGAAGAGGGAGATTGCCGCTTCGCTATCGCCCCAATTGGACGGAGCGCCTTTAAGCGGAGAGTTCGGTTGGGCAGTGTCTGCGCGCCTTGCCTCCTCTTCTCCCCAGCGGGGAGAAGGTGGCCCGAAGGGTTGGATGAGGGGGCCACACGGCACAGCACGAACGACGATTAGCCTATCCTCACGCAGCCTCCGCAGCGAAATCGAATAAGCGATAGTGCACCGCAAGAGCGGCACAACGCGCCAGGCACTATCTTGACGGTCAGTGCAGGCTGACCGTCTTAAGTTCGTCTTCGGCAGCCTTGAAGAAGGTGCTGGAGCGGTTGTCCGTCAGAAGAATCGGTGTTCCGTCGGCGCCGAACAGTGCCCAGAGATCGACGTTCGGATCGATATCCGGCGCCTCGGGGAAGCATTTGGCGACCTCTTCGGTGCGCATTTTTCTGATATAGGCGACCTCGCCGCTGCCGATGTGGGCAAGCTCGGATTTGGTCAAGTGAGACGTGGCTTCTTTCATCAACATTCCTGTTCCTCCGGAAGAAGGGACCAACGGTTCGACAAACCGTTGTGCTACTGTGAGACCGAAATGTTAATTTTCTTGACCATGCGCGCCGGCTCCGGGCGAATTAGATCGACGGAGAGCAGACCGTTCTTCAGACCGGCGCCGAGCACCTGCATGCCGTCGGCAAGAACAAAGGTGCGCTGGAACTGACGGGCGGCGATGCCGCGATAGAGATAGTCCCGTTCCCCCTGCTCGACCTGACGGCCGCGAATCAGAAGCTGGTTCTCCTCGATGGAAACATCCAGTTCCTCCTCGGCGAAGCCGGCGACAGCGAGCGTGATGCGCAGACGTTCCGGCGCGCCGCTGTCGGCGCCGATGCGTTCGATATTGTAGGGCGGATATCCGTCGCTTGCCTTGGAAATGCGCTCCAGCGTCTTTTCCATGGCATCGAAGCCCAGAAGCAACGGGCTGGCAAAAGGGGTAATGCGGCTCATCTCTTTTCAAGTCCTTGATGCAAGCGACCATCCCGGACCTTAAGGGCAGCATCCGGATGCCGCTAATATGGGGACAGCACCCCGGCGCTGCAAGACGCAGGCGACGTCTCGGCGCCACCCGCAATTTCAAGGTGACGGCCGGGGCTGCTTGACAAAGCGCCTGCTGCCTCGCATCAACACGTGCCGGCGCGCAATGTGCCGATTTGCGACGAGAAATGAAGAAAACGGTGCATTGGATGGCAGGCGCAAGAAAGATCATCATCGACACGGATCCCGGTCAGGACGACGCGGCCGCCATCATGCTGGCCTTCGGCAGCCCCGACGAGCTCGATGTGCTGGGGATCACCACCGTCGCCGGCAATGTGCCGTTGGCGCTGACCAGCCGCAATGCGCGCATCGTCTGCGAACTCTGCGGCCGGACGGAGACCAAGGTTTTTGCCGGCGCCGACGCGCCGATCGCCCGCAAGCTGGTGACCGCCGAACATGTGCACGGCAAGACCGGCCTCGACGGTCCTGAACTCAGCGAGCCGACGATGGCGCTGCAGCCCGGCCATGCCGTCGACTTCATCATCGAGGCGCTGCGGCGTGAGGGCGAAGGCACCGTGACGCTCTGCACGCTCGGGCCTCTCACCAATATCGGCTTGGCCTTGCAGAAGGCGCCCGACATCGCCCCGCGCATCCGCGAACTGGTGATGATGGGCGGCGGCTTCTTCGAGGGCGGCAACATCACGCCGGCGGCCGAATTCAATATCTATGTCGACCCCGAGGCCGCCGATATCGTCTTCCGCTCAGGCGTGCCGATCGTGATGATGCCGCTCGACGTGACGCACCAATTGCTGACCCGCAAGGACCGGGTGAAGCGCATGGCCGAGATCGGCACGGCGCCGGCAAAGGCGATGGTCGAGATGCTGGAATTCTTCGAGCGCTTCGATATCGAGAAATACGGCTCCGACGGCGGGCCGCTGCATGACCCGACCGTGATCGCTTACCTCTTGAAGCCGGAGCTTTTCCAGGGCCGGGACTGCAATGTCGCGATCGAGGTCCAATCCGAACTCACCATCGGCATGACGGTGGTCGACTGGTGGCATGTGACGGATCGAAAGCGCAATGCGAAGGTGATGCGTCATGTCGATGCGGACGGTTTCTTCGATCTTCTGATCGAACGCGTCGCCCGCATCTGATCTTTTGGTTTTCCTTCTCTCACACAAGAGAAGGAAAACAACTTCAGGCGTCCTTCTCGTCGAAGACGGAATTGCTTTCGGCTTCGGCCGCCTTCGGGCCGCCCTTGGCGACGCCGACCATGGCCGGGCGCAACACGCGCTCGCCGATGGAAAAGCCTGCCTGCACGACCTGGACGACGGTGTTGTTCGGCACCTCGGGGTTCGGCACCTCGAACATCGCCTGATGGAAATTCGGGTCGAACTTCTGGCCGACCGGCTCCAGCTTGCGAACGCCGTGGCGCTCGAGCGCCGAGAGCATGGCACGCTCAGTCATCTCCACGCCCTCGATCAGGGTGGTCAGGCCGGCATCGGCCGCGTCCTTGACCTCCGGCGGGATGGCATCCAGCGCCCGGCGCAGATTGTCCGAGACGGCCAGCATGTCACGCGCGAAACCGGCGACGGAATAGGACTTGGCGTCCTTGACCTCACGCTCGGTGCGGCGGCGCAGATTGTCCATTTCGGCGGCAAGGCGCAGATAGCGATCGCGCAGCTCGCCGTTTTCGGCTTTCAGAAGCTCGAGTGCATCAGGCTGGGGGGCCTCTTCCTGCGCGATATCGTTCTCGACGTAGGCGGCAGCGTCGGCTGCGGCATCGGCCGCAGTTGCGTCAGGTCCGTTTTTCGTCGTGTCATCGGTCATGACGGTCTCCGGTGGGTGTCTTCAGATGCGCCCGATATCGAGGTTTGACCGGAAAAAATCAAGTCTGCGTGACAAAGAAGCGAAAATTCCGCGGTCTTCCTCAAAGTGGCGTCAAAGCGGATTGCGCGAAAGCCGGGAGACGAGCTGGGCCGTGTAATCAACCATCGGCACGATGCGGGAATAATTGAGCCGCGTCGGGCCGATGACGCCGACGGCGCCGACGATCCGATCGTCATCGTCACGATAGGGCGCGACGATCAGCGACGAGCCGGACAGCGAGAAGAGCTTGTTTTCCGAGCCGATGAAAATGCGCACGCCCGAGCCGGTTTCGGCCAGATTGAGGATCTCGATCAGGCTGTCCTTCTTTTCGAGATCGTCGAACAGCAGCCGCAGCCGGTCGAGATCCTCGGCGCCGGCAAGGCCTTCAAGCAGGTTGGCGCGGCCGCGGATGATCAGCTGCGCCGGCTTGCCCTCATCAGGGCTGCCGGCCCAGACGGCGATGCCGCGCTCGACGAGATCACGCGACAGGGCGTCGAGCTCGTGACGGACGTTATCCTTCAGCTGGCTCAATTGTTTGCGCAGCTCCGGCAGGGTCTGGCCGGACATGTGGGCGTTGAGAAAATTCGCCGCCTCGGCCAGCTGCGAGGAGGTGACGCCCGCCGGCAGCTCAATGATGCGGTTTTCCACCTGATCGTGATCGCCGACGAGCACGGCCAGCGCCTTTGTCGGCTCCAGCCGGATGAACTCGACATGTTTGAGCACCGGATCGCTTTTCGAGGTGATGACCAGGCCGGCGCCGCGCGAAATGCCCGACAGCATGCGGCTCGCCTCGTTCATCATCGATTCCACCGGATTGCCGCCGCTTTCGGCCCGCACCTGACGGTCGATGCTGGCGCGGTCCTCGGCGGAGAGATCGCCGACCTGCATGAAGGCATCGACGAAGAAGCGCAGGCCGATCTGGGTCGGCAGCCGGCCGGCGCTGATATGCGGCGAATAGATGAGGCCGAGATCTTCGAGATCGCTCATGACGTTGCGCACCGAGGCCGGCGACAGCGACATCGGCAGCAGGCGGGACAGGTTGCGCGAACCGAGCGGCTCGCCACTCTCCAGATAGCCTTCGACGATGCGGCGAAAAATCTCCCTGGAGCGCTCGTCCAGCGCAGCAACGGCATCCGAAACCGATGTCGACCTGATGCCCATGAAGCTTACGAACCCGCGCTGATGATACTTCCCGAAAAGTAAGTCAAACTCGCAGCCGTGGCAAAAGGGAATTTGCAAATGGGCGCCGCCAATCGT
Organism: Rhizobium sp. N324; assembly: GCF_001664485.1. Taxonomy (NCBI): domain Bacteria; kingdom Pseudomonadati; phylum Pseudomonadota; class Alphaproteobacteria; order Hyphomicrobiales; family Rhizobiaceae; genus Rhizobium; species Rhizobium sp. N324. The sequence continues at coordinate 410,595 of NZ_CP013630.1, read as the reverse complement.
AGAAGCGGTCAACAAACCCCAGGAGATAAGAATGCGGCCTTCAGGCAGAAAAATCGACCAGATGCGCAAGGTCTCATTCGAGCGCAATTTTTCCAAGCATGCGGAAGGCTCCTGCCTGGTGAAATTCGGCGATACGCATGTGCTCTGCACGGCCAGCCTCGAAGAAAAGACGCCGCCATGGCTGCGCAATACCGGCAAGGGCTGGGTCACGGCCGAATACGGCATGCTGCCGCGGGCGACCGGCGAGCGCATGAAGCGTGAGGCGGCGGCCGGCAAGCAGGGCGGCCGCACGCAGGAGATCCAGCGGCTGATCGGCCGGTCGCTGCGCGCCGTCGTCGATCTGCAGGCGCTCGGCGAACGCCAGATCACCCTTGATTGCGACGTCATCCAGGCCGATGGCGGCACGCGGACAGCCTCGATCACCGGCGGCTGGATTGCGCTTTACGACTGCCTGAAATGGATGGAAAGCCGCAACATGATCAAGGTCGACCGGGTCCTGAAGGATCATGTCGCCGCCATTTCCTGTGGCGTCTTCGCCAGCCAGCCGGTGATCGATCTCGATTACCTCGAGGATTCCTCGGCCGAGACCGACGCCAACTTCGTCATGACCGGCACCGGCGGGATCGTCGAGATCCAGGGCACGGCCGAAGGCACGCCGTTTAGCGAAGAGGAATTCACCTCGCTGATGGGTCTTGCCAAGAACGGCATCGGCGAACTCGTCGCCCTGCAGAAACAGGCAATTGCGGGATGAACCCCATGCTGGAAGGCATGTTGGAAACGGCGCTCTATGCGCGCGATCTCGATGAGGCCGAGGCGTTCTACGAGAACGTTCTCGGACTCGAAAAGATCACCCGCGCCGCCAACCGGCATGTCTTCTTCCGCTGCGGCCCCGGCGTTCTGCTGATCTTCAATCCCGAGGAAACGGTCAAACCACCGGCGCCCGACGCGCTGCAGGTGCCGCCGCATGGCACGACCGGAGCGGGCCATGCCTGCTTCAGGGTCTCCGGTCGCAACATCGATGCGATGGCCGAACGACTGAAAGCGGCCCGTGTGGCGATCGAATCCGAGGTGCATTGGCCGAATGGCGGCCGCTCGATCTATTTCCGCGATCCCGCCGGCAACAGCCTGGAATGCGCGGAGGCTAAAATCTGGGGCATCGAACAGGATATCTGAATGCGCAAGCTCGAAACGAAGACCATCGTCGTCGCCAGCCACAATGCCGGCAAGATCCGCGAGATCCAGGAATTGATCGGACCGCTCGGCTTCACCGCCAAATCGGCAGCCGAGCTGAATTTCGTCGAACCTGACGAAACCGGCACCAGCTTCGAGGAGAATGCGACGATCAAGGCGGTGGCCTCCGCCAAAACAGCCGGCATGCCGGCGCTTTCGGACGATTCCGGACTGGTGGTCGACGCGCTTGACGGCGATCCCGGCGTCTACACCGCCAATTGGGCGGAGACATCGGACGGCACGCGCGATTTCGACATGGCGATGGCGAAGGTGGAAAAGGCGCTGCAGGATGCGGGCGCGACCAAGCCTGAACAGCGTACCGCGCGTTTCGTCAGCGTGCTCTGCCTTGCCTGGCCGGACGGCCACACGGAACTGTTTCGTGGCGAGGTGGAGGGCAGCGTCGCTTGGCCGCCACGCGGCACCCAGGGCTTCGGCTACGATCCGGTCTTCCAGCCAGAGGGTTACGACATCACCTTCGGGGAAATGAGCAGCGAGGAAAAACACGGCTGGAACATCGGCAAGCCGCAGGCGCTGTCGCACCGGGCGCGCGCCTTCAAACTCTTTGTCGAAACCTGCCTGGAGGCATAAGGTCGCTACGTGGACAATTTCGACACTCCAAGCCCCTCGCGCGACGCGGCGCTGCTGCCCGATACCGGCGAGCCCGGCTTCGGCGTCTATGTGCATTGGCCCTTCTGCGCGGCGAAGTGTCCCTATTGCGATTTCAACAGCCATGTGCGCCACCAGCCGGTGGACCAGGAGCGCTTTACCGCTGCCTTCCTGAAGGAGATGGCGGCGGTGCGGGCGATGAGCGGGCCGAAGACGGTGACCAGCATCTTCCTCGGCGGCGGCACGCCGTCGCTGATGAATCCGGCAACGGTGTCTTCAATTCTCGACGGCATTGCCCGGCACTGGCACGTGCCCGATGGTATCGAGATCACCATGGAGGCCAACCCTTCGAGCGTCGAGGCCGAGCGCTTCCGCGGCTATCGGGCGGCCGGCGTCAACCGCGTCTCGCTCGGCGTGCAGGCGCTTGATGATCGGGACCTGAAATTCCTCGGCCGGCTGCATGATGTCGCCGATGCGCTGAAGGCGATCCGGCTGGCGCGCGACATTTTTCCGCGCATGTCTTTCGACCTGATCTATGCCCGGCCGGATCAGACGGTCGAGCAATGGGAAAAAGAGCTGAGGCAAGCGATCTCCTACGCGGTCGATCATCTTTCGCTCTATCAGCTGACCATCGAGGAGGGCACGCCCTTCTATGGCCTGCACAAATCAGGCAAGCTGATCGTGCCGGATGGCGAGCAATCGGCCGTGCTCTACGAGGCGACGCAGGAGATCACCGCGCGCGAGGGCATGCCCGCCTATGAGGTTTCCAACCATGCCCGGCCGGGTGCGGAAAGCCGGCACAATCTGACCTATTGGCGCTATGGCGATTATGCCGGCATCGGCCCGGGCGCGCATGGCCGGCTGACGCGCGGGCCGGAAAAGATCGCGACGGCGACCGAGCGCAAGCCGGAAGCCTGGCTCGACATGGTCGAGCGCGACGGCCACGGCATTCTCGACGAGGAGCGGCTCGGCTACGAGGAACAGTCCGACGAATTGCTGCTAATGGGGCTGCGGCTCAGGGAAGGCGTCGACCTTGCCCGCTGGCAGCAGCTTTCCGGCCGCGACCTCGACCCGAAACGCGAGGAATTCCTGCTCGAACACAAATTCATCGAGCGGATCGGCAATTCGCGGCTGCGCTGCACGCCGGCGGGCATGCTGATCCTCGATTCCGTCGTCGCCGATCTCGCCTGCTGACATCGGATAACGGATTGTTTCCGGCGCGGCGATAACCTTACCGCCGCACCGGAAAATATTCTCAGCCGTGGCCCTGCATAATTCCTTAAATCGAAATCGACTTTAAGGATAAAATTATGCAGCAATTCAAAGTGCTACAGCGTCCTTTGCGCGTCTGAAGAGACGCGCGGCGCTGTAGTGGCGCCCGCCTTGAACAGGCCGCCGGTCGGCGTCTTCAGGAACATCTCCAGCGGAATATGCTCCTGGTGCAGGAAGCCGGTGGCCGGCAGCAGGCCGTCGCGGACCATCTCGATGACGGCAACGACGGAGGCCGAGGTCGTCCAGGCGATCGCCGTGCGGCGGGCGCCGGCAATCTCGATCGGGTAATAGGCGCGCACGAACTCCTTGCGGCGCAGGCTGCCGTTCTCCGTGCCTTCGGCGGCGACATGGACATAGACGACATCGTCTTCAACAGGCGGCTTGGCATTGGTCAGGATCTCGCCGGCAAGCTTGCGCTTGTCGCGCATCAAAAGCTCGTGGAAGAAGAAGTTCATCAGCTCCATATGGCCGGGATAACGCATGGTCTTGTAATCGAGATTGTCGATCTTGCCGAGCATGGTGTCGCACATGGTGCCGAGGCCGCCCGAGGTGGTGAAGGCTTCGAGCTTGACGCCGCCGACATAGACGGTCTCGTGCCATTCCATCGGCGAGACGAGCTTGCGCACCCCACCCTCGATGACCTCGCAATCGTTCAGATATTCGTTGACGACACCTTCCGGCGACCAGTTGAAAGCATAACCCAGCAGCCCGGTCGGATGCTGCGGCAGGGCGCCGACGCGCATGCGGATCGACCGGCAGCGCTCGAAGCCGTCGGCCAGGCTGGCGCCGACGATGCCGACGAAACCCGGTGCCAGGCCGCATTGCGGCGCCATCAGGCCGCGGGCGGTCTTCGACAGTTCGATGATGAAATTGGTGGTGGGAACGTCTTCGGTCAGGTCGAAATAATGAATCCCGGCGAGATGGGCGGCGCGCGCCAATTCGATGTTCAGATGGTAAGGCAGGCAGGAAAGCACCGCCTCGACATTCGACAGCAGTTCGCCGACCACTTGGACGTCGGCAATATCGCCGGCCCGGCACTTGAAGGGAACGTCGCTCAGCGGCAGCTGCGCATCGACGCCGATGACCTCGAAACCGCCCTCATGCAAAAGCGTGGCCGCCAGCCGTCCGACCTTGCCGAGGCCGAGAACGGCGATCTTTCTAAAACTCATTGATTATCCTCCCATGCGCCCTCCCGGCGCTTCAGTCTTTGTCCGATGCACGCCGCTCCAAATCGGACATGCAGGGGACGGCCGGAGGTATAGAATAAAAAGCTCATAAAGCAAAACGGCCGGAATCGCTTCCAGCCGTCAAAACTTTGCGAAAATCGGATGGTTATTCGTTGATCAGCCGCTTCAGAAGCTCGACCTCGTGCGACAGCTTGGTGTCTCCGGAAATCAGCTCTTCGATCTTGCGCACGGCGTGCAGCACGGTCGTGTGATCGCGCCCGCCGAAACGGCGGCCGATCTCGGGGAAGGAGCGCGGCGTCAGCGTCTTCGACAGATACATGGCGATCTGGCGCGGTTTGACGATGACGCGGGTGCGGCGGTTCGAGACCAGTTCCTGGCGCGAGACATTGTAGTGCCTGGCGACGATGCGCTGGATATCCTCGATGCGCACGCGGCGGGGCTCGCCGGAGCCGACCAGATGGGCCAGCAGTTCGTCGACGCGCTCGATCGACAGGTTCGGCTCGAAGGAGCGCCGGAAGACCAGCTGATTGAAGGCGCCTTCGAGTTCGCGGCCGCTGGCCGTGATGTTGCGGGCGACGTGCTGCAGCAGGTCGGCCGGAATTTCGAGCGACGGATCTTCGAGCCGGGCGGCCGCCAGGCGGCGCTTGAGGATTTCGAGACGCATCTCGTAATCCGGTGCGTCGAATTCGATCGCGACGCCGCCCTGCAGGCGCGAGCGGACGCGGGGATCGAGCGATTCCAGCTCCCAGGGGGCGCGATCGGCGGCGACGACCACCTGCTTGGCGCTGTCGAGCAGCATGTTGAGCAGATGGCAGAATTCATGCTGGATCATCTTGCCCTGCAGGAACTGCATGTCGTCGATGATCAGGAGATCGATATTGCGCAGCGAATCCTTCAGCGTCAGCGCGTCATTGTCACGGATCGCGGTGGCGAAGCGCCACATGAAATATTCGGCGGTGAGATAGACGACGCGCAGCGCCCGCGGGTTCTGCACCGCTGCATTGGCGATCGCCTGCAGCAGGTGGGTCTTGCCGAGGCCGACCGCCGAATGGATGAACAGCGGATTGAAGCGCACGGCGCCGGAACCGGCTTCGGCGATCGTCTTCGCAGCCGCAAGCGCGACGCGGTTCGAGCTGCCTTCGACGAAGGTGTCGAAGGTGAAGCGGCTGTCGAGCGGCGAACCGAAGAGCGGCGAACCAAAGCTTGCGGGCCTTGCCGCAGCAACTGAGGAAACCGCCTGCTGGACGGCCTGGCCGGCCGGCTGGGCGCTTGCGGGGCGGCGCGCCTGGGGGGCAACGACCGGCTCGGGCTGGACCGCCTCATCGAGCGCCTTCGTGCCGCTGCGCGTCGCCGTGCGCACCAGGACTTCGATCTTCAGAATTTCCGGATCCTCGGCCTGGAACAGGCCGGTGATGAGATCGAGATAACGATTGTTGATCCACGACTTCAGGAAGGTGGTGGGAACCGACAGGCGAACCACGCTCTTCGATACCGAATGCAGCTTCAGCCGGGCGAACCAGCTGGCATAGACGTCAGGACCGACTTGGGCCTTCAAGCGCGCGCTGACGCGCTCAAACAAGATGCCGTGCTTCATTTCCGCCTGTGCTTCTCCCACTTCGAGGCGAATGGAGCCAAACGCCTGCGGTGCCACATCCCCATTGTCGAGCCCGCCCGTCGTCATCGTATTCATCTGCATAATGCCGCCTTTCAATTCCACCGGGCGGCTTCCGCTAAAATAGCCGCCCGATTATTCCCCGCTTTGGCGGGCCGACGGCATCCTCATGAAGCCGCTTACCTGCCGGTTCACTCAAACACTGCCCCCGAAGGGACCGGCACAAAACGCCGTTGCAGGAACCGCATTCATGCGGCAACCTTCATCGGCTTTCCGTGCCAGGCCAGCGGTCGATCCTCGTTTTCGACCGATCAGCCCGAACGCAATATCACTTTAACCTTCTCCGGCGGCCTCGCCTTAAACGTGTGGCCACTGAAGGCACAAAACATCCCTGCCCGTAACAGCCACGTTACGGCCCAAATCCGTCGAGTGCTTGAAAAAACGGAAGCGCAAGGCTCCGTAACAAATGGCACAAACTTATCGCCCTGCCGACGTGGCAGTTAAGACCGAGCCTCTGCAGGTGATGTCCGCGCCCTTTGTTGAAAGCCATTTAGGCAGGATCAAAAGGCAATATCAACGATGAATTTTACGCAAAATTAAGAAGCGGGCATTGACTCCGGGGGCCGTTTTCGGGCGTCACACCAGCGTCAAAAAAGAATCGCTTTTGAATCAAGGAGATTCCCCGTTCGGGCTATTTTGACACGCATGGAAAGAAAAAAAATAAAAATCTTCTTGACTCCCCCCTGGTCCCGGAAGGTCGGGGCAGAGTCGCGCGGCGTGAAAGCATCCTTGCGCAAGTCTTTGTTTCTGAATGCTTTTTCCTGTCATGGCACTGACACGAAACAGTCGCAGGATTAACCATACAGGGGCCGATCGGCGGAATCGAAAAAGCCCGGTAAAATTACCGGGCTAATCATAAAGATGAAGTCGTTAACGGAAGATTACGCGGTCGCGCTAACCGAAAGAGCCTTCACACGAGCGGCCAGGCGCGAAACCTTGCGGGATGCCGTGTTGGAGTGCAGCACACCCTTGCTGGCGGCGCGGGCAAGCTCGGGCTGAGCGGCCAGGAAAGCGGCCTTCGCCTTGTCGGCGTCACCGGATGCGATGGCCTCTTCGACCTGGCGAACGAAAGTACGAACGCGCGAGCGACGAGCCTTATTGACGTCGGTACGGCGGGCGATCTTGCGGGTCGCTTTTTTCGCCGAAGTTGTATTGGCCATGGATGCCTCTCTCAAGAATTCGAACAAACTCCGCCATTACCGCGGGCCCTGCGGCCACAAAATCCAGCAATGCGGGAGCAATCGCGGAAAACCAAACCGGCTTTCCGAACCGTGGGCGGGCATATAACTCTAAAGCCGGCCCACGTCAACGCGGATTTTCACGCTTTGCCACCGGCAAATGCTGAAAAGCATTCAACGGTGCTTAAAAGCCGGTTTGCGCTTTTCGACGAAGGCCGCCATGCCTTCCTTCTGGTCGTCGGTGGCAAAGAGGCTGTGAAACAGCCGGCGCTCGAAGCGGAGCCCCTCCTCCAGCGTCGTCTCGAAGGCGCGGTTGACCGCCTCCTTGGCCATCATCACCGAGGGCTGCGACAGCGAGGCGATCTTTTCGGCCGCGGCGAGAGCTTCCTCGATCAGACGCTCGGGCGCCACCACACGCGAAACGAGTCCCGACCGCTCCGCTTCGGCGGCATCCATCATCCGGCCGGTGAGGACGAGATCCATTGCCTTCGCCTTGCCGACGGCGCGCGTCAGCCGCTGCGAGCCGCCCATGCCGGGAATGACGCCGAGGGTGATTTCCGGCTGGCCGAACTTCGCCGTCTCCGAGGCGATGATGAAATCGCACATCATGGCCAGTTCGCAGCCGCCACCGAGCGCAAAACCGCTGACGGCGGCAATCACCGGCTTGCGGGCCTTGGCGACCTCATCCCAGCCGCTGATGAAATCGCTCTTATAGATATCGGCGAACTGAAGCGCCTGCATCTCCTTGATATCGGCACCGGCGGCAAAGGCGCGTTCCGAACCGGTGATGACGATCGCGCCGACCGCCTCGTCGGCGTGGAAGGCGGCATAGGCCTCCTTCAACTCCTTCAGGACGGTGGAATTCAGCGCGTTCAGCGCCTGCGGTCGGTTCAGCGTGACGAGGCCGACATTGCCTCGGGTTTCGACGATCAGGGTCTCATAGGCCATGCTGTTCTCCCGGTTTTCGCTTACTTCTGGCAGGTGGCGCAATAGAAGGTGGAGCGGCCCGCCTGGACGATGCGGGCGACCGTACCGCCGCAGCCGGGCGTGCGGCAAGCCTCACCTTCGCGATCATAGACGGAGAAGGAATGCTGGAAATAGCCGAGCGATCCGTCGGTCTGGATATGATCGCGCAGCGACGATCCTCCGGCGGCGATGGCATCGGCGATGACGTCGCGGATCGAGGCGACGAGCAGGTCGAGCTGCTGCTTCGGCTTACCGCCTGCGGTCACCAGCGTGCCGGCGGCGCGGACCGGCGAAAGATGCGCGCGCCACAGCGCCTCGCAGACATATATATTGCCGAGACCGGCAATGTTCTTCTGATCGAGCAGCGCACTCTTCAATGGCTGCGCCTTGTTGCGGAAGCGCTCGGCGAGATCGGCGGCGCCAAGCTCGTTTCCGGTCGGCTCCGGCCCGAGATCGCGGAAGAAGGGATGGGCGGCGAGATCGGCGCGCTCGACCATATCCATGAAGCCGAAACGGCGCGGGTCGTTATAGACGACGCGGCGCGGGCCGCTTGCCCCTTCCAGATGAAAGACGACATGATCGTGCTTCTCGTCCTTCGAGCGCGCATGGTAAAATTCGCCAGACGTGGCGGCTCCGGCGCCTTCCTCGACGCCCCCCTCCTCGATGCGAAAAGAGCCGGACATGCCGAGATGCGAAATCAGCGTGTTGCCGTCGTCGAGGTCGACCAGCAGATATTTGGCGCGCCGCCCAAGCCCGACGATGGTGCGGCCGGAAACCCTGTCGGCGAAAGCCTCCGGAAAGGGAAAGCGCAGATCGCCGCGGCGCAGCTCCAGCCTGGCGACGCGAGCCCCCTCCATCGCCGGCGCCAGGCCGCGTTTTACCGTTTCGACTTCTGGCAATTCCGGCATCTTAACCCATCTGTATCTAACGTGTTTCAACCGAGGACGATGTGCGCTATAGCGCCAGTGGTCCGCGGAGAGCGTGGCCCAGTGATAACGTCGCGCGCGGTCTTTCGCTATGGCCTGCGCGGCTGAATATCAAGGAACGGAGCAGTCTGATGTCAGAAAGCCGCACTTCCGCCGATGGCGGCATGGAGACCTCCTACGGCTTCCGCGAGGTGTCTGACGGCGAGAAGCAGGGCCTCGTCAACCAGGTGTTCCACAAGGTCGCCAAACGCTACGACATCATGAACGACGTCATGTCGATGGGCATGCACCGCGCCTGGAAGGATGCGATGATTTCGGCGCTGAACCCGCGCAAGGAGCCGGGCTACAAGGTGCTCGACGTTGCCGGCGGCACCGGCGACATCGCCTTCCGCATCGTCGAGGCTTCGGGCCGGCAGGCGCATGCGACCGTGCTCGATATCAACGGCTCGATGCTCGGCGTCGGCGCCGAGCGGGCGGAAAAGAAGAAGCTTTCCGGCAATCTCACCTTCGTCGAGGCGAATGCCGAGGAACTGCCCTTCGAGGCCGCCAGCTTCGACGCCTATACGATCGCCTTCGGCATCCGCAACGTGCCGCGGATCGATGTCGCACTGTCGGAGGCCTATCGCGTCTTGAAGCGCGGCGGCCGGCTGCTGGTGCTCGAATTTTCCGAAGTCGACATGCCGCTTCTCGACAAGATTTATGACGCCTGGTCGTTCAATGCCATTCCGCAATTCGGCAAGGCGATCACCGGCGAGGCCGAACCCTACCAGTATCTGGTGGAATCGATCCGCAAATTCCCGAACCAGGAGAATTTCGCGGCAATGATCCGCCAGGCCGGCTTTTCGCGCGTCAGCTACACCAATTATACCGGCGGCATCGCCGCGCTACATTCGGGCTGGAAGCTCTGAGGGAATGAGGGAAGAAAAAAAGACAAACCTCCCTCTGCGGGGCACTGTGGCATGAGCACTTTCGGGGCCTATTTCCGCCTTTGGCGCGTCGGCTGGGTGCTCGTGCGCGAAGGCGTCGTCTCGGCTCTGCCTTCCGAAGGGCTGCCGCCTCCGGTGGCGCTCGCCAAATCCTTCGTGACGATCTTCGAGCGAAGCAAGGCGCGGCACCAGAAGCGCAGCGACCGGTTGGCGCACGCCGTCGAGCGACTCGGCCCCTCCTATGTGAAAATCGGCCAGTTCCTGGCGACACGGCCGGATGTCGTCGGCGTCGAATTCGCCAACGACCTGTCGCAACTGCAGGACCGGATGGCCTTCTTTCCCTCGGCTGCCGCCAAGGCCAATATCGAAGGCTCGCTCGGGCGGCCGATCGGCGAACTCTATGCGAGCTTCGACGAGCCGATCGCCGCGGCCTCGATCGCCCAGGTGCATCCGGCCGAGGTCGAGACACCGGAAGGCCGCAAGAAGGTCGCCGTCAAGATCGTGCGGCCGGGCGTGCGCCAGCGTTTTGCCCATGACATCGAGGCGATGTATCTCGTCGCCCATATGCAGGAGCGCTTCCTGCCTTCGAGCCGGCGGCTGCGGCCGGTCGAGGTGACGAAGACGCTGGAACAGACGACAAAGATGGAGATGGATCTCCGCCTGGAGGCGGCCGCCCTTTCCGAGATCGCCGAGAATACCGAGAGAGATCCCGGCTTCCGCGTGCCGAAGGTCGACTGGGAGCGAACGGGGCGCGACGTCATCACCATGGAGTGGATCGACGGCACACGCATGTCCGACGTCGAGGGGCTGCGCGCGGCCGGCCACGATCTCAACCTGCTTGCTGATACGCTGATCCAGTCCTTCCTGCGCCATACGCTACGCGACGGCTTCTTCCATGCCGACATGCATCCGGGCAATCTCTTCGTCGATGCGGGCGGCATGATCGTCGCCGTCGACATGGGTATTGTCGGACGGCTCGGCAAAAAAGAGCGGCGGTTCCTCGCCGAAATCCTCTACGGCTTCATCACCCGCGATTACATCCGTGTGGCCGAGGTGCATTTCGAGGCGGGCTATGTGCCCGGCCACCACAATGTCGAGAGTTTCGCCCAGGCAATCCGGGCGATCGGCGAGCCGATCCATGGGCAGCCTGCCGAGACGATCTCGATGGGCAAGCTTTTGACGCTGCTTTTCGAAGTGACCGAACTCTTCGACATGGCGACGCGGCCGGAGCTGGTGATGCTGCAGAAGACCATGGTCGTGGTCGAAGGCGTATCGCGCATGCTCAACCCGCGCTTCAACATGTGGAAGGCCTCCGAACCCGTCGTCGGCGACTGGATCCGCACCAATCTCGGGCCAAAGCGGATCGCCACCGATCTCAAGGATGGGCTGAAGGCGGCGGTGAAGCTTGCCGAAGCCGTGCCGGAAATCGCGGCGAAGACCGAAAAATTCCATCACCAGCTTCTGTATATGAGCGAACACGGCTTACGGTTCGACGAACAGACGGCAGAGGCAATCGGCAAGGCCGAGGCGCGGCATAACCGTTCGGCCAGGATTGCGCTGTGGATCATCGCATTGACGCTTCTCTATATTGCCTGGATGCTGAGCTGATCCGTCCGTAAACATGCTGTGTTCGGCATTTAGGATATCCCATGTGACGGAGGAGCCGCTTAGTCTCACCGTTAGAGCATGATGCCGAAAAGTGTGAGCGGTTTTCGGGCGACATCATGCTCTGACTCTTTAATGTAGAACAGGATTCAGATTTTCGGCCGGACCGGCCTAAAATCATCCTGTTCTAGGAGATCTGGCACATGCAGCACGAACGCCCTGGCATCGAACTTTCCGGACGGCCGCTCGGTTTTGCCGAGATGGCGGCGATCGGTGCGGGCAAGGCGAGGATTTCGGCTTCGGCGACCGGCATGGCCCGCATCGCCATTGCCCGCGAGATCGTCGAGGATGCGATTGCTTCAGGCATGCCGGTCTACGGCTCGACAACCGGCGTCGGCGCCATGAAGGATGTGGAGTGGTCGGCCGACGAACTCGACACCTTCAATCTCGGCCTGGTGCGCGCCCATCATTTCGGTACCGGCACGCCGTTTTCCTGCAATGTCGTGCGCAACGCCATGGCGATCCGCGTCAATACGGCGCTGACCGGCCAGGTCGGCTGCACGCCGGAGCTGATCGAGGCCTATATCACCATGCTGGACGCCGATCTCATTCCGGTCGTACGCCGCACCGGCTCGATCGGCTGTGCGGATATCGGCCTGATGGGGCAGATCGGCGCGGTGCTGACCGGCGTCGGCGAAGCGGTCTATCGCGGCAACCGGATGCAAGCGGCTGAGGCTTTCCGGGCGGCCGGGCTGCAGCCGGTGCGGATGGCGCCGCGCGACAGCCTCGCCTCGCTCAGCATCAATGCGGTGAGCTTTGCCGCGGCTGCGGAAACGACACGCGATGCCGCCGCCTCGATCCGCATCCTGCTGGCGACGGCGATGATGGCGGCCGGCGCGCTCGGCGCCTCCCGCGATCCCTGGAAGGCGGTCCGCCATGTCGGCACGGCGCGTGAGGCGCTGATCGGCGCCTGGCTCTGCAATGCCTCCGACGACTGGAACTGGCCCGTCGCGACGCATGTGCAGGATCCGCTCAGCCTGCGCATGATTGCCCAGGTGTTCGGCGCGGTGATCGAAAACCTGCTGTCAACGGGCCATAAGATCCTTGCCGCCACCGGCCGTTCGGACGACAATCCCGTCGTGGTCGAAGGCCGGGTGATGACCTCGGGCGGTTCGCTGCCGCTCGATGTGACGATCCTCTTGGAATCGGCCGCACTCTGCATGGCGCATGCGGCGCGCAATGCCTTCAACCGCTGCGTCATTCTCGGCAACGGCCAGCGGCGCGACCTGCCGGTCAATCTGGTGCCGCCGGGACGGATCGCCACCGGTTTCGGGCCGATCATCAAGCTTGCCGGCGAGATTTTTTCGCGCGTGCTGTCGATGTCCAATCCGGTGTCGGCGCAGTCGCTGGTGGTGGCAGCCGGGCTGGAGGACGAGGCGGCCTTCTTGCCGCTGGTCATCGAGCGCTTCGAACGGCAGATGCAGGCGCTGAAGCGTCTGGCGGCGCTGGAGGCGCTGCTCTCGGCCCAGGCGATAGACATTCTCGGCGATGAACCGCAGGGCGTCGCCGCCATGCTCTACGAGGTCGTGCGCAAACATGCGGATTTCTATATCGTGGACAGGCCGCTTTCGGCCGAGGTCGAGGCGATCGAAGAGGAACTCGGTTCGGACGACTTCCTCTCGAGGCTGACCGAGCAGGTTCCGATCGCCTCCTTCGACGATTTCTTTGCGCTCGGATCGCTGGAGCATATCGAGGAGCGGCTGCCCCGCCACGAGCCGCAGGCACTCTGAACTCAGCTTAGGGAGGAAGCGTCATGGACTTCGATCTCGTTCTGCAGGGCACGGTGGTGCTGCCGGACCGCATTCTCGAGGAAGGCTATGTCGCCACCCGTGACGGCAAGATCGCCGAGGTCGGCCTCGGCGTGCCGCCTGCGGCGCGTGAACGGCATCTGCTCGGCAAAGCGCTGATCCTGCCCGGTGCGATCGACGCCCAGGTGCACTCGCTTTCCCAGAAGGATCAGGAGGATTTCATCTGGTCGACGCGTTCGGCGGCGGCCGGTGGCGTAACAACGATCGTCGATATGCCTTATGACGAGGGCGATCTCGTCTGCTCGGCGGCGGCGGTCAAACGCAAGATCGACCATGCCGGGCAGCAGGCGCGTGTCGACTTCGCGCTTTACGGCACGGTCGATCCGGAAGAAGGCCCGGCGCGGATCGGCGAGATGGTCGCGGCAGGCGTTGCCGCCTTCAAATTCTCGACCTTCGGCACCGATCCCAAGCGTTTCCCGCGCATTCCGCCGGCCCTGCTCGACGCCTGCTTTGCGGCGATCGCGCCGACGGGGCTGACGGCGGGCGTGCACAATGAGGATGACGAGGCGGTGCGCAGCTACATGGCTGCGGTAAAGGCGAGCGGCATCACCGACTGGCGGGCGCATGGCCTGTCACGACCGCCGATCACCGAACTGCTGGCGATGCATACGATCTTCGAGACAGGGGTTGCGACCGGCTGCCCGGCCCATGTGGTGCACTGCTCGCTCGGGCGCGGCTATGACATCGCCCGCGCCTATCGACGTGACGGTTTTGCCGCGACGGTCGAATGCTGCATCCATTATCTGACGCTCGACGAAGAGAACGACGTGAAGCGCCTCGGCGGCAAGGCGAAGATCAATCCGCCCCTGCGGCCGCGCGCCGAGGTGGAGAGGCTCTGGCGGAAGGTGGCCGACGGCGATGTCTGGCTGGTCTCGACCGATCACGTCAGCTGGTCGGAGAACCGCAAGACCAATCCCGACATGCTCGCCAACGCCTCCGGCGTTCCGGGTCTGGAGGTAATGGTGCCGCTTTTCGTCAAAGGCGCCAGGGAGCGCGGCATTCCGCTGACATGGGCGGCGAAGCTGATGGCGGAAAATCCGGCCAGGCATTTCCGGCTCGACCATATCAAGGGGGCGCTGACCCCTGGCAAGGATGCCGATATCATCGTGCTGGAACCGCGGGACAGCGTCTATGACGCCGCCGCAAGCGGCAACAACGTCGTCGGCTGGAGCCCCTATAACGGCATCCGCCTGCCGTGGACCGTTGCGACCACCTATCTCAGAGGCGAGAAGATCGCCGAGGGCGGCAAGGTGCTGGCCGAACCCGGCACCGGCCGGTTCGTAAGGCCGCTGCCGCGCCAGGTCGTTGCCGGAGCGCCCGCATGAGCCGCAATCTGCCCGTCGATGCCGGCCGGATCGCCGCGGATATCGAGGCGCTCGCCGCAATTACCGAGCCCGGCCATCCCTGGACGCGGCGGGCCTTCACGCCGCTCTTTCTCGAAGGCCGGGCCTATATCGAAGCGCGGATGAAGGCCGCCGGATTGCAAACGCGGATCGATGCCGCCGGCAATCTGATCGGCCGGCGCACCGGCCGCAAACCCTGGCTCGGCACGATCATGCTCGGTTCGCATTCCGACACGGTGCCGGACGGCGGCCGTTTCGACGGCATTGCCGGGGTGATCTCGGCGCTTGAGGTGGCGCGCGCACTGAGCGACAAGGCGATCGAACTCGACCACGATCTCGAAGTGGTCGACTTCCTCGCCGAGGAGGTTAGCATCTTCGGTGTCTCCTGCATCGGCAGCCGCGGGATGACCGGGCAATTGCCGGAGGCCTGGCTTTCGCGCGTCAGCGACGGGCGCGACCTGGCCGAAGGCATCGCCGAGGTGGGGGGAAGTCCAGACGTGCTGGCACAGCAGAAGCGGCCCGATCTGGCAGGCTTCCTCGAGCTACACATCGAGCAGGGGCCGGTGCTCGAAGCCGAACGGGAGGATATCGGCATCGTCACCGCGATCTCCGGCATCACCCGCATCGAGATCACCGTCGAGGGCCGGGCCGACCATGCCGGCACGACGCCGATGGACCGGCGGGCGGATGCGCTGGTGGCGGCCGCCCAGCTGGTGCTCGACATCCGCAACGCCGCCGCCGAGCTTGCCAAGATGCCGGGCCACTTCGCAGCGACCGTCGGGGAATTCCGGATCGAGCCGAATGCCGCCAATGTCGTACCGTCGAAAGTGGTGCTGCTGATCGACGGCCGCGCCGAAATCCGCGACGATATGGAAGCTTTCTGCCGCTGGCTCGACGGCCATGTCGAGAAGCTCGCGGACGCCTATGGCGTGACGATCGCGGCGCCGAACCGGGTATCCGACAATCTGCCGACGCCCGACGATGCCGGGCTGCTTTCGACGCTCGAAGCTGCCTGCGTCCGTGTTGGTGCCAAATATCGACGCATGGCGTCCGGCGCGGGGCACGATACGGCCTGGATCGCCAAGGTGGCGCCGGCGGCGATGATCTTCGTGCCCTGCCGGGAAGGCCGAAGCCATTGCCCCGACGAATGGGCCGAGAATGACGATATCGCGCTCGGTGCCTCCGTGCTGTTCGAAGCGGTGCGCGAGATGGACAAGGATTTGAAGCGGGAGAAGGCTGATGAGACGCATACTGGTTGAGAAAGACGTCGAAGCCGCCGTCAAGGGCGGCTCCGTCTATGCCGCCGGCGGCGGCGGCTGGGCCGATCATGGGCGGATGCTCGGGCTTGCGGCCGTCAATGTCGGCAAGCCGGAGCTGGTCTCGATCGACGAACTGCAGGACGAGGACTGGGTTGCTACCGCTGCCGCCATCGGCGCCCCCGCCTCCACCACGCCCTGGGAAATGCAGGGCATCGATTATGTGAAGGCGGTGCAGCTCTTGCAGGAGGCGCTGGGTGAAAGGCTTTCCGGGCTGATCATCGGCCAGAACGGCAAATCCTCGACGCTGAACGGCTGGCTGCCCTCGGCGATCCTCGGCACCAAGGTAGTCGACGCGGTCGGCGATATCCGCGCCCATCCCACCGGCGACATGGGCTCGATCGGCATGGCCGGTTCACCCGAGCAAATGATCCAGACCGCCGTCGGCGGCAATCGCGCCGAGAACCGCTATATCGAACTGGTGGTGAAGGGGGCGACGGCGAAGATTTCGCCGGTGCTGCGCGCGGCCGCCGACCAATCCGGCGGTTTTATCGCCAGCTGCCGCAATCCGCTGCGCGCGTCCTATGTCCGCAGCCATGCAGCACTCGGGGGCATCTCGATGGCGCTTGCGCTCGGCGAGGCGATCATCGCGGCGGAGAAACGCGGCGGATCTGCTGTGATCGACGCCATCTGCAAGACAACGGGCGGGCATATCCTCGCCGAGGGCGTCATATCTCGAAAGGACGTCGTCTACACCAGGGAAGCTTTCGATATCGGCACGGTCACCGTCGGCACGGGCGAAAAGTCGGTGACGCTGCATGTGATGAACGAATATATGGCGGTCGACGATGCGGGTGGCGGCCGGCTTGCGACCTTCCCAGCGGTGATCACCACGCTGTCGCCGGAGGGGGAGCCGCTCAGCGTCGGCCAGCTGCAGGAGGGCATGTCCGTCTTCATCCTGCATGTGCCGAAGGACCTCATACCGCTGTCGGCAAGCGTGCTCGATCCCACCGTCTATCCCGTCGTCGAAAAGGCGATGGGGATCGAGATCGCCCGCTACGCTTTGGAAACGAAGGCCTGAACCATGACGCGCGATCCCGGCCTCGAAGAATTGCTGCGCGAGGAACTCGGCGACCGGCCGGGCCTTGCCGAAAAATCGATGTTCGGCGGTCGGGCCTTCCTGCTGAATGGCAATCTTCTTTGCGGCGCCCGTCATGACGGCATGCTGATCCGCCTCGGCAGAGGCAATGACGGCTGGGCGCTGGCCCTGCCCGGTGTGATCCAGATGCTGTCGGGCGAGCGGGTGATGCAGGGCTGGGTGCGGGCCACCGCCGAGGTTTATGGCGACGATCGGCTGAGACGGCGTTTGCTCGATGCAGCGCTTGCCTATGTGGAATCGCTGCCGGAGAAGTAAAGACTGAGCTTTTCCCCTTCTCCCCAGCGGGGAGAAGATGTCCGAAGGACAGATGAGGGGGCGAGCGGCGAAGCCGCGAGTGACTGAGCGCAAGCGAAGGGCAATGAATGTTGTACCGTGTGGCCCCCTCATCCGACCCTTCGGGCCACCTACCGGGGTCGAGCCACAGGTCTCGACCCGTCCTTCGGACCCCCACCGGGGAGAAGAGAAAGAGCAGAGACGCAAAAAGGAACCCCCGATGCCGAAGGCCAATCCACGTCATCCGAAATTTCCGATTCCCGGCGGACCGGACTTGCGCGCCAAGGGCTGGCGGCAGGAAGCGCTGCTGCGGTTGCTCGAAAACGTGCTGTCCGTCGGCGAGGATCCCGAAAACCTGATCGTCTATGCCGCACTCGGCAAGGCGGCGCGCAGCTGGGCGGCGCACAAGGGCATCGTCAAGGCGCTGACCGAGATGGAAGAGGACCAGACGCTGCTCATCCAGTCCGGCAAGCCGATCGGGCTGGTGCGGACGCACGCCAAGGCGCCGCTCGTCATCATGGCGAACTGCAATATCGTCGGGCAATGGGCGAAGGCCGAGGTGTTCTACGAGCTGCAGCGCATGGGACTGATCTGCTGGGGCGGACTGACGGCCGGCGCCTGGCAATATATCGGCAGCCAGGGCGTCATCCAGGGGACCTACGAGATCTTCATGCGCATTGCCGAGCGGCGCTTCGGCGGCGATCTTGCCGGCCGGTTCGTGCTGACGGCCGGCCTCGGCGGCATGGGCGGGGCACAGCCGCTCGCCGGCCGCATGGCGGGGGCTGCGATCCTCTGTGTCGATATCGACCCGGAACGGGCCCGCAAGCGCCAGCAGATCGGTTATCTCCAGGAAATCGCCCCCGATCTCGATACCGCCCTTCAGATGATCGATGCAGCGGTCAAGGAGAAGCGGGCGCTTTCCGTCGGGCTGGTCGGCAATGCGGCGGAGGTCTATCCCGAAATCGCCCGGCGCGGCATCGTGCCCGATATCGTCACCGACCAGACCTCGGCGCACGACCTCGTCTACGGCTATGTGCCGAAGGGCATGAGCCTCGATCAGGTCAAAGGGCTGCGCGACGACGGCCAGGGGCAGTTGATGGCGGCAAGCCGCGCCTCGATCGTCGAGCATGTGACGGCGATGCTGGAATTCCAGAAGCGCGGCGCGGAAGTCTTCGACAATGGCAATCTCATCCGCACCCAGGCGAAAGAGGGCGGCGTCGCCAATGCCTTCGACATTCCGATCTTCACCGAAGCCTATCTGAGGCCGCTGTTTGCCCGGGCGATCGGCCCGTTCCGCTGGATGGCGCTCTCGGGCGCGGAGAGCGATATCGCCCGCATCGACGACCTGTTGCTCGAACTCTTCCCCGACAACAGGATCATCACCAACTGGATCCGTCTGGCGCGCGAGCATGTTCCCTTCGAGGGGCTGCCGGCCCGCATCGCTTGGCTCGGCCACGGCGAACGCACGATGCTGGCGCGGCGCGTCAACGCGCTGGTCCTAGGCGGCGAGCTCAAAGGCCCCATCGCCTTTTCCCGCGACCATCTCGATGCCGGCGCCATGGCGCATCCGAATATCATGACCGAGCGGATGAAGGACGGCTCGGATGCGATCGCCGACTGGCCGCTGATCGATGCGATGATGCTCTGCTCGTCGATGGCCGATCTCGTCGTCGTCCATTCCGGCGGCGGCGGTTATGCCGGCTACATGACGAGCTGCGGCGTCACCGTCGTCGCCGACGGCAGCGATGCCGCCGATGAGCGGCTCGACCACGCGCTGACCAACGACACCGCCCTCGGCGTCATGCGGTATGCCGATGCCGGTTATGAGGAGGCGCTTGATGAAGTGGCGAAGAAGGATGTGCCCTATATCCGGCTTGGTTGAACAGTTCTCGACTTGCTATAGACTGTTGTCATACCCACCAGGAGCGATGACGTGGAAACAGCCAAGATCTTCTGGTCAAGAGGTTCCCAGGCCGTCCGGCTGCCCAAGGAATTCCGCTTCGAAGGCGATGCCGTCACTATCAGGCGCCAGGGGCGGGCGGTTATTCTCGAGCCGATTTCCGACGATTGGGGATGGCTTGCCGACGTGACCGGTTCTGTCGATCCCGACTTCGCCACAGCGGCCAAAGAACAGCCTGCGGCACAGATGCGTCAATCGATCAGATTTGAAACTTCGACGAGATTGCCGTCGGGGTCTCTGAAATAGACCGAGCGCAGGCGCCCGGTCGCACCGGTGCGTTCGACCGGGCCTTCTTCGACCACAATGGCCGACGCCCGTAGATGGGCGATGACGTCGGCAAGCGGCGTCTCGGCGATGAAGCAGAGATCGCCGGAGCCGGGGACGGCATGTGTTGCCTTGGGTTCGAATTCGTGACCGGCCTGATGCAGGTTGATCTTCTGTCTGCCGAATTTCAGCGCCTTTCGGCCTTCCGCAAAGGTTTCGACCGACATGCCGAGAATGCGGGAATAGAAGTCGCAGGTGGCTGCGATATCGGCGACGGTCAGCACGAGATGATCGAGACGGTCTATGCGGATCATGCTTTTCTCCTCACGAAGTGCTGGGCGACACAGGCGGAGATAAAGGCGAGCGCCAGCATGGCAAGTGTGAAGAGGACGACGGCGGCCCAGCCTTCCACAGCAAAGAACCAGCCGCCGGCCGAGCCCATCAGGCTGGAGCCGACATAATAGGCGAGCATATAGAGCGACGAGGCGTGGCCCTTGGTGCCATGCGCAAGCTTGCCGACGAGGCCGCTGGCGATGGAATGGCTCATGAAAAAGCCGGTCGTCAGCACCACGATGCCGAGAATGATGGATGGCAGAGGGGCGAAGAGCGTCAGGGCGCTGCCGGCGGCCGTCAGCGCCAGACCGAAGAGAAGCACGCGAAAATGCCCGATCCGGTCTCCGATGAGGCCGCCGATCGAGGCGGCGCCGATGCCGAAGAGATAGACGGCGAAGATCAGGCCGAGTTCGGTCTGATTGAGGTTATAGGGCGGCGCCACGAGACGGAAGCCGGCATAATTGTAGATCGTTACGAAGGAGCCCATCGCCAGGAAGGCGATGGCGAAGACGAAGGGCAGTGCCGGATTTTTGAGATGGCCGAGCCAGGCTTTCGCGTGAAAGCGCGGATCGAAGCCCGGCCGGCGGACGAAATTCTTCGACGGCGGCAGCAGGGCGATGAAGCCGATCGCGGCGGCAAGGCCAATGGCGCCGATGAGGAAAAGCGCCGGCCGCCAGCCGAGATATTCGGCGAAGATGCCGGTGAGAACGCGACCGGACATGCCGCCGAAGGCCGTGCCGCCGACATAAAGGCCCATGGTGGCGCCAAGGCCGCGCGGATCGATTTCCTCGGCGAGATAGGCCATGGCGACGGCGGGCACGCCGCCGAGAACGAAGCCCTGCAAGGCGCGGACGACGAGCAGCAGATGCCAGTTCGGGGCAAAGGCCGTGGCCACCGTCAGCAAGGCGGCGCCGACCAGCGATATCGACATCAGGCTGCGGCGGCCGAGCCCTTCCGAGACGGCGGCGGCACAGACGATGGCGAGGGCGAGGAAGCCGGTGGAGAGCGAGAGCGACAGCGAGCTTTCCGCCGGGCTGACGGCAAATTCCTGCGAAAAGATCGGCAGCAGCGGCTGCACGCAATAAAGCAGCGAGAAGGTGGAAAAGCCGGAGAGGAAAAGCGCCAGGCTGGCGCGTCGATAAGCGCCGGTGCCGCGCGAGAGGTAGTACCTTTCCTGCGGGAACGCGGACTTCACGGCATGGGATGGCGGCATATCTTCATCCTGACGAGCCTTCGAATTCACGGATTATCCGCAATATCCCAATAGGGCGGATCGCCGAAACTCTTCTTCAAGTGATCGGCAATCGCGCGCAGCTTGGCCGAGGGATTTCGTCCCTCCGGATGGGCCATATAGATGAATTCGGCCTCCGGCCTGTGACCGACATCGATTTCGGCAAGCCTGCCTTCGCGGATAGCCGGGCCGGCGATAAAGGCGGGCAGCAGCGCGATGCCGAGACCGGCAATTGCGGCGTCGCGGAGCATGTCGCCATTGTTGATGGCGAGCGCCAGTTTCGCGCGGACAACGACCGCACCCTCCGGCGTCTGGAAGCGCCAGTCGGCGACGCCGCGATTGGTGTAGAAGATGCCACGATGGCCATTCAGCTCGGCCAGCGACGCGGGCGTGCCCTGACGGGCGAGATAATCCGGCGAGGCGCAGAGCAGGCGGCGGCTGCGCGTCAGCTTCCAGGCGACCAGTCGGCTGTCGGCGATCGGGCCGTTGCGGATGATGGCGTCATAGCCGTCCGAGCCCGCATCGACACGCCGGTCGTCGATATCGAGCGTCAGCTCGATATCGGGATGGTCGGCAAGAAAGGGGTAGAGCGCCGGGCCGAGATGCATGCGGCCGAAGGTGACGGGGGCGGCGATGCGGATCGGCCCGGATAGCGTGCCGCGCCGCTCGGCCATGTCGGCGGCGGCCTCCTCGATCTCACGCACGATGCGCGCGGCCCGTTCCAGGAAGACCGCACCGTCCTCGGTCAGAGTGAGTTTGCGCGTCGTACGGTGCAGCAACATGCCGCCAAGCGCCTTCTCCAGTTCTGCCAGCCTTTCGCTGACGACGGATTTGGAGAGCCTGAGCCGCCGGGCCGCCTCGCTGACCGAGCCGGCCTCGACGACGGCAACAAAAGCGGCAATGCCTTCGATCCTGATCATTGTTCGGTCTTTCCGAATTCGAATTCCCCGATCTGGAGACTAATCCGAACGAAAAGAAAATGCCATCTTCCATTCAACGGAAGGGACGGCAGGGGCCGCCTCGCGTGAACACAGGAGATGGAACCATGAACCGCTTGAACAACAAGGTCGCAATCGTCACCGGCGCAAGCTCCGGCATCGGCCGCGTCACGGCAAAGCTCTTTGCCGCAGAAGGCGCCAAGCTCATCGTCGGCGCCCGCCGTCAAGCCGAACTCGACAGTCTTGTCGCGGAGATCAAGGCAGAGGGCGGCGATGCCGTGGCCGTTGCCGGCGACGTCCGGTCGGAAGACTATCACAAGGCACTCGTCGCGGCCGCCGTGACCCATTACGGCAAGCTCGACATCGCCTTCAACAATGCCGGCATCATCGGCGAAGCCGGTCCGAGCACCGGTGTCTCGGAAGCAGGTTTCAGCGAGGCGCTGGCGGTCAATCTCACCGCATCCTTCCTCGCCGCCAAACATCAGATCGGCGCGATGGCGCAAAATGGCGGCGGCTCGGTGATCTTCACCTCGACCTTCGTCGGCTACAGCTTCGCCTTTCCCGGTGTCGCCGCCTATGCCGCCAGCAAATCCGGGCTGATCGGGCTGACGCAGGCGCTCGCCGCCGAATTCGGACCGCAGGGCGTGCGCGTCAATGCCATTCTGCCGGGTGCGGTCGATACCGACATGTACCGGGACATGAACGATACGGCCGACAAGCAGGCTGCCGTCACCGCTATGCATGCCCTGAAAAGGGTCGCCACACCGGACGAACTCGCCCGCTCGGTTCTCTACCTCGCCTCCGACGATTCGAGCTTCGTCACCGGCACGGCGTCGCTGGTTGACGGCGGCATTTCGATCACCCGCAGCTGAGACGGCGAGGGCTACCGCCATCGACCGGAAAAGACCCCTCCCCAACCCCTCCCCTAACACGTTGCACCAACTGCGACAGACATCGGCCTTTCTGCGGATGAGACGATGAAACGGATATAGGCGGCGCGGCATCTAAGCCCCTCCCCCTTGTGGGGAGGGGTTGGGGAGGGGTCTTCACTACGCAACTATTCACCGCTCTTGAGCAGATCCGATGCCTTTCCCCCCGCGATTGCATGTTCTGCGCCAAAGGCTTAGGGTCGGGCCCGGTCAATAAGGCGACGGGTAGAAAGCCATGGCTCTCAGCGGCAAACGCATCCTCCTCATCATCTCCGGCGGCATCGCCGCCTATAAGAGCCTGGATCTGATCCGCCGGCTGCGCGAGCGCGGTGCAAGTGTGCGCCCGATCATGACCAAGGGGGCGCAGGAATTCGTCACGCCGCTTGCCGTCGGCGCGCTGGCCGCCGACCACGTCTTCCTCGATCTGTTTTCGCGTGAGGACGAACAGGATGTCGGCCATATCAGGCTGGCGCGCGACTGCGACCTCGTGCTCATCGCCCCTGCCACGGCCGACCTGATGGCGAAGATGGCGAATGGGCTTGCCGACGATCTCGCCTCGACCGTGCTGCTGGCGACCCAAAGGCCGGTGCTGGCGGCACCGGCAATGAACCCCAGCATGTGGGCGCATCCGGCGACGCGGCGCAATGCGGCGCTGCTCCGGGCAGACGGCATCCGCTTCGTCGGACCGATGGCCGGCGAGATGGCGGAGAGCCGGGAGGCCGGGCTCGGCCGGATGGCGGAGCCGCTTGATATCGTCGCGGCGGCCGAAACCATGCTCGACGACGGAGAGAAGCCGCTGAAGGGGCGCAAGGCGATCGTCACCTCAGGACCGACGCACGAGCCGATCGACCCGGTGCGCTACATCGCCAACCGCTCATCCGGCCGGCAGGGACATGCGATCGCCGCTGCCCTTGCCAAACTGGGAGCCGAAGTGACGCTGGTCTCGGGGCCGGTGACGATCGCCGACCCCGTCGGCGTCAGCACCGTGCATGTCGAGCGGGCGGAGGAAATGCGCGACGCGGTGCTCGCGGCGCTGCCGGCCGATATCGCCGTGATGGTGGCGGCGGTGGCGGACTGGCGCGTTGCCTCGGCCGCCGACCAGAAGCTGAAGAAACATCCGGGCGAATCCATCCCGACATTGGCGCTGACCGAAAACCCCGACATCCTCAAAACCGTCGGCCATCATACGATGCGGCCGAAGCTGGTGATCGGCTTTGCCGCCGAGACGCAGGACGTGGAAAGCAATGCGAGGGCGAAACTCGAGCGCAAGGGCGCCGACATGATCGTCGCCAACGACGTCTCGCCGGCGACCGGCATCATGGGCGGCAGCCGCAACAGCGTCCGACTCATCCGTCACGACGGCGTCGAGCGATGGCCTGACCTCGCGAAGGAAGAGGTTGCCGATAGGCTGGCAGCGCTGATCGCCGAGAGTTTCAGGCAGGGATAGCCATGCGCTGCGGCTGGACGGCACTTCGCTTTCCCGGCCGGAACTCTGAGACATCGATGCCGTTTTCGCCGACGGTGACGGCGCTGCCATCGGGAATTTCGGCCCAGGCGTCGACATCGTCGTTCAAGGGCTCGGAGACGAGGCAATAACCGGCGCTGGCAGGTGAGGCATAGAGCGTCGGCGCCTTGCGATCGGTGGCATAGCGGATGGCATAGAGCGTCTTGCCGTCGGAAAAGGCGGCGGTGAAACGCAGCAGGATCGAACCGAGAATGCTTTCGGCCAGCTCCTCGACGAAGCCGACCATATCCGCCATAGCGGCGATCGGCGCTTCGCGCAGGCCGAATTGCAGCGCCAGCAGGAACATCAGCTCGGAATCGGTCGTGCCGCCGCGGGCATTGAACAGCTCATCGTCGAGCATCGCCTCCATCGGACGGCGCAGACGCTCGAAGCCGGAGATCTGGCCATTGTGCATGAAGGACCAGATGTCGTGGGTGAAGGGGTGGCAATTGTCACGGCGCGTGCCGCCGCCGGTGGCGGCGCGGACATGGGCAAGGAAGAGCGGCGAACGGATCTGCCGCGCCAGGCTCTTCAGATTGCAATCCGACCATGCCGGCAGGATATCGCGGTAGCGGCCGGGCTCGGGCCTGTCGCCATACCAGGCGATGCCGAAGCCATCGCCATTGGTCGCCGTCTTGGCGCGGGTGGCGCAATGAGACTGCTCGATCAGCGAATGGGCGGGCGAGGATACCAGTTCCTCGAGATAGAGAGGGTCTCCGCGATAGGCTGCCCAGCGACACATGACTTTCTTGCTCCGGGACCCGCCGCCGCATCGGCGGGCATGCTAAATTCTCTGCCGTCGCGGCTAACAACAGCTTAACGCGCGACCGGTTTGCAAGTGCAAGGTGACGGTTTCGTGGCGCTCGGGATGTTCAAATTCGGCGAAAGCCTGTGTTCTTTTGTGAACACTGCGTTGTGCGCAGGGCAGGCTTCGCGCTTAGCGGCCGGGCCGCTATAGTTGCCGCCAAGTTGAACCTTCAAGAGGACATCATGTCGATCCGCCCCGTCAAACATGAAAGTACCGCCACACCGACCATGGAAGGCGCGGGCGTGAAGCTGCACCGCGTCTTCGGCTTCGGCGATCCTGCGATGACCGATCCCTTTCTGATGATGGACGATTTCCGCAATGACAATCCGGAGGAATATATTCGCGGTTTCCCATGGCACCCGCATCGCGGCATCGAGACAATCACCTATGTGCTTGCCGGCACCGTCGAACACGGCGACAGCCTTGGCAACCGTGGCCTGCTCGGCGCCGGCGATATCCAGTGGATGACGGCGGGCAGCGGCATCATGCACCAGGAAATGCCGAAGGGCGATTTCGCCGGCCGCATGCACGGTTTCCAGCTCTGGGCAAACCTGCCCTCCTCGCTGAAGATGACGGCGCCGCGCTATCAGGACGTCAAATCCGCCGATATCCCTGTCGTCGTCGATGATGACGGCACGGCCGTGCGGGTGATCTGCGGCGATTTCTGGGGCAAGGCCGGTCCCGTCGACGGCGTTGCCGCCGAGCCGATCTATCTCGACGTCTCGGTGCCGCCCGGCAGGAAGAAGCGTCTGCCGGTCGACACCTATCGCAACGCCTTCGCCTATATCTTCGCCGGCTCCGGCACCTTTCGCGATGCGTCGAAACCCTTCGGCGTGCGCGTCGAGAAGGAAGTCGACGGTGAGGAGTTGAACATTCGCGACATGTCCGGCAACCGCACGCTCGTGGTCTTCGACAGCGGCGACGAAGTGACGGTGCAGGCGGGCGACCAGGGCATCCGTTTCCTGCTTGTGTCAGGCAAGCCAATCGAGGAGCCGGTCGCATGGCACGGCCCGATCGTGATGAACTCGCGCGAGGAAATCATGCAGGCGATGCGCGAACTGCAGAACGGCACCTTCATCAAGGCGGCGCATTGATCGCATTTCTCTCTTGCATCTGCGAAGAATCAGCCTACCTTCGAGCTATCAGCAACAGAACGAAAGGAAGGTGATCCAATGTCTAATGAGATTTCGGACCTCGTAACGGGCATGGGAGAGATGATGAAAGCGAGGCAGCCCTCGCTGTAATCCCCGCCTTCCTGGGGCTGCATAGACAGTCCAGGCCAGTTTGAGGCCAAACTCATGGAAAGGGTCGCCGAGGCGGCCCTTTTTTATTGCCGTGATTTCATCAGCATTGACGAACCATCGCGAGCCCACTACTCATAAAGTCATCAGATGACTTTATGAGTAGTGGGATGCGGGCGATCAGCAGGACCAATCTCGCCGATGCGGCAATCGAGGCGATCCGCAGCGATATTCTCGGCCAACGCTGGGCGGTCGGCGGGAAATTGCCGAATGAAGCCGCGCTGTCGGCCATGCTTTCGGTCAGCCGCGGCACGGTGCGCGAGGCGGTGCGGGTTCTGGTCTCCCAAGGCTATCTCGAAACGCGGCAGGGGTCGGGTACCTATGTCCGCGCGACCAGCGATGCCGGCCGGCCGCTGACCATGGCGCGGCGCGCGAGCCTGCGCGACCAGTTCGAGGCACGCCTGGCGCTCGACGTCGAGGCCGCGCGGCTGACGGCGGTCCGCAAGACGCCGGCGACGGTTGCCGGGCTTCGCCGGCTGCTTGCCGAGCGCGGCAGTTACGAGGACGGCGATCAGTCGGCTTTCATTGAACGCGACCTCGCCTTCCACAAGGCCGTCATTGCCGCCTCCGGCAATCGGGCGATGATCGAGATCTACGATTTCTTCTCGGCCTCGATCGCCGATACGATCGCCGCCACCCTCGGCGGGGATATTCCCGAACCGGATATGCAGGCGCATGCCGATATCGTCGACGCCATCGAAACCGGCGATCCCGACCAAGCGGATGCGGCGGTGCGCCGCTTCATGGCGCCGGTTCTTGCCGCCCTCGAGCGGATGATCCTGTCATGACCACATCTTCCGCCGATGCCGTCACGACACTCGACGTATCAGACGAATTGCTTGTGGACGCCGAGGCCGGCAGCCTGCCGGCGCCGCAGGCAACACCGCTGCGCGGTGCCGCGGATCGTTTGCTGCTCGGCGCCAGCCTGGTGCTGATCGCCTTCAACCTGCGCCCGGTCTTTTCGAGCGCCTCGGCGCTGCTGCCGGAAATCCGCGCGGAACTTGGCCTCAGCGCGCTTGGCGCCAGCCTGCTGACGACGCTTCCGGTCGTCTGCCTCGGCGCCTTTTCGCCGCTTGCGCCACGTCTTGCCCAGCGCCTCGGCACGGAACGCACGCTGCTCGGCGTTATCCTGCTTCTGGCCCTCGGCACTGCGTTGCGCGGGCTTTCCTCGGTGCCGCTGCTCTTCATCGGCACCGCGCTCGCCGGCGCCTGTATCGCCATCGGCAATGTGCTGCTGCCGGGGCTGGTGAAACGGGATTTCGCGGGGCGCGCCGCGCTGATGACCGGCTTCTACACCATGGCGCTCTGCGCCGGTGCGGCCAGTGCGGCCGGGCTGACGCTGCCGATCGAGCACGCGCTCTGCGGCTCGCTCGAAGGCGCCCTCGCCGCCTGGGCGCTGCCGGCGCTCATCGTCGCCCTGCTCTGGCTGCCGCAGGTTCTGCGCAGCGGCAGCCAGGCCAGGCGAAACGGATTTCATGTCAAAGGCCTCTGGCGGGACCGGCTGGCCTGGCAGGTGACGCTGTTCATGGGGCTGCAATCGGCGCTTGCCTATTGCGTCTTCGGTTGGCTGGTTCCGATCCTGCGCGAACGCGGCCTCGACGGCGTCAGCGCCGGGGCGATCGTTTCGCTGTCGGTGATGGTGCAGGCGGCATCCTGCCTGATCGTGCCGCATATCGCCGTGCGTGGCAAAGACCAGCGGCTGATCAATGCCAGTCTTTGCAGCGTCGCCGTTATCGCCTTGCTCGGCCTGCTGTTTGCGCCGCTGTCGACGGTCTGGCTGTGGGCCTTGCTGCAGGGCATCGGCCAGGGCGGGCTGATCGCGGCGGCGATGACGACGATCGTGCTGCGCTCGCGCGATCCCGATGTCGCCGCCCATCTCTCCGGCATGGCGCAATGCGTCGGCTACCTGCTTGCCGCTATCGGCCCGCTGATCGTCGGCCTCATCCGCAGTTGGACCGGCAGCTTTTCCTGGTGCGCCGCCCTCTTCGTCGCGCTGGGGCTCGGAGCGGCGATCAACGGCTGGAAGGCCGGCCGGTCGGTCGAGATCAATGTCCATGCCGTGGAAAAGGTGAGCTGAGCCCTCACCGACCCATCACCATCTCTTGATGCCGGTCGCCGTTCGCGGATGTTACGCTATCTCTAAGGCGCAGCCCGCACCGCCGGAGGAGACACTTTGCGTTTACGACCCCTGTTTCTGTTTGCCGTTCTGGCGGTGTCGCTCGCCCCTGCCCTTTCCCCGGCTGAGGAAAGCGGTCAATCTGGAGAGAATGTCGAGCGCAGTGCGCGTGATGGCGTGCTGAAGCTGCTGCCGGCCGATTCCGTCACCGAGCACGAACTGACGATCGGCGGCCGGAAGATTGCCTATACCGCGACCGCCGGCACGCTCGATCTCTTCGGCCAGGACGGCGCGCCGACCGGCGCGATCTTCTACACCGCCTATGTTGCAAAGGATGCAGGCCCGGACCGGCCGCTGACCTTTGCCTTCAACGGCGGCCCGGGTGCGGCTTCCGCCTTCCTGCATCTCGGGCTGGTCGGGCCCAAGGTGCTGGATTTCGGGCCTCAGGCCCGCGACGGCGCGCACGCGCAGCTCGTCGACAACCCGCAGAGCTGGCTTGATTTCACCGATCTCGTGATGATCGATCCGATCGGCACCGGCTGGAGCCGGACGGTGAAGGCCGACGACGCCTCCAATTATTACAACGTCAACGCGGACGCTGAGAGCATCGCCAAGGCGATCGCGCTCTATGTCGCGCACAACAACCGCTCCAACGCGCCGAAATATCTGCTCGGCGAAAGTTACGGCGGCTTCCGTGCCGCCAAGGTCGCCTCGGCGCTGCAGGAAAGCCAGGGCATTATCGTTGCCGGCGCGGTAATGCTTTCGCCGCTGCTCGAGGGTCAGCTGATGTTCAACGCCGATCAATTCCCACTCGGCGCAGCACTGGAGCTGCCGTCGCTGGCGGCGGCCGAACTCGACCGGCACAACGCCTTTGACGAAGAGAAGCAGCGCGCAGCGGAAACCTTCGCGCTCGGCGATTATCTGACGACGCTCGCCGGGCCGCCGCCGACGGGCACTGAGGCCGCCGCCTTCTATGGCAGGATCGCCGACCTGACGGGTATCCCTCAGGATATCGTCACGCGCAACCGCGGCTTCCTCGGCAATTCCTTCGTCAAACATTCGGACGGGGGCAGCGGCGAGGTGATGAGCCCTTACGATGCCGCCTTTGCCGCCCCCGACGCCTATCCGGAATCGGATTACGACCGCGGCGACGACGCCATTCTCGACGGCTTCACCCGCGCCTATGGCGGCGCTTTTGCCGACTATGCCCGCAACGAGCTCGGCTTCAAAACCGAGATGACCTATTCGCTGCTCGACAGCGATATCAGCCGGCGCTGGGAATGGGGCGGCGGGCGCGGCGGCGGATCGCGCTTGCAGGCCAGCGCCACCGACGACATCAGGCAGTTGCTTGCGTCGAACACGGCCTTCCATCTTTTGATCGCGCATGGCTACAGCGATCTGGTGACGCCTTACGGCGTCAGCCGCTATGTTGTCGATCACCTGCCGCCGTCGCTTGCCGGCGGCCGCGTCGGGCTGAAACTTTATCGCGGCGGGCATATGTTCTATACCAAGGCCGATCAGCGGGCCGCCTTCACGGCGGATGCCAAGGCCTTCTACGCCACGCACCCGGCCACGCCGCCGGCGGAATGAGGACACGCCGATGCATATCACCGGAGGATGCCATTGCGGAGCGATCCGCTACCAGGCCGAGATCGATCCGGAGCGGGTGTCGATCTGCCATTGCACCGATTGTCAGCGGCTGACCGGCTCGGCCTATCGCATTACCGCGCCGGCGCGGCCGCAAAGCTTCACGCTCGTAGCAGGCGAGCCGCGCGGTTATACGAAATATGGCGACAGCGGCGGCCTCAGCCGGCAATTCTTCTGCCCGAACTGCGGATCGCCGCTCTATCGCACCGATGGCGAAGGCGGCGCCATCGGCATTCGCCTCGGCGGCATCGACCAGCGGCGGGAACTGGCACCGAAGAAACAGATATGGTGCCGCTCGGCCCTGCCCTGGGTGGAGAATATCGCACCGCTGCCGCGGTTCGATCGCGAGGATTAAGCTGGCGCCGCAGCGATCACGCCGCCTTGGCGGCGTGATATTCCTTGATGGCGACCATCTTGATCGCCGGATGGCGTTCCGATTCGTACCGCAGCGAAAAGGCGTCCTGGGCGAGGAAGACCGGGTCTCCGTCGAGATCGCGGGCGATATCGCCGCGTTTGACGGTGAGGAATTTTTCCAGATCGGCCGGCTGATCGGCCGAGATCCAGCGGCAGACGGAGAAGCGCGACATTTCGAAGGAGACCGGCAGGCCGTATTCGGCCATCAGCCGCTCCTTCAGCACGTCAAGCTGCAGGGCGCCGACGACGCCGACGATTGCCGGCGAGCCGTCTTCAGGCGAAAACAGCTGGACGACCCCTTCTTCGGCCATCTGCTGCAGCGCTTCCTTGAGCTTCTTCGCCTTCATCGCATCTTCCAGGCGCACGCGGCGCAGGATCTCAGGCGAGAAATTCGGCACGCCCTGGAAGACGAGGGCTTCGCCTTCGGTCAGCGTATCGCCGATGCGCAGCGTCCCGTGATTGGGAATGCCGACGACGTCGCCGGCATAGGCGGTGTCGGCAAGCTGGCGCTGCGAGGCGAAGAAGAATTGCGGCGCCGTCAGGCCGAGCTGCTTGCCGGTGCGGGCAAGCCTTGCCTTCATGCCGCGCTCGAGCTTGCCGGAGCAGATGCGGGCAAAGGCGATGCGGTCGCGGTGGTTCGGGTCCATATTGGCCTGGATCTTGAAGACGAAGGCGGTCATCTTGTCGTCGGTCGCGTGCACGGTCCTGATATCGGCGACCTGGTCGCGCGGCGGCGGCGCAAAATCGCCAAGCGCGTTGATCAGGTCGCGAACGCCGAAATTGCGCAGCGCCGAGCCGAAGAAGACCGGCGTCATATGGCCTTCCAGGAAGGATTCGCGGTCGAAGGGGCGGCAGGCTTCGATCGCAAGCTCCGTCTCCTCGACGAAAGCCCGGCGCTCGTTTTCCGGCAGCCGGTCGGCAACAGCCTGCGGACCGTTGACCGGCGTTCCCTCGATCTCGGTATCCGAACCGCGCACCGTGTTGGCGGCAATATTGTAGGAGCCGCAGAAGGTTTTCGAGCGGCCGATCGGCCAGGTGATCGGCGCCGTATCCAGCGCCAGCTTCTCCTCCACCTCGTCGAGGATCTCGAAGGGATCGCGGCTTTCACGGTCCATCTTGTTGATGAAGGTGATGATCGGGATATCGCGCATGCGGCAGACTTCGAAGAGTTTTAGCGTGCGCGGCTCGATGCCTTTGGCGGCGTCGATGACCATGACCGCGGCGTCGACGGCCGTCAGCGTGCGATAGGTGTCGTCGGCGAAATCCTCGTGGCCGGGCGTGTCGAGGATGTTGAAGACATTGTCGTTATATTCGAAGGTCATCACCGAGGTGACGACCGAGATGCCGCGCTCGCGCTCGATCTTCATCCAGTCGGAGCGCGTCTGCATGCGATCCTTCTTCGCCTTGACCTCGCCGGCAAGCTGAATGGCGCCGCCGAACAGCAGCAGCTTTTCGGTGAGCGTCGTCTTGCCCGCGTCCGGGTGGGCGATAATAGCGAATGTGCGGCGGCGGGAGACCGCCTCGGCGAGACTTTCGGCCATACTGTGAATCCTGTGGAATTGCCGCGTATCTAGCGATTAAAGCCCGGCTTTGCAATTGACCTCGGCGTTTGCTGCGCAAAGTAATGGGGCATGACCATTCATCACGATACGCGCCCGGCGCTGAACCTCATCCGCCTGACCAATGGCGAAGGCCTCGACCTGCCCTCCTATGAAAGCAAGGGAGCGGCCGGCATGGACCTGCGCGCCGCCGTCGATGGCGATACACCGCTGACGCTGCTGCCCGGCAAACGGGCGCTGGTGCCGACCGGCTTCATTTTCGAGATCCCCGAGGGGTTCGAGGGCCAGGTGCGGCCGCGTTCCGGTCTTGCCTTCAAACACGGCATCACCTGCCTGAATTCGCCCGGCACCGTCGACAGCGACTATCGCGGCGAGGTGAAGGTGCTGCTTGCCAATCTCGGCGAGGAAGCCTTCACCGTCGAGCGCGGCATGCGCATCGCCCAGATGGTGATCGCGCCGGTGACCCAGGCGCGGGTGGCCGAGAGCGCCACGGCCAGCGAGACGATGCGCGGCGCCGGCGGCTTCGGTTCCACCGGGGTGTGATGACCAAGCGCCCCGACAGCGCGGGCCTCTTCTTCCGGCAGGATTATTTCGGCGACCCGGCCGGCTGGGCGGCTTTGGTCTGCCTGCTCCAGGATATTTTCGGCATCGATATCGGCCCGCTGCAGCAGCTCGGCGGCCCCGATCCCACCAGCATGCCGTTCGGCTGGTTCGATGCCGAGGGCGGACTTGCGGCCAATATCTCAGCCTTTGCACTGCCTTTCGTTCTCAACGGCAGGCTCGTCCATGCCGCCGGGCTGCAATCGGGCGCCGTGCGGCCGCCATGGCGCGGGCGCGGGCTCTACCGCGACCTGACGGTGAAGGCGCTCGATTGGTGCGAACGGCAGGGTTTTGAAGCCGTCATCCTCTATACCGACAAGCCGTCGCTCTACGAGGCCTACGGTTTTCGCGCGATCGCGCAGCATCGATACGAAGGAGCGGCCCCCGTCCCCTCTCCTTTCGCCGGCCCGGCTCGGCTGCTTGCGCCGACTGACGCGGACGATCTTGCGCTGCTGCAATCGCTGCTGGAAAGACGGAGCCCGGTTTCGACATCCCTCGCGGTGACAGCCAATGCGGCAATGTTTCTCATCAACACGCAGCTCGATCCCGATGTGCGCGTCAGCTTCCTGGAAGATCAGGCAGCCGCCATCGCCTGGAAGACGGATGCGGCGGGCCGCTTCAGTCTTCTCGACATCGTGGCGGCGGAGATGCCGACACTGGCAGAAATCCTCGGCGGGCTCGACATCGCCTCCGCCGCCGTCGACGTGTTTTTTCGTCCCGATAAGCTCGACTGGACGGGCGCTGCGCAGCCGTTGGAAAGCGGCACGGTGCTGATGCTCCGCGGTCTCGGCGACGACGTCCCGCACTTTCCGGCAATGCTGTCGCCGATGGCGGATTTCTAACCCGTTGCGCCGCCTCTATTTCCCCCGCGACAGCGGCGGCAGGCGACGTTTGACGGGCGACGCCTTGATCATCGCGGTGTTGGTCTCCGCCCGTTCGGCGACCCTGTCGAGCAGGCCGTCGAGCTCCGCCATCGAGCGGATCACCAGGCGGGCGATAAAACAATCCTCGCCGGTCACCTTGTCGCATTCGACGATTTCGGGAATCTCCTGGATGAGCCGCTCGACCATGTGCAACTGTCCCGGCAAGGGCCGCACACGGACGATCGCCTGCAGGGGATAACCGACGGCGGCAGGATCGAGGTCGATGGTGAAGGCCTTGATGACGCCGCGCTCCTCCAGCCGGCGCAGGCGCTCGGCAGCACTTGGAGAGGAAAGCCCCACCTGCTGTGCCAATTCTTTCAGCGAGATGCGGGCATTGCCGGCCAGCGCTTCCAGAATGGCCTGATCGGTTTCGTCGAGCGATTGCACATCGTTAGGCATGACTTCAAAATTTCCTCATATTATTAGGCGATGTCGTTCATAATCCTTTCCATCCTTATATAAAATCGCGCGCCGCCGCAATATTATCATGCCATCGAAAACGGAGGCGATCATGAGCGGCGACATCAAAAGAGGCATGGCGGAGATGACGGCAGCGATGCTGATCTCGGGGACGATCGGCTGGTTCGTCGTCATGTCGGGCCAGCCGGTCAGCGGCGTGGTGTTCTGGCGCTGCCTGTTCGGCGCGCTGACCCTGCTCGTCATCTGCGGCGCGCTCGGGCTGCTGCGGCCGGGTATCCTGACGTTGCGCGCCTTCGGCATCGCCATCTTCGGCGGCATCGCCATCGTGTTGAACTGGCTGCTGCTGTTTGCCTCCTATTCGCATGCGACGATCTCGATCGCCACGACCGTCTACAATACCCAGCCCTTCATGCTGCTGGTGCTCGGCGCACTGTTTCTCGGCGAAAAGATCACCGCTACAAAGCTGTTCTGGCTGGTGCTCGCCTTTGCCGGCATGATGGCGATCGTCCAGGCGAAACCGGGCGGGAGCGGCGGTACATCAGACGGCTACGGCCTCGGCATCCTGATGGCGCTGGGCGCGGCCTTCTTCTATGCGCTGGCAGCGCTTGCCGCGAAATGGCTGAAAGGCACGCCGCCGCATCTGATCGCGCTGATCCAGGTCGCGACCGGCATGCTGATGCTGGCGCCGATGACGGATTTTTCCCATCCGCCCGCGGATCTCGGGACATGGGCGATCCTTGTTACCGTCGGCGTCGTCCATACCGGGCTGATGTATGTGCTGCTCTATGGCGCCATCCAGAGGCTGCCGACGCATCTGACCGGCGCGCTCTCCTTCCTCTATCCGATCGCGGCAATCCTCGTCGACCGGCTGGCCTTCGGCCACGCGCTGCAGCCGCTGCAGATCGCGGGTGCCGCAATCATCCTCATTGCCGCCTCCGGCATGAACCTCGGATGGAGCCCGAGATGGCTGCGGCCGAGGGCGCTGCAGAGCTGAGAGCCGGGGTGCCGCACAGATGAGACCACGCCCGGCTGGCGATATTATTTCTGCGGCCGGGTCGTTTCGAACAGGAACCAGGTGCGGCGCTCTCCCTCGTCGATCCAGTTCTCGATCAGGCTGGCGGTCGCGACATCATTGTGCTCGTCGCAGAGATCGTGCACCTCGCGCAGCAGCGAAACGAGCTGGCCATTGTCCTCACGCAGTTCCGACAGCATGTCCTCGGCGGTGACGAAATCCGCGTCATTGTCGGAAATGCGCTGCTGGCGGGCGATCTGGCCGATCGAGCGCAGCGTCACACCGCCGATCTTGCGGGCGCGCTCGGCAATGTCGTCGGTCATGGCGAAGATCTGCTCGGCCTGTTCGTCGAGCAGCAGGTGGTAGTCACGGAAATGCGGGCCGGACATGTGCCAGTGGAAGTTCTTGGTCTTCAGATAGAGCGCGAAGACATCGGCGAGCAGCGCGGTCAGCGCCGCCGAAATATCGGTGACGGCGTTGGTCGGCAGGGTGGACGGCGTCTTGAGCGGCTGGAGCCTGCGGGTTTCGGCTGTGGTCGGGGACATGCATTTTCTCCTTGGTGATGAAATCTCAAGAACGCCGCGCGCCTTTTCGAAAAGCGCAAGGGTGCCGACGGCGCGCGTGCAGAGAGAGAACTAGCAAGGCCGGATCGCTTTCCAAGTGGATCATGGTGCCGCAGACCTATTCCTGATGGTGATGGACCGATCAGCGCCGAAGCATTGATGAGGCCGCAACACGCGCCTATAGAGAGGTCACGCAATCCAGTGGATATCAAAGATGAGCCTAACCGCCCTGATCGCCTATGCCGGAGCGCTGTTCATCGCCGCCGCCATTCCCGGGCCGGGGATCACCGCGATCGTCGCCCGCGCGCTCGGCTCGAATTTCCGCGAGACCTTCTTCATGGGCCTCGGCCTGGTGCTCGGCGACATGACCTATCTGACAGCCGTCATTCTCGGCCTTGCCTTCGTGGCGCAGACCTTTACCGAGGTGTTCATCGCCATCAAGATCGCCGGCGCCCTCTATCTCGGCTATATCGCCTGGAAGCTCTGGACTGCCGGGCTGCTGCCGCAGGATATCGCGGCGAAGAAATCCAGCAATATCGGCCTCTCCTTCCTCTCCGGCCTGCTGGTGACACTCGGCAATCCGAAGACGATGCTGTTCTATGTCGCGCTGGCGCCGACACTGATCGATATCGGCCATATCGGCTTGCGCGACTACGCGATGCTGCTTGCGGTGACCTTCGTGGTGCTGATCGTCGTGCTGGTTCCCTATATGCTGCTGGCCTCGCGGGCCCGCACGATGCTGAAAAAGCCGCGCGCCCTGCAGGCGCTGAACCGGGTCGCGGCCGGCATCCTGGCCGGCACGGCGGCCTTCATCGCCACGCGGGCGGCCTGAAATAAACATCCGGCAGACAACGGTTTTCAAAGCTTTTTTTCTCCGCGTCCCGCTCTCCCGGCATCAACGCGGTCTAGCCTCTTCAGGCCTTTGACCCTATTCTCCTCCTCGATTTCAGAAGCAGGATTTCAAAGGGAGGCACTCATGTCGCACAAGCCCGGCCGCGGCCGCATCTATTCCTCGATCACCGAGACCATCGGCAACACGCCGCTCGTGCGCTTCGACAAGCTGGCGCGGGAAAAGGGCGTGGTGGCCAACCTGATCGGCAAGCTCGAATTCTTCAACCCGATCGCCTCAGTCAAGGACCGCATCGGCGTGGCGATGATCGAAAGCCTGGAAGCGCAGGGCAAGATCACCCCCGGGAAGACCGTGCTGATCGAGCCGACCTCCGGCAACACCGGCATCGCGCTCGCCTTTGCCGCCGCCGCCAAGGGTTACCGGCTGATCCTCACCATGCCGGAAACCATGTCGGTCGAGCGCCGCAAGATGCTGGCGCTGCTCGGCGCCGAGCTGGTACTGACCGAGGGGCCGAAGGGCATGAAGGGCGCCATCGCCAAGGCGGAGGAACTGGCAGGGTCGCTGCCCGACGCCATCATTCCGCAGCAGTTCGAAAACCCGGCCAATCCCGAAATCCACCGCAAGACGACCGCCGAGGAAATCTGGAACGACACCGAGGGCACCGTCGATATCCTCGTCTCCGGCATCGGCACCGGCGGCACGATCACCGGCGTCGGCCAGGTGCTGAAAAGCCATAAGCCCGAGATCCAGATCATCGCCGTCGAGCCCGCCGATTCGCCGATCCTCTCCGGCGGCAATCCCGGCCCGCACAAGATCCAGGGTATCGGCGCCGGCTTCGCCCCCAAAATCCTCGACACCGGCATCTACGACGAAGTGGTCACCGTGACCAACGACGAGGCCTTCGAACAGGCGCGCCTGGTCGCAAGGCTCGAAGGCGTGCCGGTGGGCATCTCCTCAGGTGCGGCGCTGGCGGCGGCGCTCAAGGTCGGCAGCCGTCCCGAGAACGCCGGAAAAAACATCGTGGTGATCATTCCGTCCTTTGCGGAGCGTTATCTCTCGACGGCGCTGTTTGAGGGGCTTGGGGGCTAAACTTGGCTGTGGCCGAGCTTTTCTCAACCAATTTGTCTTGCAAAATATCGGGGCGCTTCGCCGCCCCTTCTTTTGTGCCGTTCACCTGCATTCCAGACGAAGTGGGACGAAGTTCTGCGTTAGTTCGCAATAACGAA
This sequence comes from Rhizobium sp. N324, assembly GCF_001664485.1. Lineage (NCBI taxonomy): Bacteria > Pseudomonadati > Pseudomonadota > Alphaproteobacteria > Hyphomicrobiales > Rhizobiaceae > Rhizobium > Rhizobium sp. N324. Next base: position 372,530 of record NZ_CP013630.1, on the reverse strand, counting down.
TGTCGATGTTCCACCTGAGCTAGTTGAATCCAAATGTTTGCCAACCTTCGCCATGACCTCCTTCAGCGTTGCGGTCAAACGATTCAACTCCGTGTGCTCTCTCGCTCGCTCCGGAGCATAGCGCGATATGATGTACTCACGCTTTGCTGTCATTGCCTCCAGATGCCGGGCGGTCTTTTTTCTCAGTTGAAGTTTAGCAACAAACGTTGGCTCAGCGAGGTTGTGCATCCGTTTTCGTATTTCCTTTGGAGTAACGCCCTCGTGGCGGAGAAAGGCATTTAGGTAGAGTTCAATAGCGTGAATGGCGCACATCCGAGCCGGCGCAATGGATAGCACAACTTGCTTCTGACCACTGCTGAACAGGAGTTTGGAAGCGCGAGAGTAGGCATTTGCCAAGTCTAGCACTTCCAAGGGCTTGGCATTCGAGCCCGGATATTCGTTACTCATAAGCATCCCCGGCAACAGGCTTTCTCATCCGTTACCTCCGATCGACTATGTCGAACGTACCGACATCCTTCTCGAAATTTTTCAGCCGAAGCTAATATTTGTAAAGAGCGACGAAGTGAGGAGAAGCCCTTACCCCTAACGGATAAGCAACACAGTGGGACGCTCAAATCGGCATCTCAGGCAGCCTCGGCACCACTTGCGGCAGATCAGCCTCCGTGCCAACGGCGATCGCAGCCGGCAGCACGCCCGCTATGGCAGCAATCAATCGTCCCGAAGCTTGGGTTCGCCGGCGGCGATGTAATTTCATAATCCGGCAGCGCTCAGTGGGAATGTCGCTGAGTAGCAGCCCGCAGCGCAAGCGCGATCCGCATCGCTAGGCGGCCGACCAATACTTCAAAATATCTGCGCAGCCGCCCCTCTGCTTACGCCGCCGCCGTCAGCCTCTCCCCCGCGATCCGGTAAGAAATCGCTTCGGCAAGATGTATACGTCCGACGGTCGCCTTGCCGTCGAGATCGGCAAGGGTGCGGGCGACCTTGAGGACGCGGTGGTAGCCGCGGGCGGAGAATTTCATTTTTTCGGCGGCGTCGCGCAGGAGCTGCAGGCCGGCGGCGTCGGGTTCGGCGAGTTTTTCGATCATCGAGGTGGAGCAGCGGGCATTGGTGCCGATGCCCTTGGCGCCGGCGGCCTCGAAGCGCTCTTGCTGGCGTTCGCGGGCGCGGGCGACGCGGCGGGCGACGTCGGCGCTGGTTTCCGCGGCCAACGGGCGGATGAGATCGGCGGCGGAGACGGCCGGCACATCGATGCGGATATCGATGCGATCCATCAGCGGGCCGGAGATGCGGGCCTGGTAGTCGCTCATACAGCGCGGGCCGCGGGCGCAAGTATGGCCGGGCTCGCCGGCCATGCCGCAGCGGCAGGGGTTCATCGCCGCGATCAGCTGGAATTTGGCCGGATAGGAGACGCGGTGATTGGCGCGGGCAATGACGCATTCGCCGCCTTCGAGCGGCTGGCGCAGCGCATCCAGCGCCTGCGGCGTGAACTCGGGAAACTCGTCGAGGAAGAGCACGCCGTGATGGGCGAGCGAGGCTTCGCCGGGCCGGGCGCGGATGCCGCCACCGACGAGGGCGGCCATGGTGGCGGAATGATGCGGGGTGCGGAAGGGGCGGCGATCGGACAGCTTGCCGCCGGTGAGCTGACCGGCGATCGAATGGACCATCGACACTTCAAGCAGTTCGGCGGCCGAGAGCGGCGGCAGGATCGACGGCAGCCGTGCCGCCAGCATCGACTTGCCGGAGCCGGGAGGGCCGACCATCAAGAGATTGTGGCCGCCGGCGGCCGCCACTTCGAGCGCGCGCTTGGCGCTTTCCTGGCCCTTGATCTCGGCGAGATCCGGCAGATTGGCGGCATTGGCGCGGATCGACGCTTCCGGCCGGGTGAGGACCTGGGTGCCGCGGAAATGATTGGCAAGGGCAATCAGGCTGCGCGGGGCAAGAATATTGACCTCGGCGCCGGCCCAGGCCGCCTCGGCGCCGCTTTCGGCCGGGCAGATCAGCCCCTTGCCGAGCGCATTGGCGCCGATGGCAGCCGGCAGAGCGCCTGAAATGGCGGCGATGGTGCCGTCGAGGTTAAGCTCGCCAACGACGACATAATCCGACAGCGCATCGGCGGGAATGGCGCCGAGTGCGGCCATCAGGGCAAGCGCGATCGGCAGATCGAAATGCGAGCCCTCTTTCGGCAGATCGGCGGGCGCCAGATTGACGGTGACCCGCTTGCCCGGCAGCGACAGGCCGGAGGCGTGAAGGGCGGCCTGCACCCGCTCCCGGCTTTCGGCCACCGCCTTGTCGGGCAGACCGACGATCTGCATGCCGATCTTGCCGGGCGCGACCATGACCTGGACCTCGACCGGCACGCCTTCGATGCCCTGAAATGCCACCGTACTGACACGCGCGACCATATGCCCACCCCTTGCCCGCCAACTCTTATACCGCCTGCAACCCTTCAGGGCCAGCGGTTGCAATCTGGCATGGAAGCGAGAATAAAACAAGAACAATCAAGGAACGCAGCCGGATATATCCTGTGACCGGGGTTGTACCCGATCACAGCAGGGCATGGGGTCGCGGCGGCTCAGCCGCGCTTGCGCTCGATCGCATCCCAGAGCAGGCCTGCGATATCGGCGCCGCCGAATTTTTTGACCTCGCGGATGCCTGTGGGAGAGGTGACGTTGATCTCGGTCATATAATCGCCGATCACATCGATGCCGACGAGCAGGAAGCCGCGTTCCCTCAGCGCCGGGCCGATGCGCTCGCAGATTTCCTGTTCGCGCGGCGTCAGTTCGGTCGCCTCGGCGCGGCCGCCGACATGCATGTTGGAGCGGCTGTCGTGCTCGGCCGGCACGCGGTTGATGGCGCCGGCAAATTCGCCGTCGACCAGGATGATGCGTTTGTCGCCCTTGCGCACGTCCGGCAGATATTGTTGGGCGATGAAGGGCTCGCGGAAAAGCTGGCCGAACATTTCGAGCAGTGAGGAGAGATTGCGGTCGTCGCGGGTCGAATGGAAGACGCCGGCGCCGCCATTGCCGTAGAGCGGCTTGAGGATGATATCGCCCATCTCGTCGCGGAAGCGGCGGATTTCGGCTGCATCCTTGGTGATCAGCGTCTTCGGCATCAGGTCGGCAAATTCGGTGACGAAGATCTTTTCCGGCGAATTGCGCACCCAGGCCGGATCGTTGACGACGAGCGTCTTCGGATGGATGCGCTCGAGCAGATGCGTCGAGGTGATATAGGCCATGTCGAAGGGCGGATCCTGGCGCAGCAGCACGACATCCATTGTGGACAGATCGACGCGCTCGGGCGCGCCGAGCTCGAAGTGATCGCCCTTGACGTCCTTCAGCAGCATCGGCTCGACGCTGGCAAAGAGCTTGCCGTCGCGGAAGCTCAGGCGTTCAGGCGTGTAATGGAACAGCCGGTAGCCGCGCGCCTGGGCTTCCAGGCTCATGGCGAAGGTGGAGTCGCCCGCAATATTGATGCCGGCGACATGATCCATCTGGACCGCTACATTGGTGATCTTGGCCATTTCCGTCCCTCGCTTAATGCCGGACAGATGTAGGTCGGCCCGGTATCAAACGCAACGGTCAATCAAGGGCTTCCGGCGCCAGCCGATTACCGTGTTTCGAGGATCCGCATCAGCCGGCCGCGATAGCTGTCGAGAATGACGGCGAGCACGATGACGGCGCCGATGACGATCGGCTTGATGTTGTCGTCGGCGCCGAGCAGCTGCAATCCGGTCGACAACACCTGCAGAATGCAGGCACCGACCAGCGTGCCGATGATCGAACCCTTGCCGCCCGACAGGCTGGTGCCGCCGATGATGACCGCGGCGATGGCATTCAACTCGTAGCCGATGCCGGCGACCGGGCTGCCGACATTGAGGCGGAGCAGATAGACCATGGCGGCAATGCCGGCCGTCAGCCCCGAGATGGTGAAGACGGCGATCTTGTATCGTTTCGGCTGGTGGCCCGACAGGCGGACGGCCTCTTCATTGGTGCCGATGGCGAAGACGAAGCGGCCGAAGACGGTGTAGCGCAGCACGAACCAGCCGATGAGCACGACGATGATCGCAATCAGGAAGATCGACGGGAATATGCCCCAGAAGATCAGGTTGCCGAAATCGACGAAGGGCTGCGGCAGGCCCGTGATCGTCGAATTGTCGCTGACGACGCGGGCCAGGCCGCTGGCGACGTTGAGCATGCCGAGGGTGACGATGAAGGAGGGAAGCTTCCACTTCTCGCAGATCCAGCCGTTGACGGCGCCGAGCGCAGCACCGGTGCCCATCGAGGCCAGACAGGCGAGAACGATCGCCTGCCACGGCGAAAATGCCGGATTGATCATGATCGTGGCGCCGATCACCGTGCAAAGGGCAAGCAGCGATCCCACCGAGAGATCGATGCCGCCGACCAGGATGACGAAGGTCATGCCCGCGGCCAGCACGGTGTTGATGGCGATCTGCACGAAGATCTTCAGGAAATTCTCAGGCGTGGCGAAATAGGGCGCCGTCGCCGAGAAAAACGCCAGGATCAGGACGAGGGCAATGGCGACGCCCGCCTCCTTCATCGAGATCCGGATCAGCTTGTCCCAGAAGCGCGCTTCTTTTGCCTCGGTCTGTTTTTCAATGCTGGCGGACACGGCTGTACTCCTTGTAGGCGAGCGACAGGATCCTGCTCTCGTCAAATTGTTCGCGGGCGATTTCGCCCGATATCTTGCCGTCGGAGAAAACGATGATGCGATGGCAAATGCCGATCAGCTCCGGCAGGTCCGAAGATACCACCAGCACACCTTTTCCCTCGGCGGCAAATTTCCACAAAAGCTCGTAAATCTCGGCCTTGGCGCCAACGTCGATGCCGCGGGTCGGCTCATCGAAGATCAGCACCTTGGGGCCGCGAAACAGCCATTTGGCAATAACCACCTTCTGCTGATTGCCGCCGGAAAAAGTTCTGACCGCCTGATGAATGGAGGGGGTCTTGATCCGCAGCTCGCGCACGAGGCGCTGCGAATGGTCGTCCTCCGCTCTCCGGTTGATCAGCCCGTTGCGGGAGATCTTGGCGAGATCGGTGATGGTGGAATTCTGGGCGCAGCTCATGTCGAGCATCAGGCCCTGCATCTTGCGGTCTTCGGTCGCCAGGCACAGCCCGGCGGCAACCGCATCCCTAGGCGAATGGATCTCGACCGGCTCGCCGTCCAGGCGGATCTCGCCGGAGGCCTTCAGGTCGGCGCCGAAGAGGGCGCGCACCGCCTCGGTGCGGCCGCTGCCGACCAGGCCGGCAATGCCGACGATTTCGCCCTTGGCAACCGAGAAGGACAATTCCGGGCTGCTGCGCGTCACCTTCAGGCCGGAGACGCCGAGCGCTTCGCCGGAGATTGTGCTGTCGCCTTTGAAGATGCCGTGATCGGCAAGCTTGCGCCCGACCATCAGCTCGACGATATCGGGAATAGCAAGGCCTGCCAGCGGCCGGGTGATCACATGCTGGCCGTCGCGCAGCACCGTCACATCGTCGCCGACTTCAAAGATTTCCTCCAGCCGGTGCGAGATATAGAGGGTGGTGACACCGCGGCCCTTCAGCCGCTTCAGGATTTCGAACAGGCGATCGACCTCCTTGGAGGTCAGGGTCGCGGTCGGTTCGTCGAGAACGAGAAGCTTGCTTTCGTAACACAGCGCCTTGGCGATCTCGACCAGTTGCAGCTGGGCGACGCTGAGGCGGCTCGCCAGCGTCGTCGGGGCGACATCGAGGCCGACCTCTTCGAGCAGTTCGGCGGCCCTCGCGTTCATCGCCTTGTAGTTCACCAGCCCATAGCGGCGCGGCAAATGCTCAAACAGCAGGTTTTCGGCAACCGTCAGGTTGGATAGCGGGTGCAGTTCCTGGTGAATGACGCGGATGCCGGCCTTGAACGCCTCGAGCGGCGAGGCCGGGTGATAGGGCGTGCCGTCGAACAGGATATGACCGTCATCCGGCCTGAAGACGCCGCCGAGCAGATTGATCAGGGTCGATTTTCCGGCGCCGTTCTCGCCTAGGAGAACATGCCCCTTGCCGCGGCCGATCCGCATCGAAACATCCTTGAGCGCCACGACGCCCGGGAAGCGCTTGCCGATCCCTTCCAGCCTCAGGATGTCGTCATCTGCTGCGTCTGACACGTCGACCTCATGCACGCTTATACGATCCTCCGCGCAAGGCGCATCGGAGAGGCTCGAAAACAAGCCTCCTCCGGAGCGATCAACGCATCAATCGGTTTGGTAGCGGTTGGCGCCGGCCAGCAGCCGGCGCTTCTTTGGTTTTACAACCGACGATCCGATTATTTCAGATCGGCAGAGGTGACCAGCTTGACGTCGGTCTTGACCCAGCCGGTGAATTTTTCGCCGGCAAGTTCGCGCATGCCATAGTCGATGCCCATGACCGCCATCTGGGCGCCATACTGCTCGACGGTGGCGAGCATCTTGCCATCCTTGATCAGCGGCTGAACCGGCGGAATGTTGTCGAAGCCGACAACCTTGATCTTGCCGGCCTGGCCGGCGGCATCGAGAGCCTTGACGACGCCGAGGGCCATGGAGTCGTTGGCGGCCATCACGCCTTGAATATCCTTATACTTCGTCAGGAAATTCGTCATGACGGTATTGGCTTCCTCGGTCTCCCAATGGGCGGTCTTGCTATCGAGAAGCTCGAGCTTGCCCGATTTGACCGAGTCCATGAAGCCTTCCTTGCGCTCCTTGGCGTTGTCGGCCTCGGGGTTGCCTTCGAGGATGACCACCTTGGCGCCGGCTCCGAGATCCTTGGCCAGCGCATCGCCAGCAAGCTTTGCGCCTTCCTTGTTGTCAGGCCCGAAGAAAGCCAGATCGATACCGGCCTTCTTCTTGGCATCGGCATCGAGCGGCACGTCGATGTTGATGACCTTGACGCCTGCCTTGACCGCCTTTGCCAGCGGCGTCGCCATCGCCTTTGAATCGGCCGGTGCGACGACGATGATATCGTATTTCTGGGTGACGAAGTTTTCGACGGCGTCGACCTGCGAAGCAAAGTCACGCTCGTCCTTCATGCCGACGGCCTTGAAATCGAACTTGTCCTTGTTCTCGGCCGCATATTTGTCGGCGCCGGCCTTCATCTGCTTGAAGAACTCATTGGACAAGGATTTCATGATCAGGCCGACCTTCGGCTTCTCGGCCGCAAAGGCCGGCGACACGCTGCAGGACAGCGCCAGCACCAGGGTGCCGGCGAGGCCGAGCTTCAAGGCCGCACGGCGCGGTGCATTGATCAAGACGGATTCACGCTTAAAATTGGACATTTTTTCCTCCGAACGGCCCTGGGCTCAGCTCCATCTGAGTTGCCCGCGGCAAATGAACCGTTTCCAACGCCAAATGGGTAACACGCCTCCAAAAATTGTCAAGCGAGCAAAACAGCCCCCGAGAGCGAACTGCACCGCCACGTTCGACGCATATTGACATGTGCGCGATGAACCGTTTCCATACCTCTGGGTAGGCGCTGCTCTGATGGTCGGACGCCGGAATCGAGACACGGCCCTTTGACTAGGGGCCTGAAGACCATTAGCTGGAAGCCAGGATCAGGCCCCGTCGGGGGCCTTGCGCAGGCGAAGATGAAGGGCATCTATTTCTGTCATGTCAAAGGTCGGGATCAGGGATGTTGCCAAGCTTGCGGGTGTTTCCACCGGCACCGTTTCCAGGGTTTTGAACGATCATCCCTCGGTGACCAGGGACGTGCGGGCGCGCGTCGAAGGCATCATCAAGGACCTGGGCTATCTGCCCGATCCATCGGCAAGAAGCATGCGCAGCAAGGTCAGCCGCCTGATCGGCATCGTCATCCCGGATCTGACCAATCCGTTCTTCTCCGAACTTGTGCAATCGGCGGAACAGGCGGCGGCCAATCACGGCTATAATATCATCGTCATGACCTCGCTCGATCATGCGGCCAAGGAGGCCGATCGGATCAAGCAACTGACGAGCCGGAAGGTCGACGGCATCATTCTCGTCCCCAGCAATGATTTCCATACGATCAAGCTGCCGAAAGGATTGCCGATCGTCGTCGTCGACCGTCTTATGCCCGGATATTCCGGCATCGCCGCCGATCACCGCGCGGGTGTTCGCCTTGGCGTCGAGCACCTTCTGAAGCTAGGCCATCGCCGCATCGGCTTCATTTCCGGGCCCGGACACTCGGTCCCCGCCAACGACCGCCTGAGGGGCTATCTCGACGCAATCGAGCAGGCGGGTGAGCAGGCGGACGGCAGCGCGAAAACGGCCGGACCGCCGCTGATCACCGAGGCGGCCTTCGACTATGAGAGCGGCCGCTCGGCGGGAAATTATCTTCTGGCCCGCGCCCGCAACGAGCGGCCGACGGCGATCTTTGCCAGTTCGGACCAGCAGGCGATCGGCTGCATGCGGGCGGCGCATGATCTGGGAATTCCGGTTCCCGCGGCCCTTTCCATCGTCGGCTTCGACGGCATCCCGCTCGCCAGCATGACGACGCCGCGCCTGACGACGGTGAAGCAGCCGATCCAGGACGTCGCCGCCGCCGCGGTCGCCGTTCTGTTGAACAAGCAGACCGCGCCGGAACTCGACAATCCGATCCTGTTTGCCTGTGAGGTTTTAGAGGGGGAAACGACCGCCCCGCCCCAGCCCGACTAGCCGCGCATGATGGCCGGCGGCGCTTTTCAGGCGGCGATGCCCTGATTGCCGCCGTTGCGCAGCATGTTGCGCAGGCGATAGGCGATCGCCAGTGGCTTGGGGAAAGGCTTGCGCAGGAAGGCGACCTTGCGGACATAGGTATCGACCCGCCAGCTCGCCCAGGTTCCGCCGGCGAAAAAGGCGACGTCGCCGGCGCAGAGCGTGCGTTCGGTGCCGTCCTCGGCGGTGATATGGACCTCGCCTTCGAGGATCATCACGGTCTCGTCCCAGCCGAAATACCAGCGGAATTCGCCTGATGTGCAGTCCCAGATCGCCGTCAGCGAGGCCTCGTCATGACCGCGCGAATGTTCGGCGGTGCGGGCCTGCGGATTGCCGCTGATAATCCAGTCCGGGTTGATCGGCGTCGATTTCAGCGGCAAGAGATCGCTTGCATGCGCGACGAAGGATTTGCCGGCCGGCTTCGCCACGGCATAAGGCACCGAGCGCGCGGCCATGGCGACCGCACTTGCAAGCATCAGCTTCCAGGCCATGAAACACCCCCCAAATCTTTATCCCAACCGAGATTTGGGTAACAGACAGTCGTAAGAACCTGGTTCACGCGGGAACTAAAAGTTTAACGATCGGGACAGCGATGGGTTGAAACCAGGTCAGAAGGCGTCAAGGAAATGACGCGGCAGCCGGCCCGGCATCACCGCGACGATATCATAACGCTGGGAAAGCCGGGCCTGATCCGGCTGGCGGGCGAGCCAGAGATCGCTTGCCGCCCGTATGCGCTTCTGGGCGGCGGCGGAGACGGCGTCGATGGCCGCCGCCTCGCCATGGCGGGCCTTGACCTCGACGAAGACGGCGAGATCGCCCTTGCGGGCAATAATATCGATCTCGCCGAGCCGGGTGCGGTGGCGCAGCGCCAGGATGCGGTAACCCTTCAGCATCAGAAAGACGGCGGCGACATATTCCGACATCAGGCCGCGGCGCAGCGCCTTCCTTTTCAAGGCGGTGAGATCGCTATCGCCCATCGGCGCCCTTCAGCTCCAGCAGGCGCTGGTAGAGCACCTTGCGCGGCAGGCCGGTGAGACGGGCCGCCTCGGTCGCGGCCTTGGCCGTCGGCATGGTTTTCGCGAGATCGGCCAGCACGGCCTCGACATCGGCCTCCGGCGTTTCCACCGGTTCCGGCGGGCCGACGACGAGGACGATCTCGCCCTTGACGTTGTCCACCTCCCGGTAATGCGCGGCGAGCTCGCCAAGCGTGCCGCGGCGGAACTCCTCATAGGTCTTGGTCAGCTCGCGGCAGACGGAGGCCGGCCGGGCGCTGCCCAGCACGTCGGCGGCTGCAAGAAGCGTGGCGCCGATGCGATGCGGCGATTCAAAGAAGATCAGTGTCGCGGGGGCCGCGGCAAGTTCGCCGAGACGGTCGCGGCGGGCCTTGTCCTTGACCGGCAGGAAGCCGGCGAACAGAAAGGCGTCGTTCGGCAGGCCGGAGCCGACAAGGGCTGCAAGCGGAGCCGAGGCGCCGGGAATGGGAATGACGCGGTAACCTGCCGTAATCGCCTGCTGCGCCAGCCGATAGCCGGGATCGGAGACCAGCGGCGTGCCGGCATCCGACACCAGTGCCACCGAGCGGCCGGCCTCCAGCGCCTGGAGGAGCCGCGGGCCGGCCTCGTCGGCATTGTATTCGTGATAGGCGAAGGGGCGGTTCTGGATGCCGTAGCGGTCGAGCAGCACACGGGTGACGCGCGTATCCTCGCAAGCGAGCACATCGGCGCCGGCCAGTGTTTCCAGCGCCCGCAGCGTGATATCGCCGAGATTGCCGATCGGGGTGGCGACCAGATAGAGCGCCGGTTCCAGCGGCCGCGCCGGTACCGCCATATTGTGCAGGCGGAAGCTTCGCCGGGTGGCGGCCTGCTCTGTCGTTTCCTCATTCATGCCATTTGCTTTCGTCCCGCCGTCGTCGCGCCTTTATGGGCGAGCGGCACGGCTTCGGCAAGGGTTCGGATTTCTGTGAGAATTGCCCGGGAAAACCGCAAATGCAGGCGCTTGGCTCTCCATGCCTCTTGCAATCCGATGCTGAAGTCTGCCATTTTGCCCGTCCACTCCTCCGGTCTCAGGCCGGGAAAGCATTCTTCGGGTGCTCGATGCGCCCGGACAGTCACGGTCGAAAGCGGTAGCATTCCATGCGTATTACTATTGAGCGGTCAAACCTGTTGAAATCGCTGAACCACGTGCACCGCGTGGTCGAACGTCGCAACACGATCCCGATCCTGTCCAACGTATTGCTGAAGGCCGACGGCCAGAACCTCGACATGAAGGCGACCGACCTCGACCTCGAAATCACCGAGGCGACGCCGGCCAGCGTCGAACAAGCAGGCGCCACCACCGTTCCGGCCCATCTTCTCTACGATATCGTGCGCAAGCTTCCCGACGGCTCGGAAGTGCTGCTCGCCACCAGCACCGACGGCGGCTCGATGACCGTGCAGTCCGGCCGCTCGAAATTCTCGCTGCAGTGCCTGCCGGAATCCGACTTTCCCGATCTGACCGCCGGCACCTTCACGCATTCCTTCAAGCTGAAGGCGACCGACCTGAAGATGCTGATCGACCGCACACAGTTTGCGATCTCGACCGAGGAGACGCGCTATTATCTCAACGGCATCTTCTTCCACACGATCGAGAGCAATGGCGACCTGAAGCTCAGGGCGGTCGCCACCGACGGCCACCGGCTGGCACGCGCCGATGTCGATGCGCCCTCCGGCTCGGAAGGCATGCCCGGCATCATCATTCCGCGCAAGACTGTGGGAGAATTGCAGAAGCTGGTCGACAATCCGGAGGTGACGGTGACCGTCGAGGTCTCCGATGCCAAGATCCGACTGACCATCGGCTCGATCGTCATGACCTCGAAGCTGATCGACGGCACCTTCCCGGATTACCAGCGGGTCATCCCGACGGGCAACGACAAGGAAATGCGCGTCGATTGCACGACCTTCGCGCAGGCCGTCGACCGTGTTTCCACCATTTCGTCCGAGCGAGGCCGCGCCGTGAAGCTGGCACTGTCCGAAGGGCAGCTGATGCTGACCGTCAACAATCCGGATTCCGGCAGCGCCACCGAGGAAGTCGCCGTCGGTTACGATACGGATGCGATGGAAATCGGCTTCAATGCCAAATACCTGCTCGACATCACCGCGCAGCTTTCCGGCGAGCAAGCGATCTTCCTGCTGGCCGATGCCGGCTCGCCGACGCTGATCCGCGACACGGCGGGCGACGATGCGCTCTACGTGCTGATGCCGATGCGCGTCTGACGGGAACGAAGGCCGCCCGGCTCCGTTTTTCCTCCTGTTAAGCGGAGGATTGCTCCTCCCGTAAAAACGGAGGATCCGATGACGAAAAAGACGGGAACGGTGCGCATCGGCGTATCCGGCTGGACCTATGCGCCCTGGCGCGGCCAATTCTATCCGGAAGGCCTGCCGCAGAAGCAGGAACTTTCCTATGCCGCCCGGCGCTTCCCGTCGATCGAGATCAACGGCACCTTCTACAGCCTGCAGCGTTCGGACAGCTTCGGCCGCTGGCGCGACGAAACACCCGAGAATTTCGTCTTCGCGGTCAAGGGGCCGCGCTTCATCACCCATATGCTGCGGCTGCGCGAGATCGAGACGGCGCTCGCCAATTTTCTCGCCTCCGGCCTGCTGCGGCTTGGCCCCAAGCTTGGGCCGATCCTCTGGCAATTCCCGCCGAACATGGCCTTCGACCCCGATCTTTTCGAAAATTTCCTGGCGCTGCTGCCGCAGCACCGCGATGCGGCTGAAGCACTCGCCAAGCGGCATGACGGGCACGTCAAAGGCCGCGCCTGGCTTCGAAGCGACGGCGATCAGCCGCTCCGCCACGCGCTGGAAATCCGCCACGACAGCTTCCGCTCTCCTGCCTTCATCGAGATGCTCCGGCGACATAATGTCGCCCTCGTCTGCGCCGACACGGTGGAATGGCCATTGCTGATGGATATCACCGCCGATTTCGTTTATTGCCGCCTACATGGTTCCGAACAACTCTATGTCAGCGGCTATGAGGACGAGGCACTCGACCTATGGGCCGAACGCGTCCGCGCCTGGGCAACCGGCGGAGAACCGAAAAATGCGACGCGGGTGCTGGCGCCGCTCGCAGCGTCCAACAAGGGCCGCGACGTCTATCTCTATTTCGACAATACCGACAAGAAGCTGCGCGCGCCTGTCGACGCCGAGCATCTCAGCCAAAGGCTTGCCGGTCTCGTGCCGCGATCGGCGCCGAAAGCCGCATGAGTTGTTGATGCCGATGTCCTTGTTGCGAAAATCCTTGTCCCGACAGCGACAAGCGGCATACTAAGACAATCGATCAACATGCGGATGGGTGGAGAATGCGCTTAAGGGTCAAGGTCAAGGAACACTTCGGCAAGAAATTCGATGAGGAAATTCGTTTCTTCCGGGGCATGATGCAGGGGCCGAAGACGGTCGGCTCGATCGTGCCGACCTCGTCGATCACCGCCAAGCGCATGGCAAGCGTCATCGACATGCATTCCGGGCTGCCGGTGCTGGAGCTTGGCCCGGGCACGGGCGCCATCACCAAGGCGATCCTCGGCCGCGGCGTGAAGCCGGACAATCTGGTGGCGATCGAATATTCGACGGATTTCCACCAGCATCTGCAGCGCGCCTATCCCGGCGTCCACTTCATCAATGGCGATGCCTTCGATCTGCAGGCGACGCTGGGTGCATTCGGCGACCGGACGTTCGATTGTGTCATCTCCTGCATTCCGCTCCTGAACTTCCCGATGGCGATGCGCGTCTCGCTGCTCGAAAGCCTGCTCGACCGCCTGCCGCCGGGGCGGCCGGTGGTGCAGATCTCCTATGGCGCGATCTCGCCGATCGCCGCCAATCCCGACCGCTACCATATTCAGCATTTCGACTTCGTCATGCGCAACATTCCGCCAGCGCAGCTCTGGATCTACAGGCGCGGCTGATGTTCGGGCTCTATATCACCCATCCGCAGGTGAGGATCGACGCCAATGTGCCGGTGCCGAAATGGGGGCTTTCCGATCTCGGCGCGGCGCGGGCGCGCAAAGCCGCCGAGAGCGGCTGGGTGCGGCAATTGCGGCGCATCATCTCCAGCGACGAGACCAAGGCGATCGAGACGGCCGAAATTCTGGCGGCAGCCTCCGGCGTGACGATCGAGATCGTCCACGGCATGCACGAGAACGACCGTTCGGCCACCGGCTTCCTGCCGCCGCCGCAATTCGAGGAAGCGGCCGACTGGTTCTTCGCCCATCCGGAAGAAAGCTTCAAAGGCTGGGAGCGCGCCGTCGACGCGCAGGCCCGCATCGTTACGGCGGTGAAGACCGTTCTTGCCACACATGATGCGGCAGCCCCGATCGCCTTCGTCGGCCATGGCGGCGTCGGCACGCTGCTCAAATGCCACCTGGCCGGCAGACCGATCGGCCGCGACCGCGACCAGCCGGGCGGCGGCGGCAATCTCTATGCTTTCGGCCTTGCGGATCTGGCCCTGACATGCGACTGGACACCCATCGAAGACTGGCGGGGGTGACTTGAAATGGACGCACGCGAGCGGCTGATCGTCGGCCTGGATGTTCCAACGATCGGCGAAGCGGAAAAACTGGTTTCCATGCTCGGCGACGACATTCTCTTCTATAAGATCGGCTATCAGCTGGTCTTTGCCGGCGGGCTGGAATTTGCCCGCGATCTTGCGGCAAGCGGCAAGAAGATCTTCCTCGACATGAAGCTGCTCGACATCGACAACACCGTTGCCTCAGGCGTCGAGAACATTGCCAAGATGGGCATGTCGATGCTGACGCTGCATGCCTATCCCAAGGCGATGAAGGCCGCGGTCGAGGCGGCCGCCGGCTCCGGCCTCTGCCTGCTCGGCGTCACCGTGCTGACCTCGATGGATGCCGAAGACCTTGCCGACGCCGGCTACAGCCAGGATCCGCACAGCCTGGTGCTGCGCCGCGCCGGGCAGGCGCGCGCCGCCGGCATGGGCGGCATCGTCTGCTCGGCGGCCGAGGCGGCCGAGGTGCGCGAGATCGTCGGACCCGACATGGCGATCGTCACGCCCGGCATTCGCCCGACGGGCAGCGAGCATGGCGACCAGAAGCGGGTGATGACGCCGTTCGATGCGCTGAAGGCGGGGGCGACGCATCTCGTCGTTGCCCGGCCGATCGTCAAGGCGCCCGATCCCCGGCATGCCGCTCGCGCCGTGCTCAACGAAATGGTTGCCGCGCGCTGGCCGGCAAACCGCTGACAGACAGCAACGCAAAAGGGAGAAGACCATGGCTAAGGGATATTGGATCGCCCGCGTCGATGTTCGCGATGCCGAGCGCTACAAGGATTATGTGGCGGCGGCGAAGCCCGCCTTCGAAAAATACGGCGCAAATTTCCTGGCACGCGGCGGCGCCTTGACCGAACTCGAGGGCAAGGCGCGCGCCCGCAACGTGGTGATCGAATTCCCCTCGATGCAGCATGCGGTCGACTGCTACAATTCACCGGAATACCAGATCGCCGCCAAAATCCGCCAGGAAGTGGCGGATGCGGAGATGGTCGTCGTCGAAGGCATCTAGAGCGCCATGCGTCCTTTCGCACGATGCGTCAGGCGAGTTCGCATTCGCAAAAACTGACGGTGCGAGAGGCCTTCCCGTCGCGCCGGGATTGGGCTAAGACGGTGCCGATACAGCATCCTGCCAAGCCTTTCGAGGAACCTGCCATGACCCTTGCCAACCTGCCGCCGCTCGTCACCGTGTTCGGAGGGTCCGGCTTCGTGGGCAGGCACGTCGTTCGGGCGCTCGCCAAACGCGGCTATCGCATCCGCGTCGCCGTGCGCCGTCCCGATCTCGCCGGTTTCCTGCAGCCGCTCGGCAATGTCGGGCAGATCTCCTTCGTCCAGGCAAACCTGCGTTATCGCAATTCGATCGACCGCGCCGTCGACGGTGCCGATCATGTCGTCAACTGCGTCGGCATTCTGCACGAGACCGGCCGCAACACCTTCGACGCCGTGCAGGAATTCGGCGCGCGCGCGGTTGCTGAAGCGGCACGCGGCGTTGGCGCCACGCTCGCCCATATTTCAGCCATCGGCGCCAATGCCCAGTCCGAGTCCGGCTATGGCCGCACCAAGGGCCGCGCCGAAACCGCCATACTCTCCGTCAAGCCCGATGCGGTGATCTTCCGCCCGTCGATCGTCTTCGGCCCGGAGGACAGCTTCTTTAACAAGTTTGCCGACATGGCCCGCATGTCGCCGGTCCTGCCGCTCATCGGCGGCGGCAAAACGAAATTCCAACCCGTCTATGTCGAGGATGTCGCCGAGGCCGTCGCCCGCGCCGTCGACGGCAAGGTCGCCGGTGGCAAGGTCTATGAGCTTGGCGGGCCCGAGGTGCTGAGCTTCCGCGAATGTCTCGAGACGATGCTGAAGGTGACGTGCCGCAAAAACCCGCTGGTCTCCCTGCCCTTCGGTATAGCGTCGATGATCGGCAGCATCGCGTCGCTGATCCCCTTCATAACGCCGCCGGTCACGCCGGATCAGGTGCGCATGCTGAAGCACGACAACATCGTTTCCGCTGCGGCCGAGGCGGAAGGTCGTACGTTGCAGGGCCTCGGCATTGCGCCGACCATGGCCGCATCGGTGCTCGGCTCCTATCTTGTGCATTATCGTCCGCACGGCCAGTATACCGGCACCGGCAAGGCCGCCTGACCAATTTGTTGAACCGTCGGAACGACGCCGTTCGCGCATGCCGCGGACGGCGTTTTCTTTTGCCGGTTCAAGCAAAGCCGGCGCAAGTTTGAAATGTTGTTGTGCCAGTCAGACCAAGTGCCGTTGCATAAAAGACGCATCGGAAATTTTGTGGAATTAACGCCAAATTTAGCAGGAACGTTTATTGCTATTTGCCATTCCACTGACTACCAAGCCCGCGCGTCTTCCAACGGACTCAACGCTTGGGATCGCGTGCGGCAATCACTGTGAAAGGCATTTCTCGATGGGCAAGTCAATCGCGCTCCTGTTTGCGTGTGCGGCGCTGGTTATCCTCGCAGGCTCCTTCGTTGCGTCCGGCTCGGTCGCAGCAGTGAAGGGCGGCTGTTCGCCGGCCTACGGCGTCGATCCTTGCTCGACGGCTTCGATCAGCCATTGACGAAAGGCCGGCCTCCCGCCGGCATCTTTCATAAAGACACGTAGCGGTCGGAGCGCCTGAAGCAGGACGCTCCATAATGAACGCCCGGTCTTGCCCGCTTCAAAACAGCAGCAGGCACCTACCTCTTTTTATTGTTATCTGACGGCGCCCTCAGCTGGCAATCGCATGCCTGCCCGCAAGCTCGACGCGGCAAATTGCATTCGCGCCGGGGCGCGGCGCGAATGCAAATGCGTTGGGATGCCTCAGCCGATCAAGCCGGTTGCGGCCATGCCGAGCAGCAACACGCCGAGAATGATGCGGTAGACGGCAAACAGCGTGAACCGGTTGCTTCTGATATAGGCCAGCAGCCATTTGACGGCGATGAACGCGACGATGGTGGAAACGACGAAGGCGATGCCGAGTGCGGTCCAGTCTTCGTTTGCCGCGCCGCCATCCTTGAAGGTCTTCAGCAATTCATAGCCGCTCGCCGCATACATGGTGGGAATGCCGACGAGAAAGGCGAATTCGGTTGCTGCGGCGCGGTTGCCGGTGCCGGCCAGCATGGCGACGAAGATCGTGGCGCCGGAGCGCGAGGTTCCCGGGAAGACACCGGCGACGATCTGGGCGATGCCGACCAGGATGGCGACGAGCCAGGTGATCTCCTTATGGGGGGCTTTGCGTGCCGCAGCCCATTCGGCAAAGATCATCCAGAAACCGCCGATGATCAGCGCCCAGGCAATCGGCGTCGCGGTCTCCGGCAGTTCGAAGCCGAGCTTTTTGACGATAAGTCCGAGAATCGCAGTGATGAGAAAGGCGACGATCAGCTTGGCGGCATAATCGCGATTCTCAGGCTCCCGCCAGCCAAGCACCAGATCCAGCAGCCGACGCCAGTAGATGATGGTGACGGCGAGGATGGCGCCGGCCTGGATGACGATGTTGAACATGTCCGACCGGTGGCCGAGCCATTGCTCCGCAATGATCAGATGGCCGGTGCTCGAGATCGGCAGAAATTCGGTAATCCCCTCGATGATACCGAGAAGCGCAGCATTGATATAATCCATACATTGTCTCCGTTTAAAGGTCGGTCGGGCCTGACCGCTTGGGTCGATCAGGCCGCCGCTTCCATTCGTTCGTTAGACCGTATCTCGCCATTGTCAGATGGCGTAAAATCCGATTCGCTTGTATTGGCGGGGCCAAGCTCCTATAGCTTCAACCAATGAGTCATGACTAGGGCGCTATAACTGAGCTGCCACACAGTCCTGTAACAGCAATCACGAAGCTCGAGTATCGATGCCCACGCTTTATCATCATCCCATGTCATCCGCATCTCGCTTCGTCCGGCTGATCCTGGCCGAATACGGCTATCAGGCGGATCTGATCGAGGAGCAGACATGGGAGAAACGCAGGGATTTCCTGGCGCTCAACCCGGCCGGCACGCTGCCTGTTTATGTCGACGACAGCATGCGGGCGCTCTGCGGCGCGACCGTCATTTCCGAATACCTGGATGAGACGCATGGCGTGTTGAAGCGCGACCGGCGGCTGCTCGCCGAGGACCCTTTCCAGCGGGCGGAAATCCGCCGGCTGAGCGAGTGGTTCATGCAGAAGATGGAAAACGACGTGACCAAGCCGCTCGCCCGCGAGCGGGTCTACAAGTTGCAGATGACATCAGATCAGGGCGGCGGCGCGCCGGATTCGAAGATTTTACGCACGGCCCGCGCGAATATCCGCCAGCATATGCGCTATCTCACCTGGCTTGCCGGCTCGCGCCAATGGCTGGCGGGCGAGCGGATGAGCTATGCCGACCTTGCCGCCGCGGCCTCGATCTCGATCCTCGATTATCTCGGCGAGATCGACTGGGCGGATGCGCCCGTCGTCAAGGACTGGTACCAGCGGCTGAAATCGCGCCCCTCCTTCCGGCCGATGCTGACCGAGCGGGTGCGCGGCTTGACGCCGGTTTCGCATTATGCCGATCTGGATTTCTGACGAGGGCTCTCCATGCCCGAAGCCGATAGAGATGACAAAGAGCGCCGCCGCCGCGACAATTTGACCATGTTCGTGCGGGCAGAATCAGCCGCCAAGGGCTTCGATCTCTGCCGCATCACGCGGCCCGACGCGATTCCCGAAGCCAAAGAGCGCCTTGGCCAGTTCATCGATGCCGGGCGCCATGGCACGATGGAGTGGATGGCGGAGACGCGAGAGCGGCGCGGCGATCCGCGCACCCTCTGGAGCGAGGTGCGATCCGTGGTCGTCTTCGGCCTCAACTATGCGCCGGAGGAAGATCCGCGCGGCATCCTCGGCAAATCCGATAGAGCGGCGATATCGGTCTATGCCCGCAACCGCGACTATCACGACATCATCAAGGGCCGGCTGAAAGAGATCGCCACGCGATTTGCGGCGCGGGCCGGCGCCGATGTCAAAGTCTTCGTCGATACCGCGCCTGTCATGGAAAAGCCGCTGGCAGCGGCAGCCGGGCTCGGCTGGCAGGGCAAACATACCAACCTCGTCAGCCGCGCGCACGGTTCCTGGCTGTTTCTCGGCAGCATGTTCACCACCGCCGATCTCGCCGTCGACGCTAAAGAGACGGATCATTGCGGCTCCTGCCGCGCCTGCCTCGACGTCTGCCCGACGGCCGCCTTTCCGGCACCCTATCAGATCGATGCGCGGCGCTGCATCTCCTATCTTACCATCGAGCATAAGGGTCCGATCGACCCCGCGCTGCGGGTGCCGATCGGCAATCGCATCTATGGCTGCGACGATTGTCTCGCCGCCTGTCCCTGGAACAAGTTCGCAAGTGCGGCCTCCGAGATGAAGCTGAAGGCGCGGGACGATCTGCAGGAGCCGTCGATCGCCTTTCTGCTGACACTTGACGATGCCGCCTTCCGCGCCTTCTTCAGCGGCTCGCCGGTGAAGCGGATCGGCCGCGATCGCTTCATCCGCAATGTGCTGATCGCCGCCGGCAATTCCGGCGAGAAGGCTCTTATCGCCCAATGTCGGCTGCTCGCCGACGATGCCTCGCCGGTGGTGCGGGGAATGGCGGTGTGGGCGCTGTCGCGACTGATGGAGGCTGGCGACTTTTCAGGCCTTGCGACACAAAGGGCTGATGAGACCGACGACGACGTGCTGAATGAATGGCGGCTGGCAGGAGTGGGCTGATGCATGTGATGATTTTTGGCTGCGGTTATTCCGGCACGGCGATCGCCAAGGCCTTCGCCGGCGGCGGCGTGCGCATTTCCGGCACCACGCGCTCGGCCGACAAGATGGACGTGCTCCGGCAGAACGGCGTCGAAGCCTTCCTTTTCGACGGCGAGACCATGGAGGACGAATTGCGCCGGGCCCTGGCTGATGTCACCCATCTCGTGCAGTCGATCGCACCTGGAAAGGCCGACCCGCTGCTGCGGCTGCTCGGCGAAGACGGCGCAAGCCTGCCACACGGGCTCGAATGGATCGGTTATCTCTCCACCGTCGGCGTCTATGGCGACCACAAGGGCGCTTGGATAAACGAGGAAACGCCCTGCGTGCCGGTTTCCGGGCGCTCGAAGGAGCGGCTCGAAGCGGAAGAGGGCTGGCTGGCAATGGGCCGGGAGCGCGGCGTGCCGGCGGCGGTGCTTCGCCTTTCCGGTATTTACGGGCCGGGACGCAACGCCTTCTGCAATCTGGAAAAAGGCACGGCGCGGCGGCTGATCAAGAAGGACCAGGTGTTCAACCGCATCCGCGTCGAGGATATCGGCGCGGCGACCCGCTTCCTGTCGGACCAGCGCCTCGGCGGCATCTACAATATCACCGACGATCGCCCTGGCCCGCCGCAGGATGTGATCGTCGAGGCGGCGCGACTGATGGGCGTGGAACCGCCGCCGGAGCAGGCGTTTGAGACCGCCGAGCTGACGCCGATGGCGCGCTCCTTCTACGGCGAAAACAAGCGGGTTTCGAATGCGAAACTCAAGGCCGCCGGCTTCGAATTCTCCTTCCCGAACTATCCGATGTCGCTAGCGCAATTGTGGCAGGACGGCTCCTGGCGGGGTTAGAGCCCAAGCGTTTCATATGCCCAGCATCAGCACCCAAAATGAGTAGGAAATACCTACTTTCCCCATTTGGCGGGACGATTTTGGCCGTATATTATGGTTAACGGCCTTTAAATTTGCGCAAATGTGGCGGAAAATATGGCGAAGCCGGAAAAAAATTTTCGCGATTTTTGTGAACGCGGGGATGTTAACCGCTTCACTGAAAAATTCGTTCGGATTTTAACTGATTTCACTGCGTTTTTTCTGGCTCAGCGATCACTGCCCGCTTCCGAAATTCCGTCACCGCGCTCACGAATGTTGCAATCTGTAACATTCCGTGATCATGCGCGGCACTTTTTCGCCACTTTTTCACAGATTTAAGCCCCGCCGCCTGCAAGGGCGTGAGTTCAATAGTTGAGGGATACTCTGTTTTGAAGAAAATACGTCGTTCTATTGTCGCTGCCGTAACTATTGCAGCCTGCTCTTGCCTGCTTCCGGCGGAGAGTTTTGCTGGAAATGGCTGCGGCGGTGCTTCATGGTACGCACTTCACTCCAAAACTGCTTCCGGAGAACGTATGAATCCTGCCGTCTTGACTGCCGCACATCGTTCGCTTGCATTCGGCACCAAGGTCAAGGTCACCAACCGCAACAATGGCCGCACCGTCGTCGTTCGCATCAATGATCGCGGTCCGTTCATCCGTGGCCGGGTGCTCGACCTCTCACGCGCTGCGGCACAAAACATCGGCATGGTGAGCTCCGGCACCGCGAAGGTTTGCTACCAGGTGATCAGCTAAGCTGACAGCCGGGGGTGATCAGCTAAGGCTGACAGTCGAGCCTGACAACCCAGCTGCGCCGTCAGCGGCGCTTGCTCTTGCCGTCAATCGCGGTTACCACGCGGTTGAGACTTGCGAACAATCCAGCGCGGATCAATCGCATACCACGGCAACAGGAGACTAGTGAATGCGTCTGGGCGGCCGCCTCGAAGGGGCGATTTCTGTGCTCGCGGATATCGATGCCCGCAAGCGGCCCGTTGCCGACGCGCTGAAGGACTGGGGCCTTGCGCACCGCTTCGCCGGTTCCGGCGATCGTGCGGCGATCGGCAACATCGTCTATGACGCCCTGCGCATGCGGCTTTCCCATGCCTGGCTGATGGATGACGACAGTGCCGCAGCGATTGCCTATGCCGTCATGTTTCGCCAATGGGGTTTTACACCGGACAGTCTTGCCACCGAACTGGCGGACGACAAGTTCGCGCCGGCGCCGCTGAGCGCCGATGCCGCGGCCGCCTTTGCAAGCCGTTCGCTCGACGACGCGCCGCCGCATATCCGCGGTGATATTCCCGAATGGATCCAACCCTCCTTCGAACAGGCCTTCGGCGCCAACTGGCTTACCGAGGCACAGACGCTCGCGGCGCGACCGACGCTTGATCTGCGCGCCAACATTTTAAAATCCTCCCGCGACAAGGCCGTCAAGGCGCTCGAAAGAGCCGGCGCGCAGGCGGCGAAGATCGCCCGCTACGGCATCCGGATTGCCGCCGGCGAAGGCGCCTCGCGTCTTCCCAACGTGACGGCCGAGCTATCGTTCCAAAAAGGCTGGTTCGAAGTTCAGGATGAAGGATCGCAGATCGTCGCCGATCTGGTGCTCGCCCATGAGGGCGACCAGGTTCTCGATTATTGCGCCGGCGGCGGCGGCAAGACGCTCGCCATGGCGGCCGCCATGCGGAACAAGGGACAGGTTCACGCCTATGACGCCGACCGCAAACGGCTGGCGCCGATCATCGAGCGGCTGAAGCGGGCAGGCACGCGCAATGTCCAGGTGCATGACGACGCCAGGGGGCTTTCCGGCCTTGCCGGGCGTTGCGACAAGGTGCTGGTCGATGCGCCCTGCACCGGCACCGGTACATGGCGCCGCCGTCCCGACACGAAATGGCGGCTGACGGCAAAGAACCTCGACGAGCGTACCGCCCAGCAGCAGGACGCACTGGCGCAGGCAGGCGGCTTCGTCAAACCGGGCGGCGAGCTGATCTACGTCACCTGCTCGGTGCTGCCCCAGGAAAATGAGGAACAGGTGCGCCGCTTCACGGCTGACACTCCCGATTTCCAAATCGTCAGCGCCCTGCCCGCCTGGGATGGCCTCTTCGGCAAAGACGCCCCGCGCCCGCACTCTTCCGACGGGCTGACGCTGACGCTGACGCCGGCTTCCACCGACACGGACGGCTTCTTCTTCTGCCGCATGCAGCGCAAGGGCTGAGCCCGCGGCGAAAGCGCGCGGCGGCTGCCGAT
Organism: Rhizobium sp. N324; assembly: GCF_001664485.1. Taxonomy (NCBI): domain Bacteria; kingdom Pseudomonadati; phylum Pseudomonadota; class Alphaproteobacteria; order Hyphomicrobiales; family Rhizobiaceae; genus Rhizobium; species Rhizobium sp. N324. The sequence goes on along the minus strand of NZ_CP013630.1, from coordinate 349,496 downwards.
TTTCCGGGCGAATCCGCTGCAAAACAAGCGCGTTTGCAGGCCCTCTCCATCCTTAAAACCATTCCAAACTAGAGCATTTGACACAAGTTTGCTTTTGGGCGAAGAGACGGAGCCCGATTTAGACGGAAGATCCGTCACAGGAGAGGATCATGAAGCTCAATACATTCCGCGCAGCGGTGGTGGCGATTGCCCCCGCCGCCCTGCTCGCCCTTCCCGCGCATGCCGAGACCGATGCGGCCGCCGTGGTGAAACACTATGCCGAGGTGGCGCATGCGAAATACGAAGACTCGCTGACCACGGCGAAGGCGCTCGACGCCGCGATCGACGCCTTCCTGAAGGCGCCTGATGACGCGACGCTGAAGTCCGCCCGGGACGCCTGGATCAAGGCGCGCGTTCCCTACCAGCAGACGGAAGTCTATCGCTTCGGCAATCCGATCGTCGACGACTGGGAAGGCAAGGTTAATGCATGGCCTCTCGATGAAGGTCTGATCGACTATGTCGACCCCTCCTACGGCACCGAGAGCGACGAAAATTCGCTTTATGTGGCCAATGTCATCGCCAACAAGACGATCAAGATCGACGGCAAGGACGTGGACGCCTCCAAGCTGACGCCGGAATTCCTCTCCGGCACGCTCGCCGAGGCCGGCGGCATCGAAGCCAACGTCGCCACCGGCTACCACGCTATCGAATTCCTCCTCTGGGGCCAGGATCTGAACGGCACGGGACCCGGCGCCGGCGACCGCCCGGCAACCGATTACGATCTCAAGAACTGCACGCACGGCAATTGCGACCGCCGCGCTGAATATCTGAAATCCGCCTCCACGCTGCTGGTGTCCGACCTGCAGGAAATGACCGATAACTGGAAGGCGGACGGCGCTGCGACGAAGAACGTCGAAGCCGACCCGAAGGCCGGCCTGGTTGCGATCTTGACGGGCATGGGTTCGCTCTCCTATGGCGAGCTTGCCGGCGAGCGCATGAAGCTCGGCCTGCTGCTGCACGATCCTGAAGAAGAGCATGATTGCTTCTCCGATAATACCTACAACTCGCATCTCAACGACGCGATCGGCATCGCCGCCGCCTATACCGGCAACTATACGCGCGTCGACGGCACCAAGCTCACCGGCCCGTCGCTGCACGACCTGGTGGCCGCCAAGGACAAGGCGCTCGATGCGGAGTTGGAAGGCAAACTCAACAAGACGCTCGATGCCATGAACGCCATGGCAAAGCGCGGCGAGACGGTCGAGAAGTACGACCAGATGATCGGCGAGGGCAACAAGGAAGGCAATGCCGTCGTCCAGGCCGCTATCGACGGGCTGATCGACCAGACGAAATCGGTACAGCGCGTTATTGCCGCACTCGATCTCGGCACAGTTCAGCTTGAAGGTTCCGACAGCTTGGATAATCCTAACGCCGTCTTCAAATAAGCAAAAGGCGGGCCGCTTCGGCTTTCGAGGCGGCCCGGACTCTGAAATGCGATTTGTTACTTCCCTCATTCCTGTGCCCTCAGGGCTTTGCCCGAGGGATGTCACAGGAATCCAGCCACGGCGCGTCGGCGCCGTGAATGACTTGGTCAAAGGGAAGTCTTCCGCGCCCAAGGACTCGGGCGCACTGGATTCCTGTGACATCCCTCGGGTCAAGCCCGAGGACAGGAATGAGGGCGTGGAAAGGGAAGCGCGCGTCAGCACCCTCAAGCTTGCCGCTCGGGCTCATCACCTTCTCTCAAAATTCCGTCTCTTCCTTCGCCTCGCCGTTTTCGCGGCCCTTGCCGGAGCGCCCGTGGCTTTTGCCGCCGGTTTCGATCTTCCAACCAAACGCACCGATCTTTCCGCGGCTGATCTGAAACGCATCGCCGACGTCACCCAACCGACCAAGGATTTTTCCAAGGCCGAGCAATATGAGGCGATGCAGGCGGGCGGCGCAACCTCGATCGATCCCGTTACCGAAGACAGTTTCTCGCATATTTCGGCCAATATCCCATTCGAGGAAGAGCAGAATTTCAAGCTCGGCAACGCGCTTTTCCGCAAGCTCTGGGTATCCTCACCGTCTTCGACGCAGGCCTCCGATGGGCTCGGGCCGCTCTTCAACGCCCGCTCCTGCATGAGCTGTCACCTCAATGACGGCCGCGGCAAACCGCCGGAGGGAGGCACAAGCGCCGTCTCGATGTTCCTGCGGCTTTCCCGTGCGGCCGGGACGGCGGAGGAAGAAAAGGCGATAGCGAGTGCCGATACCCTCAATTTCCCCGATCCGGTCTATGGCCATCAGCTGCAGGATCTTGCCGTTCCCGGCCTTGCCGCCGAGGGCCGGATGGCGATCCGCTACGATGAGGAGACGGTGACACTTGGCGACGGCGAGACCGTGTCGTTGCGCCGGCCGCATTATGCGGCAACCAACCTTGCCTACGGACCGCTCGATGCCGCGACGACGATCTCGGCCCGTGTCGCCCCTGCCATGATCGGCCTCGGGCTAATCGAGGCGATCCCCGAGGCCGATATTCTTGCCCATACCGACCCCGACGATGCCGATGGCGACGGCATTTCCGGCAAGGCGGCGATCGTCCGCGACCACCGCAGCGGCAAGATCGCGCTCGGCCGCTTCGGCTGGAAGGCGCAGAACGCCACGGTGCGCGATCAGAATGCCGATGCCTTCGCCAATGATATCGGCATTTCGACACCCGACCATCCGGACGCGCATGGCGATTGCACCAAGGCGGAAGAGAAATGCCTCGATATGCCGACCGGCGTGCAGAAACGGCTGGGAGAAGAAGAAGCGCCGGGTCCCATTCTCGACCTGGTGACCTTCTATTCCGAAAACCTTGCCGTACCCGCGCGCCGCAAGGCGAGCTTCCCCGAGACCCTGCGGGGCAAGCAAATCTTCTACGAAAGCGGCTGCATTTCCTGCCATGTGCCGAAATTCGTCACCCGCCGGGATTCGCCCGACAAGGCACAGTCCTTCCAGCTGATCTGGCCCTATTCCGACTTTCTTCTGCACGATATGGGCGAGGGGCTTGCCGACGGACAGCAGGTCGGCCTTGCAAGCGGACGTGAATGGCGCACGCCGCCGCTATGGGGTATAGGACTGACCCGGACTGTCAGCGGACACAGCTTTTTCCTGCATGACGGCCGTGCGCGGAATCTCACCGAAGCGATCCTCTGGCACGGCGGCGAAGCTGAAAAGGCCCGCAACGCTTTCTCCTCCCTGTCGAAAGACGACAGGGCAGCCCTGATTACATTCCTGGAGTCACTTTGATGCGCCTTTGGCACCCCCTGCTCTGCCTCACTCTGATCGGCCTCGCCACATCGGCGGCCGCCCAGACCGCCGCTCCTCCGGCAGGGCTGAACGAGGATGCCGTTCCCGCCGTGATGCAGCGCGCCGTCGACGAGGTGATCCGGCCCGGCTATCGTAACATGCAGCAATCGGCCGCCCGGCTGACGACGGCGATGAAGGATCTCTGCGACGGCGGCACGCAGCAGACGCTCGACAAGGCGAAATCGGCGTTCGACGATACGATCCGCTACTGGTCGATCATCGAAATCGTCCAGACCGGGCCTGTCATCCAGGACAATCTTTTCGAGCACATCCTGTTCTACCCTGACCGCAAAGGCGTGGGGCTGAAGCAGGTGCAGGCGTTGATCGCCAAGGCCGATCCGAAGGATGCGACGGTCGATGCGATCGCCGGCAAGAGCGTGGCGCTGCAGGGCCTGACGGCGCTGGAATACGTGCTTTACGGCAACGGCGCGGACGATCTGATCGAGCAGAAGGGCGGCTTCCGCTGCCTCTACGGCGCCGCGGTCGCCGGCAATATCCAGCGTGAGGCCGGCGAAGTCGTCGCTGCCTGGGAAAAACCCGACGGCGTGCAGGCGAGCTGGAAACATCCAAGCCCGCAGAGCGACGATTTCATGGACAATAAGGAGGCCGTGACCGCGCTGCTCGGCATTCTCGTCCACGGCGCGGAGAATGTCCGCGACCAGCGGCTCGAACAGTTCTACAAGGGCAAGGATACGCCGCCGCGTCCGCGCATGGCGATTTACTGGCGCTCGAAGAATACCTGGAAATCGATGACCGCCAATCTGGAGGGGCTGCGCACGCTCTGGCAGAAGGCCGGCATGGCCGAGCTTCTGCCGCCGGACAAACAGGCAGTCGCCGCCTCAATCGACGAAGATTTCAAATCGCTGCTCGACAGCGTGCCGAAACTCAACCCCGACATCGACGCCGCCACCAGCGATGCGGAAAAGGCCAAGCTCGACACGCTTTTGGCCGAAAGCCGTGATCTGATCACCCGGATCAGCGACGACTATGGCGCGGCCATCGGACTTTCGGCCGGCTTTTCCTTTTCGGACGGAGATTGAAGCGATGATGCGGAGCGCCGCGATCGACCGACGCAATTTCGTCAAGGCGGCCGGACTCGGTTTCCTCGCCACCTTGGCGCCGAGATCGCTGATGGCCCTGGAGCGGGCGGATGCAGTCTATGCCTCGGGCATTCGGGCGGCCGACGGCTCCTTTGCCGTCGCCACCGTGACCGAGCGCGGCGAGATCATCGATCAGGTCAAGCTTCCTGCCCGCGCTCACGGCATGGCCTTCAGCGCCGCCACCGGCAGGACCGTCGCCTTCGCGCGCCGGCCCGGCACCTATGCGATGATCTTCGATCCCCGGCACAAAAGCGAGCCGATCCTCATCAGCGCCAGGGAAGACAGGCATTTCTACGGCCACGGTGCCTTTTCTGCCGATGGTCGTCTGCTTTACGCTAGCGAGAACGACTTCGACGGCAATCGCGGCATGATCGGCATCTACGACGCCAGCAACCGCTTTGCTCGCATCGGCGAATACGAGACCTATGGCATCGGTCCGCACGACATGACGATTTCCGACGACGGACGCCTTCTCATCGTCGCCAATGGCGGCATCGAGACGCATCCGGATTTCGGCCGCACCAAACTCAATCTCGGGGAGATGCAGCCGTCGCTGGTGCTGATCGACGCGGCAACCGGGGCGCTCATCGAAAAACATGTGCTGCCGGCGCAATGGGCGGAGCTTTCCACCCGCCACGTCGATCTCGATGACAAGGGCCGCATCTGGTTTGCCTGCCAGTATGAAGGCCACCGCAAGGATTTGCCGCCGCTTGTCGGCCATTTCGCCAAGGGCGAAGACCTTTCCTTCATCGACCTGCCGGAGCAGACGACGCGCAGGCTTGCCAATTACGTCGGAGCGATCGCCGTCAATCGCCGCGAGGGCCTGGTCGGCATCACCTCGCCGAAGGGCGGCGCCTCGGTGACCATCGACGCAGGGACGGGCAAGGTGCTGGCCGAGACCACCATTGCGGACGCGGCCGGCATCGCGCCGGCAAAGAGCGGCTTTGCCGTCTCCTCCTACGACGGCGATTTCCTGGCGACCCGTAGCGACGTCGCCTGGGATCAGCACATCGTGCGGCTCTAGCCAGACCGCGAATAGGCTTTCTGCTCGGCGCTGACGCTTGATGCCGCGGCCCTTGCCGCCTCGTGTAGCCATTCGCTTCCCCGCGCCTTGATATCGCCGAGGATCGCGGCGACCGCCGCCGCATCGTTGGAATGGCAATTGGCGATCTCAAAACCCATCAGCTCGAGCATCGTCGGCGAAAGCAGGATTTCGGGGTGCCGGTCGATTTCGATCTTACAGCTGTTCGGCGAGAGCCGGCGAACGAGTATGCGACCGGAAACCTGGTAGTGCGGATCGGCGCACCGCGCCCGCCCATTGGCGATCTCTCCCGCATGGATCGCCACGTCCTCAGGTCTGTGGCGAAGCGACCAGGCGGACGGCAGCAGCGCCTTGGCCTCACGCAGCACCGGCCCGCCCTGCCATTCGGCATAGGCGACGAAACGCGGCCGACCGAGGCTACCAGTGCCGCCGCTGCGTGGCTTCGCCACGAAGGCTCCCGAGCCGGGCGGTAGCGCAGTTGTCAGCGCCTTGACATAGGCTGATTGCGGCGACTCCTTGCCAGGAGGCAGCATTTCGTATTTCTCCCAAAATTCCCGGCGCTCGGAATTCGGCAGCATCAGCGCCTTGCGCAGCCATTTGTGATCGCGCTCGAGGATGACGGGCAGCGGATTTTCAAGGCCTCTGAGATAGCCGCTGAGGATCGTCTCGCTTATCATCCGCACCGAGGGACCGTCGTCGCCACGGGCCAGCACGGCGCTTGCCGCAAGACGGACGAGATCCAGCGCATAGGGCATCACCGCTGCATCGTCGAAATCATTGACGCCCCAGACGAGCCGGCCTTCGGCATCGCGCCAGGTGCCGAAATTCTCCAGATGCGTATCGCCGATCGCCAGCACCTCCGGCGCGCGGCCAAGTTCCGGGCAGATATCGAGGATGATCTCGCACCAGCGCCAATAGGTGGCGCGCAGGAAGACGAAGCCGCCGCTGCGCATCTTCTCGTGCTTCTCAAGAAGATCCTCGTTGACGAAATCGCCGCCGAGCTCATCGGCCAGCCAGGTCTCGAAATGCCGGACCGATTGCGATATCGTCGTCATGCGCCGGCGCTCCGTTCTTTCGAGACATGACGCGGAGAATACGCGCTAGGCGCGAAGCTGCAATCGTCTTCGCACCGGCTTGCATCACCCGCTTGCATGGCGACGGAAAGACGAAAGGTTGCCCCGGCGACACGGCCGCAGCTTTCCATCGGCGCTGAGACCGATTTCAGCAATGTGCAGCTTGTCGAATCCGGCCCGCCATGCCACTTTCCCGGCTGCAAGAGGGGCAGACATGAGCGAGACTGACAGGGGCGATTTCCGCGCGCGAATCCGCCGCAATTTTGCGCGGCAGGCGGCGATGGAGACGATCGGCGCGGAGCTGACGCGCGTCGAGCACGGCGTCGTCGAGATCGAGCTTCCCTTCGACGTCAAACTGACACAGCAGCACGGCATCCTGCACGCTGGCATCATTTCCGCAGCGCTCGATTCAGCCTGCGGCTTTGCCGCCTACAGCGTCATCGACCCCGAAGCCTCGATCCTGACGATCGAATTCAAGGTCAATCTCATGTCGCCGGGGCGTGGCGATCGTTTCCTGTTCCGCGGGGAAATCACCAAACCCGGCTCCACCATCATCGTTGCCGACGGGCGAGGCTACGCGATCAGCGACGGGCCGGCGAAACTCATCGCCTCCATGACCGGAACGATGATGGTGATTCGCGGCAGAGAAGGAATTACGGGATGAAGTTCGAACTGAAGTCGGTCGCGGGAAAATCCATGCTGTTCGTCATGGCGGCGGAGGCCGAATACGGCCCGTTCCTGCGGTCGCGCATCGAACCCTTGATGACCGGCGTCGGTCCGGTCGAGGCGGCGGTCGCGCTAACCAAGACGCTGGCGCGGCTGGATGCCGCCGACGACCTGCCGGATCTTGTCGTTTCACTCGGCTCGGCCGGCTCCGCGAAGCTGGAGCAGACGGAAATCTATCAGGTAACCTCGGTTTCCTACCGCGACATGGACGCTTCGCCGCTCGGCTTCGAAAAGGGCCGCACACCCTTTCTCGACCTGCCGGCGACGCTCGAGCTGCCGCTGCGCATTCCGGGCATTGCCGAAGCCAGCCTTTCCACCGGCGGCAATGTCATCTCGGGGACCGCCTATAGCACCATCGACGCCGACATGGTCGATATGGAGACCTATGCGGTGCTGCGCGCCTGCCAGGGCTACAAGCTGCCGCTGATCGGCCTTCGCGGCATTTCCGACGGCGCGGTCGAGCTGCAGCATATTTCCGGCTGGACCGAATATCTGCACATCGTCGACCGCAAGCTCTCCTACGGCGTCGACAGCCTGTTCACGGCGCTGGAGGACGGGGTTTTCTGGTTCTGACCAGTCGAAAGCGCCGCGCGTCAGCCGCGCGGGGGACAATCGGAACAATAAAAACCCGACGCCGCCGATTTCCCGGATTGCAAGGCGAAGCGCTTTTCATTAAAGCCTCGCCATGACCCAGACAGCACATCCCGACTCCGTTCTCATCGTCGATTTCGGCAGCCAGGTGACCCAGCTCATCGCACGACGCGTGCGCGAGGCCGGCGTCTATTGCGAGATCGTTCCCTTCCAATCGGCCGAAGAGGGCTTCAGGCGCCTTCAGCCGAAGGCCGTGATCCTGTCCGGCAGCCCGGCCTCCACGGTGGACGAGGGATCGCCGCGAGCGCCTCAGATCATCTTCGACAGCGGCCTGCCGGTCTTCGGCATCTGCTACGGCCAGCAGACGATGTGCATGCAGCTCGGCGGCAAGGTCGAAAGCGGCCATCACCGCGAATTCGGCCGCGCCTTCCTCGACGTCGACAAGGACTGCCAGCTGTTCGAGGGCCTCTGGTCCTCCGGCTCGCGCCATCAGGTGTGGATGAGCCATGGCGACCGCGTCACCGCACTGCCCGACGGTTTCGAGGTGGTCGCCACCTCCTCCAACGCCCCCTACGCCTTCATCGCCGACGAGAAGCGCAAATATTACGGCGTGCAGTTCCATCCCGAGGTCGTGCATACGCCCGACGGCGCCAAGCTGATCGGCAACTTCATCCATAACGTCGCCGGCATCAAGGGCGACTGGTCGATGTCGGCCTACCGCCAGAAGGCGGTCGACGAGATCCGCAAGCAGGTGGGCGACAAGCGCGTCATCTGCGCGCTTTCGGGCGGCGTCGACAGTTCGGTCGCCGCACTGCTAATCCACGAGGCGGTCGGCGACCAGCTGACCTGCATCCTCGTCGACCACGGCCTGATGCGCAAGGACGAAGCGGCCAACGTCGTCGCCATGTTCCGCGAGCACTACAATCTGCATCTGCTGCATGTCGACGCTTCCGACCGTTTCATCGGCGAGCTCGAAGGCGTCAGCGACCCGGAAACCAAGCGCAAGATCATCGGCCGGCTGTTCATCGAGACCTTCGAGGAAGAAGCCAAGAAGCTCGGCGGCGCCGATTTCCTCGGCCAGGGCACGCTCTATCCCGACGTGATCGAGAGCGTTTCCTTCACCGGCGGCCCGTCGGTGACGATCAAGTCGCACCACAATGTCGGCGGCCTGCCGGAGCGCATGAAGATGCAGCTCGTCGAGCCGCTGCGCGAACTCTTCAAGGACGAGGTGCGCGCGCTCGGCCGCGAACTCGGCCTGCCCGACAGCTTCATCGGTCGTCACCCCTTCCCCGGCCCCGGCCTTGCCATCCGCTGCCCCGGCGGCATCAGCCGCGAAAAGCTGGAGATCCTGCGCGAAGCCGATGCGATCTATCTCGACGAAATCCGCAAGGCCGGCCTCTACGACGCCATCTGGCAGGCCTTTGCCGTGCTGCTGCCCGTCCAGACCGTCGGCGTCATGGGCGATGGGCGCACCTACGAATTCGTCTGCGCACTGCGCGCCGTCACCTCCGTCGACGGCATGACCGCCGATTTCTACCACTACGACATGGAATTCCTCGGCCGCGCCGCAACGCGCATCATCAACGAGGTTCGCGGCATCAACCGCGTGGTTTATGACGTGACGTCGAAGCCGCCCGGCACGATCGAGTGGGAGTGAGCATAGCCGTCAGCGCCACAGCACCGTGCGTTTGAGAGACGCGCAAGGGACGCTGTGACACTTGGAATTGCCGCATAACTCCTCAAATCGATTCCCATTTGAGGAGTTATGCATCAATCTGTCATTCTACGGATCGGATTGACGATCCGGAGTCCGGCAAAGTCCTTTTCATTATCCGTTACCACCACGCACTCGTTGGCATCGGCGACAGCGGCAATGATCATATCGACCCCACTGCGCGGCTTGCCTGCCGCTTTCCCCTCCGCCATCAGTCGCGCCCAGATCAAGCCCGCTTTGTCGTCGAACGGCAGGATGCGGCCTGCAAACAGCGCCTGCGGCCCTTCGCGCCCCGAAAACCACTTATCGAGAGCGTCGCGTTTCTTGCCGCCTAGCTTCTCCAAAATGCCTCAGCGGATCTCGGCGACGGTCAGCGAGGCGATGAACAAGTCTTCGTCGCGTTGTGTCGACATCCATGCCAGGAGCGATTCCGATGGCTGCGGTTTGACAATATTGCTGAGGATGTTGGTATCCAGAAGAAAGCGCGTCACAGGTCGACCTTGCGCCCCTCTTCACGGGGTCGGGAAAGATCGAGTTCCGCGTCGACCAGCGGTGAACGACGCAATGCGGCGAGAATTCCGCCAGGCTTCGGCGGTTCGCCGGCGATCGACTTGCTGACAGCCGCGCGAAGCTCCGAAGCCTCAGGCGTGTCCTCCGACAGGCGTCGGGCGAGCGATCGGATAAGGTCGCGATCGGCGTCCCGGCCGAGCACTTCGAAGCGCGCCAAACCACGCTCGCCAAGGCGAGATCGATAGTTTTGGATCGCGCGCTTCTGTGAACTTCCCATGATAGCCTCCAGCTTATTTCCAGTAATATAGCCAGACATGGGGCTTTCACCAAGATTGCGCGGTCGGCGCGCATCGACAGCCTCGTCGGCCGTCACCCCCTTCCCAGTCCCGACCCTGCCATCCGCTGCTCGGCGACTCCCGATGATCAGTGGTCGGAGCGAGAGCGCTGCTCCTCGCGCCATCGCTCCCAGCGGCGACGCAGGTCGCCCTTCCGTAGCCCGTTGCTCGCCTCCAGCACCTCGATCTTGAACATGCGATCGGTTCGGAAGTGACGGAAGTCCTGCCTCAGCTCGCATCAGGCTACAATCAAGCGCGTTGCTTCACCGTAACCGAGGATAACCGGCCACACGACCCGTTCAGTCTCCTCCCCAGTATCGGATCGATAATGCAGGCGAAGCTTCCGATCTTCACGGATCGCATGGCGCAGTTCGTTCGCGTCGACCGTGTCTGTCGGAACGATCCTGCCGGGCTTTGCTCCAACGCTGGGCTCGGCGATGTATGGACGCAGCCTTCCGGGGATAACGGCGGCGATCTTGCTCAGTACGTCCTGTGCCGCTGCGGATAACGCCTTATCGCCGCGTGTTGCGACCCATTGCGTACCCAGCACAATCGCCTCGATCTCGTCGGGCGTCAGCATCAAGGGCGGCATGTCATAGCCAGGATCGAGCACATAACCGAAGCCAGCCTCGCCGACGATCGGGACGCCTTGGCCGATCAGGTCGGCGATATCGCGGTACACTGAACGCCTGGACACTTCGATCTCTTCGGCTATTGCCGCGGCAGTCACCGGCCTGCTCGTACGGCGCAGGATCTGAATGATCTGAAACAGACGGTCGGCTTTGCGCATTACTATTGACTCCTGTTGCCATAATGCTGGCAACAGGCCTGTGCGACAAGGCCGCAGCGATACCGCGCGCAGTTCTGCGGTCTTATCGAAAGGAAAAGCTCATGAAATTTGCCTCAATCCGGCTGATCGCCGGTGATATCAAGGCTATGGTCGGCTTCTACGAAATGGTCACCCGACAATCTGCCGAGTGGTTGGCGCCGGTTTTCGCCGAGATCGTTACCCCTTCTGCGGCACTCGCCATTGGCGGCTTGGAAACCGTGCCGCTGTTCAAGCAAGGCAGCGCCGAGGCCGGCGCCAACCGAACGGCGATCATCGAGTTCATGGTGGACGATGTCGACGCAGAATATGCCCGACTGAAGGATAAGGTCGACCTTGTTCATGCGCCTAAACTGATGCCGTGGGGCAATCGGTCGGTGCAGTTTCGCGATCCGGAAGGCACGCTCGTCGCACTGTTCACGCCGTTCACGGATTCGGCAAAGCAGCGCTTTGCGGCGCGATAGGCGCAGCTGTGCGTCGCGCCATCGACAGCCTCGTCGTCTGACTCACCGCGCCAAAGTCTCTCAAGCTAATGAGCTCGAAAGCCTTTCCAGGCGGCGCGGTGGCGCAGATCTATCGGCCGGCCTGAGCCCGTCGCCCAGAGGTCAGCAGGGTTCAGCGGCCGTAGGTGACCTCGATCGAGGCCTTGGCGAGCGTATTTGCCCTGATATAGAAGCCAACCATGGCGCCCGGCGCGGTCTCGGGAAGCGGCAGGTTGTCGACCGAGAGCGCGTAGACGGTGAACTGGTAGTGGTGTGGCGCATCGCCGGCTGGCGGGCAGGCGCCGCCATATCCCGACATTCCGAAATCCGTGCGGCCTTCCACAGCGCCGGCAGGAAGTTTCTTCTCACTGCTGGCGCCGGTGGCAATCTTGGCGGCATCGGCGGGAATGTTGAACACCGACCAGTGCCACCAGCCCGATCCGGTCGGAGCGTCCGGATCGTAAGCCATGACGGCGAAGCTCTTGGTTCCATCAGGCGCACCCGACCAGGCGAGTTCCGGCGAGATGTTGTTGCCCGTGCAGCCAAAGCCGTTGAAGACCTGCGCATCGGCCATTGGCTTGCCTGCAGTCAAATCCCTGGAGGTGAGCTTCATTTCGGCCTGGGCGGCCGTGGCGCCAAAGACGGAGGCGGCGAGAAGTGCTGCTGTGATAAAACGCATGCTGTTTTCCTGCGGTTGATAATGCAGGAAAACTAGCGTCAGCCCGGCAGCATATCTGCCCCGCTCCGCTCAACTTCTGCCCCGATCCGCTCAAAGTGCTCAGGTCCGCTCCGCACATAGCGTGGATTGACGCCAAACCGCTCCTTGAATCGCGCCGCGAATTGCGACGGCGAGTCGTAACCGACCTCAAGCGCCACCTGGGCCATCGGCAGCGTCGTGGTTTGAATGAGGGCCAAGGCACGGTTCATCCGCGTATCGCTCAAGATCTCGCTGAAGCCGGTCCCCTCGGCCGCCAGCTTGCGCCTGAGCGTTGCTTCGCTCATGGCGAACGCGCGCGCCGCCTGCCCCAGCGTCCAATCAACGGCCGTATCGCTTTCGATCATCTGCCGCAGCCGGTCCTCGAGCCTAGGGCTTTGGCATTGCCCCAGCACCGCTCCGCAGAGCGCGAACCAGGTGATCAGTTCCATCAACCGAGCCTTGGCAATGGCGACGGGAAGCCTGGTCAGATTGCCGGGCCGGCAGCAATAGTCAAACAAGGCCGCGGCTTCCTCCGGCAGGTTCGAGGCGCTTGCCGGGACAGGCCTTGATGGGACGGCAATCGACCCCATCCTGGTATAGGCATCCTCGAAGAGCTGTCTCGGAACAGGAAGCGCCAGGGTCTGGTACTTCTGCGGCGCCTTGGGAATGTTCTCCATCGTCAACGGCCGATAGTCGGGCAGCAGGCCATAGGCGCCAGCCTCGAGGCGCAAAGCCTTATCATCCGCCATAACGATCTTCGTTCCCGACTGCACCTGGATCAGCAAGGGACTCGTATTGACGAGGCGATAAAAACAGGCCCGCCCGCCCTGGCGGATCAAGGCCCTGGTCGGAATGGAAAAGACGTCTTCCAGCATATGGTCTCCGGCAACGGAATGGGGCAGAGCGCGACCGCTGCTCCGCTTGGGGGGATACCAAAACCGCGTGCCGGCAGCAACCATGGGTGAAGGCGAGGCCGTGGCGCCGGCCGAGGAGGTGGCGAATTTCGTCACCGCCGACGGGCCTGGATCCGCCGAAGATTTCAAAGCGGACGCCGAGCCCGACAAGGGAACGAAAGCGGTCGCGCCAACCGAACCCGCTGCCGCACCGTCGCACACTGCCGCGTCCGATCCGTGGCAAGCCCTGGCCCAGATCGGCGCTCAGCTTGTTGCCGCATTGGCGGCGGCCAGCGATTCCGATGCGACGGCGCATCCATGGGTAGAGCGCGATACGGCCACCGGCGCGCGAAGCCTGAAGATACCGCTGCCGCCGCCGGAAACAGCGGCGCAACTCGCCAATGCTCTTTCCGCGCTGGCCGACGGTCTGCGTGGCAAGATCGCGTGATCGGCGGCAAGGAAGGCTATGAGAGGGTCCGGGAAGCCTCAGACCAATTCGCCAGGATCCGCCGCTGCGCCGGACTCTATCTACCGCCTGCCGAAGGCGCGGATATGGTCCACCAGCGCCCGCAGCTTCAGCGGCTGCCGCTGCCGCCGGGGATAATAGAGATAGAAGCCCGGAAAGGGTGGGCAGAAATCTTGGAGCAGCGGCACGAGTTCGCCGCGGTCGAGATAGGGCTGAAAGGTTTCCACCATGCCGAAGGTGATGCCGGCGCCGGCGCAGGCCATGCGGATCATCATGCCCATGTCGTTCGTCGTCATCGCGGGATCGACGGCGACGTCGAAGTCGCGATCATTCTCGGTGAATTCCCAGCGATAGGGCGCCGTGTCCGGGCGCGGCCGCCAGCCGATGCAGGCGTGGGCCTGGAGTTCGCCGGGATGGCGGGGACGGCCGCGGCGCTCGAGATAGGCGGGGGATGCGGCGGCGCATTGCCGCTGCGGCGCGGAGACGGAGATCGCGATCATATCCTGCTCGATGACTTCGCCCAGCCGGACACCGGCGTCGAAGCCCGCCTCGACGATATCGAATTCGTCATCGGTGACGGCGATATCGAGCTTGATGTCGGGGTAAGCCTTCATGAAGCCGGCCAACAAGGTGCCCGACAGAAAACTCTCGGCGATCGAGGAAACGGTGATCCTGAGAAGGCCGCTCGGGCGCGCCTGCATGTCCTGCACCGTCTGCATCGCATCCCTGACCTGCCGCACCGACGAGCGAACCGCATCGAAAAACACTTCGCCGGCTTCGGTCAGGCTGACGCTGCGTGTGGTGCGCTGGACGAGCGCGACGCCAAGGCGATCCTCCAGACGCTGCAAAGCCTGGCTGACGGCGGAGCGGGTGACGCCGAGCCGCTCGCCGGCCAGCCGGAAACTGCGCGCTTCCGCCACCGCGAGAAAGACCGAAATGCCTTCGAGATCATCGACCATTGGTTAGCATTTCTAACCAAGGCATCCAGGATTGGCAACTTAATCACTGCAGAAGGAAGCGTTATCTCTGGGCTCGGGTCACGGCGAGGAACGACCGAGCCCATGCACGAACCAACAGGCGAGAACACGATGCAGCATCATCCCTATGTCGGCATGTGGGTCACGGATGACGGCCGTGTGCGCCACGAACTTTTGCCCAATGGCCGTTACGACGATGCCCGCGGCAACCGAAAGAGCGCCTATCGAGGCCGTTACGAAGTCGCCGGAAGCCACATCGAATACTGGGACGACGCCGGTTTTACGGCCGACGGCGATTTTGCCGACGGCAATACTCTCCATCATGGCGGCATGGTGCTTCGCCGCAGATAACCGACGCCTGGGCGAAGACGACGCCGGCGTCGATTTTCCCAGCTGATCGCACATCCGAGGAAACCTCAACCTGCAAAAGGAGCTTGAAATGTCTGGTATCGAAGGAAAAGTCATTGCCATCACCGGCGCCAGCAGCGGCATCGGAGAGGCTGCGTCGAAGGTGCTGGCTGCCGCGGGCGCCCATATCGTAATCGGCGCGCGGCGTACCGAGCGCTTGGAGAGGCTCGCCGGTGAAATCGAAGCCAGGGGCGGAACGGTGCGTCTGCGGAAGCTTGACGTCACCGACCGTTCCGAAGTCGAGGCTTTTGCCGGTTTTGCCAGATTGGAATTCGGCCGGCTTGACGTCATTATCAACAATGCCGGCCTCATGCCGCTCTCGCCGCTCGATGCTCTCAAAGTGGAGGAGTGGGACCGGATGGTCGACGTCAACATCAAGGGTGTTCTCTACGGCATCGCCGCAGCCCGGCCGATCATGAAAGCGCAGGGATCGGGGCAGATCATCAACCTGGCTTCGATCGGCGGCCACAGTGTCTCGCCAACGGCCGCCGTCTATTGCGCGACGAAATTTGCGGTGCGTGCGATCTCGGACGGGTTGCGGCAGGAGACCGATCGCATCCGCGTCACCGTCATCTCGCCCGGCACGACGACATCGGAACTGGCCGAGACGATCACCGATCCCACAGCGCGCGACGCCATGAAGGCTTTCAGGGCGGTCACGATCAGCCCCGAGGCCGTCGCCCATTCGATCCTCTATGCCGTCAGCCAGCCTGACGATGTCGATGTCAGCGAGATAATTATCCGGCCGACGGCCAGCCCGCATTGAGCAACCGATATCCCGGCTGGCCTGCCCCCGTCGCTTAAAACCCCAGCGACTGCTGGGCGGGCGGCGGCGGGGCGAGGTTGACGCCTTCGAGTTCCAGCATGCGGGTCTTCGACGACGAACCGCCGGGCGCCGAGAAGCCGCCGATCTTGCCGCCGGCCGCCAGCACCCGGTGGCAGGGAATGATCAGCGCGACAGGGTTCTTCGCCATCGCCTGGCCGACGTCGCGGGCGGCTTCCGGCCCGGCGCCAAGCTCTTTCGCCAGCGCGCCGTAGGTGGTCGTGTGGCCCCAGCCGACACGCCTTGCCGCTGCATAAATCTCCCTGAAGAAGGCATCCTGGCCGGCAAGGTCGAGTTCAACGCCTGAGAAATCCGTCTCCTCGCCCTGGAAATAGCGCTTCACGGCAGCGACCGTTTCGAGCACCTCAGGCGTCGGCGCGCCGGGTTCGGCCTCCGGCAGGCGGCGCAGCAGCAGGCGTTCGGTCGCTTCCGCTGACTTCGTCGGCAGCTGGAAGCGGGTGATACCGGCGTCGCTCCAGGATATGCCGCAGAAACCGCCTGCGGTTTCGAACATGAGATAGTGATGGATCGTCTGGGCCATGACGCAGCCTCCACGTTTTTCGATTGCCACCAAAATCGTACGGGACGGCCGCTGTTTCAACCCGATTCTTGCGCCTCGTGTTCTTTTTTTGTTCTTGATATTCTCCCTTGCCGGCGTATCTTTCACCCGTTTTTGGAGCGCGAGGCGGTCATGACGACCTGACAGGCATGGACCAGATTTCTTTCGATTTCGACCATGGTCAAAATCGGCGCAGGCGGGTGGGTGAAAGCCAGAACGGCGGCCACAGGCTTTTCTTTGCGCTCCGCCCGCCTGCGATCGTCGAACGGCAAGCGGCTTCGATCGCCGATGACTATGGCAAGACCTTCTCCCTTTCTGGAAAGCCGCGGCTGACGACCCTGCATGTGAGCGTTATCGGCATCGGCGACTATGAAATGTTTGCCGGAGGACGTGATCTTCGCGGCCCGGCAGGCCGCCGCCACAGTCGAGGGCGCGCCGATTGCCGTCACCTTCGACAGGATCGCGAGCTTCAAGCGGAAACGCAAGGCGCGGCCTCTCGTGCTCTGCAGCAAGGGCGGGCTGATGCCGCTCGTGCGCCTGCATGTCCAGTTGGGCGTCGGCATGCACAATACCGGATTGCGTGAATATCGATCGCAATTTTACGCCGCATATGACGCTGCTCTATGACCGCAAAGCGGTGCCACCGACGAGCCTCGACCAACCGGTTTCATGGACGGCGCAGGAATTCCTGCTGATCCACAGCCTTCTCGGAAAGACCGAACACCACATCATCGATCGCTGGCCGCTGCTCGGCTGACGGCAAGGACATCCGCGGACCACGCTTGCGCTTCCGCGAATTCCGCGCATAAAGCTCGGCAAGCCGGTTGGTGATGGCAAACGGAGAGCGAAGACAGCATGGATGTTTCAGAGATCATCATCCCGGGCGATACGCCGGGAACGGAGTGGCGGCTGCCGGTGCTGCGTTTTTTCGGTCGCGATTCGAAGGCGCCGAAGATCTATATTCAGGCGGCACTGCATGCCGGCGAGCTGCCGGGAACGGCGCTCTTGCATTTCCTCTGCGAGCGGCTGCGGCAGGCGGAAAGCGAAGACGGGATTGCCGGCGGCATCACCGTCGTGCCGCAGGCCAATCCGATCGGTGCGGCGCAGTCGCATTTCGGTGATTTGCAGGGCCGATTCGACCTCGGCTCCCGCACCAATTTCAACCGGGATTTCCCGCTGATCTCCCTTGCCGACCGGGCGACGCTGATCGAAGACCTCGATGATTGCCCGGCTACCGACAGATTGAAGCGGCAGCTTCTGCACATGGCGCTCGGCGCCGATCTCGTCCTCGATCTGCATTGCGACGACGAATCCCTGCAATATGCCTATATCGACGAGGCCTTCTGGCCTGAAGCGGCCGATCTTGCCGCCGCGCTCGACTTGCAGGCCGTGCTGCTTTCGGATGGCGAAAGCTCGGCCTTCGAGGAAGCCGTCGGCTTTGCCTGGAAGTATGAGGTTCCCGGCGAGCGCCGGTCCCGGCTGCCGGGCAGGCTTTCCGTCACCCTCGAGCTGCGCGGCAAGCGCGACGTCGATCCGGCGCTGGCAAAGCGGGATGCGGACGGGCTTTGGCGTTTCCTTGCGGCGCGAGGGATCGTCAACGGCGGGACAGAGGCAACCGCATTTTTAGGCCCGGCCGTGCCGCTCGACAATGTCGAGATCCTCCGCGCGCCAGAAGGCGGGGCCGTGCTCTTCCATCGCAATATCGGTGAAAGGATTGTGCAGGGCGAGCTTCTGGCGACGATCGTCACCCGGCCTGGGCAGTCGGGCGGCAGCCTCGACCTGCATGCGCCGCAGGACGGGCTGATCCTGACCCGGACATCCGACCGGCTGGTGCGGCGGCGCGGTGACCTGATGAAGATCGCCTGCGGCAGCCCCAGCAACGCCTCTCGCAAGGCCGGCACGCTGGAGAATTGAGCGGCGGGGATAAGTGCCGCGCGGCGTTTGCGCCACCCTTCCCGCATGTTATCCCGCAGCCATCACAGGAGATCGATCGGCATGACTGTCACCATCTATGGCATTAAAAATTGCGACACGATGAAAAAGGCCCGCAGCTGGCTGGAAGCCCACGGCGTCGCCTATGAATTTCACGATTACAAGGCGCTCGGCATCGACCGCGCCCATCTCGAATCCTGGATCGATCAGGCCGGCCTCGATACCGTGCTCAACCGCGCCGGCACCACGTTTCGCAAACTGCCCGATTCCGAGCGCGAAAATCTGAGCCGCGACAAGGCGATCGCGCTGATGCTCGACCAGCCGTCGATGATCAAGCGTCCGGTGCTGGCAGCGAAGGGCAAGCTGCTGGTCGGGTTCAAGCCGGAGGTCTACGCCGGCACTTTCGCGGGCCGATAGGCGGCCAATGTCCAAGACCACGCGCGCGACACAGCTTCTTTCCCAGGCAGGCGTCGCCTTCACCGTCCACACCTATGATTACGATCCCGGCGCCGAGCGCGTCGGGCTGCAGGCGGCGGAGGCCTTGGGCGAAGCGCCGCATCGGGTGCTGAAGACGCTGATGGCCGAGGTCGACGGCAAGCCGGTCTGCGTCGTCGTGCCGTCGGATCGCGAGGTCAGCATGAAGAAGCTGGCGAGCGCCTTTCATGGCAAATCGGCCAATATGATGAAGCCTGCCGATGCCGAGCGGCTGACGGGTTATCATGTCGGCGGCATCAGTCCCTTCGGCCAGAAGAAGAGCGTGCCGACGGCAATCGAGGAAGCCGCCCTTGCCGAACCGCTCGTCTATATCAATGGCGGGCAGCGCGGGCTGCAGGTGCGGCTCGATCCGAAGGATGCGTTGAAAGCGCTGAAAGCTATCGGCGCGCCATTGGTCGCCTGATCTCAAAGCAAGCGGTCGAGCAGGCCGGCAAGCATCTTCGCCTCGTCTTCGGCAAGCTTGCAACCGATATGGGTCTCGATCGATCCGGCATAGACGGCCCACATGCGCTCGCGCAGCCGCCGGCCGTCCTCGGTAATCACCACCCAGCGGCCGCGTCCATCCTCGGCGAAGACTTCGCGGCGGACCAGCCCCTCTCTTTCGAGCCGGTCGACCAGGCGGGAAAGATTATATTGCGCAAGCAAAGTCCGCTCTTCGATCTCATAGGGGCGTAGCCTGCCATCCCCCGCGCGCACCAGTTCCCACAGCACGTCATACCAGGCAAGCGGCGGCAGGCCGGCCGCTTTCAGGTCGGCTTCGATCGCGCCGAGCAAGCGTTCGCGGACGCGCATGATGCTCGTCCAGGCACGCGTGCAGGCTTGGTTCGGTTTCGGCATTTTTTCGGACATAAATGCAATTACATCTATCTTGAATTCCGCCGCAAGCGATATTAGATGCATTTGCATGGATTATAACCAGGAGATTTCCATGAGCAGGCTTACCCTCATCAGCCATCATCTCTGCCCCTATGTGCAGCGCGCCGCGATCGCGCTTCTCGAAAAGGGCGTGCCGTTTGAGCGCATCAACATCGATCTTGCCGATAAGCCGGATTGGTTTTTAAAAATTTCACCGCTCGGCAAGGTGCCGCTGCTCAAGATCGAGGAAGAGGATGGCGGCGGGGCCGTGCTGTTCGAAAGCAGCGTCATCTGCGAATATCTGGAGGAAACGCAAGCGGGTGCCGCCCTGCATCCCGCCGATCCGCTGACCCGCGCCCGTCATCGCGGCTGGATGGAATTCGGCTCCTCGGTGCTTTCCGATCTCTGGGGTTATGAAACGGCGCAGGATGAATTGCAGCTAGACGCCAAGCGCAAAGCGCTGATGTCCAAATTCGCGACGCTCGAAGCGGCGCTGGGCGACGGGCCCTATTTTGCCGGCAGCAGCTTCAGCCTGGTCGACGCCGTCTTCGCGCCGGTCTTCCGCTATTTCGATCTCTTCGATACGCTCGGCGACAGGGGCATCTTCGATGGGCTCGAGCGGGTGCAGCGCTGGCGCCAGGCGCTGTCCGAGCGCGCGAGCGTGAAGGCCGCCGTTGGCGAGGATTACCCGCAGCGGCTGACGGAATTCCTCGAGAAGCACAACTCGATCCTTCTCAGGCTGCCTGCCGCCGCCTGAAGCGCAGCCAGCGGCCGGACATCCAGCCGGCCGCCCGCAATTCAGCGACACGACGCTTCATTTTCGCCGCAAACGGGTCTAAGTCTGCCAGCCTCTTGGAGCGGTTCAGCTTTTCACGGAAGCGCAGAACCGCTCCAATCTTTTGGATTTACGCAATTCCCGGCAAAAGCGCTTCGCGCTTTGCCTGAGAAAACCGCTTCGCACTTTTCCTGGAATTGCCCTAGCGTCGACGACAGAAGGCAGGTTGAACCATGACTTTCATGCCCCAGAGCCAGAACACCATTGATCCCGTCAAGCTGGAGAAGCTGGCTGAGGTCGCCGTCAAGGTCGGGCTGCAGCTGCGCAAGGGTCAGGATCTGGTGATCACCGCGCCTGTGGTGGCGCTGCCGCTCGTTCGGCTGATCACCAGCCACGCCTATCAGGCCGGCGCCGGCCTCGTCACCGCCTTCTATTCCGACGAGGAAACGACGTTGGCGCGCTATCAGCACGGCAGCGACGAGAGCTTCGACCGCGCCTCCGACTGGCTCTATGAGGGCATGGCCAAGGCCTATGCCAACGGGGCGGCGCGCCTTGCGGTTGCCGGCGACAATCCGCTGCTCCTGTCCGAGCAGGATGCCGGTAAGGTCGGCCGCGCCAACCGCGCCACATCGACCGCCTACAAGCCGGCGCTGGAAAAGATCTCGAATTTCGACATCAACTGGAACATCGTCTCCTATCCCAATCCGTCCTGGGCCAAGGTGGTTTTCCCCGACGATCCTGAACCGATCGCCATCGCCAAGCTCGCCAAGGCGATCTTTGCCGCCTCGCGCGTCGATGTCAGCGATCCCGTCTCCGCCTGGGCCGAACACAATGCCAATCTGGCCAAGCGCTCCGCCTGGCTGAACGGCGAGCGCTTCGCTTCACTGCATTTCCAGGGACCGGCCACCGACCTGACGGTCGGGCTTGCCGACGGGCATGAATGGCATGGCGGCGCTTCCACCGCCAAGAACGGCATCACCTGCAATCCGAACATTCCGACCGAAGAAGTCTTCACCACGCCGCATGCGCTGCGCGTCGAAGGCCATGTGTCCAGCACCAAGCCGCTGTCGCACCAGGGCACGCTGATCGACAATATCCAGGTGCGCTTCGAGGCCGGGCGCATCGTCGAGGCGAAGGCATCGCGCGGTGAAGAGGTCCTGAACAAGGTGCTCGATACCGACGAGGGCGCGCGCCGGCTCGGCGAAGTGGCGCTGGTGCCGCATTCCTCGCCGATCTCGGCGAGCGGCATCCTGTTCTACAACACGCTGTTCGACGAAAACGCCTCGTGCCACATCGCGCTCGGCCAATGCTATTCCAAGTGCTTCCTGAACGGCGCGACACTGAGCCAGGAAGAGATCAAGGCGCAGGGCGGCAATTCCAGCCTCATCCATATCGATTGGATGATCGGTTCGGGTAAGGTCGATATCGACGGTCTCAAGCCGGATGGTTCGCGGGTTCCGGTGATGCGGCAGGGCGAATGGGCCTGACCGGCGTCGTCGCGCGCTGACTGAGCCAGACGCTGGCAAGCACCATGGCGAAGCCGGCGATCTGCGCCGGCGCCAGGCTCTGGCCGAGCGCCAGCCAGCCGAGCAGGGTGGCGACGACGGGGCTCAGAAAGCCGAGCGAGGCGACCGCCGAGGGCTCGATGCGCGACAGGCCGCGAAACCACAGCAGATAGGTGAAGGCCGCGCCGATCAGGGCGAGATAGGCAATGCCGGCGATATTTGCGATGGTCGGTTCCGGCAGCGCCGGTTCGAGGAAAAGCGCAAAAGGCATCAGCAGGACCCCGCCCGCCGTCAATTGCCAGGCGGTGAAGGTGAGGTTCGACACCGGCGGCGCCCAGCGCCGCGTCAGCACCGTGCCGAAGGCCATCGAGACGGCGCCGGCAAGACCGGCAGCCACGCCCGCAGGATCGAGCCCCGCCTTCGGCGTCAGCACCAGCAATCCCACGCCGGCCATGCCGGCAAGACCAGCCAGCACGGCAAGCGGCCGGATCGCCTTGCCGAGGAAAAGGCGCGACAGCGCGATGACGATCAACGGTTGCACCGCGCCGACCGTTGCGGCAACGCCACCTGGCAGCCGGTAGGCCGAGACGAAGAGCATCGCCCAGAAGAACGCGAAGTTCAGCGCGCCGAGAATGAAGGCGCGGCCCCACCAGATGCCCGTCGGCAACTTGCGAACAATGAGCAGCAGAAGCAGGCCTGCCGGCAAAGCGCGCAGCATCGCGACGGTGAGCGGATAACCATGCGGCAGGAAGGATGTCGTGACGAAATAGGTGCTGCCCCAGATGGCCGGAGCCACGGCGGTGATCAGCACATCGGCGAAATATCGTGAGCTTGTCTTCACTTCAAGAATCTCTATATCAAGATAAAATCAGGATAGCACAATTTATCTTGACGTCAAGATATCTCCTGCTATCGATGTGACATGGGTGAAGAGAAGCAAGATCATGTCGACAGAATCCTGGCGCAATGGCGCCGCGAGCGCCCGGACCTCGACGTCGAACCGATGGGCATCCTCGGGCGACTGAAGCGCCTCGGAACCCATCTCGGCCGCGAAGTGGAGGCGGTGCTGCTGAAGCACGGGCTTTCCACCTCCGCCTTCGACGTGCTGGCCACGCTTCGCCGCTCCGGCGCGCCGCACCGGCTCTCGCCGGGCGAGCTCCTGGAGATGACCATGGTCAGCTCCGGCACGATGACGAACCGCATCGACCAGTTGGAGAAATCAGGCTTCGTCGAGCGCATCGTCAACCCGGATGACAGGCGAAGCGTGTTGATCGCGCTGACAGATAAGGGGCTGGCGACGGTGGAAGCGGCCGTCGATGCGCATGTCGCCAATCAGCGGCTGTTGACGGGGAATCTGAGCGCTGCCGACAAGACGGAACTCGACCGGCTGCTGAGGAAGTTTCTTTCGGATTTCGAGTGACTTCACCATGTAGCGACGTGCTTGCGGCATGGATGCTCGGGTCAAGCCCGAGCAGGACGGAGGTGGAGGACCCGAGCGGCAAGATAGGAACGTCCGGAGGAATTTCAGCAAGGCGCGCCAGCGGTTTTTGCGTGGCAATTGCGTCGGCAACGACAGTAACGCTGCCCTACCTGCCGCACAGACTCCCTACACTCCGCTTCAACAAACCACGACGCGCTTGCGGTCCCTGCCTCATAGGCACCTCACCCTCCGTCGTCCTCGGGCTCGACCCGGGGACCCATGACAGCAACCAGCGCGTCGGCCGCCAGGAACCGCTCTAAAACAGACTTCCCTGCTTCGACGGATCGCCGGTTTCCCTGGCGGGCCGCTTCTTCAGCGAGGCAGGCGGTGCGCTGCCTTCCGTGGTCACCGCACCGATGCGGCCGTCGGAAAATTCGATCGAGACTGCGGCGCCTGTCGAAAGGACTGAAGCCTGCGACACCGGCCTGTCCTCTTCGTCGCGGATCACCGCGTAGCCGCGCTTCAGCACATTCTTGTAGGAGAGCGACTGCAGCACGCGATCCTGCGCCGCGAGGGCTGCTTTTGCGCGGATCAGCCGATGGGATGTCGCGGTGTCGGCGTGCCGGATGAGATTGGCGAGGTGGTCGCGGGCGCGGCCGGTCTGCGCCTGCAGGCGGGCGGGCAGCGAGGCAAAGACCGCCTCGGCGCGGCCGACGCGGGATTTCGAGCGGTCGATCAGCCGCTCGACCATGCGCTCGGCCCGCACCATTCGCTCATTCAGCGTCTGCCGCCGCTCGGCGATGCGGTTGGCCAGCACATCGGGACGCAGATGCGCGGCGACGCGCTCGAAGCCGCGGCGCTTGTTGATGGTGT
Source organism: Rhizobium sp. N324 (assembly GCF_001664485.1). NCBI lineage: Bacteria > Pseudomonadati > Pseudomonadota > Alphaproteobacteria > Hyphomicrobiales > Rhizobiaceae > Rhizobium > Rhizobium sp. N324. The sequence continues at coordinate 325,113 of NZ_CP013630.1, read as the reverse complement.
TGAGTTCGAGCCCGCGGCCAAGGCCGGCCGCCGCCTCGTCGAAACGCCGGCGCGGCAAGGCGAGAAGCTGATCGAGCGACGGCAATGCCCGCATCAGAGCGCGCACCGACTGGCGGCGCTGATCCATCTGCCGGTTCATGCAGCCCTGCAGCCGCGCGGCAAGGGCCGCGGCCTGCGCCTCAAGCTCCGCCTTGACCGGCACGGCCATTTCGGCCGCCCCCGTCGGCGTCGGGGCACGGACATCGGCGGCATAGTCGATCAGCGTCCAGTCGGTCTCGTGGCCGACCGCCGAGATCAGCGGTATCCGGCTTTCGGCGGCCGCACGCACGACGATTTCGTCGTTGAAACTCCAGAGATCCTCCAGGCTGCCGCCGCCGCGCGCGACGATCAGCACGTCCGGGCGGGGGATGGCACCGGCCGGCTCCAGCGCATTGAAGCCGCGAATGGCGTTCGCCACCTCCTCGCCAGAGCCCTCGCCCTGCACCTTCACCGGCCAGACGAGGACATGCACGGGAAAACGGTCGGAGATGCGGTGCAGGATATCGCGGATCACGGCGCCGGTCGGCGAGGTGACGACGCCGATCACCTTGGGCATGAAGGGCAGCCGCTTCTTGCGGGCGGCATCGAACAGACCTTCGGCGCCAAGCTTGCGCTTGCGCTCCTCGATCAGCGCCATCAGCGCGCCGGCGCCGGCCGGCTCCAGCGTCTCGATGACGATCTGATATTTCGAGGAGCCGGGAAAGGTGGTGACCTTGCCGGTGGCGATCACCTCCATGCCCTCTTCCGGGCGGAACTTCAGCCGCGAGAAGGTGCCCTTCCAGATGACGGCGTCGATGCGGGCGCGATCGTCCTTCAGTGCGAAATAGGCATGGCCCGAAGAATGCGGCCCGCGATAGCCGGAGATTTCGCCGCGCACGCGAACCTGGTCGAAGGCCGTTTCGACGGTGCGCTTGATCGAGCCGGAAAGCTCCGAAACCGAGTATTCGGCAAGGTTGGTCGGCGAATCGCTGTCGAAGAGGTTGCTCATCTCTTCTTTCTATGTCGATCGGCGGCAAACTGGAAGGTCGGGGCCGCGGCACAAGCCTGTTTCCCCGGCTGTCGAGATCGCAGCGAAATCGGGTAAATCCGTTTGGTTGCGGAACGCATAGTTAGAATGCGCGTTATAGACGAAAGGGATTGCTAACCACCGCAATACAAAGGCTTTTCGGCCGGGGCGGCCGGTAAATCTTTGTTAGCTGGCGCTTCCTATGCTTCCCCTCGTTATCACTGGGAAGGTGCTGAAATGATTATTCTCACAGCAGCAGCATTGGGCATCACCGCCGGGCAAACGCGCTCGGCTGCCGCGATCGCGTTGATCGCCGCGCTGATCGGAATAACCTTTGCCGCGGCGGCGATCACCTCGCCCGGGCCGGTCTCCATCCTGGCCTTCGTCTATGCCGTTCTCGGCTATAATGGCGGCCTGATGCTCTTCGTTCTCGGGCTCTATGCCAAAACGCGGCTTCGCCCCGCGACGCGCGTTTCCCACTAAAGGTCAGCCGAAAGGCCGGCGTCAGTTCGCCGCCGGCCGATAGCGAAAGAACTGAACACCCACCTCAGCCGCCTTCGGAAGCTTTTCCAGATAGGGCGGAATATTGCCCTTGCCGAGTTCGGCGTAGAGCCCATCCGGCTTCAATTTGGCGATCTCCCGCGTCTGCAGGTCACCGGGGCAGAAGCCAAGCACCGTCACATCAGCCCCCTTCAGGAAAGCTTCCGCCTCCTGCGGCTCCGCCAGCCCGATATGCAATTCCGTCAGCATGCCGCCCTGATTGCGGTGATAGGGCGCGGAGAGAACCCGGTTCTGCGTGAAACGGAGGATCGGCACGCCCATTTCCGAGGGTGCGGAGACCAGTCCGGCCGGAAGCCCGGCGAGCGGCGCCAGCGCCGCTTTCGATGTGCAGGAATGCAGCTTTTCCGCCGCCTGCTTCTGCGCGCCATTCTCCATCTGCAGCGAGATAAGTCCGCCGCCGACTGCCCAGGCGGCCGGAACGCTGGCCAGCACCGTCACGATATAGACGAAGGCGGTGGAAACGTTCTCGCTGTCGCTGTTGGAGATCCGTCTGATATCGATGATCAGCAAGGCAAGCGGCAGAATGGAGAGCAGGTTCGAGAAAGTGCTGCCGCGCACCTGGACCAGCGCGATCGCCCAGCTGATGGCGAGCAGGAAAAGCAGAACCAGGTGGATCTGCATGCGGTCGCGCCGAACGATGCGGAAGATGCAGACCGCGATGCCGAACAGGCCGGCCGCATAGAAGCCACCGAGGGAGGAGGGATCGGTGCGAAGAAGAACGAAGGCCGACTGCGCTTCCGACACATTCTTCAGCCAGAGTTCGACCAGCATCGGATCGAGACCGGCGAGCGGATCGCTCAGGCATTGCGGCGCGATCACCATCGCCGAACCGAGAACGCCGGCGCCGACGAGGCCAAGTGCGGCAAAGCGCAACGGCCGGCGCAGGCGGCTGGCAAAAACCGCCGAAAACAGCAGCAACCCGCCGCCGATCGCCGCCAGGCTGTAATAACCGAGCGAGAGATTGTCGCAAGTGACCGTCGAATAGAGGCGGGGCGGTACCGTTGCGACAAAGAGAATGCTGATCGCAATCGCCAGCGCCAACCCGAAGGCCTTCGCGGCAGCGGCGAATTTTTCCCCTTCCCAGGCCCAGAGAAAAGCGATGGTCAGACAGACGGCGGCAACGAAAGGCGTCGTCTCGGCGCCGATGGCGATGGCGACCGCTGCGGCGATACCGGCAAGCGCATAACTCCAGCCGCGCCGCTGAGGATCCAGCAGCATCGCCACCATCGTCGCAACCAGCGCCAGCTGGGCATTGTGATGATCGATGGCTCCCGGCGCGAAACGGTTGCCCGTGTAGATCGCAAGACCGGTCATGCCGAGACAGATATGCATGCCGGCAATTCCGCCGATCCGGCGCCCGGCAACGGCCATGGCAAGCATGGCGGGCAGGACGAGCGAAACCGGCCAGACGGCAAGCGCCAGCGCCTCGGCCGTTTCGCGCGGCGCAAACAGGCCGAAGAACCAGATCAGCGAAGCGATCGGCAGATCGATCAGCCGCGACCAATGCATGAGCGTGCCGCCACCGAGGCCGAGGCGATATTGCATCAGATCGAACCAACCCTGCCCGGCAAGAAAATCGCGGACCTCGACCAGACGCATTCCGTCGTCATTGTCGGGACCGACATAATCGGTGGCGGTACAAAGCTTGGCGACGAGGAGGATGGCGGCGAGAAGGACGCTATAGGTGATGACGGTTGGCCACAGGCGCATCATCAGCCTGCCCAGCCCGCCCCTTTGGACGGTGGTCACGGATGCGGCATTGGCGATCGGCTGCACGGCGTTCATCGTGGTTAGCGCTTCGTTTCCAGATGGCCGAAGCTTAGCCGTCGCCGATCAAGAAAGTGTAAAGCCGTGGCGCCAGGCGCCGATTTTGCCTGCGTCATAGGGTCTTATTAACGGCGGGTGATTTAGGCTGCGTGCGGCTTTCAGTGTAACGAGTAGAGTCATGGCCCGATCGCATACCGATAATCCGAATATTGCCGTCCTGCTTCCCTGCTATAACGAGGCGGCGACAATCGGCCCTGTGGTGCGGGGTTTCCGCGCGACGCTGCCGGATGCGGCGGTCCATGTCTACGACAATAATTCCACCGACGGCACCGCGCTGCAGGCGATGCTGGCCGGCGCGCATGTCGTTCGCGAGCGGCGGCAAGGCAAGGGCCACGTCGTGCGCCGCATGTTCGCCGACATCGAGGCCGATATCTACATCATCGCCGATGGCGACGGCACTTACGCACCAGAGGACGCCGAAGAGCTGGTGCGCACCCTGCTGACCGAGCGGGCCGATATGGTTGTGGGAACCCGGCGCGGCGTGCATGCCGATGCCGGCCGTCAGGGCCATGCGCTCGGCAACCGGCTTTTCAACCTGCTCTACCGGACGATCTTCGGCCCCGACTTCACCGACATTTTTTCCGGCTACCGCGCTTTCTCGCGCCGCTTCGTCAAGAGCTTCCCGGCGGTCTCGGGCGGCTTCGAGATCGAAACCGAAATGTCGGTGCACGCCTCGCGGCTGAAGCTGCCGGTCAGCGAGCTGGAACTCGATTACGGCCGCCGGCCGGAAGGCTCGCATTCCAAGCTTTCGACCTTCCGCGACGGCGGCAGGATCCTCTGGATGTTCGCGATGCTGATGAAGGAAACTCGGCCCTTCGCCTTCTTCAGCACGATCAGCACCAGCTTCATGCTGGCGAGCCTCGGCTTTATGGCGCCGGTGCTGGCGGAATATTTCGCAACGGGTCTCGTCAGCCGCATGCCGACCTGGGTGCTGTCGATGGCACTGATGATGATCTCTTTCATGCTGTTCACTGCCGGCGTCATCCTGGATTCGGTGGCCCGCGCCCGCGCCGAACAGCTTCGCATCCATTATATGAATCTGGAGACGCCGAGCATGGTCAAGGCACCGCTCAGCCAGACAGCGCCGGCATCGAGCAGGCGTCCCGGCAAGGCGGATGCGGCGTGAGAAGGCTCATCCGCTTCACCATCGCCGGCGGCATCGGCTTCCTCGTCGATGCCGGCATGCTGTCGGCGCTGCTGCATCTGACGCCGCTTGGGCCGTTCCTGGCACGGCTTGTCGCGATCGCTTGCGCAATGGCAGTGACCTGGGTTTTCAACCGGCGCTACACGTTCGATCGCTCCGGCCGGTCGCTCGCCGTCGAAGGCTTCCGCTACGGCTCGATCGGGGTAACGACAGCGCTTGTCAATTACGGGCTTTATTCCGCGCTTCTGCTGTCGCTGCCGGCGCTCCAGCCGCTGGCGGCGATGATGATCGCCAGCATCGCCTCGATGGTCTTCAGCTTCTTCGGCTATTCGCGCTTCGTCTTCCGCGCCGAATAGTTCTCGAAATTGCGCTAGACGGCTTCCCAGCCGTCCTTCTCGCTGGCCCGGTAGATCGCGTCGATCACCTTCTGGTTCAATTTGGAATTTTCCAGCGTGACGAGCTCTTCGTTGCCGTCCTTCACCGCCCGGGCGAAGGCTTCGACCTCACGCTTGTACTGGCGGCTGTCCTGGAAGCGGAAGATTCGCGATTGATTGTGGCTGCGGTCGGCGAGCTCGATCTCCTCGGGGCCCCAGCGATTGGCGTTGAACGGCGATTTGACCTCGATGTAACCGTCGGTGCCGTGGAAGACCATGACCTGGCGGTTGGCCATCTGCGTCGAGATATAGAAACTCAGCTCGAAATCGCCGAAATCGGCCTTGACGCTCGAATAGATATCCGTGCCGAATTCGGGATCGCGCTCGGTGACCGCCTGGATCCGCAGCGCTTCCTTGCCGGTGGAAAACCGCGTGCCCATGACGGGATAGACGCCGATATCGGGAAGGCCGCCGCCGCCGAGCTCGGGGATGTTGCGCATGTTGGCGGCATCGCGATTGAAATAGGTGAAGGCGCCCTGCACATGCCGGAGCGAGCCGATCACGCCTTCTTCGATCAGCGCCCGCACCTTCCGCCACACCGGCGAATAGGCGATCATATAGGCTTCGGTGACCACCACCCGGTTGCGGTCGCGGGCGGCGATCACTTCGTCGATATCGCCTGCCTTCAGCGCCAGGGGCTTTTCGCAGAGCACGTGCTTGCCGGCATCGGCTGCTTTGATCGACCATTCGATATGCTGCGAGGTCGGCAGCGGGATATAGACGGCGTCGATGAGATCGGAAGCCAGCATCTCCTCGTAGGAGCCGAAGGCATGCGGCACCGAGAAGCGGTCGGCCATCTCCCTGGCGCGGGCGAGATCGCGGCTGGCGATTGCCGTAACGACACAGTTCTCCGCATCCTGGATCGCCGGAACGACATTGTCGCGGCCGATCTTCGCTGTTGAAATGATACCGAAACGCAGCATATCCAAGCCTCCCGAAACAAATGTCCGCGAACCATATTCAGGCCCTGGCCGCGGCGCAATGGCGCGACAGGAAATCACGGAAGTTTGCCTTCCCTCATGCCCGGATCGCGCTAGGTTGTTCGCAAGGCGGCGTCCTGCCGTGTCCACGATTTCAATTACCATCACCCTTTTGGAGAGCGTCATGGAAATGCGCCGGCTTGGAAAAACAGGTCTTTCGGTCGCGCCGATCGTCATCGGCGGCAATGTCTTCGGCTGGACGGCCGACGAGAAAACATCCTTCGCCATTCTCGACGCCTTCTTCGATGCGGGGCTGAACACGATCGATACGGCCGATGTCTATTCCGCCTGGGTTCCGGGCAACAAGGGCGGCGATTCCGAGGAGATCATCGGGCGCTGGCTGAAACAGGCAAGTGTCTCCCGCGACAGGGCCGTGATCGTCACCAAGGTCGGCTCGGACATGGGACAGGGAAAGACGCTGAAGGAGAGCTATATTCTGAAGGCCGTCGAGGATTCGCTCCGTCGGCTGCAGACTGATTATATCGACCTCTATCTCTCGCACTGGCCGGATGCCGATACGCCGCACGAGGAAACGCTCGGCGCCTTTGCCAAGCTGAAGCAGCAGGGCAAGATCCGCGCCATCGGCTGCTCGAATTATGATGCGACGCTGCTGCAAGCGTCCTTCGACGCTGCCGAAAAGGCCGGTCTGCCGCGCTATGATGTGGTGCAGCCGGAATATAACCTCTATGAGCGCTCAAGCTTCGAGGGGTCGCTGGCCGAGCTTTGCATCAAGCAAGAAATCGGCGTCATCACCTATTTCAGCCTCGCCGCCGGCTTCCTCACCGGTAAATACCGCAACAAGGCGGATACGCGGGGCCGGGCCCGCGAGGGCCGGGTCTCGCAATACCTGGATGACAAAGGCATGCGCATTCTTGCCGCGCTCGACAGGGTTTCGGCCGAGACCGGCGCCAAGCCCGCGGAAATTTCGCTTGCCTGGCTCTTGCGCAAACCGGGCGTGACGGCGCCGATCGCCAGCGCGACCAGCCTTTCGCAGCTTGAAAGCCTGGCGAAATCGGCGACACTTCAGCTATCCGATGACGCGATGGCGCTGCTCGACGAAGCCGGCAACTGAAAGAGGGAGAGCCGATGACCGTGACGATCCGCGATGCCCGCCCCGAAGACGAAGCGCGCTGGCGCGAACTCTGGGCCGCCTACCTCGCCTTTTACGAAGTCACGGTCGATGCCGATATCACCGATTCCACCTGGCGCCGGGTTTTCGATCCGGCGTCGGCGATCGCCATGCGGGTCGCCGAGGTCGACGGCAAGATCATGGGTTTTGCGCTCTATCTCACCCATGAGGGCACCTGGATCCGCGGCAGGGACTGCTATCTCGAAGACCTGTTCGTCGATCCCGAGGCACGCGGCAAAGGCATCGGGCGAGCGCTGATGGACGATCTCGTCGGCCTCGGCAAGGCGAAGGGCTGGTCGCGGCTCTATTGGCATACGAGCGAGCAGAACAAGACGGCCCGGGCGCTCTACGACAGCTATGTCGAGAGCGACGGGCACATCCGCTATCGCATCAGCTTCTGAGGGCAGGAAAACCTTCGTACCACTCGGAATGCTTCCCTTCCCAGTTCGCCATGCCCGGTTTGGTGAGGATGCCGCGGGGGCTGATATAACTCTGGATCACCCGTTTCGGCCGTTCGTGCCACTGGATATTGAAGGCCCAGAGCTTGGGAAAAAAGCAGAGCGACGCATAGGGCAGATGGTCGTGGATCCACCAGGCGAGCCGCTGCCAGTCGCTTCCATCATTGTAGCGGTCGAGCATCCAAGGCACGACGATGCAGACCGCCGCCCCCATGCAGCCGTCGAAGTCCCGCATGTCCCAGATGTGATGGGCAGCGGTGGCGGCATTGGTCGAGCAATTCAGATTGTTGTCGTTGCCGAACCTGTTGACATCAGGCGAGCGATAGCCGGAGCGGATATGCAGGCGCCCGAAGGTCGTTTCCAGCGGCTCCAGCAATTCCTGGCAAAGCCTCCTGCCCGCCTCGATCGCCAGATCGGGATCGTCGGGGATATTGGGAATGCGGTGGAAATCGGCAATTTCGGAGTGCAGAAAATCACGGAAGAAGAAGTTCTGCGACAGCCTTATCCGGCCAAGATCTTCCAGACCCTTCATCGAACCCGGCTTGCGCATGACGTTTCCTTCCTCCCGCATCGATGGCAGGAAACATCGCCCGGAGCAGATTTCCAGTCCACCCGAAATCGATCGGGAACAATTTGCGTAATCCTTGCTTCTTAGTGTGTCGCCGCATTCGCGGCCTTTCCCAGAACAAGGATCGAGAAAATGGCCAAGGAAAAGACGTTGGAAGATCTCTTCTACGATACGCTCAAGGACATCTATTTTGCCGAACGGCAGATCCTGCGCGCCCTGCCGAAGATGGCGCGCGCCGCCCAGTCCTCCGAACTGAAAGCGGGTTTCCAGAAGCACCTGGAGCAAACCGAAGGCCAGGTCGAGCGCCTGCAGCAGGCATTCGAGAAGATCGGCAAACGCGCCCAGGGCAAGACCTGCGAGGCGATCCAGGGCATTATTGCCGAGGGCGAGGAAATCATGGAGGAATTCAAGGGCACGCCGGCGCTGGATGCCGGCCTGATTTCCGCTGCCCAGGCCGTCGAGCATTATGAAATCGCCCGTTACGGCACACTGAAGACCTGGGCCGCGACGCTCGGCTTCAAGGACGTCGTCAGCCTGCTCGACCAGACGCTGCAGGAGGAAACGGCGACCGACAAGATCCTCTCCCAGCTCGCCACCACGGCGGCGAACCAGAAGGCAAAGGCTGCCTGATCCAGTGAAGAGAACGGGCGGCGGGTCTCTACCCGCCGCCCGGATCTTCCTAAACATATTTGAAGAAATCGATGAAGGCCCGCAGTGCCGGGCGCATCTGCCGCCGGCTGGGATAATAGAGAAACGGCCCGGAATAGGGCGCGCACCAATCTTCCAGCACCCGCACCAGCTTGCCGCTCGCCAGTTCGTCATCCACCCGCATATCGAAGAGATAGGCAAGGCCGACGCCGTTCAGCGCCGCAAGCAGCGCCAGCCGATCCTCGCTGACAACAAGCGGCCCGTCGACTGCGACGACCAATTCCTGCCCGTCCTTTTCGAATTCCCAGCGATAGATGGAGCCGTTGGTAAAGCGCCGCTTGATGCAGCGGTGATGGACGAGATCGCGTGGATGCTCCGGCTTCGGATAGCGCTCGAAATAGTCGGGCGAGGCGGCGATGACGGTCGTCAGATCCGGCGAAATCTTGACCGCGATCATATCGGCCTCCAGGCTCTCCTCCAGCCTTATGCCGGCATCGAACCCCTCCTTGACGATATCGGTGAAGCCATCCTCATTGGCGATCTCCAGGGTGATATCCGGATAGAGGTTGAGAAAATCACCAAGGCGCGGGGCGAGCAGGAGATCGGAGGCGAAGCGCGGCGCAGTGATGCGCAGGTTGCCGGCCGGCCTGGCGCGCGTATCGCGGACCGCCTCCAGGGCAATATCGATCTCCTCAAGCGCCGGCCGCAGTCTGTCGAGAAGCAGGCGCCCCTCCTCCGTCGGCGCGACGCTGCGGGTGGTGCGCGCCAGAAGCCGGACACCCAGACTTTCCTCCAGGCTCGAGATCGCATGACTGATCGCAGATGGCGCGACGAGGAGTTCCTTGGCTGCGGTGCGGAAGCTGCGATGCTCGGAAACGGCGGCGAGAACGGCGAGTTGCGAGAGCTGTGTTCTGTTCATTGATCGAAATGATAGAACAAGCCGTTATAAATTGCATATATTTTCTGACCGATGCGGCAAGGATATGGTCTGCCCGTTACCGCAAGACCTCTTTGAGAGCATGAGGTTGTCCGAAAACCGCTCACACTTTTCGGCATCATGCTCCTTCGGTCCCAGCTCAGAAAAGGAGCGCATCATGAAAACCCGGAAACTCGGAAACGATCTCACGATCTCAGCCGTCGGCCTCGGCTGCATGGGCATGAGCTTTGCCTATGGCGCCAGCGACGAAGCGGAATCGGTGAGGACGCTCAATCGCGCCGTCGATCTCGGCGTCACCTTTTTCGACACCGCCGAAGTCTATGGCCCCTTTACCAACGAAATCCTTCTCGGCAAGGCGTTGAAACCATTCCGCGACCGGGTGGTGATCGCCACCAAGTTCGGCTTCAAGATCGATACCAGCAAGGCCGGTGCGGCCGCGATCGCCGGCGTCGACAGCCGCCCCGAGCATATTCGGGACGTCGCCGAAGCCTCGCTGAAACGGCTTGGGATCGAGACCATCGATCTGTTTTACCAGCACCGCGTCGACCCCAACGTGCCGATCGAGGAGACGGTCGGCGTCATGGCCGAGCTGGTGAGGGAAGGCAAGGTTCGCGCCCTCGGCCTCTCGGAAGCCGGCAGCGCCACCATCCGCCGCGCCCATGCGGTGCATCCGATCGCCGCACTGCAGAGCGAATATTCGCTGTGGACACGCGATCCCGAGGCGGATGTGCTTGCCACCTGCCGCGAACTCGGCATCGGCTTCGTGCCCTACAGCCCGCTCGGCCGCGGCTTCCTCACCGGCGCGATCCGCAAGGTCGAAGATCTCGCCGAGGACGATTTCCGCCGGCAGGTGCCGCGTTTCCAGGCGGAGAATTTCGACGCCAACGCCGCTCTCGTCGCGACGCTGGAGAGGCTTGCCGCCGAGAAGGGCGTGACGGCGGCGCAGTTGGCGCTGGCCTGGGTACTGAGCCAGGGCAACGACATCGTGCCGATTCCCGGCGCCCGCAAGCTTCATCATCTCGAACAGAATGCCGCCGCCGCCGATATCGGGCTCAGCGCGGCGGAGCTTGCAGAACTCAGCGCGGCGATCCCCGTCTCAGAGGTGGCGGGAAAACGCTATTCCGATGCCTCGCTTGCGATGACGAACCTGTGAGCGGCCAAGCCCGGCCTAGAGCCTTTCCTGGTTAGATTGCAGCATTCTGGTGGCTCAAACGGAGTCGGATGGTCGACCGGCCGGCGCGCGTCGTAGCCCAGTTCTACGGCCAAGCCGGCCGGTCGATCAGCCGGCCCGTTTCAGCCAACCCGAAGGGCCGGGCATCTTTCCGCCAGGATCAGAGGCGATCGGCTCGGACGTACCTGGGGTATGCCCTTCGCCAATCGCCTCTGCCCTGACGAAAACCTGCTCCGGCAGAATGCTTCAATCTAACCAGGAAAGGCTCTAACGCAACGGCCGGGCTTGCCTTCTCGGCCGACGAAACTATCTAACGCCATCTCGGAAAACGGGATGAAAACATGTCGGACAGGCAGGCAGTCGAACAGACGGTTCATCTCTATGTCGAAGGCATGGCCTTCGGCAATGAGGCGGCCTTGAAAAAGGCGTTTCACCCGAAAAGCTCGATCATCGGCTATTACCAGAATGCCGTCGAATGGCTGACGCGGGACGAATTCATCGCCGCCATCCTGGCGGAGGAGCCGGCGCCACCCGGCACGCAGCCCTTCATGGATATCCAGAACGTCGATGTCGAGGGCGACGCGGCGAGCGTCAAGGTCACCGACGATTTCGCCGGGATGCGCTTTACCGACTATCTCTCGCTGCTGAAGATCGACGGCCGCTGGACGATCGTCAGCAAACTCTATCATCTCCACACGTGAAAAGACCGGCCGCCTTGGCGGCCGGTCTCTCGTTTTGGTGAGGCCGACGGGATCAGCTTCGGAGAACGCCGCCGGTGAATTTTGTCACGCTGGCGACGATCTTCTGCGTCAGCGCCTCGAAATCCTCATCCGTCAACGTGCGCTCGGCCGGCTGGATCTGAACCTCGATCGCCACCGACTTTTTGCCCTCGCCGACGGAAGCGCCTTCGAAGATGTCGAAGACATTGACACCGGTGACCAGCTTGCGGTCTGCCCCGGTCGCAGCCTTGATGATGGCGCCCGCCTCCACCGTCCTGTCGACGACGAAGGCGAAATCGCGCTTGACCGCCTGGAAGGGCGAAAGATCGAGCGCCGGCTTGGTGCGGGTCGCCTTCTTTTTCGGCTCGGCCATGGCATCGAGATAGACCTCGAAACCGCAGAGCGCGCCGGAGACATCGAGCGCCTCAAGCGTCAGCGGATGGAATTCACCGAAATAGCCGAGCACGACCTTCGGCCCCATCTTGATCGTGCCGGAGCGGCCGGGATGATACCATTCCGGCCCACCCTGCTCGATCTGGATATTGCCCATCGGCAGGCCGCAGGCTTCGATGACGGCGAGCGCATCGGCCTTGGCGTCGAAGACGTCGACCGGCTTGCCGCCGCCCTTGGCGGCGTTCGACCAGGCGCGACCGCCGCCGGCAAGCGAGGCCGTGCCGCGGCGGATGCCGCCGGCAACGCGGCGCTGACCGTCCGGCCGGTCGTTCTCATAAGTGCCGGAGACTTCGAAGAGGGCGACGTCGGCATACCCCTTGTCGGCATTGCGCTGGGCCGCGGTCAACAAGCCCGGCAGCAGCGACGGGCGCATATCCGACATTTCGGCGGCAATCGGATTGGCAAGCTTGAGGGCCGGCGACCCGCCGCCGAACAGCTTGGCCTGATCTTCCGGAATGAAGGACCAGGTGACGGCTTCGAGCATGCCGCGCGACGCAAGCGCCCGCTTGGCCAGGCGGGTGCGGATCTGCAGCGTCGTCAGGATCTTGCCGTTGACGACAGCATGGCTTTCGAGCGGCGCCGGCTTGATATTGTCGACGCCGTGGATGCGCATGACCTCCTCGACGAGATCGGCCTTGCCGTCGACATCGGGACGCCAGGAGGGAACGGCGACGGAGACACGCTCGCCGGAACCGGAGACGGTGAAGCCGAGGCGGGTCAGAATGTTGTTGCTTTCCGCATCCGAGACGTCGAGCCCCGTCAGGCGCTTGACCTCGGAATAGGGGAAATCGACAATCCTTGGTTCGTAACCCTTGTAGCCAACGACCTCGGCCCTGGCGGCGGTGCCGCCGCAGAGTTCCAGCACCAGTTCCGTCGTGCGCTCGAGACCGGGCACCATATACTCCGGATCGACGCCGCGCTCGAAGCGGTAGCGGGCATCGGTGATAATGCCAAGGCCGCGGCCGGATTTGGCGATGTTCATCGGGTCCCAGAGGGCCGACTCGATCAGCACGTCGACGGTGTTTTCGTCGCAGCCGGAGTGTTCGCCGCCCATGATGCCGCCGATCGATTCGATGCCGTCTTCATCTGAGATGACGACGTTGTTCGGACCGAGCTTGTATTCGCGCTGGTCGAGCGCCAGCACGCTCTCGCCCTCGACGGCGCGGCGGACGGTGAGGTTGCCCTTGACCTTGGCGGCGTCGAAGACATGCATCGGCCGGCCCTGATCGAAGGTCATGTAATTGGTGATATCGACCAGCGCATTGATCGGGCGCAGGCCAATGGCGGTCAGCCGCTGCTGCATCCAGCGCGGGCTCGGGCCGTTTTTGACGCCGCGCACCAGACGCAGCGAAAAACCGGGGCAGAGCGTGGCATCGTCGAGATCGAGCGTCAGCTTCACCGGCGTCCCGCCTTCGACGGGGAAGGACGGCGCAGGCCGGTGCTTCAACGTACCGAGTCCGGAGGCTGCGAGATCGCGGGCGATGCCGTGGATCGAGGTGCAGTCAGGACGGTTCGGCGTCAGGTTGATCTCGATGACCGGGTCGTCGAGATGCGCATAGGCCGCATAACTCTTTCCGACCGGCGCATCGTCGGGCAGATCGATGATGCCGTCGTGGCTGTCGGAGATTTGCAACTCCTTTTCGGAGCACATCATGCCGTGGCTTTCGACGCCGCGAATATTGCCGACGGCAAGCGTCACATCGATGCCGGGGACATAGGTTCCGGGTGCCGCGAAGGCGCCGACAAGGCCGGCGCGCGCGTTCGGCGCGCCGCAGACGACCTGGACCGGCGCGCCGGCGCCGGTGTCGACCATCAGCACCTTCAGGCGATCGGCCTGCGGATGTTTTTCCGCCGAGACAATTCTGGCGATGACGAAGGGCTTGAACGCCGCCTTGTCGTCGACATCCTCGACCTCCAGGCCGATCTGGGTGAGGCGCGTGCAGATTTCATCGAGGCCGGCATCCGTATCCAGATGCTCTTTCAGCCAGGAGAGCGTGAATTTCATCGTCCCAATTCTCCGTTCAAGCGCTGAGGCCGCCGAACAGCGTCGGCATGTCGAGCGGGCGGAAGCCGTAATGCGTCATCCAGCGGACGTCGGCGTTGAAGAAGTCGCGCAGGTCGGGCATGCCGTATTTCAGCATGGCGATGCGGTCGAGGCCCATGCCCCAGGCAAAACCCTGATATTCGTCCGGATCGAGCCCGCCGTAGCGCAGCACGTTCGGATGGACCATGCCGCAGCCGAGGATCTCCATCCAGTCGGTGCCTTCGCCGAACTTGACGATCGGACCGGAGCGGTCGCACTGGATATCGACCTCGAAAGAGGGCTCGGTAAAGGGGAAGAAGGACGGGCGGAAACGCATGGTCACGCTGTCGACCTCGAAGAAGGTCTTGCAGAATTCCTCGAGCACCCAGCGGATGTTGGCGACATTGGCCTTCTTGTCGATGACCAGGCCCTCGACCTGATGGAACATCGGCGAATGCGTGGCGTCGCTGTCCTGGCGATAGGTCTTGCCGGGAATGATGATGCGAATCGGCGGCTTCTGCGCTTCCATGGTGCGCACCTGCACCGGCGAGGTATGGGTGCGCAGCACCTTGCGCTCACCATTCTCGTCCGGATGGAAGAAGAAGGTGTCGTGCATCTCGCGGGCCGGGTGGCCTTCGGGGAAATTCAGCGCGGTGAAATTGTAATAATCCGTCTCGATGTCCGGACCTTCGGCGATCGAGAAGCCCATATCGGCGAAGATCGCCGTAATCTCATCGACGATCTGGCTGATCGGATGGATGCGGCCGCGCTCGGCCGGCGAAGAGCGCACCGGCAGGCTGACATCGACCGTCTCAGCCTTCAGCCGCGCATTGACCGCCGCCATTTTCAGCACCGACTTGCGTTCGGCAATGGCGTCCGTCACCGCATTCTTCAGGGCGTTGATCGCAGCACCCCGGGTCTGGCGCTCTTCCGGCGTCATGGCGCCGAGCGTCTTCAACAGTTCGGAAACGGAGCCCTTCTTGCCGAGCGCGGAAACGCGCACGGCTTCGAGCGCCGCCTCGTCACCAGCGGCAGCAGTTTCGGCAAGCAAAGAGGATTTAAGCTGGTCGATATCTGACATTGTCTTCTTTCCGTCCAGATCAGGCGGCGTTCTAAAGGCAGGCTGGAGAGGCCGGCGCAGGGATATAAAGAAAGAAAAACCCGCGCTAGCCCAAACCAGCGCGGGTTTCCCAAAATCATAAATTCAAAGCTTGGGAAGCGCTGGTTACTTGACCGCGCCTTCAAACTCGTTGGCCGTACCGGCTTCCTTGAGGTACTCAAGAGCCTTCTTGGCAGCATTGACGAGCGCGCCGAATGCTTCCGGCTCGTGGATCGCCATGTCGGAGAGAACCTTGCGGTCGACTTCGATGCCGGCCTTGTTCAGGCCATCGATGAAGCGGCCGTAGGTCAGGCCGAATTCGCGGACCGCGGCGTTGATGCGCTGGATCCAGAGCGCACGGAAGTTGCGCTTGTTGACCTTGCGGTCGCGGTAAGCGTACTGCTTCGAACGATCGACAGCAGCCTTGGCAGTCCGGATGGTGTTCTTGCGGCGGCCGTAAAAGCCCTTTGCGGCCTTCAGAACCTTCTTATGCTTGGCGTGCGAGGTGACGCCTCTTTTTACACGTGCCATATCATGATCTCCTTAAATCTAGCGTTCGCGGACGAGTCTCAGAGACCGTTCGGCAGGTAATTCTTGATAACCTTGCGGCCATCCGGTTCTGCGAGAACCATGGTGCCACGTGCATCGCGAATGAACTTGTTGGTACGCTTGATCATGCCATGGCGTTTGCCGGCAGCGGCAGCCTTGACCTTGCCGGTCGCGGTGATCTTGAACCGCTTCTTGGCAGAGGACTTCGTCTTCATCTTGGGCATTTTGCTACTCCTTCTGTCCTCCCTGCGCGCTTCATCAAAAAGCCCTTCCCGCGAAGTCCGGTTCTCCGGCCGTCGCAACAAGGTGCGGGAGCGTTTGTTGTTGATCTGCGGCTTCAGTGACGAACCGTTCCGCAAGCATTCGAAACTGCCACGGCATGCCCTGCCGGTCAGTTCGGACGCGCGCTTATAACCGCAGCGTCTTGAAAGTGCAACGGGGCCGCGGAGGAATCTTCGCGCCCTGCAAATGCGAGGCAGAAACCACAGTGGCCGAAAGCACAAAAGCCGCCCTTGCGGACGGCCTTGGGGCGAAAAAGTGCCTGGCGCTTACTTCGGCGCCAGCACCATCATCATCTGGCGGCCTTCGAGCTTGGGCTCGGCTTCGACCTTGGCGAACTCGGTCGTATCGGCCTTGACCTGCTGCAGCAGCTTCATGCCGAGTTCCTGGTGGGCCATTTCACGGCCGCGGAACTTCAGCGTCACCTTGACCTTGTCGCCTTCGTCGAAGAAGCGTCCCATAGCCTTCATCTTCACCTCATAATCATGGGTGTCGATATTGGGGCGCATCTTGATTTCTTTGACTTCGACGATCTTCTGCTTCTTGCGCGCCTCGGCAGCCTTCTTCTGGTTGGCATATTTCAGCTTGCCCAGATCGAGGATCTTGCACACAGGCGGTTCGACATTCGGGGAAATTTCGACGAGATCGAGGCCGGCTTCCTCAGCCATTCTCAAGGCCTGGTCGGTAGGCACGACGCCCATATTCTCGCCGTCAGCTCCGATCAGCTGAACTTTGGGAATGCGGATTTCTCGGTTCGAGCGCGGTCCGTCCTTCACGGGCGCGTCGGTTTTAAAAGGTCTGCGAATGGTCGTATTCTCCTCGCGTTGTTTCGGAACGTTGCAGCCTCGCGCTCCCATATCGGGGTGCACAAACGTGTCGCGTCATCGCTGCAACGGAGTCAATATCATCCTTTAGCGGAAAAATCACCCGCTGTCAGCCTGCCAAGAATCTGTTTTTTAGGCCAAAATAACAGGAGTTTCGCCGATGTCCGATCAAATGCCGAATGCCCAGCCGCAGTTCCTGACGGTCGGCGAAGGTGAGGCTGCGCGTGATATCGCTATCATCGTCCGCCCGGCGCAAGCCGGCAGCGACGCGCCAGCACTCGTCTGGTTATCCGGCTATCGCTCCGATATGAGCGGCACCAAGGCGGTGGAACTCGATGGCCTGGCGGTGGAGCTTGGGCTCGCCTGCATCCGCCTCGACTATTCAGGCCACGGGCTCTCCGGGGGCAGCTTCCGCGACGGCACGATCTCGCGCTGGCTGGAGGAGTCGCTGGCCGTCATCCGCCATGTCGCCCCAGAACGGGTGATCCTGGTCGGCTCCTCGATGGGCGGCTGGATCGCGCTCAGGCTGGCGCAGGAGCTTGCGCGGCAGGACGGCCCAAAACTTGAAGGAATGGTTCTGATTGCACCGGCACCCGATTTCACCTCGGAGCTGATCGAACCGAACCTCAAGGCCAGGGAGCGCAAGTCGCTTGCCGAGCGCGGCTATTTCGAGGAACGGTCGCAATATAGTCCCGAGCCGAACATTTACACCAGGGCGCTGATCGAGGACGGCCGCGACAACCGGGTGCTCGACGGCATCATCGAAACGGGCTGCCCAGTGCATATCCTTCAGGGCATGAAAGACGCGGACGTGCCGCATGCGCATGCGATGAAACTTATGGAGCATCTTCCTGCCGACGACGTGGTGCTGACCTTCATCCGCGACGGCGACCACCGCCTGTCCCGGCCGAGCGATATCGCGCTTCTCCTCGGCGCCGTCAAAGGTGTCATCCGTTCATCGACAAGCAGGCAGATGCCCGTTTGAACGGCACCGGCCAAGAAATTCCCCTGACGCGAGTGCCCGAGCCGTTGCATTTTAACCATGTCGGCGAGTCGCAAGGCGCTCCCAAGAAGTAACGATTGACTCTTCTCGGCCCTCTCCATTAACACTTTGTTAATAAATAAGGGGCGATGCGAGGAAGAGCGGGCGTGCGGATGAAGGGTATTTTTGTGGCCATGATGGCCATGTTTGCGATGGCGACGGCCGCCATACCGGCCCCCAGCAGAAATGCTTCCATGGTAACGGGCAATGCCACATCCCAGCCGATCGGCCACTATGATTTCTGTCAGATCCACCGCAGCGAATGCGGTGCAAACCGCAATTCCGGCCCGGTCGAGATGACGCCGGCAAAGTGGTCGCTGGTGCGTTCGGTCAACGCCACCGTCAACCGCACGATCACCCCGATGACCGACAAGGAAATTTACGGCAAGGATGAGGTCTGGGCCTATCCGACCACCGCCGGCGACTGCGAGGATTTCGCGCTCTTGAAGCGCCGTATGCTGATCCAGCGCGGCTTTTCGGCTGCCGATCTGCTGATGACCGTCGTGCGCAAGCCGGATGGTGAAGGCCATGCGGTACTGACGCTGCGCAGCGCCGAGGGCGACTTCGTGCTCGACAACCTCGCCGCCGAGGTCAAGCCGTGGTTTGCGACGCCTTATTCCTTCGTCAAGCGCCAGTCGAGCTACAATGCCGGCCGCTGGGTCACCATCGAGAACGGCCGCGACGTTCTGGTCGGCGCACTGCGGTAAGGATTTCCGGGGGGAATGTGGGGAAAAAAGGCCGGCGAAAGCCGGCCTTTTGCTTTGGGGAAATTGGAAACGCGTCGACCGTTACCTTTCGCTTCGCTCAAGGTGTTCGTCGTTGACGCTCCTCACCCCCCTCATCTGCCCTGACGGGCATCTTCTCCCCGCTGGGGAGAAGGGGAGCGAGCCGCACGGTCATCATTCCTGCATCAAAGGTCTCAAGAGGAGTGCGGCGCCGCCACGAGTCCCCTTCTCCCCAGCGGGGAGAAGATGCCGGCAGGCAGATGAGGGGGTGAGCGGCAAAGCCGCGAATGCACGAAGCGTAAGCGAAGGGCACGGATGCTGGCGCGCCCTCTCTCCAGCCTCATCCTGGGGCGCGAGGCGCCTCATGATGAGGGCTGATTGTTGTGCCTGCGGCGGGTGATATAAAATCGTCGTGGAGTTTGCGGCACTCTTAATGGGTTGCGTTTGCCGCACCGTCTCCCGGCCCTCCGCATGGCTCCGGGCGTTCGCTGCTGCAATCGATTCACTGGATCGATTGCTCGGGCTGCGCCCGACCGCAGTTCACCCATTCCCAATCAAGATACCCGCGCCGAGCACCAGGCCGCCGCCAAGCACGACTTGAAAGGCGGCGCGCAGGAAGGGGGTTTCCATGTAGCGGTTCTGGATGAAGGCGATTGCCCAGAGTTCGAAGAAGACGATGATCGCGGCAGTGATCGTCGCCGTCCAGAAATGCGGGATCAGATAGGGCAGTGCGTGGCCGAGGCCGCCGAGCGCCGTCATGATGCCGCAGGCAAGGCCGCGTTTGACCGGCGAGCCCCTGCCGGAAATCTTGCCGTCGTCATGGGCGGCTTCGGTGAAGCCCATCGAGATGCCGGCGCCGACGGAGGCGGACAGGCCGACAAGGAAGGTCTGCCACGTATCCTGCGTGGCAAAGGCGGCGGCGAAAATCGGCGCCAGCGTCGAGACCGAGCCGTCCATAAGCCCGGCAAGGCCCGGCTGCACATAGGTCAGCACAAATTGCCGATGCACCGTCGCGTCCTCGTCATGCTTGACATCTTCAGGTGTATGTTTGTCGCCGAGCATGCGGGCGATATCCTCGTGCCCCTGTTCGGCAAGAGCGAGATCGCCGAGAAGCTCGCGCGTCGAGGCATCCGAGGTGCGTTTTGCCGCCTCGACATAGAAACGATAGGCCTGCTCCTCCATCGCCTCGGTTTCCCGGCGCATCGCCTCCAGGGTAAGATTTGCCCTGAGCCAGTCGGGCTTGCGCTCGTAGAAGCCCTCGACATGCTCGCGCCGGATCAGCGGAATGCGCTCGCCGAAACGCTGGCGATGGATTTCGAACAGCGACTTGCGATGCGTGTCCTCGACCTCGGCCATATCTTCGAAGACTTTGGCCGAGGCCGGAAATTCACTTCGCAATCTGTCGGCATAGGCGAGATAGATGCGGGCATCGTCTTCCTCGGAGGCGATCGCGAGGGCGAGAATCTCCTGCTCGGACAGCGATTCGAACGATCGTTTCGAGGATCTGAAAAACCGCGCCAGCATGGTCTTCTCCAATTTTAGAATTATTCTAAATCTAAAGAAGCAAGCGATGACGGTCAAGGGCGTGGGAAGTGATGGAAGTGCCTTGGCTGACAGATTGCCGCAAGCGGGTACCGATGACTTTGGCTCGCTGTCTTAAACACCTATATGAAAGAGCGCCGCATCACGCGGCGCCGGGGTTTTGCAATGGACAATGAGATTCAGGGGCGCCCTGCCCATATCGCGGCGATCCGCGAAAGGGCTGAGGCCGAGATGCGAGAAATGGGCGTCGACGAGGCCTTTGTCGGCAGGCTGGTCGAGACCTTTTATACCAGAGTGCTTGCGCATCCCGATCTCGGCCCGGTGTTCGACGCCAGGCTCTCCGGCCGCTGGCCGGCGCATATGGAGAAAATGAAGAGCTTCTGGTCGGCGGTCGCCTTCCGCAGCGGCGCCTATGGCGGCAAGCCGGTGCAGGCGCATACCGGTGTCCAGAACCTGACGCCCGATCTCTTTCCGAAGTGGCTGTCGCTGTTTGCCGCAACGCTCGACGATATCGCGCCAACGCCGGAGGCAAAGGCCTGGTTCATGGCGACAGCCGAGCGGATTGCCAAAAGCCTGACGCTGTCGCTGTTTTACAATCCCGCCCTCGACGACCCGACGAGGAAGACGGGCTGATCTCCTACTGCTTTGCGGAAAAGGTGGCGCCGGCGCTTGCGGCAACGACCAGGGCCGTTCCGGCCATCTGCAGAAGGGTCAGGGGCTGCGTCAGAATGGCGAAGCCCGCAAGAGCCGCAATGGCGGGCTCGAGGCTCATCAGGATGCCGAAGGAGGTTGTCGGCATGCGCCGCAGGGCAATCAGCTCCAGCGTATAGGGCAGCAGCGGCACGAGAACGGCAAGGCCCGCCATTTCGATCAGGCCGTAGCTGTCAAGCGCCGGCACGGCGCCTGCGAAGCCGAAAGGTGTCGCGACGACAGCGGCAACCATCAGCGACATGGAAAGCCCTTCCAGCCCCTTGAAGCTTGCGCCGATCTTCTTGGTGAGAACGATATAGATCGCCCAACCGGTTCCCGCGCCACAGGCGAAGAGAATGCCCTGGATGTTTCCAACCCAGCCTTCACCGTCATGGGCAAGAGCCAGAACGCCGAGCGCGGCAATCAGCGGCCAGACCAGGCGCCGACTGAGACCGTAGCCGATGGTTGCGACCGAAAGCGGCCCGAGAAAATCGATCGCCACGGCGAGACCGAGCGGAATGCGCTCGATCGCCGCGAAGAAACTCATGGTCATCAACGCTGTCGTCGTGCCGAGAACCAGAGCACTCGTCCATTGCTCTCTCGTATAGCTGAATATGCGCGGGCGGACGGCGACGGCCAGAATGAGGGCGGCAAAGGCCAGGCGCAGCCAACTGGCACCGGCTGGCCCATAGGCGGCAATGGCGGAGGAGGAAAGTGCGGCGCCGAACTGGATCGAGGACATGGACATCAGGCACATCAGCGCGCCGGCCGCCAGGCCGCCGGATGTTGCAGGTCCTTCGATTGCCAGCACGCCGGCGCCGTCGTTGGTTCTGTCTTCCATGTCCGCCTCCGATTGCGCGCTCTTCATACGAAGGCCATTTGCAACCCACAAATTCAAACTTCTGATCCAGGCAGCAAAAGACCTGATGCATCAGAGGCGGCCGGAGAGGATGACCTCTTCGGCCTCTTCGAAGCTCATGTCGAAGACCTTCTTGCCAATCTCGAAGCTGAAGCCGTTGCGGGCGAAAGCCGAAAGCTCCTTCGCCTTTCGCTTGTCGTCGAGCTCGACGCGGCGGAACGGGCCGAAGGCGCGCTTGCGGGCGAATATGGCCGCGGCATAGAGATCGTCCGCCGCCTCGAGTGCCACCTCGACTTTATCGCCGGAGACGCCCTTGGCGGTCAGCTTCTGGGCGATCGCGCGCTTCGATTTGCCGCCGCGCACGGCAGAACGCGTGCTGATTTCGGCAAAGGCGCTATCGTCGAGCACCTTGTTGTCATAGGCAAATTTGACGGCGAAATCGGCAACGGCCTTGATCTGGCCCGCGCTGATATCCTCGAACTTCTCCCTGGCCTTGCGGGTGATGGCGTCGAAGAGCTGCTTTTCCGTCATCATCCGCCGCTCCAGGCGGTAGATGGCCGAGTTGCGCGCCCAGCTCAGCATGCGGGGTGTCGGGATATCGGATGGAACGATCTCGTCGGTCATACCAGGCAATCAGGCTTCCAGACCCTTGAGCACGTTGGCGACGTTAAGGCCGATCTCCGGCACGCCGTAACCGCCCTCCATGCAGACGAGCACCGGCAGGCCGGCGGCTGAAATCATCGCGCCCATGCGGGTGAAATCGTCAGAAGTGAGCCCGAAGAAGGAGATCGGATCACGCTCGTAGGTGTCGACGCCGAGCGCCACGACGATCGCCTCGGCCCCGAAGGTCTTGATGCGGGCGAGCGCATCGGCAAGGGTCGACGACCAGGCCTCCCAGGGCGTGCCCGGCGGCATCGGATAGTTGCGGTTGGCGCCCGCTCCCGCCCCCTCGCCTTCCTCGTCGGCATGGCCGAGGAAATAGGGGAAGGCGTGCATCGGATCGCCGTGCAGCGAGGCGGTGAAGACATCGCCTCGGTGATAGAAGAGATCCTGGGTGCCGTTACCATGGTGGAAATCGACATCGAGCACCGCGACCTTTTTCGCACCGCGATCAAGCAGCCGCTGCGCCGCCACGCCCGCATTGTTGATGAAGCAATAGCCGCCGAAAAGATCGATGCCGGCATGGTGGCCGGGCGGCCGGCAAAGCGCGAAGGCGAAACGATGGCCCTCTGCCAGCCAATCGGCGCCCGTCAAAGCGCAACGCATCGAGGCGATCGCCGCCTCGTAGGAGCCCTTGGTGATCGAGGTATCGGCGGCGTTGGCGTAATGGCCGATCGCGCCGACGATATTGTCGGGCACGCGCTGGCTGGTGCGGCGCACTGGGAAGGAGTTGGCGATCGCCTCGCCGGTGAAACCGGCCGCCACCCAGCGATCCCAGACGGTGGCGAGAAAATCGAGATAGGCGGGATCATGCACCTTTCCAGCCGTTTCCAGCCCGTGCGCAACGGGCGCCACGACATCGGTAAAGCCCGCCTCTTTCACCGCCGCCAGGATCCATTCGGCCCGGAACGGCGCCTCGAAGGGCGTCACCAGCTGACCGGCGTAGAGCTCGGTCCTGGCGTCACGCAGCTTATGGTCTTCGGAATAGATGACGCGCATTTCAGATCCTGCCTGTGATTGAAGGTCGAGATTTACACGGGGTTGCCGCGACAAAAAAGCGGTGCGGCGAGCTCTTGATCATCCAGCGCAATAACGCCACCCTCGCCGCTGCTTCGAGAACGAGGAATTTCCGCATGAAAGTGCTGATGGTCGATGTCGACGGCGTGCTCATTCATGGCCGGCCGGCTGACGGCCTGCCGCATTTCACCTTTCTCGAGCGCGATCTCGGGCTGCGACCCGAGCTGCTGCAGCGGGAATTCTTGCAGACGTGCTGGGCTGACATCATCGTTGGCCGTGAGCCGTTGGAGCCCAGCCTCGCGAAAGTACTGGAACAGATCGCGCCGCATCTCAGCGCCGCGACGCTGATCGATTACTGGTTTGCAAACGATTCCCGCCTTGATCTCACGCTCCTGGAAGAGCTCGCCGCCCTCAAGCAAAGCGGTGTCGCGCTGTTCCTGGCGACCAACCAGGAACACAGGCGGGCGCACTATCTGATGGAAGAGGCCGGCCTTGGCGCGCATTTCGACGGTATCCTCTATTCCGCAGCGCTCGGGCATCGCAAACCGTCGGCCGATTTTTTCCGGCTGGCGACCGAGCGGGCCGGCGTCCTGCCCGGCGAAATCGCGTTTATCGACGATATGGCGGAAAATATCGACGCGGCGCGGCAATTCGGCTGGCATGCTGCGCAATGGACCGCGGGCGCGAGGCTGCATGAGACGCTTTCCGCCTTCGGCCGTCCGAAATGAGCCCAGCCGACGCAATCAGGCGAGCCGCTTGTAGAACAGCGTGGTGTCGCAGAAGCCGCCTTCCGGCCACAGCGCATAATCCGGGATGACGCCGACCCGCTGCCAGCCCAGGCGCGGATAGATCGCCTCGGCATCGCTGCCGGTTGCCGTATCGAGCACCAGCAGGGTCTTGCCCCACCTTGCCGCCTCGCGTTCGGCGGCCTCCATCAGCAACCGGGCGATGCCGCGCCCCCGGGCGGAGCGATGCACCAGGAGCTTCCTCAGATCGCCGCGATGCGGCTGATTGGTCATCTGCGCGGCCCCCACCTGCACCGTGCCGACAATACTGCCCTCCAGTTCGGCGACCACCAGCAGATTGCCGCCCGTCGCAACGGCATCGGCGACATCGCGCCAATAGTGCTCGGCCTCTTCAGGCCCATAGGGCTGCATGAAGCCGACGGAGGCGCCGCCGGCGACGCAATCTGCAAGCACTTGCGCAAGCGCCGGAATGGCGGCGCGCGCCTCCTCGGCGGAAAGGATACGGATATCGGGCATGGTCTTCTCCTGAACTGAAGCTGTTAGCGGCCGCCGCGATCGAGCACGACGCAATAGCGTGCCGGCGCGTTGCCGGGATTGTGGAAGACATGGCCTTCGCCGACCGGCATGAAGAGGCAATCGCCTGGGCGCAGCCGGTAGACCACCTCGCCTGCCGTCATCTCCAACTCGCCGTCGAACAGCCAGATATGCTGGGTCATGCCATGGGAGGCGGCATGCGGGGGAAAGCTGACGCGGGCGCCAGAGGGGAACTCGATTTCGACGATATCGACGTCGGAGGCGGTGCCGGGTGCCGAAACCGACCGCCTGAGATAACCGGTCTCCGGATCGCGCCAGACCTGCTGCTCCTGCCGGCGGGCAAGCGGCGAGGCCTGCTCCCCCTCCTCCGCAAAGAAGGCAGACAACGACAAGCCGAGCGCGGCGCAAATCCTCGCCAGCAGCGAGGCGGTGGGGCTCGCCTCCGCCCGCTCGATGCGCGAAATCATCGCCCGGCTGACGCCGGAGGCCGTGGCGAGATCGTCAAGGGTCAATCCTTTGTCCAGCCGCAGCTTGCGGATACGGATGCCGATTGCCTGTTCCAGTTGCTCTTCCATATCCGATCCCAGATTCTACTATAAGAGAAATACATGATCTGATGATGGAATCAAGCCGCGACGGAGGCGGCAAACCAATCTTGCTTTCGCCTCGGCGTCACCGATATATGGCAACGCAATTCGATGGGAGAGAGTGATGGACGCCAGCACGCAGAGCACGGAACTGACGGAAAGCTTCACGGCAGCCGCCTGGGACAGGATCGCGCCCATCATGGCCGAGATCGAGGTGCTGCCGCTGCTCACGCGCCTTTCGGACGGCACGCTGCCGCCGGAGGTTTTCCGGCACTACATTCTGCAGGATGCGCTTTACCTCAAACATTATGCGCGCTGCCTTGCGATCGTCGCTGCCAAGGCGCCCGACAATGCGCAGGTGCTGCGCTTTCTCGGTTCGGCGCAGAAGGCGATCACCGTCGAGCAGGGCCTGCATGCCGGCTTCCTCACCCAGTTCGGCATCACTTCCGAAGATGTGACAGCGGCCGAACCGTCGCCTGCCTGCTTTGCCTATACGAATTTTCTGCTCGCCACCGCCTATCATCGCTCCTACGCGGTGGCACTTTCTTCAATCCTGCCCTGCTTCTGGATCTATTGGCATGTCGGCGAGGCGATCAAGAGCCGGCCGGCGATCGAGGGCAATGCCTTCCAGGCCTGGATCAATACCTATGGCGATCCGCAATTTGCCGCCGGCGCCCGCGAAGTGATCGCGCTGACCGATATCGCCGCTCGCGCCGCCTCGCCGGCGGAACGCACAGAGATGACCGATGTCTTCGTGCGCGCCTCGCAATATGAATGGATGTTCTGGGATTCGGCCTGGCGGCTGGAGACCTGGCCGGTCTGACACGCCTCCGGCCGGCCCGCAAAATAGCGTAAACAGCGGGATAATTACCGCTTTGCGGCAGGGGGCGGCGCTGCTATATGGCGCGCATGAGCACCAATTCGACCACTCCGCTGTCCCATATCCGCAACTTCTCGATCGTGGCCCATATCGACCACGGCAAATCGACGCTGGCCGACCGCCTGATTCAGACGACAGGCGGCCTTGCCGAGCGCGAAATGTCCGAGCAGGTGCTCGACAATATGGATATCGAGCGCGAGCGCGGCATCACCATCAAGGCCCAGACCGTGCGCCTGCACTACCAGGCAAACAATGGCGAGAAGTACATTCTCAACCTGATCGACACGCCCGGCCACGTCGACTTCGCCTATGAAGTCTCGCGGTCGCTGTCGGCCTGCGAGGGCTCGCTGCTCGTCGTCGACGCCAGCCAGGGCGTGGAAGCGCAGACGCTCGCCAACGTCTACCAGGCGATCGACAACAATCACGAGCTCGTCACCGTGCTCAACAAGATCGACCTGCCGGCCGCCGAACCCGACCGCATCAAGGAACAGATCGAGGAAGTGATCGGCATCGACGCTTCGGAGGCCGTGCTGATTTCGGCTAAAACCGGCCTCGGCATTCCCGACGTGCTGGAGGCGATCGTCAACAAGCTGCCAGCGCCGAAGAGCCCGGGCGGCGACAAAGCACCGCTGAAGGCGCTGCTCGTCGACAGCTGGTACGACACCTATCTCGGCGTCATGGTTCTCGTGCGCATCATCGACGGCGTTTTGACCAAGGGTCAAACGATCCGCATGATGGGCACGGATGCGAAATACCAGGTGGAGCGTGTCGGCGTGCTGACGCCGAAGATGGTCAATGTCGACAGCCTTGGCCCGGGCGAGATCGGTTTCATCACCGCTTCGATCAAGGAAGTGGCCGATACCCGCGTCGGCGATACGATCACCGAGGACAAGCGGCCGACGGCACAGGCACTGCCGGGCTTCAAGCCGGCGCAGCCGGTGGTGTTCTGCGGCCTGTTCCCGGTCGATGCCGCCGATTTCGAGGATCTGCGCGCCGCCATGGGCAAGCTGCGCCTCAACGACGCCTCCTTCTCCTTCGAGATGGAATCGTCTGCGGCGCTCGGCTTCGGCTTCCGTTGCGGCTTCCTCGGCCTGCTGCATCTCGAAATCATCCAGGAACGGCTGGAGCGCGAGTTCGACCTCGATCTGATCGCCACCGCCCCGTCGGTGGTCTACAAGATGTTCATGACCGACGGCTCGGAGCGCGAGCTGCACAACCCGGCCGATATGCCCGATGTCGTGAAAATCTCGGAAATCCACGAACCGTGGATCCGCGCGACGATCCTGACTCCGGACGATTATCTCGGCGGCATTCTGAAACTCTGCCAGGACCGGCGCGGTATCCAGATCGAGCTGACCTATGTCGGCACGCGCGCAATGCTGACCTACGACCTGCCGCTCAACGAAGTCGTCTTCGATTTCTACGACCGGCTGAAGTCGATCTCGAAGGGCTATGCCTCCTTCGACTATACGCTCACCGATCACCGCGAGGGCAATCTCGTGAAGATGTCGATCCTCGTCAACGGCGAGCCGGTCGACGCGCTGTCGATGATGGTGCACCGGACGGCCGCCGAAAAGCGCGGCCGCGACATGTGCGAGAAGCTCAAGGAGCTGATCCCGAAGCACATGTTCAAGATCCCGATCCAGGCGGCAATCGGCGGCAACGTCATCGCCCGCGAGACGATCTCGGCGCTGCGCAAGGACGTGACCGCGAAATGCTATGGCGGCGATGCCACCCGCAAACGCAAGCTGCTCGACAAGCAGAAGGCCGGCAAGAAGCGCATGCGTCAGTTCGGCAAGGTGGAGATTCCGCAGGAAGCCTTCATCGCCGCGTTGAAGATGGGCGACGAATAGGCTTTCGCAGAGCCTTTTTTGACGACGAGACCTGGGTCTCCTTGGCTTGTTGACAAGCCTCGCTCTTTATTCTCCGTCATCCTCGGCCTTGTGCCGAGGATCTGCCAACGTATCAACCGGCTGCAGATGCTCGGGACAAGCCCGAGCATGACGGAGGAGAAGTGGTCAGGCCCTATCAGTCGTCCAACGAAAGCCCGTCGGTAGCCCGGAAGTCGCATTTCCGGGGTGTATCGCCTAGACTGCGCAAGGTATGATGCCAGCGCCAATGCGCCAGCATTTGCTAGGGAGGTTGTGCCATGAAGAATGAAAGCCGAGCAACCGGAAAGCCTGGATCGGCGGCAGGCGCAGATACCGATCCCAACAAGGGCGGCAAAGTCCAGGCCGTCGATTAAAAGACAAGCGATGATGAAACGCTGCCGCGAAGAACGCGAAAGACTTTGGCGAATTGAAAACGCCGAGGCGATCGCGGAGCAAAACGAATATGTTGCGAAGCATGGCCTGCCATTTGCGAAATACCGGCAGTTTTGACTCATCCCCGACCCATATATTCCTTCACCAGCCCTTCATAGGCCGCCATCTCCGGCAGTGCGGCGTAGCTGTGCACCGCGCCGGTCTCGGCGAAGGCCAGCTTCTCGCTCGTCCAGGTCTCGATGAACGGGGTGAACCAGCTGGGGTCGTCGAGCATCGTGACACGCAGATTGACGAACCAGTCCATGCCTTCCGGGCGGGTGAACATCCAGCTCATGCAATGCGGGCAGAAATAATGTTTCGTAACGCCGTGCAGGCCGCCGATGACGGGCTCGCCTTTCGTCACCTCGAAACCTTCGCTGGGGATGGCGGCGCTCAGCGAATAGGCGCTCGCGGTCATCCTCTGGCAGCCTGTGCAGTGACAGGCCATGGCTAGCAGCGGCGGCGCGCTGATCTTCAACCGCACGCGGCCGCAACGGCAGCCGCCTTCCATGGGTAGGTTCTGTGCTGTCATGATATCTCTCCCCTTGGCCACGTGATCTAGCGGAGCGGGCGCCATTGTCGAGGGAGGCGAGGCAGGCCGAATTTCAGACGGCGTTTATCCGACGCGCCGGGTTGCCGACTACGGTGGCGCCCGCCGGCACATCCCTGGTCACCACGGCGCCCGCGCCGACGATTGCACCATCGCCGATCGTGACGCCGCCGAGGATGATGGCGGCGCCACCGATCCAGACATCGCTGCCGATCGCAACCGGCCGGGCGATCTCGATGCCGGCGCTGCGAAGGGCGGCATCCTTGTGATGTTCGGCGCAATAGATCTGCACGCCGGGACCGAACATCGTGCGGTCGCCGACGGTCACCCGGCCGGAATCGAGGATGGTACAGCCGGCGTTGAAATAGACGCGCTCGCCGAGCGTGATGTTGATGCCGTAAGAGCAGTGAAACGGCGCTTCGATGAAGACATCGGGTGCCACGCCCGCTAAGAGCGCCCTTAGGACTGGCGCCATGGCGCCGCGCGCGTCCGGCGGCAGCGTGTTGTGCGCATGGACCGCAAGGCGCGCCTGACGGCGCAAGAGATCGAGGTCGTCGTCGAGGCAGCAATACCATTCGCCTGCCGCCATCTTCTCGCGTTCGCTCGCCGGCATTGCGTCGCCTCTCAAGCCGAGGCCTCCGCCAATATTCCGATCTCTGCCGGTTCGATCAGGCTGACCCAGGCACGCGCGATGGCAAGGCCGGCGGCATCGGCGGCGACGCCATGCCGCGCCGCCAGTTCGGCATGGTTCTCCAGCCAACCGGGGGCGATGCGGGCGATCGTATCAGGGAATTCCGCCTTCCATTGCTCAACAACTGCTCGGTCGGCCTCGAAATGGAACTGGGTGCCATAGACGGCGCGACCGATGCGGAAGGCCTGGTTCTCGGCGACCGGGCTCGTCGCCAGACGCACCGCACCTTCGGGCAGGGAAAACGTGTCGGCATGCCATTCGAAAATGGTGAATTCACCGCCAAGCGCCGACAGCAGCGGATCGGCCCGGCCTTCCCCGGTGACACCGATCCCGTGCCAGCCGAACTCACGGGCGGTGCCGAGATGATTGTCGGCACCATAAGCGCGGGCGAGGATCTGGCTGCCGAGGCAGATGCCGAGCACAGCCTTGCCGGCATCACCGAATCGGCGCGAAAGCCGCACGAGCTCCGGCAGATAGGGATGCGTCTCGTCATCCAGCGCGCTCTGCTCGCCACCAAGAACGACCAGTGCGTCGTGGCCGGAAATATCCGTCGGCAAGACGCCGTCCTGCCACACGCGGAACCACTCGATATGAGCTCCCGCCTCATCGAGCGCTCTGGCAAGCGCGCCGAGACCGGTATTCCTCATGTTTTCGATGACTGCTATCCGCATGGGATCTCCCCGGTATGACCGACTATGGAAGAGACCATGCCGGCGAACGACGCGCAAGATGCTTGCGCGCCATTGCGTGAGCACGCCGCAAGGGCTTAAATCCACGCGAACGAAAGGAAATCGCCATGACCGAAAAAGCCCGCGTCTCGATCCTCTACTGCACCCAGTGCAACTGGCTGCTGCGCGCCGCCTGGATGGCGCAGGAACTGCTGCACACTTTTTCCGACAGCCTTGGCGAGGTGGCGCTGATCCCCGCCACCGGCGGCAATTTCGAGATCCGCGTCAATGGCGACCTGATCTGGGAACGCAAGCGCGACGGCGGCTTTCCCGGGCCGAAGGAGTTGAAGCAGCGGGTCCGCGATATCGTCGAGCCCGGCCGCGATCTCGGCCATGTCGACCGCGCTTCGCTGGAAAGCTGACCGCAACGCTCTCAGCGATAGGGCGAGCGGCAGACCCTGTAGACGCCCTCATAGGTGAGGAAGTGATCCGTCCTCGGATTGTAGGAGCGGTATTCATTGGTGCACCAGGCGATATGCTTGTTCGGAGCGTTCGGCTGCACCCGGCGCACCGGCGGCGGATCATAGGTTAGCTGCGGCCGCCCGGCGGCACCCGGCAGGTAATAGGTCGGCCCCGCGCCGCGCGGGCGGTAATTCGGTTGGACATAGGCGGGGCGATGCCATTGCTGCGGCCCGAAACCGAAGCAGCCGCGAAAATCGCAGAGCGTCGATCCGGTGTTGAGCGGCCCGACCCCCGGCTTGCCCAGCTTCAGCGAATCAGCGCCCGCCACGGCTGGCGCGAAAACAGCAAGGAGACCGGCGAACAGAAGCGTGCGGGCAACGGGCATGGGGCATTCCCTTCGATATTTCCTCTATATAGGGCGTACCGAGTGAAGCGCTATGCCTGCCCTCCGGCAACTCCCTCGCATGTGATCAACTGTTTTTCGCCAACTGTCAGAAAAACTTCAAAAACCCGGTTGACAGTCAGGAGCCGCCCCCTTACATCGCTCTCCGTCGCCCAGATGGCGGAATTGGTAGACGCGCCAGCTTCAGGTGCTGGTACCCGAAAGGGTGTGGAGGTTCGAGTCCTCTTCTGGGCACCATTCCAGTTTCAGGCCGCCCAAGCGGTCAGGAAACAACGCAAAGAAGCCCGGTTTTCCCGGGTTTTTTTATTGCCCGATATCTACCACGCCGCCCGGCTATCAAGCTCAGCCCGTGCGGATCTATTTACACCGGCGTGGCGTCCCTACCGGGCAGTTCGCTGCATTTGCATCTCCTGCGTCGGCACGCTTTGGCCGGATCAATGATGGCGTCGTCAGTGGGCTTCACGCGGCCATTTCGGCCATCGTCTTGCCGCTGTCGGGAATAACGGTCAGAACCCCCATCCCGGCTTCTCTGGCGGCCCTCAGAAGCAATTCCCTGAGTTCGTTCATCCCCGCCTGCCCCATGACGGCATCGGCGCAAGCCTTCACCGCCGCGACATATTCCTCTCCATCTTCAAACGGCCAGTCCACCATCAGAACTTCGGCTGCGTCCCGGAGCGTCCTGACGATCCTCCGCTGGTGCCCGGCTCCGACAAAGAGAACAAGAGGCGCAAAATCCGCCGATGTGTTCCATTGCATGGCATTTTCTCCCCAAGAGTTAGAATATTAGTAACAATGCAAGAAGCATGCCGGGGAGGCGATCGGCCTCTACAGGCGGCTGGGCTTTGCAGTAGCCGAAAGCCTGCCGCTGCGGCGCACCGAGGAAGAGGGCGCAGTCAAATATTCGATCGTCGATCGACCGGACGTCAATGCCGGCTTCGACTATCTGAGGATGGAGCTTCCGAGAGAATATTTCCGACAGGTACATCCGGCGGCTTTGCCGACCGGCTGAAGCGCCTACCGCACCGGCTGATAGTGGCCGCGCAGCGGGACCTTGTCGTCCATCGAGATGAAGCCGTCGCGTTCGCAGACATACATCAGCGTCGGCATGCCGCCCGAGCGGAAGATCTCGTCGTAGCGGCGGCGGATCTGGACGGTTTCAGTGCGGCAATTGTAGGATTCCTCCTCCTTCTTGTCCGGCTGCGCCTTGACGCCGGGGAGGCCCTTGTAGGGGTAGAGGGGCTGCACGCCGGAATCGAGTGATTTCGTCCAGTCGACGGCAAAGGCCGACGCGGCTGCCAGGCTGGACACGGCAACGAGCGACATCAGAAGCATCATCACAAGCCGCATGGGAATTCTCCTGCCGGCAATAGGCCGTTCACAGGATGTAGGAGAACCGGGGATCGTGATCAAGCAACCGCAGCCGGCGATTTCCTGAAATAGCTTCTGACGACGGGATGGCTAAAGAGGCCGGCGAGGATCGCAAAACCGGCGCCGACGACGAAACCGGCGAGAAGACCGCCGATGACGCCGGCGATGAGCAGGATCTTCTTTCCCGGGCCATCGGCCTTCACAGGCGGCTCGGCCGGCGAGATGACGCGAATGTTACTCTGGTTGAGGTTCTGCTCCTCGCTCGTCTGGCTGGAGCGCTTCAGCACCGTCTCATAAATATCGCGCGCCGCCGTCGCTTTGCGCTGCAATTCGTTCAATTCCACCTGCTTGTCCGAAGTGCTCGCCTGCAGCGCCTTCTGGACGGCGAGCTCCTTGGCGATGCTGTCCTCGGCGGCCTTGGCCTGCTCGTATTCGCCTCTTGCCGACGTCGCGAGCCGCTGCAACTCGCCCTTGATTTCGCCTGATATGCTCTGCAGCGAGGAGCGGGCCGCCTGCAGGCGGGGATGACGCGTGCCCATCTGGCTTTCGAGGCTGCCGACGGCAGCGGCCTGGGTGGCATACTGCTGCCGCAGGCTGACCAGCGGCGAAGTGACGCCGCCCTCCGCCTGGTTGCCGGCGACGATGTCCTCGACGCGAAGATTGGCGACGGCATCGGCGCGGGCCTTGGCCTGGATGGTCTTTTCCTGCGCTGTAACCAGCATCGTGTTCAGCGAGACGAGCCGCTGATCGGAAATCAGATTGCCCTCGGTGGCGGCCATGTCGTTGTCGGCGCGGAAGGTTTCGACGGCCTGCTCGGCCTCCAGCACCTTCTGGCGAAGATCGTCGAGGCGTCCGTCGAGCGTCGACGAGGTGTTTTCATAGATGCCGTTCGAGGCGCTGTTCTCTTCCTCGGTGAAGGAGGTGACGACCTGGTTGGCAAGCCTTGCGGATTTCTCGGGATCATTGGTCGTCGCGGCAAGCGAAACGACATAGGTGCTGGCCTGGCGGGTGATGACAAGCGCCTTCTGCAGGGTGCCGATGACCGCAGCGCCATCGGTGCGGCCGCCGGTGAATTCCGGATCCTGATCGAGCTTCATGGTTTCGACGACACGGCGCAGCACGTTGCCCGAGGTCAGGATCTGCACCTGGCTGTCGATCAGCGTCGAGATCATTTCCGGCGAAGGCCCCGACGATTGCCCGCCCGCATCGGCAAGGCCGATCTGGCGCGGATCGAAATAGAGGCTGCTGATGGCGGTGAATTTCTGCCCGATCGTGGGCGCCACCACCCCGCCGGCAACGGCGCCGAGAAGGGCCAGACCCAGCACGATCAGCCGCCGGCTCCAGATCGCGGCGACGCTGGAGCGGAGGTCGAGAAGTGGTGCGGACGATGCGAAGGCTGCGGCCGACGGCGCATCGACGACAGGCTGTTTCATGGGCGCAGTCGGGGGCACAGCCGGGGGCGGAGGCGCCGGGCGCTCGGATTGGCGGGGCTGCGCAACATTTGCCAGCGGCGGCACAAAGACGGGAGGGGCGGGGGCCGGAGCGGCGGGTTCTGGCGCCGGAGGGACGAAATCGTCCGGACGGACCACAGGACTGCGCGTACACACGCCTTCCGGCGCAGTCTGAGGCGAGTCATAACTGCG
Source organism: Rhizobium sp. N324 (assembly GCF_001664485.1). Lineage (NCBI taxonomy): Bacteria > Pseudomonadati > Pseudomonadota > Alphaproteobacteria > Hyphomicrobiales > Rhizobiaceae > Rhizobium > Rhizobium sp. N324. The sequence continues at coordinate 290,895 of NZ_CP013630.1, read as the reverse complement.
CCAGCCAGGGAGCCGGCTTACCCTGTTCCTGTCATACTGGTTCATACGCGCACTCATGTCCCGCCCAGCGTCAAAGACTGAAGCCGAGGTGCGGAGACTTTAGAAATTCTTAGCTAACGGACCGTTAAAATAATTCGAGCGACGCCGATGTTGCGATTTGCCTGGATTACGAGGGTAAGCATGAGGACGAGACGACATCTGACGGCGCTGCTGCTTGCGGCCGCTCTCGTCCCCCCGCCGGCCTTTGCGGCCGACGCGCCCTGTTATCGCGGCGTCAATCTTTCCGGCGGCGAATATGGTGACCGCGACGGCGTCTACGGCACGAATTATACCTATCCCAGCGAAGACACGATCGGCTATTTCGCCGAAAAGGGCATGTCGATCATCCGGCTGCCCTTTCGCTGGGAGCGGCTGCAGCCGGCGCTCGGTGGACGGCTCGACGAGGACGAACTCAAGCGGATCAAAGATACGGTCGGCCTGATTCGCAAGCACGGCATGGCCGTGCTGCTCGACCCGCATAATTTCGGCTATTACGACAAGACGCAGGTCGGCACGGCGCCGGCGACCGACGCGGCCTTCGCCGACTTCTGGGCAAGGCTCGCGGTCGAATTCGCCAATCGGGATGGCGTGCTCTTCGGCCTGATGAACGAGCCGCATGATATCAAGGCGACGGACTGGCTCGATGCCGCCAATGCGGCCATCCGCAGCATCCGTGCCGTCGGCGCCCGCAACCTCATCCTGGTGCCGGGCACCGCCTGGAGCGGCGCTCACAGCTGGGAGCAGGACGTGATCGGCGGCGCCAACGGCACGGTGATGCTCGGCGTGCGCGATCCGCTCGACTTCTACGCCTATGAGGTCCACCAATATCTCGACATCGATTCCTCCGGAACCCATCCGACCTGCGAGGGCGCCACAGCCGCGGTCGAAGCGATCGCCGGCGTTACCGCCTGGCTGAAGAAGAACCACAAGCGCGGCTTTCTCGGCGAATTCGGCGCCGCCGCCGACAAGGACTGCATGAGCGGGCTGACCGAGATCTATGCCACCATGTCCGATAATGGCGACGCCTGGCTTGGCTGGTCCTATTGGGCCGCGGGCGAATGGTGGCCGACCGACGAGCCGTTCAACGTCCAGCCGCAAAAGGGCACTGAGCGGCCGCAGATGCGGCTTCTCGCCAGTTCGGCAAAAGCCAAAGCCGGCGCCTGCGCCAGCGTCAAGCCAGCGGGGAAGTGACGGTGGCGGTCCTCGACCAGAAGGCAGCTTTCTCGCTAGCCGGCGGCCAAGCGGCGCGGACCGATTATCCCCTGCTCTGGCTCGGCCTGCTGTCGGTGCTCTACAACGGCATTCTCGCCTTCATCAACCACAACATCATGCCGCTCTCGATGACGCATGTCGCCGCCAGCGAAGGCCTGATCATGGCGAGCGCCATCATCTACATCCTGCACAAGGGGATCTACGAGACGGATTTGCCGGCCTTCCTGTTCCTGCTGTTCACGCTTGTCGTGACCATCTATGTCAGCGTGCTCAACCGCATGCTGTTCATCGATCATTTCCGCAACATTCTGATCATCTTCTGCTTTGCCGGGCTCGGCAGTTGGAGCAACGAGAAGACCATGAAGCTCGCCTTTCGCTGGGCAAGCCTGACAGTGATGATCTTCCTGATCTTCGAGATCATCAGCGTGCCGTTCTATGTCAGTATCGTGCATCCCTCCGATTATTTCGCCAATACGCGCGGGCTGCTGCCGCTGAGCTACAACACAACCGGCCTGTTCCAGAACGCGCTCGGTTTTCCCGAGCGTTTCTCCTTCGGCATCATCGACCATCGTTCCTCCTCGATCTTCCTCGAACAGGTGTCGCTGGCCAATTTCTGCGGGGTGATCGCGGTCTACCTGATTTCCATGTGGGAAAAACTCGGCCGCTGGGACCGGCTGCTGATGATCGGCACGGCGGTGCTGATCCTGGTGACGAACGACACGCGCACCATGCTGATCTTCTGTTTTGCCTGCATTGTCGGTTATTTCGTCTTTCCGAAGATCCCGAGGAATTTCAATCTGGCGCTGATGCCGCTGATCGTCGCCGCCGGTTTCCTCGTCTACACCCTGAAACCCAATGCGACCGGCGACAATTTCACCGGCCGCATCAATCTGACGATGAAGAAGATCATGGAGCTCGATCCGCTTGCCATCCTCGGACTTTCGGTCGACCGGGTCGCCGAATTCGCCGACAGCGGCTATGTCTACCTGATCTACGCGGCGACGATCTTCGGCGTCATCGCCCTATGGCTTTTCGTCTGCCTGTTTCCCGCCGGGCGCACGGCGGCACAGCGGCGCTGCGCCCATTCACTTTCTCTTTTCATTTTTCTGAATATGATGATCGGGGGAACCGCCGTTTTCTCGATGAAGATCGCCGGGCTCCTGTGGTTCATCGTCGGATATATGCGCTTCCACGACAGCCCGCGCATCCGGCAGGATGGTGCGGCTTATGTAGAGAGTTGACCGCAGCGGCACGGTTCTGACCGACGCCCGAGGGAGCAAGACGCCAGATGCTTGTCCAGCTTCAATATCTGCGCGCCGTCGCGGCGCTGATGGTCGTCTATTTCCACGCAATATTGCAGCTTGCCAAGGTCAATCCGGCGATCGACGCGACTGCTTTCGTCTATGGTGAAACCGGCGTCGACATCTTCTTCGTGCTCAGCGGTTTCGTCATGTGGCTGACGACGAGCGGGCGGGCGATGAGCCCCATCGATTTCGCCCGCCGGCGCATCAAACGCATCGTGCCGCTCTATTGGCTGGCAACGCTGTTTTCGGCTGTCGTGGCGCTGGTGGCCCCGTCATTGCTGAAATCGACCGTGTTCGACCTGCCGCATCTGCTCGCCTCGCTGTTTTTTCTGCCATGGGCCAATACCGCCGATCCGAGCACGATCACCCCCGTTGTCGTGCCGGGCTGGACGCTGAACTACGAGATGTTCTTCTATCTCGTCTTCGCGCTGCTGCTGCCGCTCTCGGAAAACCGCCGCATCCCGGCCATGTTTGCCGTCTTTGCCGTCATCCTGATCGCCTGCCGGCTGCTGCCGGAGATGACGGCCACCCGGTTCTACGGCGAGCCGATCATCCTGGAATTCCTTGCCGGCACCGTGCTCGGCTGGCTCTACCGGCAGAAGGTGGTTCTGCCGAACCGCTGGGCATGGGCCGCACTTTCCATCGGCTTTGCGTTCCTCTTCATCAACGAGGCGCTGATGCCGCCGGAAAGCCGGTTCTACGCCTGGGGAATCCCGGCGATCTTCATCGTCTACGGGGCGGTCTCGATCGACTTTTCCAGGCTGCATTTTATCGGCTGGCTGAACTACCTCGGCGACTGCTCCTACAGCATCTATATCACCCACGCCTTCACGCTCGCGTTTCTGAGGGTCGCCGCCGACCGCCTGCCGATCGGCATCCTGCAGCAGCCGGTGCTCTTCGTGATCCTGTCGCTGGTGCTCTCGTCGATTGGCGGCGCCATCATCCACGAGATCACCACGCCGCGGCGGAAAGTCGCGGTGGCGAACCGTCCGCCGGCCTAAAATCGGCAGCTGAGGCGAGAATACGCATCCCGGCGGCGCTGGCGGCACAGTTTTTCGCGTAACTTCTCCTAAGCTGGGCTCAACGTGAGAGAACTTGCAGAAGCATGATGGTTTGCCTTGCAATTTGTCGCATGAATGAAAGCGCACCGGCCTGTTCGCGGCCCGGGCTTTGATCTAAGCACGGCGGCGGCCTTGAAGAGGGAAGAGGGAGAGACATGAGAAGCTATGTATTGACGGTATCCTGCAAATCGACGCGCGGCATCGTTGCGGCGATTTCGAGCTATCTGGCCGAGAAGGGGTGCAATATCATCGACAGCTCGCAGTTCGACGATCTCGATACCGGCAAATTCTTCATGCGCGTCAGCTTCATTTCGGAAGAGGGTCTGTCCGGCTCGGAGATCGGCGCCGATTTTGCCGCCGTCGCCGCACCTTTCGAAATGGATTACGAGTTTCACGACAGCGAAAAGCGCATGAAGGTGCTCTTGATGGTGTCGCGCTTCGGCCATTGTCTCAACGACCTGCTCTACCGCTGGAAGATCGGGGCGCTTTCGATCGACATCGTCGGCGTCGTCTCCAACCATTTCGACTACCAGAAGGTCGTCGTCAATCACGACATCCCCTTCCACCATATTCCGGTCACCAAGGCCAACAAGGTTCAGGCCGAAGCCCGTATCATGGAGGTGGCCGAGCAGACCGGCACCGAGCTGATCGTGCTCGCCCGCTACATGCAGATCCTGTCGGACGAGATGTGCCAGAAGATGTCGGGCAAGATCATCAACATCCACCATTCCTTCCTGCCGTCCTTCAAGGGCGCCAACCCCTACAAGCAGGCCTATGGCCGCGGCGTCAAACTGATCGGCGCCACCGCCCATTACGTCACCGCCGATCTCGACGAAGGCCCGATCATCGAGCAGGATACGGCCCGCATCACCCATGCGCAGTCGCCCGACGACTATGTCTCGATCGGCCGCGACGTCGAAAGCCAGGTGCTGGCCCGCGCCATCCACGCCCATATCCACCACCGCACCTTCATCAACGGCAATAGAACCGTGGTCTTCCCGGCCAGCCCCGGAAGCTATGCCTCCGAACGCATGGGTTGAGCGCGATCGAGACCCACATCTCTTTTGCAGGCAACGACAATCTCCCGTTGCCTGCCAGCAGCAAGTATTTGATTATCGCCAATAGGTAATCGAATCATGCTGCGGGAGGGGTGTCATGACCGACGAGGCGCTTGTTGATCGCATGACGCTGCCGCGTCCCGACGTCACCGTCGCGGACGCGGAAGAGATCCTTCTTGCCCATTACAGCCTGTCCGGCACCATAACCGAGCTCGGCAGTCAGCAGGATCGGAATTACCGCGTCGACAGCGATCGCGGCCGCTACGTCCTGAAGATCTGCCATGTGGCCTACGAGACCCGCGAACTCGAGGCGCAGAATGCGGCGATCCATCACCTCAACAGCAAGCAGGATGCGCCACGCGTTCCCAATGTGATCGCCACCAATGACGGGCGAGAGATCGTCGTGCTGACCGTGCGCGGGCAGGGCTGCCAGGTCCGGCTGCTGGAATATCTGGAAGGCCAGGGGCTGACGGAACTGACCTACCTGGCGCCGGCGTCCGTCGCCGCACTCGGCGCGCTCTGCGCGAGGCTAGCGGAGGCGCTGGCCGATTTCAACCATCCCGGCCTCGACCGCAGCCTGCAATGGGATCTCCGGCGGGCCGGACCGGTCGCCGTGCAGCTGCTTTCCGCCATCACCGACAGCGCCGCGCGCGACCGAATCGCCAAGACGATGGTAATGGCCGTTCGCCGCATCCAGCCCTTGGCGCCGTCGCTTCGGCTGCAGGCAGTGCATCACGACGTCACCGGCGACAATGTCGTCGGCCATCGCAGTGCCCATGGCCATGTCATTCCCGACGGGGTGATCGATTTCGGCGACATCATTCGCGGCTGGCTGGTCGGCGACCTCGCCGTCACATGCGCCTCGCTGCTGCATCAGGCCGAGGGCGACCCTTTTCATATCCTGCCCGCCGTCACCGCCTATCAGGCGATCTATCCGCTGACGGACGAGGAGTTGAAGGCGCTCTGGCCATTGGTCGTCGCCCGCGCGGTCATTCTCGTCGCCAGCAGCGAGCAGCAGATTTCGGTCGACCCCGACAACGACTATGTCCGCGGCAATCTCGATCGCGAGCGGGCGATCTTCGATACGGCGATGTCCGTTCCCTTCGAATTGATGGAAGCCGCAATCCTCAAAGCGGCCGGCGTGGATGTCGCCGCCCCGGAAACATCCGGATGGTTGCCGCTGCTGCCCGACATCGATCCCGCCGGGATCGCCTATGTCGACCTCGGGGTGCGCAGCCCGCATTTTTCCGCCGGCAACTGGCTGAATGCCGACATGGACTGGCGGCTGCTTGCCCGGGCTGCAACCGAAAACGGCACGGCAGCGACGCGTTACGGCGAATATCGGTTGTCCCGGGCGGGAACCGCCGGGAGACAGGCGACCTGCGCCCTGCATATCGATATATGCCTTGCCGCCGGCAGCGCGGTTGCCGCGCCCTTTGCCGGCCGCATCGGCTGGAAGGACCAGCATCTGACGCTGACCGGCGACGGCATGACCCTGCATCTCGACGGGCTCGACCTCTCGGTCGAGGGCGGCGCCGAGATTGCCGGCGGCGAGCCGCTCGGCACGGTCGTCGGCGAGGCTTCATCGCTCGGTGGGCTGCGCGTCCAGCTTTGCACTGTCGCGGGGCTGGAGCCGCCGCTCTTTGCCACGCCGCGCGAGACGGCGGCCTGGTCGGTGCTCTGCCCTTCGCCCTCGCTGCTTCTCGACCCTGGAGCCGATGCGCCGAAACCCGAAACCGCCGCGCTGCTCGCCAAGCGGCAGGCGCATCTGGCAGGGGCTCAGAAGAATTATTACGCAGCGCCGCCCCAGATCGAGCGCGGCTGGAAGGAGCATCTGTTCGATGTCGAGGGCCGCGCCTATCTCGACATGGTCAACAATGTCTCCATTCTTGGCCATGGCCATCCCAAGCTTGCTGCGGCGATCAGCGCCCAATGGCTGCGGCTCAACACCAACTCACGCTTCCACTATGCCGCGATCACTGAATTTTCCGAACGGCTCGCGGCACTTTTACCGGATGGGCTCGACGCGGTCTTCCTGGTCAACAGCGGCTCGGAGGCGAACGATCTGGCGATCCGGCTGGCGCAGGCTCATAGCGGCGCGCGCAACATGCTCTGCCTGCTCGAAGCCTATCATGGCTGGTCGTCGGCAAGTGACGCCGTCTCCACCTCGATTGCCGATAACCCGCAGGCATTGACCACGCGGCCGGACTGGGTGCATGCGGTCGCGGCGCCGAATACCTATCGCGGCGCATTCCGCGGCCCCGATACGGCGGCCGGCTATCTCGGCGCGATAACGCCGGTGCTGGAGGCGATCGACGCCGGCGGCGAGGGCCTTGCCGGCTTCATCTGCGAATCGGTCTACGGCAATGCCGGCGGCATTCCGCTGCCGGACGGGTATCTAGCCCAGGTCTATGCGCAGGTACGTGCCCGCGGCGGCCTCTGCATCGCCGACGAAGTGCAGGTCGGCTATTCCAGGCTCGGCCATTATTTCTGGGGCTTCGAGCAGCAAGGGGTCGTGCCCGACATCGTCACCATCGCCAAGGGCATGGGCAATGGCCATCCGCTCGGCGCCGTCATCACCACCCGGGAGATCGCTCGGTCGCTGGAGAAGGAGGGCACGTTCTTTTCCTCCACCGGCGGCAGCCCGGTCAGTTGCGTCGCCGGCTTGACGGTGCTCGACATCATGGCCGACGAAAAGCTGCAGGAAAATGCGCAAGAGGTCGGCGACCATCTGAAGGCGCGGCTTGCCGCGCTGATCGACCGCCACCCGATCGCCGGCGCCGTGCACGGCATGGGCCTCTATCTCGGGCTCGAATTCGTCCGCGACAGAACGACGCTGGAGCCGGCGACCGAGGAGACGGCGGCCATCTGCGAGCGGCTGCTGAGCCTCGGCGTCATCATGCAACCGACCGGCGATCACCAAAATGTGCTGAAAATCAAACCGCCGCTGTGCCTCAGCACCGAAAGCGCGGATTTCTTCGCGGACATGCTGGAAAAGGTGCTCGATGAAGGCTGGTGACAAGGGCTTGCGGCCTTAACCAAATCGTTCATTTCGAGGCATTTCGATTTTTAATGAAACGGCCCATTGCCTGAATCAGCGGGGCTTCCTATGTCTGCTGCGGCGATCGAAAGAGTTTCGATTCTGTCATGCGAATTTTACGAAGAGCTGATATGTTTCTTTCCGTAAAGTTCGGCTGGGATGGAATGAATTTTTTCGGATCGTCGATATTTTGACACGTTTCGGAATATGTTTCTGACAGGCTGCCGGGTAATCTCTACCAAGTTGGTAGATTATCAAAAGCAGCCATCGCCGGGCCCGGGCTCTTCCGGGACCTCTCAAGTGCAACGCCAACGCAAGGAACGAGCATGATAGACATCGATATTCTCGCCGACCTTGGGCGATCTGTGCTTGGCAATGACCGTCCGGGCGCCCTCTCCCGCCCGAACTGTCGAATGTGACGTTCGTCCTCCTTTCAACGGTACCAGACAAGTCAATTCGCCATGGCTGCGCATATCGCGCGGCAGGAGTTCTATCTATGAAGAAGCAAGTTATCGAATATGCAGGCGTTCCCGTCGGGATCGTCATTCCCGATCAAGACCGGCTGAAGTTCATCGCCGTGAAATTTCATGTCCACGACCTCGACGAGCAGCGTTTCGGCTCGCCGGACGAGGTGCGGCTGGCCATCCACGACCTGATGACCCGCCGTCATCCAAAGCCGCTTCATGCCTGAGGGCATGAGGCCGGCAATAGCATTCACGGCTTTTCCCGATCTCCGACCGGTCCCGCCATTTGGGGCCGGTCTTGTTTTTTGAAGGCAATTGCAGTCCTATCAGCGCCCATCCGCATAAGGATCCGCCCTTGCCCGATCTTCTCAACCTGATCACCGACATCGAAGGCGTTTCCGTCGGCCACGCCACCGACCTTGCGCTCGGTTCCGGCGTCACAGTCATTGTCTTCGACGCGCCGGCCGTCGCCTCCGGCACGGTGCTCGGCGGCGCGCCGGGCGGGCGCGACACCGGCCTGCTGGACCCGTCGATGACCGTCAACGCCGTCGATGCCTTCGTGCTCTCCGGCGGCTCGGCTTTCGGGCTGGATGCCGCCGGCGGCGTGCAGGCGGGTTTGCGCGAACTCGGCCGCGGCTTCGCGGTCGGGCCGGTGCGCATACCGATCGTGCCGCAGGCGATCCTGATGGACCTGCTGAACGGCGGCGACAAGGATTGGGGCCTGCACTCGCCCTATCGCGACATGGGCTATGCGGCCTTGAAGGCGGCAGCCAAGGGCGCCTTCGCGCTCGGCACCGCGGGTGCCGGCACGGGAGCGACGACGGCCACCTTCAAGGGTGGTCTCGGCTCGGCCAGCGCGGCCAGCAGCGCCGGGCATCGCGTCGCGGCCATCGTCGCGGTCAATGCGCTCGGCTCGGCAACGATCGGCGACGGGCCGCATTTCTGGGCAGCCCCCTTCGAGAGAGACGCGGAATTCGGCGGGCTCGGCATGCCTGCGATCGCGGATCACAGGATGCGGCTCAAGGGAATGAATACGCCGGCAACGACGATCGGTGCGGTAGTGACCGACGCGCAGCTGACAAAGGCCGAGGCGCACCGGCTGTCGCTCGCCGGCCATGACGGCCTTGCCCGGGCGCTGCTGCCGGCGCACCTGCCGCTCGACGGCGACACCGTTTTTGCCGCTTCGACGGCCAGGCATCGCCGAGACGACATGGCGAGCCTGATGGAGCTTTGCCATCTTGCCACCATCGTCATGGCGCGGGCGATCGCCCGCGGCGTCTACGCCGCCACCGCGCTGCCGGTCGAGGGCGCGCAAAAGGCGTGGCGTGACCGCTATCCTGAGGGTCAATGATTGAATAGGGTCCAGCCCGGACAGAATGGCGGAGAGACGTGAATGCAGATCCGGGCGCTGATGTATTTCGACGAGCTGGTCAGGACCAATTCGATGCGCCAGGCGGCCGAAAACCTCAATGTCGCGCCGACGGCGATCAGCCGGCAGATCGAAAATCTCGAATCTCATTTCGGCGCACCGCTGGTCGAGCGCAGCTCCCGCGGCGTCAAGCTGACGGCTGCCGGTGAGCTGCTTGCCGCCCACGCCGGCCGCACGCTGCGCGAACTCGATCACGTCCAGCAACTGATCGAAGACCTGAAGGGCCTGCAACACGGCCATGTCAGCATCTATGCCAACGGCGCCACACTCACCAGTCTGCTGGCGCCGGTGCTCGCGGAATTCAGCCTGAAATATCCGAAGCTGCGCTTTGCGGTAACGATCAGCAGCGCGCGGCAGGCCGTCGACGCCGTCAGCAGCGCCGAGGCGGATATCGCCGTGACGCTGTTTGCGCCGGTCATGTCAGGCACCAAGGTCCGGCTGCGCTCCGAGATCGCCTATGATCTTATCGTCGCGCCGCAGCATCCGGCTGCTGCTCAGCCCGATATCCGCTTGAGGACACTTGCCGACTACCCGCTGGCGCTACCGGAGCATTCCTTTGGTTTCCGTCAAGCCTTCGATGCGTTGATCGAAAAGGAGGGACTGGAGCTCGATCCCGTTTTCGTCACGAGTTCGATCGAGATGCTGAAGGAGCTTGTCCTCAGCGGGGCTGCCGCCACCTTACTGCCGGCGCTTGCCGTTCGCCGCGAGATCGAAGCTGGCCAGCTGCGCGCCATCCCGCTGACCGGCAAGAGCATCCGCACCCATGTCGATCTCTGCGTCGCGCCCGACCGGCAGTTATCTTTTGCGGCGGCGACCCTGGTCGACTTCATCGAAAACTTCATGCGCGAACGCATGGAGATCAAAGGCTGACGCTTGCATTTGCAGCGGATTTGCTGTGTAGCTATTTTGGCTACACCGGTCATTAAAAATCATCATAATGTGTGCACGGAGTAGGCCGCAGCCTATTGATGAAAGGCCTTCGCCCTAAGCGTGGCCGGACAGGGACACGATGATCAAGGTTTCTTTCGCGCCGTCGGCGCGTTTTACCCGGCAGATTTCCTTCAGGGCTGCGCTTACGGCGGGACTGATGATGGCGGCGATGGCGCCGGCCGAGGCGGCGAAGAGCACCCTTACTCTCGGCATGAGCGTCGAGCCGACCGGCCTCGACCCGACGGTCGCGGCACCGGTGGCGATCGGACAGGTGACCTGGCAGAACGTCTTCGAGGGACTGGTGAGCATCGACCAAGCCGGCAAGGTCCAGCCGCAGCTGGCGAAAAGCTGGGAGATTTCTCCCGATGGCCTGACATATACGTTCAAACTGCAGACCGGCGTCACATTCCATGACGGCGAGATTTTCGATGCCGCCAGCGCCAAATTTTCGCTCGACCGCGCCCGCGGCGCCGATTCGGTCAATCCGCAGAAGCGCTTCTTCGCCTCGATCGCCTCGATCGATACGCCCGATGCCGAAACGCTGGTGCTGCATCTCTCGGCACCGACCGGCAGCCTGATCTATTGGCTCGGCTGGGCGGCTTCTGTGATGGTCGCGCCGAAGACGGCGGCCGGCGACAAGGTGACGCCGGTCGGCACCGGTCCCTTCAAATTCGCCGGCTGGGCGAAGGGCGACAAGGTCGAGTTGGAAAAGAATGCCGACTACTGGAACAAGGCTGCGGCCGCCAAGCTCGACAAGGTGACCTTCCGCTTCATCGCCGATCCGCAGGCGCAGGCGGCTGCGCTGAAATCGGGCGATCTCGATGCCTTTCCGGAATTTGCAGCACCCGAGTTGATGCGTTCCTTCGACGGCGATGCGAGGCTCGTCACCCGGATCGGCAATACCGAGCTCAAGGTCGTCGCCGGCATGAACAATGCCAGGAAGCCGTTCGACGACAAACGCGTGCGCCAGGCGCTGATGATGGCGATCGACCGTAAAGCGGTGATTGACGGCGCGTGGTCGGGCCTTGGCACGCCGATCGGCAGCCACTACACGCCGAACGATCCGGGCTATCAGGATATGACCGACGTGCTTCCCTACGATGTCGGCAAGGCAAAGGCGCTGCTTACTGAGGCCGGCTATCCCAACGGCTTCACCTTCACGATCAAATCGCCGCAGATGGCCTATGCGCCGCGCAGCGCCGAGGTGATGCAGGCGATGTTTGCCGAGATCGGTGTGACGATGACCATCGAGCCGACCGAGTTTCCGGCGAAATGGGTCCAGGACATCATGAAGGACCGCAACTTCGACATGACCATCGTCGCCCATGCCGAGCCGCTCGACATCGACATCTATGGGCGCGATCCCTATTACTTCAACTATAAGAACCCCGTCTTCAACGCGCTGATGAAGAAGGTGCAGGAGACGACCGATCCCACCGCGCAGAATGCGATCTATGGCGAGGCGCAGAAGATCCTCGCCGAGGACGTGCCAGCGCTCTACCTCTTCGTCATGCCGAAACTCGGTGTGTGGGACAGGAAGCTGAAGGGGCTGTGGGAGAACGAGCCGATGCCGTCCAATGTATTGTCCGGGGTTTCGTGGGAGGAGTGAGGCGGGGTTCCAACGGATCGAAAGGCACCGAGATGAGCGAATGGAGGCCGGACAGCGCGACGTTCAATGCCGGTCGCCGCTCTCTCCATCCCTCATTCCTGTCCTCGGGCTCGACCCGAGGGATGTCACAGGAATCCAGCGCGCCCAAGTCCTTGGGCGCAGGAGACTCTCTTGCCTGGGTCCCAGTCATTCACGGCGCAGACGCGCCGTGGCTGGATTCCTGTGACATCCCTCGGGTCGAGCCCGAGGACAGGAATGAGGGCGGATGGCGTGAGGGCTGCACCACGTCGAATGCGTGGTGGGGAGACCATCATGCACGACTTAAAGCCACCTCTGCAGCGCGGCCCGCATGATCGCCCTGCTCGCCCGCCGCTTCGCCGGCCTCCTCGTCACCCTCCTCATCGTCTCGCTGCTGATCTTCGCCGTCATGGATCTCCTACCCGGCGATACCGCCTCGATCATGCTCGGCACTTCGGCAAGCCCGGAGACCTTGGCGGCGCTGCGCCATGATCTCGGGCTCGATCAGCCGCTGATCCTGCGTTACGGGCGATGGCTGGCCGGCATATTTTCGGGCGATCTCGGCCAATCCTACACCTATGGCGTCCCGGTCGCCGGGTTGATCGTCGAGCGGCTGGCGGTGACGCTGCCGCTGGCGCTGTCGGCGGTCGTGCTTTCGGTGGCGATTGCCCTGCCGCTCGGGGTGCTGGCCGCGTCGCGCCGCGGCGGTCCCTTCGACGTCATCGCCACGCTGTTTTCACAGATCAGCATTGCCGTGCCTGCCTTCTGGGTAGCGCTGCTGCTGATCATCCTGTTTTCGACGATGCTCGGGCTGATGCCGGCCGGCGGCTTTCCGGGCTGGAGTGCCGGCCTTCTGCCGGCGTTGCAGGCGCTTGCCATGCCGGCCGTCGCGCTGGCGATGCCGCAGGCCGGCGTGTTGACGCGGGTGGCGCGCTCGGCGGTGCTGGAGACGATGCATGAGGATTTTGCCCGTACTGCCGTCGCCAAAGGACTCTCTCGTAGCGCCGTGCTGTGGCGGCATATCGTGCCGAACGCGCTGATCCCGATCCTCACGATGATCGGGCTGCAATTCACCTTTCTCGTCGCCGGCGCGGTGTTGGTGGAAAACGTCTTCAACCTGCCCGGCCTCGGGCGGCTGGCGCTGCAGGCGCTCGCCCAGCGCGACATCATCGTCATGCAGGATGTAGTGCTGTTCTTCGCCGCCCTCGTCATCATGGTGAATTTCATCGTCGATCTCTCTTATCTCGCGATCGATCCCAGGATGAGAAAGGCGGTTTGAGGCATGGCTCCCGTCATCTCCAGCGCCACTGCCGGCCGCCGCACCCTTAGCCGGCGAATAAGCCTGATTTCCGGAGCCGCGATTATCGGCCTGCTGGTCGCCGTTGGGCTGCTGTCGCTCGTCTGGACGCCGCTACCGCCGGCGAAAATGCAGATCATCCATAAGCTGCAGCCGCCGCTTGCCTTCGGCCTGCTCGGCACCGACCAGTTCGGCCGCGACGTGCTGTCGATGCTGATGGCGGGATGCTGGAATTCGCTGTCGATCGCCATCACCGCGGTTGCGGTCGGCGGGACGCTGGGCTCGATCGCCGGCATTTCTGCGGCGGCGATTCGCGGTCCTTTCGAAGCGCTGCTGATGCGCCTCTGCGACGTCATCTTCGCGCTGCCGCCGATTCTGTCGGCCATGGTGCTCGGCGCCTTTCTCGGGCCCGGGCGTTTCACGGCAATCACCGCGATCGCAGTCTTCATGATCCCGGTCTTTGCACGGGTGACGCTTGCGACCTCGCTGCAGGCCTGGAGCCGCGATTATGTGACGGCGGCGCAGGCACTCGGCAATACGCGCCTGACCATTTCACTGCGCCATGTGCTGCCGAACATCATCAGCCAGATCATTGTGCATGGCGCCATTCAGCTGGGGCTGGCGATCCTGACCGAAGCCGGTCTCAGCTTCCTCGGGCTCGGCATGGCGCCGCCGGCGCCGAGCTGGGGACGGATGCTGGCCGATGCGCAAACCTATCTGGCGCTTGCGCCCTGGCTGGCGATCCTGCCTGGCCTTGCCATCGCGCTCGCCGTCTTCGGTTTCAACATGCTTGGCGACGGCTTGCGCGATCTGCTCGACCCGCGCGAGGCGTGACCCTGATCAGCCGATCGGACGGCGATAGCCGGTCGGCTGCTCGTAGAGCCAGCCGATGCGTTTGACGGCGGCCTCGAAATTCTCGCGCGCCACCGTCATGCTGTGGCCGTTGGCGTGCAGGATGGTTTCCGGATCCTCGAAGACGGCCACATGGCCTTTCCAGAACACCAGGTCGCCGCGGCGGCTTTCGGAACGGTCGATCGGCCGGCCGAGACCGGCTGCCTGCATGTCGGTATCGCGTGGCGCATCTCTGCCCGTCATCAGCATCGCCAGTTGGACAAGACCGGAGCAATCGATGCCAAGGCCGGAGCGCCCGCCCCAGAGATAGGGCGTCTCCAGGAAACGGGCTGCGATCTCGACGTAATCGGCGCCATCGAGCCCGCCGATCGGCTGGACGTGTTTGGCGAAGATCGCGGTTCCATCCTCCAGCACGACATAGCGATTGCCGCGCGCCTCCGCCTCGCCGGCCACATGGACGCGGCTTCCCATGGACAGGATCGCCCGGTGGGGTTTGCGCAGCTCCGGTTCCGGATAGAGGAAGGTGCGCTGGACGGTGACGATATGGGTCGGCGCCATCAGGCCTTGCGACAGGGCCTCTGCGGAGAGATAACCGACATACCCGTCCGAGGCAGCTTTCACCCAGCACCAGCCGTCGGCGCGATCGAACACCGTCACGCCCTCGCCGAGAAGCAGCTCGGTATCGATGCCACGCGCTAGGTCGGGTTCGGGGCGCAAGGCCGCGACCGGAACGGCTATGCGGGCCGGGGCGCCTTCGACGAAGCGCAACGCCTCCACCTTGCCTTCGAGCCCCGCTTCAGCGAGATCCGGCCGATAGGCATGCAGGCGGCGGTCGAGCATCGTCATTGCTATTCCTTTCAGATGGCCTCTCAGAGCGGCAGCCGGCGGGCCTGATCACGGACGAGGTCGCCGAGCTTTTCCAGGTATAGCGCGCCGCCGACCGTGCGCTTGATGATCACGCTGCGCCGGTCGGCATCGTCGCGCACACGGTCGACCAGGCCCATCTCGCCCATCGTGTCCAAGGCGCGGGTAATGACCGGCTTGGTGACCTCAAGCGTCGCGGCAAGCCCGCGCACCGTATGCGGCGGCGGCACCAGGTAAATATGCAGCAGGATCGCCATCTGGCGCAACGTCAAATCGCGGTTATCGTGGCGGACCTGATCGAGTGCCACGCCATGCCAGAGCCCCAGCGCCTGCGAGGCGGTCAGTTCGATCGGCACGGCCCCTCCGGAAAATCGTTACGCTAACGTTTCATTTTCCGGCAGTTGCCATGGACATGCAAGAGGCGGCAGGAATTGCCGCCCGGCAGGGTGAATAAAATTTTAACGATCGGCTGCGCGGGCAAGATGCGACCGCCCCCTCAGCCCTCGTTTGCACCGTCAGCGCAGGCTCTCGCGGATATGATGGAAGAGCGCGCGGATTGCCTGTGCTTCACCGCCACCCGGCGAATGCGGCCGCTCGGACTGGGCCCAGCCGTAAATGTCGAAATGCGCCCAGCTCTTCGTCTTGCCGACGAAACGCTTGAGGAAAAGGGCCGCGGTAATCGCTCCCGCCATGCCGCCGGCCGGCGCGTTGGTGAGATCGGCGAATTTGGCGCGGATATCCTTGTCGTAACCGGAATAGAGCGGCAGCCGCCAGATCGGATCGTCCGTTTCCAGGCTCGCTTCGGTCAGGTCATGCGCCAGATTGGCGTCGTCGGTGAAGAAGGGCGGGAGATCCGGACCCAGCGCGACACGGGCAGCGCCCGTCAGCGTCGCCATGTCGATCAGGAGATCGGGCTCTTCTTCGTCGGCATAGGCAAGCGCATCGGCAAGGATCAGACGGCCTTCGGCATCGGTATTGTCGATCTGGACGGTCAGACCCTTGCGGCTCTTATAGATGTCGCCGGGGCGGAAGGCATTGGAGGAGATCGCATTTTCGACGACCGGGACAATGACGCGCAGATCGACCTTCAGCTTGGCGTCCATGATCATCAGCGCGAGCCCCATGACATTCGCCGCGCCGCCCATGTCCTTCTTCATCAGCAGCATGGAGGCGGCGGGCTTGATGTCGAGGCCGCCGGTATCGAAGCAGACGCCCTTGCCGACAAGGGTCACCTTGCGATGGCCCTTCTTGCCCCAGCGCAGTTCGAGAAGGCGCGGCGCATCGGCACTGGCGCGGCCGACGGTATGAACCAGCGGGAAATTCTGCTCGAGCAGATCGTCGCCCGTGATAACCGATACCTCTGCCTTGTAATGTGCAGCCAAACCACGGAACACGGTTTCGAGCTGGTTCGGCCCCATGTCATTGGTCGGCGTATTGATGAGGTCGCGGGCGAGAAAGACGCCGGCGAGCTGGCGCTTGATGTCGGCACTGTCGGCATCGCGGGGGATCATCAGCGTCGCCGCCGGCGATTTTTCAGACTTGTAGCGGTCGAAACGGTAGCTGCCGAGACCAAAGCCGAGCGCCAGACGATTTGCCGTCAGCGGTGCGGTTTCGATGTGCCAGTCGCCGGCGGGCAGCGCCCGGGCGAGCCTGCCGGTAATGTAAGGCTGCTCGGACGGATTGGTGCCGAGGCCAAAAAGAGCGCCGCCGAGATGGCCTTCGGCCGTCGGGATCAGCAGCAGCGACCCGCTTTCGGCCTTGTAGCCCGCCCTCTGCGCCCAATCGAGCGCGATCGGATCGATCGTGCCGGTCTCGATATGGGCAGGGGTGACGGCAAAGATCGGCAGCGTCGAACCGCCCTTCGTGTTGAAAGGGGTCGGTCTCTCGATAAACTGATAGGGGGCCATGATTGTCCTTCGGCGGTCGTAAGGAATCACTCCTTAACGGTCTGTTAGGGTTAACAGACTATTGCTGGAGCGAAGATTGCGTCAAACCTTTCCCTGTTCCGCTTCGAGGTCAGGCGCCGATTTCGGAATCCAGGGAACGCATCATGCCGGCCTCGCTCACCACCACATTCACCCATCGTCTCCTGCGGGGTGCTGCCGCATCGCTGCTCGTCCTGGCACTTGCCGGCTGCTCGACGACCAAGGATCGGATGACCACTGGCTCGGTGCCGAAGCTTACCAAGCCGGTCGAAGAGATGGACGCCACCGAGCTGCGCTCGGCAACCGACCGCCTCGGTCAGGCCTATGAAAAGAACCCGCGCGATCCGGTCACCGGTGTCAGCTATGCCAATCTGTTGCGCATGAACGGCCGTGATGCGCAGGCGCTCGCCGTGATGCAGCAGGTGGCGATCAGCAATCCCGCCGACCGCAATGTGCTGGCCGCCTACGGCAAGGCGCAGGCGGCGGCCGGCCAATTCCAGCAGGCGCTCGACACGATCGGCCGCGCCCAGACACCGGATCGTCCGGACTGGAAGCTGATTTCGGCCGAAGGCGCGATCCTCGACCAGATGGGCCGGGCAAGCGATGCCCGGCAGCGCTACCGCGACGCACTCGACATCCAGCCGAACGAGCCCTCCATCCTTTCCAATCTCGGCATGTCCTATGTGCTGACCGGCGATCTGCGCACCGCCGAAACCTATCTGCGCTCGGCCGCCGGCCAGCCCACCGCCGACAGCCGCGTCAGGCAGAACCTTGCGCTCGTCGTCGGCCTGCAGGGACGTTTCCCGGAGGCCGAGCAGATCGCGCGGCGCGAACTTTCGCCGCAGCAGGCCGATGCCAATGTCGCCTATCTCCGCGGCATGCTCTCGCAGCAGAACTCCTGGCAGAAGCTTGCCGCCAAGGACAAGACGCCGGGCGCCGCAGACGCCGGCAACACCAACTGACGATGCTTTAGCGGGCGCTCAGGCCTGAAAGTATAAGACGAAGTCCGAGGCCGCCCATGACGGCACCGGCGGCCCAGTCGATCCAGCTCTTCGCCGCGAGGTAGAGCCGCCGCGGATGGCGGGCCGAAAAGGCCAACGCCACGATCGAATACCACCCCGCTTCCACCGCAAAGACGCCGAGCGGCAGCGCGATCATCAGACCGAGCGGCACCGCCCTCGGCAGAAGCGCGGCAAAGAGGCTGGCATAGACGATGATCGTCTTCGGGTTGCTGAGCTGGGTCAAAAGCGCAGTCGTGAAGCTCAGCCTCGGTGCACGATGGCCATCGCCGGCTTCGGAAACTTCCAGCGGCTGCGCAGCGCCTCTCCAGATATTGACGGCGATATAGACGAGGTAGGCACCGCCGGCGACCTTGAGCAGGATATAGAGCCATTCGAACTGCGAGAGCAGCGCCGTCAGACCGGCGAGCGCCAGCACGGCAAAAACCACGCCGCCGCCGCCCATGCCGAGTGCGGCCGCAAGACCGTCCAGCCGTGACCGCGAAATGGCAATCCTGGAGACGACGACGAAGCTCGGGCCGGGGCTCATCGCGCCGACCGCCAGAGCTGCCATGATGCTGATGAAAACGCCTGCGGAAGACATTCCAGACCCCTCGTGAGGGATCGAAGACTACTGCATTATTCCTCAAATCGGAACCGGTTTAGACGGCGGCAAGCCTCAGAACTTGTCCGACACCTGGATGCCGGCCGGGCCGAGAATGACGGCGATCAGCACCGGCAGGAAGAACAGGATCATCGGCACCGTCAGTTTCGGCGGCAGGGCGGCCGCCTTCTTTTCCGCCTCGTTCATGCGCTCGTCACGCCCTTCCTGAGCGAGGACACGCAGCGCCTGCGCCACCGGCGTACCGTAGCGATCGGCCTGGATCAGCGCCTGGGTGACCGAGCGCACCAGTTCGATCTGGGTGCGCGTGGCAAGATTGTCGAGCGCGACGCGGCGATCCGGCAGGAAGGAGAGTTCGGCCGTGGTCAGCACCATCTCCTCGGCAAGCGGCGGCGACTGCTCGCCGAGTTCTTCCGACACACGACGCATCGCCGCCTCGATCGAGATGCCCGATTCGACGCAGATCAGCATCAGATCGAGCGCATCCGGCCAGGCACGTTTGATCGAGTGCTGACGCTTGCCCATGCGGTTCGAGATATAGATGTTCGGCGAGTAGAAGCCGAGATAGCCGATGCCGATAACGGCAAAGACGCGGATGGGCGTGCCCCTGTCGGCGAGATTGCCGAGGCCGAAGACCCAGAAGGTGGCAAGCGCCAGGAAAAGGAAGGGCAGCAGAAAACGCGCCACCAGGAAAGTATTCAGCGCATTCTCCGAGCGAAACCCGGCAGCACGCAGCTTGTTGACCGTATTCTCGTCGACGAGCGCCTTGCGCAGGTTGAAGCGCTCGACGATCTGGCGGACCGAGCGATTGTTCTGGCTCCGGAGCGATGCCTTGCCGGCGCCGGTTTCGGTGTTCATGCGGGCGCGTTCGCGCGCGCGGATCTGCTCGCGCTCGGTCGAAACGGCTTTCATACGCTTGTTGAGATCGCCCCGTTCGAAGAAGGGGACGGCGATCGTATAAAACGTGGCGAAGACCGCGATCGCCACGAGGAGCGCGATCAGCATGCTTGGATTGGTCAGGGTTGCGGCAAGGTCCTGCGACATGGTGCGTCCTTCCGGCTAAATGTCAAAATTGACCATGTTGCGCATGACGAAGATGCCGATCGACATCCAGATCGCCGAGATACCCATGATGAGGTGTCCGCGCGGATCGGTGAAAAGGATCATCATGTAGCTTGGCGACGTCAGATAGACGAGGGTCGCGACGATGAAGGGCAGCGCACCGATGATGACCGCCGACGCCTTGGCTTCCATCGAAAGCGCCGAGACCTTGGCCTTCATCTTCCGGCGCTCGCGCAGCACCTTGGAGAGGTTGCCGATCGCTTCCGACAAATTGCCGCCGGCCTGTGACTGGATGGCGATGACGATGGCGAAGAAGTTCACTTCCTGGAGCGGCATATGGAGCGTCATGCGGGCGCAGGCGTCGGGAATGCTGAGGCCGACCTGCTGTGCCTCGATCACCCGCCGGAACTCGCTCTTGACCGGCTCTGTGCCTTCGGTGGCGATGAGGCGGATCGCATCGTTGAGCGGCAGGCCCGATTTGATCGAGCGGGTGATGACGTCAAGCGCATTGGGGAGCTCGTTGAGGAACTTGTTCTGGCGGCGCTTGATCAGGAAACCGACGATCCAGCGCGGCAGGCCGAGACCGGCGACGACGGCAATACCGATCATCACCATCGGCGACATGCCGATGATGAAGGCCATGAGCAGCAGCACGCAGGCGAAGACGGCACTGATCAGATAGAATCTCCCGACCGTGACCGCCAGACCGGCCTGCACCAGCCGAGATTTCATCGACAGGGTCTTCTTGGTCTTTTCGTGCTGGCGCTTTTCCAGATCCTTGAGATTGTCCTGCACCGATTTCCGGCGCTTCGACATTTCCTGCACCCGGTCTCGGGCAGCCTTGACCTTCACCCGGTCGCTTTCGGCCGATTTGACGCGGTCGATGCGGCTTGCCGATTTCTTGTCGGCCTCGATCCGGGAATACATCAGCGCATAGGCGACCGCCGCCGCGGCGACGGCGGCGAGGACGACAATTGCCAGCACTATCGGATCGAACCCGAACATCTCGCCTAATCCTTCGTTTTCGCTTCCATCGCGTCGAGGGCGGCGGCAAGACGCTTTTCCTCGTTGAAGTAGCGGGCGCGATCCCAGAAATGCGGCTTGCCGACGCCGGTCGACATATGCCGGCCGATCAGGCGGCCGCCGGCATCCTCGCCTTCGATCTCGTAACGCATCAGGTCCTGGGTGATGATGACGTCGCCTTCCATGCCGATCACCTCGGTGATCTGAGTGATGCGGCGCGAACCGTCGCGAAGGCGCGCCGCCTGGACGATCACATCAACCGAGCTGGAGATGATCTCGCGCACCGTCTTTGCCGGCAGGGTGAAGCCGCCCATGGCAATCATCGATTCGATACGGCTCAGGCATTCGCGCGGCGTGTTGGCGTGGATGGTGCCCATCGAGCCGTCGTGACCGGTATTCATCGCCTGCAGCAGGTCGAAAACTTCAGGTCCGCGCACTTCGCCGACGATGATGCGCTCGGGGCGCATACGCAGGCAGTTCTTGACGAGATCGCGCATGGTAATCTCGCCCTCGCCTTCGATATTCGGCGGGCGTGTTTCCAAGCGTACGACATGCGGCTGCTGCAGCTGCAGTTCTGCCGTATCCTCGCAGGTGATGACGCGTTCGTCCCTGTCGATATAGTTTGTGAGGCAGTTCAGCAGCGTCGTCTTGCCCGAGCCGGTGCCGCCCGAAATGACGACATTGCAGCGCACGCGGCCGATGATCTGCAGCACGGTCGCACCCTCAGCCGTGATCGCGCCGAAACGGACGAGCTGATCAAGCGTCAGCTTGTCCTTCTTGAATTTGCGGATGGTGAGTGCCGGCCCGTCGATCGACAGCGGCGGCGCGATGACGTTGACGCGCGAGCCGTCGGGCAGGCGGGCGTCGCAGATCGGGCTCGATTCGTCGACGCGGCGGCCGACCTGGCTGACGATGCGCTGGCAGATCGAGAGAAGCTGCGCATTGTCGCGGAAGCGGATCTCCGATTCGATCGTCTTGCCGCCGACTTCGATGAACGTCTGGCCGGCGCCGTTGACCATGATGTCGGCGATATCGTCGCGCGCCAGCAACGGCTCCAGCGGACCGTAGCCGAGCACATCGTTGCAGATATCCTCGAGCAGTTCTTCCTGCTCGGAGATCGACATCGCAAAGTTCTTGATGGTGATGATGTCGTTGACGATGTCGCGGATTTCCTCGCGCGCGCTTTCGCCGTCTAGCTTGGAAAGCTGGGAGAGATCGATCGTATCGATCAGCGCGGAAAAGACCTGCGCCTTGGTGTCGTAATATTCGTCGGTGCGAACAGGGCGCTTGCGCTGCGGCGTCTGCATCGGCGGTGGCGTCACCTGCTGGCGTGCCGGCTCACGCGAGGGTTCGACCAGAATGGAGGGAGCAGCGGCCGCAGGGGCGGCAGCCGGAGCCGGCGGCGGGGGAGCAATTGCCCCTCCGACCTTTCCGGAACCTTCATTTCCGCGTTTTCCAAACATGCCGCTTAATCCAATCTGCTTGTTCTGCTTGCTATTTACGCTTCAGGAGGCCCAGCAGGCCGCCCTTCTTCGCCTTCCTTATCGCGACACGGCCGGTGACGACGTGCGATATCTGCGAAAAGGTCTCCGCCGTCGGCGATTTCGGGTCGACCTCCGAGATCATCCGGCCGCTATTGGCAGCGTTGCCGAAAAGATTGATGTCGAAGGGGATGATCGCGATCGGATCGATCTCCAGCGGCTCGCAGAAATCCGACGGTGAAATCTCCGGGCGTTTCGGCATGCCGACTTGGTTGAGGACGAGATGCGGCGGCTTGTCGTTCGGCCGCATCTTGCGCAACGCATCCAGCATGTTCTTGGCATTGCGCAGGTTGGCGAGATCGGGAACCGCGGTGATGACCACTTCGTCGACGCTCGACAGCACCGAGCGTGTCCATTCCGACCATGCATGTGGAACGTCGAGCACGGTGACGGGCGCGCTGCGCTGCAGGACATCGAGCACCGGCTGGAAAGCATGGCCGTCGAAATCATAGGCGCGGTCGAGCAGCGAGGGTGCCGCCAGCAGGGAGAGATGCGCGGAGCATTTCGTCAGCAGACGGTCGAGGAAGACCTCGTCGAGACGATCGGGCGCGAAGACCGCTTCGGCGATGCCGAGCGCCGGATCCTGATCGAAGTCGATGTTCGCCGTGCCATAGGGCAGGTCGAGATCCGCCAGGATCGTCTCGGTGGAGAAGAGGTTGGAAATGCCGAAGGCGCAATTATGCGCGATGGTCGAAGCGCCGGTGCCGCCTTTCGAGCCGATAAAGGCGATGCTGCGGCCGAGCGGCTCGGCTTCGGGATCGACGAAGATCGAAGCCATCGACGCCAGAATATCGGGCATCGCGACGGGCTGGACCATATATTCGGAAATACCGTTGCGGATGAGTTCGCGATAGAGCCCGATATCATTGTAATAGCCGACGATCACCACCTTGGTCGTCGGATCGCAAACGGCGGCGAGCGGCGCCAGTTCACCGAGCAGGCTCCCGGAATTCGCTTTGGTCTCCAGGATGATCAGGTTCGGCGTCGGGGCGCCTGAGAACATATTGGCGGCAGCGGCGATGCCGCCGCTGGTGATGCGCATACTGACCTTCGCCATACGCCGGTCATTGGCGCAGCGTTCCATGACCTGCTGCAGCGCTTCGCTCTCGCAAAAGGCATGCACGGAAATGCGCGGCAGCGGCCGCATATTTTCCAGATCCGCCATGCGCACTGCCTCTTCGGCGTGGCGAAGCTCGCTCGGATTTTTGATTTCGTATTCGATCGCGCTCATCGTCCCGTTCCGTCTCAGAAGCTGCTGTCGCTGCCGGCGACCTCTTCGATCGTCGATGTCGTCGTGCGGTATTCCTGAATCGCATTGTTGCGCCGTTGCGCGTCGATCGGGGTCATGCCGCGCGGCGCCACCAGATCTTCCGGATTGGCAATCTGGGCCGCGAGGTTGTTCTGCGAGGCGCAGCCGAAATTATAGTAATTCTGGTTGGTGAAATCGTTCGAGATGTCCTTCGGCCACTGGCCGCACTGCGTGGTCACCGCGGTGGTGCCGGTAAAGCTCAGCCGGATCGGCGCCGCGTCGCCGGGGCCGACCGCGGCATAGGAGGTGTTGACGATTTTCGAGCTTGCAATTCCCCTCCTCGCCAGCTCGGCCCGGACCTGATCGCGCAGCTGATAGGCGGCGGCCGAATTCGGCGAACCCTGCGGCGACAGTACGTAAACCGGACCCGAGGCGCGGGCCATGTAGTTTGCGGCAAAGCCGCGGATGAGGTCGCGTTGGGCGCTGGTCAGGCGGCGATCGGTGGAAGCCACCGGTATGTCGACCGTCTGTTCCGCTTCGGTCACGATGATCGGGTGGCGGGCACGATAGTCGTCGGGAATGCCGCCTGTTGTCAGCTGGTCGTGCGGACCGGCGCATCCGGAAAGGATCACCGCCGAGAAGCCGGCTGCGGCCAGCAGCGCCTTCGAGAGTCCGAGGCGGGGTGTCGTCGAATTGATATGGGTCATCGCCTGATCTCTGTTCTCTTCCATTGCTGCCGACCGTGCCCCGCTCATTTGTAGATGAACCCGATCGAGCCGTGGAACTGCGCATCGGCCACGGGCGCCTCGCGGCGGCCATAGACCTTGTTGACACGGTTGAGGAAGAAGGTCGCACCGTCGTTTTCGGGGCTGAAATTATCGTCCGGCCGGTTGAGCTGATTGCGCGCCACCGGGCGCACCAGATAGGGCGTCGCGATGATGACGAGCTCGGTTTCCTGACGCTCGAAACCCTTCTGGCGGAACAGCGTACCGAGCAGCGGGATTTTCGAGACGCCGGGCGTGCCGCCCATCGTCTGCGAGACGTTGTCGCGGATCAGGCCGGCCAGCGCGATCGAGCCGCCCGAAGGCAGTTCCACCGAAGTTTCAGCCGAACGGCGCTGATATGTGGCGTTGCCGCTGCCGGCGACCGGTTCGGAGACATTGGTCTTGATCTCAAGGCTGATGCGTCCCGATGAGAGCACGACCGGCTTGAAGGCGAGGTTGATACCGTAGTTGAACGGCACGACGGTGACGTTGCCGTCGTTGTCGGTCGTCGAATAGAGCTGTTGACCGCCGGAATTAAAGGTCGCGGCCTGGCCCGATATCGCCGTCAGCGTCGGCTCGGCAAGCGTCTTGACGACCTTGGCCTGCTCCAGCGCGTTGAGGTAGGTGGAAATGTCGTATTTTCCGATCGAACTCTTGAAGAGCGCCGCTAGGCCGCCGCCAACGACGGATGTGGCGCTGTCGGCGCTGGGGCTGCCGAGCTGGGCGACCGTCATCCCTGAGGAATTGGAAACCAGATTGTCGAACCCGAGTTGCTTCAGCACCTCGCGGCGGACCTCGGCGATCGTCACCTTGAGGGTGACCTGGTCTTCGCCTTCGATCTGCAGCAGGTTGACCACCTGCGACGACTGACGGCCTTCGGCAAAGAGCGCCACCGAGCTGTCGCCGCCGGTGCCGGATGCCGTCTCGGTTCTGGTCGTCGCTTCGCCGCCCTTCAGGAACACCTGCGCCAGATCGGCCGCCTGCGTGGCATCCTGCGGCGTGCGCACGGTGCCGGTCAGCACGATGTTGTCGGAGACGATTTCGACGTTGATGTTGGAGTCTGGAATAAAGCGGCGGAGATTGACTTCAAGGCCGGACACGTCGCGCTCGATCTCGATGTCGAGATTGACGATCTCCTGCCCGCCGGCGCCGAAAACGAAAATATTCGTCTGGCCGACCTTCTTGCCGAACAGGTAGATGCGCCGCGAGGTGCGGGTGACGGCATCGGCCATGGTCGGATCGGAGACGAGGATATCATGTGCATCCTCGGGCAGATCGACGACGACGGCTTTGTTCAGCCCGAGCTTCAGCCGACGGTGGGCATCACGGCCGGTCTGCGAGATGCGGACCAGGTTTTCAGAATCGGCACGCGCCTCGCCTGACCCGAGAAGCGGCGCGAAAAAGGCCGGCGCAATACCGGAGACGCCGACTGCCAGCGAGAGGCAACCTTTCAGGAGAAGCCCGGCGCGCCGCTTTGAATTGCCCATTTGCACGTCCTCTTACTCCGCTTTCGGCGCTGCGCCGGCATCGGTAACGATGGCGCCCGATTTGATGACCTGGATGATCGCACTGCCGTTGTCGCCGCTCAGCAGATAGTCGGCCGCGCTGGTATCCTGCTCTTGCGCATCGGCAACCGAACGCAGCGCCAGCGACAGCCGGTCCGCCATCTGCTGGGCGACGGCGAGGACCTTCGTCTGATCCGGCGTCAACTCGAGCGTGGCGGTCGTTCCCACAACCGATTTCGAGCCGTCATCCTTTTCCTGGATCTGCTGGTCGATGGCGAGGACGCGGACATTGCTCAGCACCGTTTCGGTGAT
This sequence comes from Rhizobium sp. N324, assembly GCF_001664485.1. Lineage (NCBI taxonomy): Bacteria > Pseudomonadati > Pseudomonadota > Alphaproteobacteria > Hyphomicrobiales > Rhizobiaceae > Rhizobium > Rhizobium sp. N324. The sequence goes on along the minus strand of NZ_CP013630.1, from coordinate 264,717 downwards.
GAGCTTGTTGGCCTCGGTGCCCTTGCGGACCATGATGACATCGACGCGGTCGTTCGGCAGGATGAAACCGCCGGCGCCTGTCGCCACCGATATCTCGGTCGCGACGGCGCGCTTGCCGGCCGGCAAAAGCGAGGAAAGGATGCGGCTGTTGGAATCGGCGACCTTTTCCGGCCGGATCGGCTCACCTTCGAAGATCGGCAGGCGCACGACGGCACCCTGCAGATCCTTGATCGCGTCCGGCTTGTCGGCTTCGGTGATCAGGCCCGGGACGACGCCGCCCTGCGGCCAGGGCATCCAATGAACCGTCTGGTCGCTCAGCCTTTCGCCGACCGCCAGATTGCCGGTGGAGACGAGGACGTTGACGGTCGGTTCCTTCTCGATCACCGACTGAACCTGGGTGACGACACCGCCACTACCCGCCATTTGCATCGCCAGGAAGCCGGCGAGACCGGCTGCCACCAGGGCGACAGCTAGGATTATAAGGCGGGCGGGTTTCATAGATCATTCCTCAGGGCACGATATGTTCGCCCTGCAGAATGCTCAGCAATTGGTATAATTATGGTTAATGGAACGCTTACATTTTAAGTTAACAGGCATTTAAAATGCCGTTATTTCAGGCTTTCCAGTGCGGCGAGGAAGAGTGGCGAGGAAGGGAAGGCCATGAATCCGCCGATCGCGATGGCGATGCCATAGGGGATTTTCTTGGCGAGCAGGACCGAATTCGGCACCGGCAGGCCAATGGCGAGGATCGTGTTCGATTGCGCTCTCACCAGCAGGATCAGCAAGGTGATCAAGCCGCCGATCACGGCAACATCGGTCATCAGGAAAAGAAGGGATTCGTTCAAGCCGAACCAGAGCGCGGTGGCGCTCAACAGCTTGGCGTCGCCGCCGCCCATCACATTGAAGGCAAAAAGAGCGAAGCAGGCGGTAAAGGCGATGGCGCCGGCGGCAAGATGCATGCCGATCGCCTGCAAGCCAAGGCCAGACAGCGGCGCGAGAACGAAAAAGGAGGCGATGAGGATCAGGGAAACGCGGTTCGGGATCGTCATGGTGAACAGATCCGAGAAGGCGGCCATGGCTAGGCAGAGGGGCAGTATCACGAAGACTGCAGCTGCGATCATGCGTATACCCGATCCTGATTTGATGCGAAAAGGCTCACGGCCGTTCAGCCTGTGAGCCCGCTCGATAGTTCGGCCAAATCAATGGCCGGTATTATGCGGATGCCGTCGGGCGGCAGCTATGATTAGCCGCCGCTTGCGGTCTGAGCGCCATCCATCTTGGTGCTCAAGCCGTTAAACGTGTTGCCGATCTTGCCGCCGAGGGCCGTTGCGCCGGTGATGAGCGCTACGGAAATGAGAGCGGCGATCAGGCCGTATTCGATTGCGGTCGCGCCGGATTCGTCCTTCAGAAAACGGCTAAAAAGCTTGGTCATGGTAACTCCTAACTCCAGTTGATGTTCAGCACGTCCGCCAACTGTTGCCGTTGATCGGATGACTGCAACCTAGCGAATGGGCGTTTCCATCGGCTTAAGGAAAAGAGTTAACCAGGTGTGAACGAGACAACATGCCTTTGTAGAGTAAGTATTTTCTTGCAGGCTTACCTCAATATTTAACAATATTCCCGCTATTTCACCTGCATTCATCCGGAAATAGCACAGGCTCGACTTCCAACCGCCGCGAGCTTCTCCCGACGCCGCACCAAATTGGGTCATCACGCTTCATTCCGGCACAAGGCGACCAGCTTAAGGCTTCGTTCACCAATTTTTTCCATTCTATGGCGATATTGCGCTGTGATCGTGAAAGAGGACCAAATGTCATCGAGCGGCAAAACCATATTCTTTGCCGGCATGATCGCCGTTTTCGGTGTTACGGGAATTTCCGCGGCCGCAGACGATGACATGCTGCGTGTCTATATGGATCACGCGCGCGTGTTGAAGCTCGACCGCCCTGTCAGCAAGGTCATCGTCGGCAACGCCAAGGTTGCCGATGCGACCGTCGCCGACGCCAAGACGATCGTGCTGACAGGACGCAGTTTCGGCACCACCAATCTGGTGCTGCTCGATGCCGATGGCAATGCCATTCTCGACGAGCGTATTCTGGTGTCGATCGATGAGGGCAATACGGTGCGCGTTTACCGGCAGACCGAACGCTCCGTGCTGTCCTGCACGCCGAACTGCGAGCAGCACGCCCAGCAGGCGGCCGGCGCCACCTCTCCCTGATCGGCTTCCTTCACTTCTTCGGCCATTCGTTAAAATCGTCGCGTCAGACTGAAACGGAAAATCAACGAACGGACCCTAGTGTGGCGAACAGAGAATGTCGCTCGGGTCCAGGCAATGACGGCAATTGATCAGAAGACGGAAAAGGCGCACTCCCCAGCGCCGTTCCGATTCTTGCGGTTTCGCGCTCTCGCCCGCTCACGCGAAGGGGCTGCGGCGATCGAATTCGCCTTGCTCGCCATTCCCTATTTCCTGGTGATCTTCGCCATCCTCGAAACCTTCGTCGCCTTTGCCGCCGAGGAACTCGTTTCCAACGCCGTCGATACGATGAGCCGCAAGATGCGAACCGGGCAAATCACCTATAATCTCGGCCGCACGACCGATATGAACAAGACGCAGTTCCGTCAGGCTTTCTGCGATGAAATCTCGATTCTGATCCGCTGCTCGACGAGCGAAGTGGCGACGCCGAGCAAGCTCTACGTGGATGTGCAGACGTTCAGCACCTTCTCGGCCATTCCGACGACGATTCCCAAACTTTCCACCGCCAAATATGCCGACATCAATACGGCAGCCTTCAAATATACGCCGGGCGGCGCCGGCACCATCAACATGGTTCGCGCCTACTACCGCTGGGAAATCATCACGGATCTGGTCCGGCCTTACATCACGACGATACGGCCTTCCGATGGTTCGATGCCGAATTATTATCTGATCGTCGCAACCGCGGCCTTCCAGAACGAGCAGTATCCATAATGGCGCTTCGCAACCCGTTCACCAGGCTGGTATTGACGGCGCGACGGCTGGCCCGAGACCGCAAGGGCGCCGGAGCGATCGAATTCGCGATCCTCTTCCCCGTGCTCGTCATGCTCTATATCGGCGCTTTCGAGATCACAATCGGCCTCAGCGTCAGCAAGCGGGTGACACGCGCCGCAGGAACGGTGGCCGACCTCGTCACCCAGCAGCAATCCGTCACGAAGAGCGCGCTCGCGCAGATGCCGTCGGTCGCAAACTCGATCTTCGTGCCCTATAACTCGACGTCGCTTACATTGAAGATCACCGGGATCACCGTCGACGCCGGCGCCAATGCGAAGGTGCTCTGGTCCTGGGCGCAGGATGGCACGGCGCCCTATGCCAAGAACACCGCAGTGTCCAACGTGCCGTCCGATATGAAGACGGCGAACAGCTTCCTGGTTCGCACCGAACTCAGCATCCCCTATACGATGTTCCTGTTTGCCCCGAACTTCATGCCGGACGGCATGCGCACGATCACCATCAGCCGCAACTATTTCTACCGCCAGCGGCAAGGCGACTCGATACCCTGCGGCGACTGCTGACACCACTTTTGCCTCACCTCGAATTTGCCAAGCCGGCCGCAGCATTATATGGCTGAACCTCTGCCGCCTCTGACATTTCCAGGGCCGGCGATCGGCTCTCTCGGGTGTAAAATGGCGCGTGCCTTTCTTTTCGTTCTGGATTCCTTCGGCGTCGGCGGCGCGCCGGATGCGGCGGCCTATGGCGACGAGGGCGCCGATACGCTCGGCCATATTGCCGAGTTCTGCGCCGCCGGCGCGGGAGACCGCGCCGGATTGCGCAGCGGGCCGCTTTCCCTGCCCAACCTGTCGGAACTCGGGCTGATGCAGATTGCCCGCTCCGCCTCCGGACGGTTTCCGGCCGGCATGCCAATTCCGGAAAAGGTCTACGGCATTTACGGCGCCGCTACCGAAATCTCCCGCGGCAAGGATACGCCATCAGGCCATTGGGAAATCGCGGGAACACCCGTCAGTTTCGATTGGGGTTATTTCCCGACGGAGGGCGACGCCTTTCCCGCGGAGCTCATCGAGGCACTCTGCAAGGAGACAGGCGTGCCGGGCATTCTCGGCAACTGCCATGCTTCCGGAACGGAGATCATCGCCCGGCTCGGCGAGGAGCATATCCGCACCGGCAAGCCGATCTGCTACACCTCCTCGGATTCAGTCTTCCAGGTGGCGGCGCATGAGCTGCATTTCGGCCTCGATCGCCTGCTCGCCTTCTGCGGCACTGCCCGCGGACTGCTCGATCCCTATAATATCGGCCGCGTCATCGCCCGGCCCTTCGTCGGTCACTCCAGCCCTACCTTCCAGCGCACCGGAAACCGGCGCGACTTCTCGGTGCTGCCGCCGGAGCCGACGCTGCTCGACCGGCTGATCGAACATGGCCGGCAGGTGCACGCCGTGGGAAAGATCGGCGACATCTTCGCGCATCAAGGGATTTCGCGCCTCATCAAGGCGAACGGCAACGAGGCGCTGATGGATGCGTCGCTTGCCGCCATCGACGAGGCCGACGACGGCGATCTCGTGTTCACCAATTTTGTCGATTTCGACATGATGTACGGCCATCGCCGCGATGTGCCGGGTTATGCCGCGGCGCTCGAAGCCTTCGATGCACGCTTGGCCGAAGTCCATAAGAAATTGAAGCCGGGCGATCTCGTCGTGCTGACCGCCGACCACGGCTGCGACCCGACCTGGCGCGGCACGGACCATACGCGCGAGCGGGTGCCCGTCATCGCCTACGGCCCCGGCATCCGGTCGCGTTCGATCGGCGTGCGCCGCAGCTATGCCGATATTGGTGAAAGCATCGCGCGCCATCTCGGCATCCCGGCCGGACCGCATGGAAGGAATTTTCTGTGACATCGCATTTGAAGAAGGTCGAGCTGCACTGCCATCTGGAGGGTGCAGCACCTCCTGAACTGACCGAAGCGCAGGCACGCAAATACGGTGTCGATATCAGCGGCGAGCTGCGCAGCGGAGCCTACGTCTGGCATGATTTCGCAAGCTTCCTCGAATGTTATGACAAGGTTTCCGAGGTCTACAGGACCGAGGAGGACTATGCGCTCCTGACTGAAACCTATCTCGACGAACTCGCCGGTATCCATACGATCTACAGCGAACTGATCGTTTCTCCCGACCACGGCAAACGCATCGGTCTCGGCGCCGACGCCTATATATCAGGTGTCTGCGAAGGCATCCGGCGGGCCAGGGAAAAGAGCGGCATCGAGGCGCGGCTGATCGTCACCGGCGAGCGGCATTTCGGCCCGGAGAGCGTGATCGGTGCTGCCGAATATGCGGCAAAAGCCGGCAATCCCTTGATCACCGGCTTCAACCTTGCCGGCGAAGAGCGCATGGGCCGCGTCGCCGACTATAGCAGGGCCTTCGATATCGCCCGCGATGCCGGACTGGGGCTCACCATCCATGCCGGCGAGGTCTGCGGCGCCTTCAGCGTCGCCGACGCGCTCGATGCTGTGCGCCCTGCACGCATCGGCCATGGCGTACGCGCCATCGAGAATCTCGATCTGGTGAAGCGGCTAGCCGATCTCGGCACCGTGCTCGAGATCTGCCCGGGCTCCAATATCGCGCTCGGGGTCTTTCCCGATTTCGGCTCCCATCCGCTGCGCCGGCTGAAGGAAGCCGGCGTGCGGGTGACGATCAGCTCGGACGATCCGCCTTTCTTTCACACCTCGCTTGCGCGGGAATACGAACTTGCCGCCGAGGCTTTCGGCTTCAGCGACGCCGAGATCGATGCCATGACGCGAACGGCGATCGAGGCGGCCTTCGTCGACGAAGAGACACGCAAAGTCCTGCTCGCCCGGCTTTGAGAGCCAAATGCTGAGCGAGGCTGGGGAAGATCGGTGCAAATTTGCCGCCACTCTTGCGGTCGGGCCGATTTCCGTGAAAGAAACATTCGACAGAAAGAATGAAAGGCTTCCCCATGGACGGCGTCACGGTCATCGATCACCCGCTGGTGCAGCACAAGCTCACCATCATGCGGCGCAAGGAAACATCGACGGGCAGTTTCCGCCGGTTGCTGCGCGAAATCTCGACACTGCTCTGTTACGAAGTGACCCGTGATCTCGAACTGACGATGGCAACGATCGAGACGCCGCTGCAGACAATGGAATCACCGATCCTCGAAGGCAAGAAGCTGGTCTTCGCCTCGATCCTGCGGGCCGGCAACGGGCTGCTCGAAGGCATGCTCGATCTCGTGCCTTCCGCCCGCGTCTCGCATATCGGCGTCTACCGCGACCACGAGACGCTGCAGCCTGTCGAATATTACTTCAAGGCGCCTGAAGACGTGGCCGAGCGCCTGATCATCGTCGTCGACCCGATGCTGGCGACGGGCAATTCCTCGATCGCGGCGATCGACAAGCTCAAGGAACGCGGCGCCCACAATATCCGCTTCCTCTGCCTGCTCGCCGCCCCGGAAGGCATCCAGAACTTTCGCGCCGCCCATCCCGATGTTCCGGTGTTCACCGCCTCGATCGACAGCCATCTCAACGAGAAGGGTTATATCATGCCCGGTCTCGGCGATGCCGGCGACCGCATGTACGGCACCAAATAAACTTCAGTCTTCTTTTACCAAATCGAAAGAGTTTGCGGCCCGGTGGTTCATTCCGGGCCGTTTTTGTTGTCGGCATTAGCAACTTGTCAGCACTTGGGGCGTAGCAAGCTTGAAGAATGAGGCCCCGCATGAAGCGGGGTTTATACAGGAAGGATTTCTGTTTCATGCTCGTGCGTACCGTCATATTCGCCAGCATCGCCGCAGTGCTGGCCACACAGGCGCCTTCCTTCTTCGGAAGCACCGGCCAGCAGCCCGCCGACACTCTCTCCGCCAATTACATCTCAACCGAAAGCGACAAGTCCGCCGCACCCGCGCCGGTCTCCGCCGGCAATGCTATCCGCCTGCAGGCGGATGCGCAGGGCCACTATACCGGCAGCTTCAAGATCAACGGCAAGCCGGTGCAGGGCCTGATCGATACCGGTGCCACCTATGTGGCGCTCAACGAGACGCTCGCCCGCCGCCTCGGCTACACGGCCATCCAGCTCGATTTCCGCTACGGGGTCAACACCGCCAACGGCCAGACGAAGGCGGCGCATGTGATGCTCGACCGGGTCGAAATCGGCGGTATTCGCGTGCGCAATGTCGAAGCCTTCGTGCTCAAGGACGACGCGCTGACGACGACGCTGGTCGGCATGAGCTTCCTGCAGAAGCTCGCCTCCTATTCCGTCGCAGATGGTTCGCTCAGCCTCAAGCAGTAAACCGCATCAGATCCGGGTCGAAATCACCGGCGTCAGCTCCGGCTTTTCCTCGGCGATACGGTAGTGCTCGGCAAGTGCGGCCGCTGCACTTTGCGCCGCTGTGTCATCGGCGGCGTGAACCAGCGCGATCGGTTCCCCCGCGCTGACGCGGGTGCCGAGCGGCAGGAGTTCGGAGAAGCCGACACGATGGTCGATCCGGTCGGCCGGATGGCGTCTGCCGCCGCCGAGATCGATGACGCTGACGCCGATACCGCGCGCATTGCAGGCGGCAAGCCAGCCGGACCGGGCGGCCGGGACCGGCTTTTCCACCGGCGCCCTGGCGAGATACCGGTCGGGGTTTTCAAGGAGATCGGCCGGACCGCCGAGCATGGATACCATGCGCGCAAAAACCTCTGCCGCCCTCCCCGATGACAGTGCCCGACGCGCCACCCCCTCACCTTCCTCAGAAGACGCGGCAATGCCCGATGTCACCAGCATCTCGGCAGCGAAGGCAAGAACGACGGTCTCGAGCCGCGTGTCCGGCTTCCCACCGGCCAGAAAATCCAGGCAATTGCGCATTTCAACGGCATTGCCGGCGGCATCGGCGAGCGGCTGGTTCATGTCGGTGATCAGCGCCGAGGTCCTGACACCCGCGCCATTGGCCACCTCGACCAGCGACTGCGCCAGGATCTCTGCCTGGGCGCGGTCGGCCATGAAGGCGCCGTTGCCGACCTTGACGTCGAGCACCAGGGTCTGAAGCCCGGCCGCCAGCTTCTTCGACAGGATGGAGGCGGTGATAAGCGGAATGGAATCGACGGTGGCGGTCACGTCGCGCACGGCATAGAGCCTGCCATCGGCCGGCGCCAGAGCGCCGGTCTGGCCGATGATGGCACATCCCGCCTCCTTCACGACCTTGTGGAACAGACGGGCATCCGGCGTGATCCTATAGCCCGGAATGGATTCGAGCTTATCCAGCGTGCCGCCGGTATGACCGAGGCCGCGCCCTGATATCATCGGGACGGCGAGGCCGCAGGCGGCAGCAATCGGCGCCAGCATCAACGAAACGTTGTCGCCGACGCCGCCGGTCGAGTGTTTGTCAGCGATCGGGCGGTCGATATCCCCCCATTGCAGCCGATCGCCGGAATCGGCCATCGCCAGCGTCAAGGCGACGATTTCCTCACGCGACATGCCCTTGAACCAGACGGCCATGGCAAATGCGCCGATCTGGCCTTCCGACAGGTGACCGGCCGCGAGTGCCGCAATGAAGGACCGGATATCGGCGGGGTCGAGTTCGTCGCCGTCGCGTTTACGCCGGATGATCTCCTGCGGGATCATGTCAATAGCTCGACGCCGCGGCAGGTGCAGACTGCGTTCCGCTCAGGACTGCCAGGATATCATCGAGCAGGCCCGAGGCCCCGAAGCGGAAGGTCGACGGCATCGCCCAGTCGGGCGCCATGATGGTTTCGGCCAGGCTCAGATAGAGCGCCGCATCGGCCACCGAGCCGATGCCGCCGGCCGGCTTGAAGCCAACCTTGCGGCCGCTTTCGCGAATGGCGCGGATCATGATGTCGGCGGCTTCGAGCGTCGCGTTGACGGCGACCTTGCCGGTGGAGGTCTTGATGAAATCGGCGCCGGCTTCGATGGCAAGTTCGGAGGCGCGGCGAATCAATGCCGCCTCCTTCAACTCACCGGTCTCGATGATGACTTTCAGCAGGACGGGACCGGTGCATTCGGCGCGCACAGCCCTGACCATGTCGGTCACCGCCTTTTCATTGCCCGATATGAGCTTGCGGTAGGGGATGACCAGATCGATCTCATCGGCGCCGTCGGCAATCGCCTCACGGGTTTCGGCGGCGACATCGGCGACTTCCATCTCGCCCGCCGGGAAATTGACCACGGTCGCGATCCGCACAGCATGGCCGGTGCCGAGGATATTGCGGGCCTGCGCGACGAAGCGCGGCCAGATGCAGATCGCAGCACTGTTGCCGTAGGGTGTCTGCGCGCGGGTGCAGAGCGCATCGATCTGCGCCTCGGTGCAATCATCCTTCAGATTGGTCAGATCAAGAAGGGACAGGGCGACCGCCGCCGTTTCCCGGATGGAATGGCTATTCATCTTTACTTCCTCTAGAGCATGATGCCGAAAAGTGTGAGCGGGTTTCGGACGACATCATGCTCTAACTATAGAATTGAGAACAGGATTCAGATTTTAGGCCGACCCGGTCTAAAATCATCCTGTTCTAGCCGCAATCATCTCTTTCAGAATGGCGGCGAGGCGGGCGCCGCCGATCGGCGCCATGTCCTTGGTTTCTTCATGGCTGAGCTCATTGCCGGTCATGCCTGCCCCATAGTTGGTGATAACCGAAGCGGCCGCAACCCTCAGACCGAGCATTCTTGCAATGATCACCTCGGGCACCGTCGACATGCCGACCGCATCGGCCCCGAGGATGCGCGCCATGTGGATTTCGGCCGGCGTTTCGAAGCTCGGGCCGGAGAACCACATATACACGCCTTGCGCCAGCTCGATCTTGAGCTTTGCCGCTGCCGTCTGCATCGCCGTAGCGAGGCCGGTGTCGTAAGCGTTGGTCATGCCGACGAAACGATGATCGCTTTCCTCGCCGATCAGCGGGTTCATGCCGGAATAATTGATGTGGTCGGTGATCTGCATCACCGAGCCGGGCGGTATGTCGTCGCGCAGCGATCCGGCCGAATTGGTCAGGATCAGCGCTTCGACGCCAAGCGCCTTCAGCACCTCGATCGGCAGGCGCATGGCATTGGCATCGCCCTTCTCGTAATAATGCACGCGACCGGAGAGCATGACGACAGGCACGCCGCCCAGCCGGCCGGCGACGACTTCGCCTGCATGGCCGGAGACGGCGCTGACCGGAAAGCCCGGCAGGTCGCGGTAGGGAATGCGCACGGCGGCGTCCAGCTCACCGACGAGGGAGCCGAGGCCGGAGCCGAGTACGATGCCGTGGCGCGGCTTGATGCCGCCGAGTAATGCGGCAAGCAGGTTGACCGTGGCGTTCATCCGAGTTCGGTCTCGAAGCTGAAGGGAAGAAGCTCGTCCATCGTCATGGTCTTCTGCACGCCCGCGTCATCGCAAAGATAGATTTTCGTATCCTTGGAAGCGAATTCGGAGATCTTCTGGCGGCAGCCGCCGCAGGGCGGGCAGAGCGGCAGCTTTTCGGCGATGACGGCCATTTCGACGATCTTTTTGGCGCCGCCCATGATCATCGCGCCGATCGCCGTCGGCTCGGCGCACCATCCTTGCGGAAAGGAAAGGTTTTCAATGTTGGCGCCGGTATAGACCTTGCCATCCTCGGCGCGGATTGCCGCCCCGACCGGGAATTTCGAATAGGGTGCATGGGCAAAGGCCATGGCCCCACGCGCGGCTTCGAACAGATCGTGGGACATGATCAACGTTCCTTCGTATAGGGCACGCCACCGGCCTTCGGCGGGATCGCGACGCCGATGAAGCCGGCAAGCAGGATGCAGGTCAGGATATAGGGCAGCGCCTGGAAGACCTGAACCGGCACTTCGCCGATCAGCGGCACCTGCTTGCCCTGCATGAAATTGGCCAGCGCATCGAGGAAGCCGAAGAGCAGGCAGGCAAACATCACAGGCACCGGCTTCCACTTGGCGAAGACGAGAGCAGCCAGCGCGATATAGCCCTTGCCGGCCGACATGTCCTTGATGAAGGCGGCGGACTGGGCAATCGCCAGATAGGTGCCGGAAAAGCCGCAGAGAATACCGGCGCACATGACGGCACGATAACGCAGCCAGGCGACCGAAATGCCCGCCGTATCAACCGCACCCGGATTTTCGCCGACGGCGCGAAGTCTGAGGCCGAAGCGTGTGCGGTAAAGCACCCACCAGGAGAAGGGCACGGCGAGGAAGGCCAGGTAGGTGAGGATGTTGTTGCCCGAGATGACATTGGCATAGAGCGGGCCGAGGATCGGCACACTATGGATGGCATCTGCGCCCGGCAGGATGATCGGCGCGAAGCGCGCTTCCGGCGAAAGCTGCGGCGTGCGCCCGCCCTGGCCGAACCAGGCCTGGCCGAGCACGATGGTGATGCCGGCAATGAAGAAGTTGATCGCCACACCCGAGACGATCTGATTGCCGCGATTGGTGATCGAGGCGAAGCCGTGTACCAAGCTGAGCGCCACCGAGCAGACGATGCCAGCGCCGAGCCCCAGCCAGGCCGAATCGGTGAGATAGGCGATGCAGGCGGCGGCGAAAGCCGAGCCCAGCATCTTGCCCTCCAGGCCAATATCGAAGATGCCGGCGCGTTCCGAAAACAGACCGGCAAGTGCGGTGAAGATCAGCGGGATCGACAGGCGGATCGTAGAGGCGAGAACGCTGATGAAAATGTCATAATAATCCATCGTCCGTCCTCAGGCTCGCTTGAACTGTTGATAGAGGTGCACTATCGCCGGCCGGAACATATATTCCAGCGCGCCGGCGAACAGGATCACCAGCCCCTGGATGACCAGGATCATCTCGCGGGTGATGTTCGGCATTTCGAAGGAGATCCAGTCGCCGCCCTGATAAAGGATGCCGAACAGGATCGCCGCGAAAATGATGCCGAGCGGATGATTGCGCCCCATCAGCGAGACGGCAATACCAACAAAACCGGCGCCGCTGACGAACCCCACCTGCAGGCGGGCAGAGGCGCCCATGACAGGATTGAGCGCCATCATGCCAGCCAGCGCACCGGAAAGCATCATCGCGATCATCACGATCCGCACATAGGGAATACCGGCATAGGAAGCGGCCGTCGGGCTGACGCCCAGCGTACGCATTTCGAAACCGAGTTTGGTACGCCAGATGAGAAGCCAGACGACATAGCACATAACCAGCGCGATGATAAAAGAGACGTTCAACGGAGCGGCACCGAGCTTTGCCCCGAATATTTCCATCAACCAAGTCAGCTTCGGTAACTGCCCACCTTCGAGGAAAGTCCGTGTTTCGGGTGCCATTTTTCCTGGCACGATCAATACGTGCACAAGCAGGTAATTCATCAGTGACGCGATGATGTAGTTGAACATGATCGTCGTGATGACGATATGGCTGCCCCGCTTCGCCTGAAGCCATGCCGGAATGAAGGCTGCGACCGCGCCGAAGAGGGCAGCGCCGACGACTGCAATCGGCATCGTCACATACCACGGCACGTAATTGTCGAGCGAAAGCGCCACCAAGGCACAGCCGAGGCCGCCGACATAGGCCTGGCCTTCGGAGCCGATGTTGAAGAGACCGGCATGGATCGCCACCGCGACGGAAAGACCGGTGAAGATGAAGCTCGTCGCGTAGAACAGCGTCAAGCCGATGCCTTCGCCGCTGCCGAGCGCACCCTCAAGCAGCAGCGACAGCGCACCGAGCGGGCTCTCGCCGATCAGCCAGACGACGAAACCGGAGATCAGGAAGGCGACGATGAGGTTCAGAAGCGGGATCAGGCCGTAATTGATCCAGTTTGGCAGCGGAACTGATGCAGTGCTCATAAAGGCCTCACGCGGCAATGCCGGCCATCATCAGGCCGAGGGTCTGTTCACCGGCATCGGGCGTCTTCTCGCCGACCACATGGCCGGCGAACATGACAAGGATACGGTCTGAAAGGGCGCGGATCTCATCGAGTTCGACGGAGACGAGCAGGATCGCCTTGCCCGCGTCGCGCATCTCGATGATCCGGCGGTGGATAAATTCGATGGCGCCGATATCGACGCCGCGGGTGGGCTGGCCGATGATCAGCATCTTCGGGTCGCGCTCGATCTCGCGGGCAACGACGATCTTCTGCTGGTTGCCGCCGGAGAAGTTCGCCGTCTTCAGCCGCGGGTTCGGCGGGCGGATGTCGTATTTTTCGATCTTCTCCATCGCATCCTTGCGGATCGCTTCGAGATCGAGCAGCGGACCTTTGCTGTAACCCGGACGCCGGTGATAGCCGAGCACGGAATTTTCATATTCCTCGAATTTCAGAACCAGACCCATGTGGTGGCGATCTTCGGGAATATGGGCGAGGCCGAGCTCGCGCAGGCGGGCGGGATCGGCCTTGTCGATCGTCTCGCCGTCAAGAAGGATTTCGCCGGAGGCCGGCTTGCGGATGCCGGCAATCGCCTCCAGCAATTCGGACTGGCCATTGCCGGCAACCCCGGCAATGCCGACGATCTCGCCGGCGCGCACGTCGAAGGAGACATTGTCGACCATGGTGACGCCGCGATTGTCCTTGACCGTGAGGTTGCGGACGGAGAGCACGGCGGCCCCAGGATTCGCCTCGCCCTTCTGCACGCGCAGCAGCACGCGGCGGCCGACCATCAGCTCGGCAAGCTCTTCCACCGTCGTTTCCGCCGTCTTGCGGGTCGCGACCATCTCGCCGCGGCGCATGACGGAGACCGTATCGGTGATCGCCATGATCTCGCGCAGCTTGTGGGTGATCAGGATGATCGTCTTGCCCTGATCGCGCAGCACCTTGAGGATGCGGAAGAGGTGATCGGCTTCGGCCGGCGTCAGCACGCCGGTGGGTTCGTCGAGGATCAGGATCTCGGCGCCGCGATACATCGCCTTCAGGATTTCGACGCGTTGCTGCAGGCCGACCGGCAGCTCTTCGATCAGCGCGTCCGGATCGACCTCGAGGCCGTATTCCGTTTCCAGCCGCTTGAGTTCGGCGCGGGCCGATGCAACGCCTCTCGCCAGCAGCATGCCGCCTTCGGCGCCGAGCATGATATTCTCGAGCACCGTAAAATTGTCGACCAGCATGAAATGCTGGTGCACCATGCCGATGCCGGTGGCGATCGCTGCCTGACTGTCGCGGATGGTGACCGGATTGCCGTTGACGCGGATCTCGCCGCTGTCGGCATGGTAAAAACCGTAGATGATCGACATCAGCGTCGATTTGCCGGCGCCGTTTTCACCGATGATGCCGTGGATCGTCCCCTTGGCAACGGTGAGGTTGATGTCCTTGTTGGCATGGACGGCACCAAATTTCTTGTCGATGCCGACAAGCTCGATAGCGGGCTTATCTGTCACTGCAGGCTCCAAATAAGAAAAGGGCGTATGGCGAAAATTCCCTCCGCCATACGCCCGATCTCAATCGTCGATTACTTCAGGGCGCGGATCACTTCGGGCAAGCGTTGTCCGAGGTATAGTCGTGAACCTTGATGGTCCCCGCGATGATATCGGCCTTGGCCTTGTCGACGGCCGCCTGCATTTCCGGCGTGATCAGCGACTTGTTGTTGTCATCGATCGCGGCGCCGACACCGTCTTCCTTGACGCCGAGCGCCTGGACGCCACCGGTGAACTTGTCGTTCTTGGTGTCGGTATAGGCGTTGTAAACCGCGAGGTCGACGCGCTTGACCATCGAGGTCAGGACGGAGCCCGGATGCAGATGGTTCTGGTTGGAATCGACGCCGATCGACAGCTTCTTGTTGTCGGCAGCGGTCTGCAGAACGCCGAGACCGGTGGCGCCGGCTGCCGCGTAAATGACATCGGCGCCCTGATCGATCTGGTTCTTGGTGAGTTCGCCGCCGCGAACCGGGTCATTCCAGGCAGCACCGGTGGTGCCGGTCATGTTCTGGAAAACTTCGACATCGGCCTTGGCGGCGCGTGCGCCCTGCTCATAACCGCATTCGAACTTGCGGATCAGCGGGATGTCCATGCCGCCGACGAAGCCGACCTTGCCGGTCTTGGATGCCATGCCGGCAAGAATACCGACAAGATAGGAACCTTCTTCTTCCTTGTAGACCACCGAGCGGACATTCGGCTTGTCGACGACGGAGTCGACGATGATGAACTTGGTGTCGGGGAATTCGGCTGCGACCTTCTCGATGGCCGAAGTCCAGGCGAAGGAAACGGCAACCACCGGGTTGAATCCGCGGCTTGCGAAGTTGCGGATGGCCTGCTCGCCCTGGGTGTCGCCGGTCGGCTCGAAGTCGCGATAGGCAATGCCGGTCTCGGCCTTGAACTTTTCGGCGCCGTTATAAGCCGCCTCGTTGAAGGACTTATCGAACTTCCCGCCGGTGCCGTAAACCAGCGCCGGCTTGACATCGGCAGCCAGCGCCGTCGTCGACATCGCAGCCACGGCAAGGAGAGTGAGAAGGGATTTTTTCATTGTGCAGCCCTGTTGTTGCTATTCGTTAGGGGTCCTCCCGCAAGTCCTTTCCGGACATGTCTGCGGAACCACCGACCTCCCCCCGGAGGCCTGGCTGCGCGCATCCTTGCATGGCTCACGGAAAAATTCACCAGAAATTTTTCAGGCGGTAAAGATTTGCAGCAATTGCCGAAAATCCATTCTCCGGGGCTGATTTTTAGACATTTCCGCTGGCGGGATGCGGAGTTTCCAGCCAAACCGGCAGCCCTGCCGGGGCCGGAGAAACATTGGCGGCCGATCGGAATCCGGGCCGGTCGTGGCGGCAAACCCGGCGTGCCTATGCGGTGAAGCGACCGGCCACCGGCGGTTTCTTATAGCCGATCATCCAGAGAAGCAGCGCGATCACCAGGAAAACCGCAAAGGCCGGCTGCAGCATCAGCCATTGGAAGATGAAGGCGTAGAAACGCGGGTGGATATAATAGGAAAGGGAGGATTGCAGCGATGTGAGGGTTGCCGGGCTCACATCCTGCCAGGCATCGGAGATCGGCGTCACCACCACGGAGGAGGCCGCAACCGATTGGATCGAATCGATGGTCCCGGCAATAACGGCCGCCGCAAGCGCGA
This sequence comes from Rhizobium sp. N324, assembly GCF_001664485.1. NCBI lineage: Bacteria > Pseudomonadati > Pseudomonadota > Alphaproteobacteria > Hyphomicrobiales > Rhizobiaceae > Rhizobium > Rhizobium sp. N324. The sequence goes on along the minus strand of NZ_CP013630.1, from coordinate 248,747 downwards.
CAAGGCTGGCCAGACGCAACAGGAAACGCATCAATTCCTCCGACGCTCGTTATACCGGACAATCCCGGCCGGCCGCGCCATTCTCCACCTCGAGAATTACATAGTCGTCGATGGGGTGAAGCACAATGGACGGGCGGAGGCGAGTTTTATCTGAAGAAGTCAAAAAACTGTTAGATTTCGGTTGATCGACAAAAATTCATCGGTATATATCGCGCCGTTCCGACGATTTGCTCCTATCCAGGCGCGAACGCCCAAGAAGGACAGGTGGCCGAGTGGTTTAAGGCGCACGCCTGGAACGCGTGTGTACGTGAAAGCGTACCGTGGGTTCGAATCCCACCCTGTCCGCCATGGTGCATTTCCGCATCGTATGTCTCCCACTGTCTGACGTCGTTTGACAAACGCCAGTTCGCATCGAAATGCGAGGATCAATTTCAGCATCCAGGCGGTCCTCTCCGACACGTGCATCCATACCGTCTGATGCCGGGAACGAAGCCCGGAGTGAAACCTCACTTCTTCGCGCTGCGCCTCGCGGACGATTTTCTTCCACGCCGAGCATATTCTCAAGGACGCTGCAGCAAGGCGCGTCCGATCGGCTTCGGATTCTCGCTGCGCAACACAAGTGATGTCGTCACGGACCCAAAACGGGCGATCGTGTCGACGATCGTTTCCAGTTCTCCCGGCGACGGAACCAGCACCTTCAGGAGGAAACAATCCTCTCCGGTGAGACGCAGGACCTCCATGACTTGCGGCATTTCGGCAAACTGCTTCAGACAGGCTTTGATATGTTCATGCGTCGTGCGCAGGCGAAGCACGGCCGTCATTCCAATTCCCAAAGCAGTGGGGTCGATGCGGGCGGAGTAGCCGACAATGATGCCACGGTCTTCCAGCCGCTTGACCCGCTCGGATGCCGCCGGCTGAGAAAGCCCGACCCGTCGACCGAGTTCGGAAATCGCAATGCGGCCATTTTCCTGCAACGCCTCGATGATCGAGACATCGGTTGGATCGAGCAGCACCCGATTGTTTTCCTGAAAAGCCATGGGAACACCTTGAAATCATCGGAGAAGGACGCCGTTTTCCGATGATCATTCATTCCGACGCAAATGAAAATGCATCATTTTCATCCGCACGAATGATCAGAGGAAACCACATGAAGGATATCATCATATTGCCGGGGATCGGTGGTTCGGGCGACGCTCATTGGCAAACCCGCTGGGAAATCTCGAACCCGGCAATGCGGCGTTTTCAACCAGCCGACTGGGACAAGCCCGACCTGGCGGACTGGATTTCGGCCCTCGATCGCGCCGTCTGCGCATCGGCAACCCCGCCCCTGCTCGTTGCCCACAGCCTTGCCTGTCTGCTGGTTGCTCATTGGCAGCAACTCTCATCGCTTGACGTCGCAGGGGCCTTTCTTGTGGCGGTCCCGGATCCGAAGTCCGCTTCATTCCCTGCCGAGGCGGCCGGATTCGGTAATCCACCAACGAAAAAGATGCGCTTCCCCACTCTGATTATCGCAAGCACCGATGATCCTTTCGGCTCGCTCGACTATGTCCATGCGCGCGCCGACTTCTGGGGTAGCGGCCTTGTTGAGATCGGCCCTTTCGCCCATATCAACGGGCAGAGCGGCCTTGACGACTGGGGCCAGGGGAAGGCCTTGCTGACGGCCTTCTCCGCCGGATTGGCAAGGTCGCACCGGGCTTGATTTTGTTTTCCGAGTTCACGACCGAAACAGGGTCTTGCGATGGCGCCGCGACGTTTAAAGCATCACAAGATTCCTGAATTTTTACCATGCGGCTTCACCGCGTCTTTGCACGTTTGGGTTTATCTTCGGCCAAATTAAAAAAACGGAGATAAAACAGGTGGAAGAACTTTCGGTCAAATCGAAGATCATCAAATCCGTCTATTTCAGCCAGGAAGACGGGCGGCTCAGGATTTGCTTCAAGAATGGCGAAGAGCGGCTGTTCGAAGGCGTTCCGTCCTCCGAAGCCCATGCAATGACGGTGGCGCCCTCTCCGGGCCATTATTATCTCGACCGGATCAGAACCCGGTTTCGGCGATTGGCTGCCTGACAAGCCGAGGAATGCCGCCGGCCCACCTGCGGGGGTGCACGGGATCGGGACAGGCCCGGTGGATATTAACGGCCTGTTAACCCTTCCCATCAACTTGGTTGGATCGTATCGGCCGGAAGGCGGCAACGTGTCGGCGCTGCCGGCTTGTTCAAGGTCGGCTAGCCGGGAGGCTCGGCGGCGGACCCCAGCCAGGAAGCCGGGCCTCCCCGTTACGCTATTTTCGTTGGCGGTGATCGCATCATCGCGAGCCGCGCCGGTCTTGACGATGCCCTGAACTAGCGATTTGGGGCTAATCCTGTGAAAAACCTCAAATATCGAATCCGGACTCGACAATGCTTTATTAGGATGATTGCATACATCCATCGGATCAAGACCGGGGGATGACGATGTTCGAGACTCTGCTTGAAATGCAGGAGCGTGGCGTACGGGACCGTGCGCGTGGCCGCAGCCTCGCCGACAATCCGATGTCGAAGCCGGATATCCTGCCGATCACCGATTTCCAGGAATGGTACTCGATGTTCGACGCCTGGCGCTTCGGCTGGTCGATCGAGGATGCGATGGCCGGGCATAGCAATGCGCCGCGGGATCGCGGCACTGTGTCCCTCGCCTACACCAGAACGGTCTGATCGATCCTGTCCTCGGCGCCGAAGAATTTCAGGTAACGCTCGACCTCTGCCGGATCGCCCGTCGCCTTCTGCGGGTTGTCGGAGAGTTTTACCGCCGGGCGGCCGTTGGCGTCGCTGACCTTGCAGACCACCGAGATCGGATTAAGGCCGGATATTTCGGTCGGCGCGCAGCCGGAAAAATCATTCGTCAGATTGGTACCCCAGCCAAAGCTCATGCGCACGCGGCCTTCGAAATGCCGGTAGGTATCGATGATGGCGTCGACATCGAGACCGTCGGAGAAGATCAGCAGCTTCTGGCGCGGATCGCGGCCCATCTTCTTCCACCAGTCGATGATCTTTCCGCCACCTTCGATCGGCGGAGCGCTGTCCGGGCGGAAGCCGGTCCAGTCGGCAACCCATTCCGGCGCGTCGCGCAGGAATGCTGCGGTCCCGAAAGCATCCGGCAGGACGATCAGGAGGTTGCCGCCATAGAGCTTATTCCAGTCGCGCAGGATCTTATAAGGCGCGTTGCGCAGCTGCTCGTCGGTTTGCGCCAGGGCGGCGGCCACCATCGGCAGTTCGTGGGCATTGGTGCCGACGGCTTCAAGATCGGAATCCATCGCCAGCAAAACGTTGCTGGTGCCGGTAAAGGCCGGGCCGATGCCTTCCTTCAGCGCCTCGACGCACCAGCGCTGCCAGAGGAAACTGTGACGGCGGCGGGTGCCGAAATCGGAGATGCGCAGGCCCGGCAGTTCCTTCAGCCGTTCGACCTTCGACCACATCTTCGCCTTGGCGCGGGCATAGAGCACATCGAGGGTGAAGGGACCGAGCGCCTTCATCGCCGAGCGCGACCGCAGCTCATTGACGATGGCAAGCGCCGGGATTTCCCACATGGTGGTTTCCTTCCAGGACCCATGGAAATCCAGCACATATTGCCCGTCCTTCTTCGACAGCTCGTATTCGGGGAGCTGGAAGTTGGAAAGCCAGGCGAGGAATTCCGGCTCGAAGATCTGGGCGCGGCCATAGAAGCTGTTACCGGCCAGCCAGATCATCTCCTTCTTGGAAAGCTTCAGCGTGCGGGCGTGATCGAGCTGTTCGCGCAATTCGCCTTCGTCGATCTCATCGGCGAGCCGCACACGCGTGGTGCGGTTGATGAGGGTGAAGGACGCGTTCACGTCGGGATAGAGCTTCCAGATCATCTGCAGCATCAGCAGCTTGTAGAAGTCGGTATCGATCAGACTGCGAACGATCGGATCGAGCTTCCAAGCGTGATTGTAGACGCGTCTTGCGATGTCGGTCCTGGCCATGAAATTCCTGCCCCTGTCCACCCCGGTCAGGTGCCGCCAAATTCCCCAGGGCTGTCAAGTGCGGGGCCGGCGCACGAAACCGGCTCGTGCGCCTTCTTATCGAAAAATCGGCAGAGAAAGTCCAGACAAATCAATAAACATCCCGCCGCGGTACGGCGGCGGGATGCGGAAGATCATCCGCCGGAGGCTTATTGCGCTGGCGCGGCGGGCTGGGCCGGCGTTGCGGGCGTGACGCCGGGGGCGGCCGGTGTCGCGTTTGGCGTCTCTGTGGGAACCGCAGTGCCATTTTGCACGGTCGGCGCAGGGGTTCCAGGCTGCTGCGACTGCAGCTGCTGGCCTGGCTGCTGCGGCGCCACCTCGTTTGCTTCGCGCTTGCCCCAGATCTCGACGGGGATCCAGACCACGAAAGCGAGCACCAGTGCGGCGAGCAGCACCAGCAGGATGCGGTAACCCGTGCGCCCCTGCCGTGCTTTCACCGGTGGGATCTGCTCTTCCTTGTGAAGCTTGCCGTCCGACTGTTCCCAGCGTGTTTCCGTCTGATGCGCCATCATCGTCTCCTTCCGCTGTCTTAACGGACCGATCCGGCCCGAAGAACTTCCGCAGAGAAAACGGGTGGCTGTATGGAAGGTTCCCGGCGCCTAATAGCCGACGGCGCGGTCGACCTCGAATTGCAGCGGCTCGCCGCGCTCGAACCGGGCGATCTGCGTCTCGACATGGCGGAACAGCGCGTTTTCTTCGGAGACGGCCGCGTCGTGCGGCGTGATGAAGACGTTCTCCAATTCCCACAACGGATTGTCGGGGCTGAGCGGCTCCGTCTCGAAGACATCGAGCGAGGCACCGCCGAGGGTGCCGCTGCGAATGGCGGAAACGATGTCAGCCTCGACCTGGCTCTTGCCGCGGCCGGCATTGATGAAGACCGGCCCCCCGAGCGCGCCGTTGCGGCGCAGCCTCTTAAATAGCCCGCTATCATAAAAACCTGTCGTCTCAGGCGTCAGCGGCAGCAGGCCGACAAGGATGTCGGTCTTTCCAAGGAACGCGTCCAACGCGCCGGCATCGAAGGTTTCGACGCCGTCGATCTCCTTGCGGGTGCGCGACCAGCCGATGACATCGAAACCCATCCCCTTCAGCTTGGCGACCGCATCCTGGCCGAGCACGCCGAGGCCCATGACGCCGACGGTCACCTCGGCCGCCTCCGGCGCGATCAGCTTGGCCCATTCACGGCGCCGCTGATGGCTGTCATGCGCATATTGCCCGCGCAGGTGCATCAGGCACTGCATGACCACCCATTCGCTCATGCGGGTCGTCAGGCTGCGGTCGACGAAACGCACGATCGGGATTTCGGGCAGGCCGTGCATGCCGATGATATGGTCGACGCCGGCGCCGCCGGAGAAGATCACCTTGAGGTTCGGCGCGCGAGCGAAAAGGTCGGCATCCGGCTTCCAGACCAGCGCATATTCGGCCTCGCGGAGATCGCGCCCCCGATCGGCCGGATCGGCGAGATTGATGCTGCCGCGATCGGTAAAGGCCGTCTCCAGCGCGCGGGCGACGCCTTCGGGATTGAACTTGATATCGACGAGAACGGGAGGTGTCGGCATGATGATCTTTACTGTTGCACGGCTGGTGTCGGCACCGCCTCGATGTTGAAGGCGGCCGCCATCAGCGCCCTGGTGTATTCGTCCTTCGGCGCACGGAAGATTTCCGATGATGGGCCCTGCTCGACCACCTTGCCGAAACGCATGACGATGACATCGTTGGCCAGCGCCTTCACCACCTTCAGGTCGTGGCTGATGAAGAGGTAGGCGAGGTCATGCTTCTTCTGCAGATCGCGCAGAAGATCGACCACCTGGGCCTGCACGCTCATGTCGAGCGCGGAGGTCGGCTCGTCGAGCATGACGAAGCGCGGCTTCAGCACCATGGCGCGGGCAATGGCGATGCGCTGGCGCTGGCCGCCGGAAAATTCGTGCGGATAGCGCCAGCGGGTCAGGGGATCGAGACCGACTTCCTCCAGCGCCCAGCAGACCCGCTGGTCGCGCTCTTCCGATGTCAGCGAGCGCTCATGCACCTTCAGCCCTTCGGCGACGATATCGCCGACCGACATGCGGGGGCTGAGCGACCCGTAAGGATCCTGGAAGACCACTTGCAGCTGGTTGCGCAGCGGCCGCATCTCGCTGAACGAATAGCCGGCTATATCCTTGCCGACGAAGGCGATCCGCCCTTGCGAGGAAATCAGCCGGGTGAGCGCCAGGCCGAGCGTGGTCTTGCCGGACCCGGACTCGCCGACGACGCCGAGCGTCTGTCCGGCGCGCAGCGAAAGATCGATGCCGTCGACAGCCTTCACGTGATCGACGACGCGGCGCATCAGGCCCGCCTTGATCGGGAACCAGACGCGAATGTCGGACCCCTCCATCACCATCGGCTTGGCGGGGTCGGCCAGCGGCGGCTCGCCACGCGGCTCGGAGGCGAGGAGGTGGCGGGTATAGTCGTGCTTCGGATTGGCGAAGACCTCTTCGACCGTTCCGGTTTCGACGATCCTGCCCTTGGTCATGACGCAGACCCGGTCGGCGAATTTGCGCACGATGCCGAGATCATGGGTGATGAACAGCATCGACATGCCGTGTTCGCCCTTCAGCTGCCGCAACAGCTCGAGGATCTGCGCCTGCACGGTGACGTCGAGGGCGGTGGTCGGCTCGTCGGCGATCAGCAGTTCCGGCCGGTTGGCGAGCGCCATGGCGATCATGACGCGCTGGCGCTGGCCGCCTGACAGTTCGTGCGGATAGGCCTTCAATCGCTTTTCCGGCTCGCGGATGCCGACCTGGTTCAACAATTCCAGGATGCGCTGGCGCGCCGGCTGGCCGGTGAGACCCTGGTGCAGCGCCAGGATCTCGGCGATCTGCTTCTCGATCGTATGAAGCGGATTGAGCGAGGTCATCGGCTCCTGGAAGATCATGGTGATGTCGTTGCCGCGCACCTCGCGCAGCGCCCGCTCCGACGCCTTCAACAGGTCCTTGCCCTTGAACAGAATTTCGCCGGAGGGATGGCTTGCCGAGGGATAGGGCAGAAGCTTCAGGATCGAGTTGGCCGAGACCGACTTGCCGGAGCCGGATTCGCCGACAAGTGCCACGACCTCGCCCTTGGCGATATCGAAGGAGATGTGATCGACGGCGAGCGAGGTCTGGCCGCCCTGGTGAAAGGCAACCGAGAGATCGCGGACGGAAAGGAGCGGTTCTGTCATGTCACTCATTGAAACGTCTTCCTCGGGTCGAAGGCATCGCGCACGGCTTCGCCGATGAAGATCAGAAGGGACAGCATGATCGACATGGCGAAGAAGGCCGTCAGCCCGAGCCATGGCGCCTGCAGGTTGCTTTTGCCCTGGGCGATCATCTCGCCGAGCGAAGGGGAGCCAGGCGGCATGCCGAAGCCGAGGAAATCCAGCGAGGTCAGCGTCGTGATCGATCCGGAGAGGATGAAGGGCAGGAAGGTCAGCGTCGCCACCATGGCGTTCGGCAGCATGTGGCGCCACATGATGGTGCGGTTGTTGACACCGAGCGCGCGGGCGGCGCGGACATATTCGAAATTGCGGGCGCGCAGGAATTCGGCGCGCACGATGCCGACGAAGCCGACCCAGGAAAAGAGCAGCATGATGCCGAGCAGCACGAAGAAGCCGGGCGGCAGAATGGCGGCGATGATGAGCAGGATGTAAAGCACCGGCATCGACGACCAGATCTCGATGAAGCGCTGCAGCAGGAGATCGGTCCAGCCGCCGAAATAACCCTGCACGGCGCCTGCCGTCACGCCAATGATCGCCGAGCAGATGGTCAGAGCCAGGCCGAAGAGCACCGATATACGGAAGCCGTAGATGACGCGCGCCAGCACGTCGCGCGCCTGGTCGTCGGTGCCGAGCCAATTGAGATTGCCGAGCGTGCAGGCAGGATCGTTCACCCCTTCAGGATAACCGGAGCACCGCTCCTCCTTGCTCATCAGCCAGAAGGGGGCGGTCGGCGCCGAATGCGGAATGTTTGAGTTGACCGAGCGGTAGGAATAGCGGATCGGCGGCCAGACCATCCAGCCATTGGCATTGATCTCGTCTGCGATCACCGAAGATCGGTAATCGGTCTCGGCGAGAAAGCCGCCGAACTTCTCCTCTGGATAGTCGACCAGAACCGGAAACAGGATCTCGCCCTTGTAGGAGGCGATGATCGGCCGGTCGTTGGCGAGGAATTCGGCAAACAGGCTGAGGATGAACAGCAGTAGGAACAGCCACAGCGACCAGTAACCACGGCCGTTCGCCCGGAAATTCTGCCAGCGGCGAATGTTGGTCGGTGACAGCAGGCCCTTGCGCGGCGGCTTGACGGGTGTGGCGACAGCAGGATTTGCGGCGGCGTCCATCAGACATCTCTCCGCTCGAAATCGATGCGCGGATCGATCCAGGTGTAGATCAGGTCGGAAACCAGGCTGACGACAAGGCCGAGCAGCGAGAAGATGTAGAGCGTGGCGAAGACGATCGGATAGTCCCGGTTGACCACCGAGAGATAGCCGAGGCGGCCGAGGCCATCCAGCGAGAAGATATTTTCGATGAGCAGCGAGCCGGTGAAGAAGGCGGAGATGAAGGCGCCGGGAAAACCGGCGATGATGATCAGCATGGCATTGCGGAACACGTGGCCATAAAGCACCTGCCGCTCATTCAGGCCCTTGGCGCGGGCGGTGACCACATATTGTTTCTTGATCTCCTCGATGAAGGAATTCTTCGTCAGGAGCGTCGTCGTGGCGAAGGCGGCGAGCGACAGTGAGATCAGCGGCAAAGTGAGGTGCCAGAAATAATCGAGCGGCTTCTGCCACCAGGCGAGCTGGTCGAAATTGTCGGAGACCAGGCCACGCAGCGGGAACCAGTCGTAGAACGAGCCGCCGGCGAAAAGCACGATCAGGAGAATGCCGAAGAGGAAGCTCGGCACGGCGTAACCGATGACGATGACGCCGGATGTCCAGACGTCGAAGGTCGATCCATCCCTGATCGCCTTGCGGATGCCGAGCGGGATGGAGATGGCATAGGAGAAGATCAGGATCCAGATGCCGAGCGAGATCGACACCGGCAGCTTCTCCTTGACGAGATCGAGCACGGAGGTATTGCGGAAGAAGCTCTCGCCGAAATCGAAGCGGATATAATTCCACATCATCTCGCCGAAACGCGTCAGCGGCGGCTTGTCGAAGCCGAACTGCTTTTCCAGCTTGGCGATCAGCTCCGGATCGAGGCCCTGGGCGCCGCGATATTTGGAGCCTTCATCGATGCCGCCGCCTGGAAGATCGCCGCCGCCGGACAGGCGCTGGTCGGCACTATCGGCCTGGCCGGTCAATTGGGCGATGACCTGCTCGACCGGCCCGCCGGGGGCGAACTGAATGACGATGAAGGAAATCGCCATGATGCCGACGATGGTCGGGATCATCAAAAGCAGACGGCGAATGACATAGGCGCCCATCAGCCTTCAGCCTCCGGGAATGTATTTCTTGTCTGCCCGCCGTCCAGTCCAATGCCGCTCAATCCGCCAGCCTTCCCTTGCCGGCCCCGCCGGCGTGTCGTGATTCGTTCGTTCCATTTGGAGCCGAGGGCCCCTGCATTGCAAGCCCGCTCATTTTGCCGAGGTGGACCACCAGGCATCGGGGAAGCCAAGGCTGTAGGCCGGAAACTCGGCCGGATGCGTGACAGTGTTCCAATAGGCGATGTTATAGGTATCGCGGTAAAACAGCGGAATGACGTAGTGATTTGCCAGCAGGACCCGGTCCATCGCCTTGATCGCGGCAACCTGCTCATCGCGGTTGGGGGCGAAGATAATCATGCGTATGAGTTCATCCACCGCCGGGTTGGCAATGCCGGCATAATTGTGAGAGCCTTGCTGGTTGACCGAGCCGGATCCCCAATAGTCTGCCTGCTCGTTGCCCGGGTTCATCGTCTCTGCCCAGACATTCCAGATCATGTCGTAATCAAAGCTGCGTTCGCGGTTGACGGCTTGCGAGGCGTCGACCGTGCGCACCCGCGCATCGATGCCGATTTTCTTGAGATTGTTGGCATAGGGCACCGCCCAGCGTTCCAATATGGGGCTCGACAACAGGATCTCGAAACTCATCGGCTGACCGGTCTTGCTATTGACCATGCGATTGTTCTTGATCTCCCATCCAGCTTCTTTCAGCAGTGCAATCGCCTTGCGCAGGTTGTCGCGGCTCTTCTGCGGATCGCCGCCGACCGGATTGGTGTAGGGCGTCGTGAAGACCTCAGGCGGAACCTTGTCCTTCATGGCCTGCAGTATTTCCAGTTCACGTCCCTGCGGCAGGCCGGATGAGGCGAGTTCGGTGTTCCAGAAGTAGCTGTCGATGCGCTTGTAGCTGTTGAAGGCAACGGTCCGGTTCAGTTCCTCGAAATCGAGGCCGTAATTCAGCGCTTCACGGACCCGCTGGTCCTTGAAAAGGTCACGCCGCATATTGGGCACGAGCGCCTGCAGGATGCCGGTGGAGCGTAGCGGATTTGCAACCTCTTCCTTCTTGATGCGCCCTTCCTTCACTGCGGGAAAATCATATCCCGTCGCCCAGCGGGAAGCCGTCGTCTCCTGCCAGTAGTCGCTATTGCCGGCGCGGAAGGCTTCGAACTCGACATCCCGGTCGCCGAAATAAGTGTAGATGATATTGCGGAAATTGTTCTGGCCGACATTCACATTGAGGTCCTTGCCCCAATAGTCGTCACGCAGCTCATAACGGATTGTTGCGCCTGGCGAAAAGGAAGCGATCTTATACGGCCCGGAACCCATCACCGGCTCCAACGTCGTCTTGGTGATGTCGCGCGGCTTGCCATCGGGTCCTGGCGCTTCCCACCAATGTTTCGGCACAATCATCAGCTGGCCGAGAATGTTGGGCAGCTCACGATTGTTCTTCTCGTCGAAGGTGAACGTAACGTCGCGCTCGCCGGTCTTTTCCGCCTTGATAACGTGATGGTAATAGTTGCCGGCAAGGGGGTTCAACTCCTTGGTCTTATCAAGGCTGAAGATGACGTCTTCAGGGGTTACAGGCTGACCATCTGCCCATTTCGCCTCTTTGCGCAGGCGAAAGGTCGCGCTGGAGACGTCAGCGGGATAGGATAATCCCTCGGCAAGCAGACCGTAGGAGACGAGGAGTTCATCATCCGCCGGCTTCATCAACGTGTCGTAGGCAAGCGACAGGCCTACCGCTATCTGGCCTTTTGCCAACAGCGGGTTGAAGGTGTCGAAGGCGCCGCTGGCGGAAAGACGCAGGTCTCCGCCCTTTGGAGCATCGCGATTGACGTAGTCGAAATGCGCAAAGCCCGGTTTGTACTTCATCTCGCTGATGACGGAGCTGCCGATCTGAAAGGGCTGGTCCTGACCCGTTGCCGTCATGGGCGCCAGGACACCCGCCAGCGATACAAACAAACCGATCTTCGACCACAAAGCCGCCATTCACACTTTCCCCTCATTATTGGTGGGTTCGACAATACGAAAAATACAGGCGAAAAACAGGTAAGAGTTTGGTTTTTGCCGGACTCGCGAAAATTTGAGCCATTGGCATCATCCCTCTCGCACTCCTTCCATCCCCGCCCGCCAAAACATCGATTCACCAAAATCACTTTTCACGATAGATTCAAACGCAAATCACTTCTCAAGGAAACAGCATGGCTTTCGGCTTCGCTCAGGCTTTCAGGACATTCGGCAAACTGGCGCTTGCCGGCGCAATCGGCGCAAGCCTTGCCGCCGGCGATGTCGGGGCTGAGCAGAGGACGCCGAGCCCTGGCAGTGCCAAGGGGCAGTTCGGCGCAGTCAGCCTGCCGACGCAGGGCTCGGCGCAGCCGATCGGCTTTTACGCCAAGGGCTGCATGACGGGTGCGGTGGCGCTTCCCACAGACGGGCCGACCTGGCAGGCGATGCGGCTTTCGCGCAACCGCCGCTGGGGCAACCCGGCGATGATCGCGCTTCTGGAACGGTTTTCGCAGGACGGGGTCAAATATGCAGGCTGGCCGGGCATCCTCGTCGGCGACATTGCGCAACCGCGCGGCGGGCCGATGCTCAACGGCCATTCCTCGCACCAGATCGGCCTCGATGCCGATATCTGGTTCACACCGATGCCGGCACGCCACATGACGGCCAAGGAGCGTGAGGACCTGCCGTTCACCACGATGCTGCAAAAGGATAAGTTCCTGACCGTCGACCCCAAGGTTTGGACGCAATCGCGGGCGCGGCTACTGATGCTGGCGGCGAACTATCCCGAGGTGGAGCGCATCTTCGTCAACCCGGCGATCAAGAAGAAGATGTGCGACACCTGGACGGGCGACCGCACCAACCTCGGCAAGCTTCGGCCGATATACGGCCACGACTCGCATTTCCACATCCGCATAAAGTGCCCGCCGGGTGCTGCGGGATGCACGCCGCAGGCGCCTGTTGCCCCCGGCGATGGCTGCGACAAGTCGCTCGCCTATTGGTTCACGCCGGCCCCCTGGGCCGCGCCGAAGCCGCCCAAGCCCGGCGCCAAGCCGCCGAAGCCGCCGCGCGAAATGATGGTTTCCGACCTGCCGAAGGCCTGTGCCGCCGTGCTCGACGCCGCTTCCGTCACCTCTATGCAGGCCGCCACTTATGGCGGACCTTCCGCCGCAAGCGCGCTCACCGCCGCTCCGGCAGCGGAGCCGGCCGCCGATGAGGAAGAAGAATTGCCGGATGTCGGCCCGGTTCCGAACGACAAGCCGGCGATCCAATGAGGGTGCCCGAGGGGCTGGGGCGGGCCGAAGAGGCGCTGTCTTTCAAATCGCAAATTCTTGGTATAGAAGCGGTCAAATCGATTGAATTGCTTGGGCGGAGATTGGGTTCATGGCCGGCGGCAAATGCCTTGCTTTGATTGCACATGACCAGAAGAAAGACGATATGGCGGATTTCGCCCGCGCCAACAGGGATATTCTCTCCGGCTGGAAGATCGTCGCCACCGGTACGACCGGTGGGCGGGTGCTCGATGCCGCTCCGGATCTCGACGTCACCAGATTGAAAAGCGGACCGCTCGGCGGCGACCAGCAGATCGGCGCGCTGATTTCGACCGGCGAGGTCGATGCCCTGATCTTCTTTGTCGACCCGTTGACGCCAATGCCGCACGATGTCGACGTCAAGGCGCTGATGCGGCTCGCCATCGTTTACGATATTCCGATGGCGCTCAACCACGCGACCGCTATAAAACTTCTTCCCACACTCGAAGCCTGATCAGCACGGAACCGGCCATGCCAAAACCGAACCACAGCACCGCTCCGCTGCCCTTCCCGATCCTGATCGGCGATATCGGCGGCACCAATGCCCGCTTCTCCATCCTGACCGACGCCTATGCCGAGCCGAAGCAATTTCCGAACGTGCGCACGGCGGATTTCGCCACGATCGACGAAGCGATCCAGCAAGGCGTACTCGACAAGACAGCCGTGCAGCCGCGCTCGGCGATCCTTGCCGTCGCCGGCCCGATCAACGACGACGAGATCCCGTTGACCAATTGCGACTGGGTGGTGCGGCCGAAGACGATGATCGAAGGCCTCGGCATGGAGGACGTGCTCGTCGTCAACGATTTCGAGGCGCAGGCGCTCGCCGTCGCCGCGCTTTCGGATGAGAACCGCGAACGCGTCGGCGACGCCACCGGCGATATGATCGCGTCCCGCGTCGTGCTCGGGCCGGGCACCGGTCTCGGTGTCGGCGGGCTGGTGCATGCCCAGCACAGCTGGATCCCGGTTCCCGGCGAAGGCGGCCATATCGATCTCGGACCGCGCAGCAAGCGCGACTATCAACTCTTCCCCCACATCGAGACGATCGAAGGCCGCGTCTCGGCCGAGCAGATCCTCTGCGGGCGCGGCCTCGTCAATCTCTACCATGCCATCTGTATCGTCGACGGCATCCAGCCGACGATGAAGGATCCGGCCGACATCACCTCGCACGCGCTTGCCGGCAGCGACAAGGCGGCGATCGAGACCGTGTCGCTGTTTGCCACCTATCTCGGCCGGGTGGCGGGCGACATGGCGATGGTGTTCATGGCGCGCGGCGGCGTTTATCTCTCAGGCGGCATTTCGCAGAAGATCCTCCCGGCGCTGAAGAGACCGGAATTCCGGTTGGCCTTCGAGGACAAGGCGCCACATTCGGCGCTGCTTCGCACCATCCCGACCTATGTGGTGACACATCCGCTGGCAGCGCTTGCCGGGCTTTCTTCCTATGCGCGCATGCCGGCGAATTTCGGCGTCTCGACGGAAGGCCGCCGCTGGCGACGCTGAGCCCGGCGCTCTAGCCAAACCAATCCCAACTCTTTATAGAGCCGGCAAAAGTACGCGTCGCCCCCTGCGCCGCGTTCGGTGCGAGACAGGAAACCCGATTTTTGGAAGCGGCGGAAAGCAGAACGCAGAGCGTCAGCAGTGATACCGTAACCGGCATCCTGAAGCGTATCATCGCTGAAAACGGCCGCGACCATCTCTGGGGCTATGTCTTTGCGATTGCCTGCCTGATCGTGGTGGCGCTTTCGACGGCCTTTACCGCCTGGATCATGCGGGCGATTATCGACGAGGCCTTCGCCAACCGGCGCGCCGACGTCGTCTGGATCATCTGTCTTTCGATCTTCATCGCCTTCGTGCTGCGCGGGTTTGCAAGCTACGGCCAGGCCGTGGCGCTGTCCAAGGTGGGCAACGATATCGTCGCGCGCTACCAGCGCCGGCTCTATTCGCATCTGATGACGCTTTCGGTCGGCTTCTTCAGCGAGGCCCGCTCCGCTCATATCGCCGCGCAGGTCAGCCAGAACGTCAGCGGCATCCGCGACGTGCTCAACCTGACGATCACCTCGTCGGTGCGCGACCTTTTGACCTTCGTTTCGCTGCTGGCAGTAATGATCCTCCAGGATCCATTGCTCAGCCTTGCGGTGTTCATCATGGCGCCGCCGCTGCTTTATGCGCTGCGCTATGTTTCCAAGCGGCTGCGCTCGGCAACGCGCGAGGCGGTGCATTTGAACAGCCACGTTCTCGGCGCCATGCAGGAGACGATCCAGGGCATCGCCATCGTCAAAGCCTTCACGATGGAAGACGAGCTGGAACGCAAGGTCACCAAGCTCATCAAGGGCGCCGAAAACAGGGCGAACCGGATTGCCCGGCTTTCCGAGCGCACCTCGCCGCTGACCGAGAGTTTCGCGGGCTTTGCCGTCGCCAGCGTACTCGCCTATGCCGCCTACCGCTCGATCTATTACAATGTGCCGCCGGGCGCCTTCTTCTCCTTCGTCACGGCGCTGCTGCTTGCCTATGATCCGGCCCGCCGGCTTGCCCGTCTGCAGGTGCAGATGGAGCGGGCCGTCGTCAACGCGCGGATGATCTACGAACTGCTCGACATGGAGCCGCGCCAGCGCGACCTGCCGGATGCAAAGCCGCTGACCGTGACGCAAGCGCGGATCGAATTCCGCAACGTTTCCTTCGGCTACGGCAATGAGAGCGTGCTGAGCGGTGTGAGTTTCATCGCCGAGGGCGGCGCGACCACGGCGTTGGTCGGCCCTTCGGGTGCCGGCAAATCCACGGTCATCAACCTCATTCCGCGCTTTTACGATCCGCGCGAGGGCGAGATCCTGATCGACGGACAGGACATCGCCCACATCACCAAGAAGTCGCTGCGCCATCAGCTCGCCTATGTCTCGCAACAGCCTTACCTGTTCGAGGGCACGATCCGCGACAATATCCGCTATGGCCGGCCGGAAGCGACCGATGCCGAGGTGGAAGCGGCAGCCCGGCTTGCCTATGCACATGACTTCATCTCGGCACAGCCGCAGGGTTACGACACGCCGGTCGGCGAAAACGGCGTGACGCTTTCGGGCGGCCAGCGTCAGCGGCTGTCGATTGCGCGCGCGCTGGTGCGCAATGCGCCGATCCTGCTGCTCGACGAGGCGACCTCGGCGCTGGACACCGAATCCGAAGCGGCCGTGCAGAAGGCGCTCGACGAGGCAATGACCGGACGCACCGTCGTCGTCATCGCCCACCGGCTTTCGACCGTGGTGCGCGCCGACAAGATCGTCGTCATGCAGCAGGGCCGCGTCGTCGAGGAAGGCAATCACGAGACGCTTGCGAAGGTCAGCGACGGTCTTTACGCTCGCCTCAACAATCTGCAGCGGCCTTCGGCTTCCGATTCAAACTGACCTGGTGAGACTGACATGAGCGATGCTGCGATGAAACTGGTGGTGGTTGGCGCAGCCGGGCGCATGGGGCAGACGCTGATCCGGCTCATCCATTCGATCGAGGGCGCCACACTGCATGCCGCGGTCGAACGCAGCGATTCGCCCTTTATCGGCAAGGATGCCGGCGAGATCGCCGGTCTCGGCCCGACGGGCGTGATCATCGGCGACGATCCGCTCCAGGCCTTCCTCGACGCCGAGGGTGTGCTCGACTTCACCTCGCCGGCGGCGACAGTGGAATTTTCAGGGCTCGCCGCGCAGGCCCGCATCGTCCATGTCGTCGGCACCACCGGCTGCTCGGACGACGACAATGCCAGGATCGAGGCGGCAGCTCGCCATGCCCGTATCGTCAAGTCAGGCAATATGAGCCTCGGCGTCAATCTGCTCAGCGTGCTCGCCGAGCAGGCCGCCCGGGCGCTCGAGCCTGCTGATTGGGACATCGAAATCCTGGAAATGCACCATAAGCATAAGGTGGATGCGCCGTCCGGCACCGCCCTTCTGCTCGGCGAGGCCGCGGCCAAGGGGCGCAATATCGATCTCGCCGCCAAATCGGTTCGCATACGTGACGGTCATACGGGCGCCCGGCAAGCCGGAACGATCGGCTTTGCGACCCTGCGCGGCGGCTCCGTCATCGGCGAGCATTCCGTGCTTTTCGCCGGCGAAGGCGAGATCGTCACCCTGTCGCACAGCGCTGCCGACCGCTCGATCTTTGCGCGCGGCGCCATCAAGGCCGCACTCTGGGCGCGCGACAAGAAGCCGGGTCTCTATTCCATGCTCGACGTGCTCGGGCTTTCTTCCCAATAACGACATATCGGAGGCATATTCATGAGCGGAACCCTCGTCCTCGTTCGCCACGGCCAGAGTGACTGGAACCTGAAGAATCTCTTCACCGGCTGGAAGGATCCCGATCTGACGGCGCTCGGCATCGAGGAAGCCAATGCCGGCGGCGCCGCACTTGCCGAATACGGCATCAAATTCGACGTCGCCTATACCTCGGTGCTGGTGCGCGCGCAGCACACGCTGAAGCTCATCCTCGACAAGGTCGGTCAGCCCGATCTCCCGACGATCCGCGACCAGGCGTTGAACGAGCGCGATTACGGCGACCTCTCCGGCCTCAACAAGGACGATGCCCGCGCCAAATGGGGTGAGGAACAGGTGCACATCTGGCGCCGTTCCTACGACGTGCCGCCGCCCGGCGGCGAAAGCCTGCGCGACACCGGCGCCCGCGTCTGGCCCTATTATCTCACCGAAATCCTGCCGCGCGTGCTTCGGGGCGAGAAAGTGCTGGTCGCCGCACACGGCAATTCGCTGCGCTCGCTGGTCATGGTGCTCGACAAGCTGACCAAGGAAGGCGTGCTGGCCCTCAATCTCGCGACCGGCGTTCCGATGGTCTACACGCTGAAGGCGGATTCGACCGTGGCGTCGAAGGAAGTCCTCGGCGACATGTCCGGCGCGCATTGAATGCAATTTGCCTTCCCTGTTCCGACAGGGAAGGCTGCCCTCAGTTCTCAATCGTGAACTGCACTCGGTCGGCCGCAAAGCGGCTGATCGAATATTGCACCGGCACACCGTCAAGATCGGTGTTCATCGCCTTGGCGATCAGCAGGATCGCGCCGGGCGTCAGTTCCAGATCGGCCAGATCGGCCGTATTCGCATGGGCGGCCGTCACTTCGGTCGTCGCACGGACATAGTCCGGCAGGCCAAGATCGGCAAAGGCCTTGGTGATCGACTCGTGCTTGCGATAGGCTTCACCAATCCCGGCGAAGCGCTGGGCGGGAAACCAGCTCGTCGCTTTTGACACCGGCCGCTTGTCCGCCTGACGCAATGTTTCCAGCCGGATCACCTGCTCTCCCTGCTTCAGACCCAGCCAGCGGGCGACCTCGGCGCCTGCTTCCTCCTGCACCTCATCGAGCAGTAGGCTGCGCATCTCGCGCGCCTGGTCGCCGATGCCTGACGTGAAGCGGGTGCGCCGGGTGATCGGGAAATTCAGCCGCTCCTTGCGCTCGATCAGCGTGCCGCGACCTTGTACCGCGCGGACGATCCCCTCCTGCGCCAAGGCCGCCAGGGCGCTGCGCACCGTGTGCCGGTTGACGCCGAATTGCAGCGCCAGGACCGTTTCCGGCGGCACCATTCCGGTTTCGTCATAGGCTCCATTGCCGATCGCCTCACGAATCCGGTCGGCAATCTGGCGCCAGAGCGCCACGCCGGTCTGCCTTTGCACCTGCTTCAATCCCGCCATTCCGCCCCCATTCCCGTGCCCGATGTCACACGCTTGTCACGACATCGATTTAAGCGTAGGTATAGCTTGTATGGTTGTCTATATCAATAGATATTTAAGAGGAAGTGGCGATGATATCGGCGGACAGGACAGACGCTGCGTCACAGACGGCATCCGGGCGCAAACGCGCCGCCGATCTGCTGGCGCGCGCGGAACGCAGCGAACTCCAGGCAGTCTGGGATGCCTTGCCGGAAAAGCCCGCAACGCATCCGGTGCGCGGGCCGCAGACCGGGTTGGTGATGGTGCGCGGCCGCATCGGCGGCGGCGGCGCCCCCTTCAACCTCGGCGAAGTGACGGTGACCCGGGCCACGGTCCGGCTCGACTCCGGCTCTGTCGGACATGCCCAGGCGCTCGGCACCGACCGTGAGAAGGCCCGGCTTGCGGCGATCTTCGACGCACTCTGGCAGGAGGAGGCGACCAAGGATTTCGTCGAACGGGCGCTGCTTTTACCGATCGCTGAGCGGATCGCCGCTGCCGAACGCCGCAAGGCGGAGGAGACGGCGGCGACCCGCGTCGACTTCTTCACCATGGTCAGGGGAGACAACTGATGGGCCTGAAGACAGAAGCTCTCACCGGCGGTTTTGCCGACCCGGTCTTCCACGCCCAGAGCGTTTTCAAAATGCTGATGGACGGCATGGCCCGCCCCGGCACGATCCAGACCGTCCAGCCCGAGGCTGCGCCGCCTCTGCCGCTCGGCGTTGCCGCGGGCGCGATCGCTCTTACACTTTGCGACCACGACACGCCGGTCTGGCTTTCCCAGGGGTTGGCGAAATCGGCCGTGCCGGAGTGGCTCGGTTTCCACACCGGCGCGCCGCTGACCACGGAGAAGGCCGAGGCGCGTTTCGCCTTCACGGAAGCGGGCACCGCGCTTTGTCCCTTCAGCCTCTTCGCCTCAGGCACGCAGGAATATCCCGACCGTTCGACGACGCTCGTGATCGAACTTTCCGAACTCGAAGGTGGGCGCAGGCTGGCGCTGATGGGTCCCGGTATTCAGAGTGTGACGGAAATTGCGCCTGTCGGCCTGCCGGAGACTTTCCTGCGGCTCTGGACCGAGAACCGCGCGCTCTTCCCGCGCGGCATCGACATCGTGCTGACATCGGGCGGGCGTTTTCTCTGCCTGCCGCGCACCACCAAGATCACAGCAACGGAGATCTGAGCTCATGTATGTTGCCGTCAAAGGTGGCGAGGCCGCCATCGCCAATGCCCACCGCCTGCTGGCCGACCGCCGCCGCGGCGACCGTTCGCTGCCGGCGATCGGCATCGACCAGATCGTGGCGCAGCTGGCCCTCGCCGTCGACCGGGTAATGGCCGAAGCCTCGCTTTTCGACCGCACCCTCGCCGCCCTCGCGGTGCGCCAGTCGCGAGGCGACATGATCGAGGCGATCTTCCTTCTGCGCGCCTACCGCACGACGCTGCCGCGTTTCGGCTATTCCAGGCCGCTCGACACGGCTGATATGACGATCGAACGACGCATCTCGGCGACCTACAAGGATCTGCCGGGCGGCCAGCTTCTCGGGCCTACCTTCGACTATACGCACCGTCTGCTCGATCCCTCCCTGCTTTCAGACGAGGCGGTCGAGGCGCCCGCCCAGCGCGCCGCCGAGGCCGGCCGCGTCATGCGCGTCTCCGAGATCCTCGGCGAGGAAGGCCTGATCGAGGCTGACGGCGACATGCCCGAAGATCACCAGATCGGCGACCTGACCCGCGAGCCGATGGAATTCCCTATGACCCGCGATCTGCGCCTGCAGGCGCTCGCCCGCGGCGACGAAGGATTCCTGCTGGCGCTCGGTTATTCCACCCAGCGCGGCTACGGCCGTAACCACCCCTTCACCGGCGAAATCCGCATCGGCGAGGTCGAGGTGGAATTCGACGTGCCGGAACTCGGCTTTGCCGTCTCGCTCGGCACGATCCAGGTCACCGAATGCCAGATGGTCAACCAGTTCAAGGGGTCGGCCAAGGCGCCGCCGCAATTCACCCGCGGCTACGGCCTGGTTTTCGGCCAGAGCGAGCGCAAGGCGATGGCGATGTCGCTGGTCGATCGCGCATTGCGGGCTGAAGAGCTCGGCGAGGATATCACTGCGCCGGCCCAGGACGAGGAATTCGTCATCTCCCATTCCGACAATGTCCAGGCGACCGGCTTCGTCGAACACCTGAAACTTCCGCATTATGTGGACTTCCAGGCCGAACTCGATCTCGTCCGCCGCATGCGCCGCGAATTCGAAGCCGCCCGCAACGCCGGCGAAGACATGAAGGAAGCCGCCGAATGAGCGATCTGGCCAGCTACAACTTCGCCTATCTCGACGAACAGACCAAGCGGATGATCCGCCGCGCCATCCTGAAGGCGATCGCCATTCCCGGCTATCAGGTGCCTTTCGCCTCGCGCGAAATGCCGATGCCCTACGGCTGGGGCACCGGCGGCGTGCAGGTGACGGCCTCGATCATCGGGCCCGACGACGTGCTGAAGGTCATCGACCAGGGCGCCGACGACACGACCAATGCCGTTTCCATCCGCGCTTTCTTCCAGAAGGTCGCCAATGTCGCGGTGACGACGCATACCGGCGAGGCGACGATCATCCAGACGCGCCACCGCATCCCCGAGGAAAAACTGAAGGCCGGTCAGGTACTCGTCTACCAGGTGCCGATCCCCGAGCCGCTGCGCTTCCTTGAGCCGCGCGAGACCGAGACCCGCAAGATGCATGCGCTCGAGGAATACGGCCTCATGCATGTGAAGCTCTACGAGGATATCGCCCATAACGGCCGGATCTCCAGGACCTACGCCTATCCGGTGAAGGTCCACGGCCGCTACGTGATGGACCCGTCGCCGACGCCGAAATTCGACAATCCGAAGATGCACATGTCGGAGGCGCTGCAGCTCTTCGGCGCCGGCCGCGAGAAGCGCATCTATGCGGTTCCGCCCTATACCGACGTCGTCAGCCTGGATTTCGAGGACTATCCCTTCGACATCCAGCGCTTCGACAAGCCCTGCGCCCTTTGCGGCGCTGAAGATGTCTATCTCGACGAAGTGGTTCTCGACGACAAGGGCGGGCGCATGTTCGTCTGCTCCGACACCGATCATTGCGAAGACCGCCGCGCGCAGGGGCATGCCGGCGAAATGCTGGCCCGGGAGGCTGCAGAATGAGCGATATCCCGCTTCTCAAAGTCCACGACGTTTCGAAATTCTACGGCAACCGCATCGGCTGCCGCGACGTTTCCTTCGATCTCTGGCCGGGCGAAGTGCTGGCCATCGTCGGCGAATCCGGTTCCGGCAAGACGACGCTGCTGAACTGCCTCTCCACCCGGCTGCTGCCAAGCACCGGCAGCGTCGAATACCACATGCGCGACGGCAGCTACCGCGATCTCTACCGGATGAACGAGGCCGAGCGGCGCTTCCTGATGCGCACCGATTGGGGCTTCGTGCATCAGAACCCGGCCGACGGCCTGCGCATGGCGGTGTCGGCCGGCGCCAATGTCGGCGAAAGGCTGATGGCAATCGGCGACCGGCATTATGGCAAGATCCGCGCCTCCGCGATCGACTGGCTGGAACGGGTCGAGATCGACGCCGACCGCATCGACGACCAGCCGCGCGCCTTTTCCGGCGGCATGCGCCAGCGCCTGCAGATCGCCCGCAACCTCGTCACCGGCCCGCGCCTTGTCTTCATGGACGAACCCACAGGCGGCCTCGACGTCTCGGTGCAGGCGCGCCTGCTCGATCTGGTGCGCGGCCTCGTCAACGATCTCGGCCTCTCGGCGATCGTCGTCACCCACGATCTCGCCGTCGCCCGCCTGCTCTCGCACCGGATGATGGTGATGAAGGACGGCTACGTCATCGAACACGGGCTTACCGACCGGGTGCTCGACGATCCGCGCGAACCCTACACGCAGCTGCTGGTCTCCTCGATCCTGCAGGTCTGAGCAATCGGTGCAAACCAGGAAAGAAGACATCATGCCAACGCCCCTCGTCGTTTCCGAAGTCTCGAAGAGCTTCACCATGCATCTGCGCGACGGCATCCGGCTGCCCGTCGTTTCCAATGTCGCCTTCTCGGTCGCCTCAGGCGAATGCGTCGTGCTCGGCGGCCCATCGGGCGTCGGCAAGAGTTCGCTGCTGAAGATGATCTACGGCAATTACGCCGTCGATACCGGCCAGATCCTCATCCGCCACGACGGGCGCATCGTCGACCTCGCCGCCGCCGACCCGCGCACCGTGCTCCACGTCCGGCGCCATACGCTCGGTTACGTCAGCCAGTTCCTGCGCACCGTGCCGCGCGTGGCGGCAATCGACGTGGTCGCCGAACCGCTGGTGGCGCGCGGCGAAGACGCCGTCGCGGCACGGGAGAAGGCCGGCGCCCTGCTTGCCCGGCTCAACCTGCCGGAAGCGCTCTGGCAACTCCCGCCCGCCACCTTCTCCGGCGGCGAACAGCAACGCGTCAACATCGCCCGTGGCTTCATCACCGAGCACAGAATCCTGCTCCTCGACGAACCCACCGCCTCGCTCGACGCCAGGAACCGTGCCGTCGTCGTCGGCATGATCGAGGAGAAGAAGCAGGCGGGCGTCGCCCTTCTCGGCATCTTCCACGACGAAGAAGTCCGCGAGGCGGTCGCCGACCGCATTCTCGACGTCCAGCTCTTCTCTCCCGGAAAGATCGCCGCATGAGCCGCAAGCTGGGCATTGAACCCTCTATCCACGAGACAGCCTCGGTCAGCGAGTCCAGCTTCGGGCGCTTTACGGAGGTTTCCGAACGCTGCCGCATCAGCGAAGCCACCTTCGGCGACTATTCCTACATCATGCAGGACGGCTCCATCTGGTGCGCGACGATCGGCAAGTTCGTCAATATTGCCGCCGCCGTGCGCATCAACGCCACCAACCATCCGACCTGGCGCGCGACACTGCATCATTTCACCTATCGCGCCGCCGACTACTGGCCGGACGGCGACATGGAGGAAGACTTCTTCGCCTGGCGGCGCGCAAACCGGGTGACGATCGGCCACGACGTCTGGATCGGCCATGGGGCGACGCTCCTGCCGGGCATCAGCGTCGGCAACGGCGCGGTGATCGGCGCCGGCGCGGTCGTCTCGAAGAATGTCGCGGCCTACTCGATCGTCGGCGGGGTGCCGGCTAAATTGATCCGCGAGCGCTTTTCGAAAGCGGTCGGCGAGCGCATGGACAGGCTTGCCTGGTGGGACTGGGACCATGACCTTCTGCGCCAGGCGTTGCAGGATTTTCGCAACCTGAGCGCGGAAGATTTTCTAGCGAGATATGGTGGCTAAACCTCCGATATAGGCGCTGAGAATTGTGACACGAACTACACAAATATGACACGCGAGGTTCATCAAGCGGGACTAATGCGATCCTGACCAAAGGCCTGGATCGCAAGGGAAGAGCATGATGTTCGAGCTCAAGAATGTCACACGCCGTTTCGGAAAAAAGCTCGCCGTCGATTCCATCACGCTCGCCATCCCGCAGGGCCAGATGGTCGGCATCATCGGCCGTTCCGGCGCCGGCAAG
Organism: Rhizobium sp. N324; assembly: GCF_001664485.1. NCBI lineage: Bacteria > Pseudomonadati > Pseudomonadota > Alphaproteobacteria > Hyphomicrobiales > Rhizobiaceae > Rhizobium > Rhizobium sp. N324. The sequence continues at coordinate 224,787 of NZ_CP013630.1, read as the reverse complement.
TCGACGCTCTTGCGGATGATCAACCGGCTGCAGGAGCCGAGCTCCGGCACCATTCATTTCGCCGGCGTCGAGGTTTCCGGGCTTCGCGGCGGGGCGCTGCGCAACTGGCAACGCGACTGCGCAATGATCTTCCAGCAGTTCAACCTGGTGCCGCGCCTCGATGTTCTCACCAATGTCATGCTCGGCCGCCTCAACCACCGCTCGACGCTTCTCAGCCTGCTCAACATCTTCACCCGCGAAGAACGTGTATACGCCATCGCAGCCCTCGAACGCCTCGGCATCGAACAGACGGCACTACAGCCGGCCGGCACGCTTTCCGGTGGCCAGCAGCAGCGCGTGGCGATTGCGCGGGCGCTGATGCAGAGCCCGAAGATGGTGCTCGCCGACGAGCCGATCGCCTCGCTCGATCCGCTGAACGCCAAGATCGTCATGGATGCGCTGCGCGACATCAACGAGCGCGAGGGCATCACCGTCATCACTAACCTCCACACGCTCGATACCGCCCGCAACTATTGTGAGCGCATCGTCGGCATGGCCGGCGGCCGCGTCGTCTTCGACGGCAAGCCGTCGGAGCTGACCGCCGAGGCGGTGAAGGCGATCTACGGGACAGACAAGGACGGCGCCGGCATCGACGAAACGATGACCTCGACGTCGATCAACATCGCTCCCGAGCGGGCAGACAATCAACCCGCCGGCGTCCAACCGCTGGCGCTGGCCGGCCTCTGAGCGAGGCGGCCGCGATCGAGCGCCCGCGTCAAGGGCACACTTCTTCGTAACGGGAGACCGGGGAATACCGGTCAATAGGAGAGACACATGTTGAAGAAAGCACTCTTTGCGGCAACGGCGCTCTTCGCGCTCGCCGGCGCCGCCAATGCTGCAGATCTCAAGGAATTCCGCATCGGCATCCTCGGCGGCGAAAACGAAACCGACCGCCTGCGCAATTATGCCTGCCTCGCCGACCACCTGAAGCAGGAATTCGGCTTCGAGAAGGTCTCGCTGTTCCCGGCCGCCGATTATGACGGCGTCATCCAGGGCCTGCTCGGCGGCACGCTCGACTTCGCCGAACTCGGCGCTTCGGGCTACGCAGCCGTCTACATCAAGGATCCGAAGGCTGTCACGCCGATCCTCACGACGCAGCAGAAGGATGGTTCGACCGGCTACCACTCGATCGGCCTCGCCCTGAAATCATCCGGTATCAAGACCATCCAGGACGCCAAGGGCAAGAAGCTCGGCTACGCCGATCCGGACTCCACCTCGGGTTATCTCGTTCCGCTGACGCAGATCCCGAAGGACACGGGCATGCCGAACGACAAGTTCTTCGCTTCCACGCAGTTCAATGGCGGCCACGAGAACAACCTTCTCGCCGCTTATGACGGAAAGGTCGACGTCGCCGTCGACGACTCGTCGGGCATCGGCGATTTCAAGGACGGCTACACCTCGGGCACGTTCCGCAAGGAAGTCGACAAGGGCGCCGTCGATCCGAACAAGCTGGTTGAAGTCTGGCGGTCGCCGCTGATCCCGAACGGCCCGCTCGTCGTTCGCAACGCTCTCGGTGAGGATTGGCAGACGAAGCTTGCAGCCTTCTTCACGGCGCTGCCGGAAAAGGATCACAAGTGCTTCGCCGCGATCGAAGGCGGCGACTACAAGGGCTATGCCCCCGTTAAGCACGAGTTCTACAACACCGTCGTCGAAGTCCGCAAAGCTGCCATCGGCGGCTGATCGGCCTCTTGAATGCGGGGCGGCCGGAAACGGCCGCCCTTCTTTGTAACCGGGCGAGGCGTCCATGACTGTTGCCGATACACAGCCGCAGATGCAGAGCACCAGGGAGATCCGCACCGCCTGGGAGCGGATGGTCGCCAGGCGCCGCTTCTACACCATCCTCGGCCTGGTTATTCTGATTGCGGCTTTCGCAAGCTCCGTCCGCTTCGCCGACGAGAGCAATGCCGGCCATTTCTTCGACCGCCTGCCGCATCTTTTCGATTTCCTGAGCTGGCTCATCCCTAAGGATTGGAACGACGTCTGGCGCGCGCTGTTCGACATAGCGAGCGTGAACGACAAGGGCGGGGAGGAATTCAATTTCGACAAGGGCCGCGTCTATATCTCAGGCGCCTTCTACATTCCCGAATATTTCGAGCTGATGATCGTGACGATCAACGTGGCGCTGATCTCGACGATCGTCGCCTTCGTCTTTGCCGTTCCCTTGAGCTTCTTTGCCGCGCGCAACCTGACGCGTTCATGGCCGCTGCGCATCTTCACCAAACGCCTGATGGAATTTTTGCGCGCCTTCCCCGAGATCGTCATTGCCGGCCTGTTTTCGGCGATCCTGTCGATCGGGCCGGTCGCCGCCATCATCGCCATCACCCTGCACACGATCGGCGCGCTCGGCAAACTTTTCTACGAGGTGGCCGAGAATATCGACATGAAGCCGCATGAGGGCATGAAAGCGGTCGGCGCCAACTGGTGCGAGCGCGTGCGCTTCGCCGCCCTGCCGCAGGTGCTGCCGAACTTCACCTCCTATGCGCTGCTGCGGCTCGAGATCAACGTGCGCGCCTCGACCATCATCGGCGCCGTCGGCGGCGGCGGCATCGGCGAAGAATTGAAGCTGTCGATCTCGCGCGGCTTCGGCGCCAAGACGATGGCGCTCGTTCTGCTGCTGTTCGTGACGATCGTCGCCGTCGACCAGTTCTCAGCATGGCTGCGTCGCCGCCTCGTCGGCGAGCACGCCTTCCTCCTGCAACATTGAGGCCGCCATGACGGTGATCGACGCCAACCGGATGCACGAGATCGAAGCGCACTATCCGGAATATTTCCACCGCTCGTTCCGCCAGCGTTTCGGCGGGCTGATGATCCTGATCGCGACGCTGCTCTACAGCCTCTATGCCGTCTGGTTTTTCGACCTGCCCAAGCTGTTCGCCGAAGCCCATTGGGAGCGCGTCGGCATCTATCTCAGCCAATGGGTAAGCTACGACGTTCAGCCGGAATTCCGCATTAAGGACGACGGCTCGATCGAAGTGCGGTATCCGCGCTTCTCGCCGCTCGGCGACAATCCCCATCCCGACTGGCTCGTCGACAATCCCGATGACAGCATCACCGTTTCGATCAGCGGCGCCAGCCGCACCGTCACGGTCTCGAAGAGCCAGACGATCGTCACCGCGCATGGCATCAGCGTCCCCGTCGAGGTCACGAGCGGTGCGCCTAAGGTGGTCGGGCCAGTGCCCGGCTGGATGACCGTCTATGACGACAATGTGCTTGCCGATCTCGGCTTTGCCGGCAATGTCAGCATTTCCGTCGACCGGGTGAAAATCCGCAAGCGTTTCATCGGCTGGGCGAATTTCGTCTTCGACACGCAATCGTCCTTCTTCGACAAGCCGATCGGCGAGGTCGTCAGCCTCATCGTCTCGGGGCCGCGCATCAAGCCCGACCAGTCCAACCTGTCGCTCGCCTTCGACGACATCTGGAACAACAGCGAATGGCAGCATGGCGACGTCTGGACCAAACTTTTCCAGACGATCGTCATGGCATTCCTCGGAACGCTGCTGGGGTCGCTCGCCGCTTTCCCGCTCGCCTTCCTGGCGGCACGCAACATCACGCCGAACCGGCTCCTCAATCAGATCCTCAAGCGTTTCTTCGATTTCCTGCGGTCGGTCGACATGCTGATCTGGGCGCTGTTCCTGACCCGCGCCCTCGGCCCCGGCCCGCTTGCCGGCAGCGGCGCGATCTTCCTCACCGAGACCGGCACGCTCGGCAAGCTCTATTCCGAAGGGCTGGAAAATATCGACAACAAGCCACGGGAAGGCATCCAATCAACCGGCGCTCAAACCGTGCTGGTCCATCGTTACGGCATTATGCCGCAGATCGTTCCCGTCATCGTCAGCCAGACGCTCTACCAATGGGAATCGAACGTGCGTGGTGCAACGATTATCGGCGCCGTCGGCGCCGGCGGCATCGGTCTCAAACTCTGGGAGGCGATGCGCACCAACGCCAACTGGGAAAACGTCGCCTACATGGTCATCCTGATCCTGCTCGTCGTCTTCCTTTTCGACGCCGCCTCGAACGCGCTGCGCCACCGGCTGATGGGCACGAAAACCCACTGAGCCATCGGCCGGAAAGGCTGTGGCGGCGCTGCCGCCATCATCATTCTGTCACGGAAATCTTTTAGCCGGGAACCTGCTTGCGGTTCGCCGCCAAATCACTGCACATTGCGCTCCCCATTTCGACGATCCCCAGGATAAAAGCCTTGCGCTACGCTCTCTATTTCTCGCCGCCGAAGGATGATCCCCTGACCGGCGCGGCCTCGCGCTGGCTCGGCCGCGATGCATTCAGTGACGAGACCTATCCTGCACCGGAGCATGAGCAACTCGGTGCGGCAGAGCAGTTCGACCTGACCGCCGATCCGCGCCGCTACGGCTTTCACGCGACGATCAAGGCGCCGTTTTCGCTCGCCGCTTCGGTCACCGAGAGGGATCTGATGGCCGTCGTCGAGGAGTTTGCCGCGCGCACTGAAGCCTTCGAGATTCCCGAACTGGTGCTTGGCCAGCTCGGCCGTTTTTTTGCCCTTGTTCCGGGTTCTGTTCATCAACCGCTTCAGGATTTCGCCGCGAAGGTGGTAAGGTCCTTCGAACCGTTTCGCGCAGCGTTGTCCGAAGCCGATATGGCGCGGCGCAACCCGGAGAAGCTCAGCGACAGCCAGCGCGCCAATCTGCAGCGCTGGGGTTATCCCTATGTGATGGAGGATTTCGGCTTCCACATGACGCTCACCGGCCAGGTGCCCGAGCCACGCGCCGCGGTGATGAAAACCATTCTGACCGAGCGTTTTGCCGTTTTCACCAACCGGCCGCTTGCGATTTCCGGCCTCGCCGTCTTCACCGAGGAAACGCGCGGCGCCCCGTTCAAAGTTCATTCCTGGCTGCCGCTTTCCGGCGCCAAAAGCTGAAAGACCCGACGAGATGAGCAAAGAGACCGTGTTTTCCAACGCCCGCATCGTTCTCGAGGATGACATCCTCGCGGGCTCGATTGTCATTCGCGACGGCAAGATCGCCGACATTTCCGAAGGCAACTCGGTAGCCGGCGAAGATTTCGAAGGCGATTACATCATTCCCGGCCTCGTCGAGCTGCATACCGACCATCTCGAAGGTCATTATCAGCCGCGTCCCGGCATCCGCTGGAACAAGACGGCCGCGGTTCAGGCGCATGACGCCCAGATCGTCACCTCGGGCATCACCACGGTGTTCGACTGCCTGCGCATGGGGGCTGATGAGGACGGCGGCTTCGAACATGGCGAGATGCGCGAGATGGCCGATGCCATCCAGTCGGCGGAGAAGGAAGGCCGGCTGCGCGCCGAGCATCTCCTCCACCTGCGCTGCGAGGTCTCGGCCGACAATGTGCTCGAACATTTCGCCGATTTCGAAAACGACCGGCATGTGCGCCTGGTCTCGCTGATGGATCATGCCCCCGGCCAGCGGCAGTTCCAGACGATGGATCAATATATCTTCTATTATCAGAAGAAGCGGGGCTTAAGCGACGAGGTCTTCGCGCGCTTCGTCGCCAAGCGCCAGGCGGAATCGGCGCGCAATTCGACACCGCATCGCAATGCCATCGCCAAGGTCTGCGCCGAGCGCGGCATCACCGTCGCAAGCCATGACGACGCGACGCTCTCCCATGTCGACGAGGCGATCGACAACGGCGTGCGGCTTGCCGAATTCCCGACCAGCTTCGATGCCGCCCGCGCCTCGCACGAACATGGCATGAGCGTGCTGATGGGCGCGCCGAACATCGTGCGCGGCAAATCCCACTCCGGCAATATCGCCGCCCGCGACCTCGCCGAGATGGGCGTGCTCGACGTGCTGTCTTCCGATTACGTGCCGCTCAGCCTGCTGCATGCGCCCTTCATCCTCGCCGATGAAGTCGAGAGCATCACCCTGCCGAAGGCGATCGCCATGGTGACGTCGACGCCGGCGCGCACCGTCAGTCTCAACGACCGCGGCCGGATCGCCACCGGGCTGCGCGCCGATCTCGTCCGCGTCCACCGTTCGCATGGCGTGCCGGTGACACGCTCCGTCTGGCGCCAAGGACGCCGTGTCGCATGAGCCCGTACGAACCCCATCCAGGAGCCGGAGCCGAGCGCGGCATCATGGTCGTCGTCGTCGGGCCGAGCGGCGCCGGCAAGGACACGCTGATGAACCTTGCCGCCCGGCATTTCGCCGGCCGTGCCGAGGTTCATTTCACCCGCCGCGTCATCACCCGCCACCGCGACGCCGGCGGCGAAGACCATCTTTCCGTCTCCCTCCAAGGATTTGCCGCCATGGAGCAGTCGGGCTCCTTCGCCGTCTGGTGGGAGGCGCACGGCTTGAAATACGGCATTCCGGCCGAGGTCTCGGTGGCATTGTCGCGCGGCCATGTCGTCGTCGCCAATGGCTCGCGCTCGGCGCTTCACCGTTTCCAGGCGGCTTTCCCGCGGCTCAAGGTGATCAACGTCACCGCTCGCCCGGAAGTGCTTGCCAGCCGGCTGGAGGCGCGCGGGCGCGAGACGCATGAGGATATCATGGCCAGACTTGCCCGCGGGCCGCTGACGGTGCGCGGCGACTACGACGTGGCGGAACTCGACAATAGCGGCTCGCTCGAAGAGGCCAAGCAGAAGATAGTCACGATCCTCGACGGGCTGCTCGCCGAGGTGCATTGACCGCAATTGAGAGGAAGGGCATGCGCGCCATCAAAGTGGTCGACTACGATCCTTCCTGGCCGCGGCTCTTTGCTGACATCAGCGCCGAGATCTCCACCCTGCTCGGCAATCTCGTGCTGTCCATCGACCATATCGGCAGCACGTCGGTGCCCGGCCTGGCGGCCAAGCCGAAGATCGATCTCGATGTCGTCACGATCTCCGACGACGTTCTGCCAATGGCGATCGAAATGCTGCGCGCTGCCGATTTTGTCTTCCACGGCGATAGGGGAGAGAAACGCTGGGCGTTCACCCGAGATCACGAAGCCTATGGGTTCAAGCTCTATCTCTGCGAGCCCGGTAACCGCGCCCATCGGGAGCGCATCCTGTTTCGAGACTACCTTCGGGATCACCCCGAAAGGGCCACGGCCTATGCCGATCTGAAACGCCGCCTGGCTGTAGAGGCAGGCGGCGATTGGGGCGTCTACACCGGTGGAAAGACCGCATTCGTCAGCGAGACAGTGCAATTGGCAGAGTGCGTAACGCACTCCGCGCCTGATTAATCGCCGTCACCCCGACCGGAAACGATCTCGCGCTTGCCGACATGGTTGGCCGGGCCGACCAGGCCTTCCTTTTCCATGCGCTCGACCAATGAGGCGGCTCTGTTGTAGCCGATGCCGAGGCGGCGCTGGATGTAGGAGGTGGAGCACTTCTTGTCGCGCATGACGACCTTGACCGCCTGCTCGTAGAGCTCGTTGCCATCCTCGGAGGCCATGGCGCTCTTGTCGAAGACGGCGCCGGCTTCTTCCTCTTCGGGCTCTTCCTCCTCGTCGGCGGTAACGGTGTCGAGATATTCGGGGCGGCCCTGGGTCTTCAGATGGGCAACGACCTTCTCGACCTCGGCATCCGAGACGAAGGGACCGTGGACGCGGGAAATCCGCCCGCCGCCCTGCATATGCAGCATGTCGCCCTGGCCGAGCAGCTGTTCTGCGCCCTGTTCGCCGAGGATGGTGCGGCTGTCGATCTTCGAGGTGACCTGGAAGGAAATGCGGGTCGGGAAGTTCGCCTTGATCGTGCCGGTGATGACGTCGACCGACGGGCGCTGCGTCGCCATGATCAGATGGATGCCGGCCGCGCGCGCCATCTGGGCCAGACGCTGGATCGCGCCTTCGATTTCCTTGCCGGCGACCATCATCAGGTCGGCCATTTCGTCGACAATGACGACGATATAAGGCATCGGCGTCAGGTCCAGCGCCTGGCTTTCCTCGATCGGGGCGCCTGTGCCCTTGTCGAAGCCGACCTGGACCATGACGTGGATGGTCTCGCCCTTGTCGCGGGCCTGCGCCACGCGGTCGTTGTAACCGTCGATATTGCGCACGCCGAGGCGCGACATCTTGCGGTAACGCTCCTCCATCTCGCGCACGGCCCATTTCAGCGCCATCACCGCCTTCTTCGGATCGGTAACGACGGGCGTCAGGAGATGGGGAATGCCGTCATAGACGGAGAGTTCGAGCATCTTCGGGTCGACCATGATCAGCCGGCACTGTTCCGGCGTCATACGGTAGAGCAGCGACAGGATCATCGTGTTGATGGCGACCGACTTACCCGAGCCGGTGGTGCCGGCGACGAGCAGATGCGGCATCTTGGCGAGCTCGGCAATGACAGGCTCGCCGCCAATGGTCTTGCCGAGGCCGAGTGCCAGCTTATAGCCGCTCTTCTCGAAATCCTGGCTCTCGATCATTTCGCGGAAATAGACGGTTTCGCGGGTGACGTTCGGCAATTCGATGCCGATGACGTTGCGGCCGGGCACGACGGCGACACGGGCCGAAAGCGCCGACATCGAGCGGGCGATATCGTCGGCCAGGCCGATGACGCGCGACGACTTCACGCCCGGCGCCGGCTCGAATTCATAAAGAGTGACGACGGGACCGGGGCGGACATGGATGATCTCGCCCTTGATGCCGAAATCTTCAAGCACACTTTCCAGAAGCCCGGCATTCTGCTCCAGCGTCTCCTGCGACATGATCTCGCCCAGTCGCTCCGGCGGCTCCTGCAACAGGGCGCGCGGCGGGAATTGATAACCGGAGGCGTCGATCCTTTCCGGCCTTGCCGCCAGGCGCGGCGACGGCAGAACCGCGGCAACGGGCGGCGTGCGCTGGGGCACAGGGGCGGCCTGAGGGGCTGGGGCGACGTGAAGAGTAGGCGCCGGCTGAGGCGCAGGGGCCGGCACAACAGGGATCTCGACGGGGATGCGCCGCGGCCGTTCCAGGGATATGGCGGCCGGAGGGCGCGGGGCAGGCTTTGCGGAGGTCGCAGCCGCCGGCGGAACCGGGCGGGAGGCGACGGGAGCAGCGATCGGCCGGCCCGGGCGCCATTCCATGATGCGGAACAGCGACGTGATCGATTCTGGCGCCGTCTCGGCCTTCGGGAACGAGATCACGGCAGGGGGGCGAACCGGCTCGGCCTCTTCGAAGGCCATGACCTCCCAGAAGGCGAAATCCGAAATGGAAGAAAGCTCGGCGGTGGCCCGGAAGGAAGGCGCGGCCGGCTCGTCGGGAACGAAGGATGGCTGCAGTTCGATCATCTGCGGTGCTGCGGGAAGTTCGTCCGGCTCCGGCAGATAGATATCGAAGGGCACATCGACGGCGACCGGCTCGATCCGTATCGCCTGCTGTCCCATCTGCGAATCATCGCGGATGGGTTCATCCGGCGCCCGCCGCTTGCTGATTAGCGTTTCCGGCGTGCGGGTAAAACGGACGTTCGGCGCGAGGGAAAAATTGCTCTGCCAGATCGGCGCCGCCGGCTTTTCTCCCGGCTCTACCGCCGGAAGGTCCGTTTCAATCCCGCTGGAAAAGTCCCCGGCGTCCGTCAAATTGGTTCTGGGAAAACGCATGCGTCCGCTACTCACTCATGCCTAACAAATTACGACCCTACCGGGATAGAAAAGGAAGGTTAATAAGTTCCTTCCCGCCGTATCGTTCCGATACGGCTCCCGTCGCTAATTCGCTGCGATTTCAGTGAGTTGAATTAAACGGAAAAATCTTTGCCGATTTTGTGGAGACGAGGCTAATGCGCCTCGTCCCAATTGCTGGCGGCGCGCGCGTCGACCCTCAGCGGCACGCGCATTTCGAGCGCCGGCATGGTGGCGTTTTCCATGACCGAGACGATAACCGGCATCGCCTTTTCGACATCCTCATCCTCGACTTCGAAAATAAGTTCGTCATGCACCTGCAGCAGCATGCGGACACGCTCGCCAAGACCGACCTCGGCGAGCGCCGGCTCCATCCTGATCATCGCCCGGCGGATGACGTCGGCAGCCGAGCCCTGGATCGGCGCGTTGATCGCGGCGCGCTCGTTGAAGGCGCGCACCGACGGATTGGAAGAGCGGATTTCGGGGTAGTTGATTCGCCGCCCGAAGATGGTTTCGACATAGCCCTTGTCGCGCGCCATGGCCTTGCGGCTTTCCATATAATCGCGGATTCCGGGGAAACGCTCGAAATACTTCTTGATGTAGTCGCCGGCTTCCGACCGCTCGATCGACAGCTGGTTGGCAAGGCCGAAGGCCGAAATGCCGTAGATGATGCCGAAATTGATCGCCTTGGCGCGGCGGCGCACTTCGCCCGGCATGCCTTCGACCGGCACGCCGAACATTTCCGACGCCGTCATCGCGTGAATGTCGACGCCATCCTCGAAGGCCTTGGTCAGCTGCGGGATCTCGGCCACATGGGCAAGCACGCGCAATTCGATCTGGCTGTAGTCGGCGGAGATCAGCTTGTGACCCGGCGTCGAGATGAAGGCGGTGCGGATCTTGCGGCCTTCGGCGGTGCGCACCGGAATGTTCTGCAGGTTCGGCTCGGAGGAGGACAGGCGTCCCGTCGTCGTCGATGCCAGCGAATAGGAGGTGTGGACCCGCTTGGTCTCCGCGTGCACATAACCGGGCAGCGCGTCGGTATAGGTGGATTTCAGCTTGGTGAGCTGGCGCCAGTCGACGATCTTGCGCGGCAGCTCGAAACCGGCGGCGGCCAGATCCTCGAGCACCGAGGCAGAGGTCGACCATTGCCCGGTCTTCGTCTTGCTGCCGCCGGCAAGACCCATCTTGCCGAACAGGATATCGCCGAGCTGCTTCGGCGAGCCGATATTGAACCGCTCGCCGGCGAGCGTATAGATCTCGTCTTCCAGGCGCGCAGCACCCTGGGCCAGTTCGCCGGACAGGCGCGACAGGATCTGCCGGTCGACGGTGATGCCGCGGGCTTCCATGCGCGCCAGCACCGGCAGCAGCGGCCGCTCAAGCCGTTCATAGACGCTGGTCAATCCGGCGGCCGCCAGCCGCGGCTTCAGCACCAGCCACAGCCGCAGCGTCACGTCGGCATCTTCGGCGGCATAATGGGTGGCGCGGTCGATATCGACGAGATCGAAGGTGACGTTCGCCTTGCCGCTGCCGGCCACATCCTTGTAGGGGATGGGCGTATGACCGAGGAATTTTTCCGAGAGCGGATCCATGCCATGGGCGCCGGTGCCGGCGTCGAGCACGTAGGAGATCAGCATCGTGTCATCGAAGCTCTTGGTCTCGATGCCGTAACGCTTCAACAGCAGATAATCGTATTTCAGGTTCTGCGCGACCTTGAGGACCGCACCGTCCTCCAGCAGGGCCTTCAGCCGCGGCAAGGCATCGCGCATGGGGATCTGGTTGTCGGCGAGGCCGCCGCCGAGCAGATCGCCGACGCCGTTCTTATGGGTGAGCGGCACATAGGCGGCGCGGATCTTCGTGCCGGTGGGATCGGCCGTATTGTCGGCGATCGCCAGCGAGAAGCCGACAAGCTCGGCCTGCATCGCATCCAGCGAGGTCGTCTCGGTATCGAAAGCAACGAGGCCGGTATCGCGCGCATCGGCGATCCACCGGTCGAGCGTGGCGAGATCGCGTATCGTCACATAGGTCGAATGATCGAAGGGCAGTGTGGCAAAGGCTTCGGCCCGCGCCTTGGCGAGATCGGCAGGCGAAAAGGCGCCTTCGACCGAAGCCTTGGCCTTGGCACGCGGCGGCACCGGCACCGATTCGCCCGAGATCTCGGGGATGCCGCCGGCAACCGGGTCCGGCTCGGCCGCGTCGAGATCGGGGCCATGGGCAGCCTTGCCCCATTCGATGTGGACGATCGCCGGTTCGATGGCGCTGGCATCGCAATCGCAGACTTCGGCGACGCGGCGCGTCAGCGTCGTGAATTCCATCGTCTTGAGGAAGCCGATCAGCTTCGGGCCGTTCTGCGGCTCCAGCACCAGCGCGTCGAGATCGAGGTCGAGCGGCACATCGGTGCGCAGCCGCACGAGGTCGCGAGAGAGCCTGGCCATATCGATATTGGCAAGGATCGTCTCGCGGCGCTTGACCTGCTTAATCTCGGTAGCGCGGTCGAGCAGCGTGTCGAGATCGCCGTATTCCTCCAGCAGCTGGGCGGCAGTTTTCGGGCCGATGCCAGGGATGCCGGGCACATTGTCGACGGAATCACCGGTCATCGCCTGCAGGTCGATCATCTTTTCCGGCGGCACGCCCCATTTCTCGATCACATCGGGAATGCCGATCTGCTTGTCCTTCATGCTGTCATACATATGGACATTCGGGCTGACGAGCTGCATCAGGTCCTTGTCCGAAGAGACGATGGTGACATCAGCCCCTATTGCCTCGGCCTGGCGGGCATAGGTGGCGATGATATCATCGGCCTCGAAGCCTTCGGTCTCGATGCAGGGCAGGTTGAAGGCGCGGGTCGCCTCGCGGATCAGGCCGAACTGGGGAACGAGCTCTTCCGGCGGGGCGGAGCGGTTCGCCTTATAGGCGTCGTAGAGATCCTTGCGGAACGTCTTGGCGGAATAGTCGAAGATGACCGCAAGATGGGTCGGCGTGACGCCGACATCGGTATTGCGCGCATCCCTCAACAGCTTCCACAGCATGTTGCAGAAACCGGAAACGGCGCCGATCGGCAGGCCGTCGGTCTTGCGGGTCAGTGGTGGCAGTGCATGAAACGCCCGGAAGATGAATCCGGAACCATCGACTAGGAAGAGGTGATCGCCTTTTTTCATGGCTGCATGGATAGCGCGGGCACGGGACGAGGTCCATCTAAAGTTCGGCGAGTGGCGCGGAAGATTCCGCTCACCAAACTGTTACCGATTTGTAACGATCGCCCTCCCTTGAAAAACCACATTCTCAGGCACAAATCCATGTCACCGGCGCTTGATCGCGCCGCGGGTCTGATTACCGGCTTGTCCCCCGCCGCGTCAGGCTTGGACAAAGGCCTTATCCCCCTCTCCGGGCCTTTGTCCCCACTTTAAGGTCGCCATGGCCAACCTCCAGGCCATGGCGACTTTTGTTTTTCCAGGCCCTCGAAATTATCGTCGCCCCTCGCATATTTTGAAGTATCGCATGCGATTTGCTGCATTGTCTCCGGGATGGTTTTGAGCCTAACTTGCAATCATGGGATTTAACCGCATGGATTCGGGAGCTTACCTTGCCAGCCAGCTGGCGAAGGGTTTTGCCCGCTCGCTGCATCAGCGCGCGGTCGGCCTCGGTTTTTCTCCGGGCCAGTTTCCCATTCTGCTGGAACTCTGGGCCGAGGACGGGCTGACCCAGAAACAGCTTCTCGAGCGGGTCGATATCGAGCAGGCGACCATGGCCAATACGCTGTCGCGCATGGTCCGCGACGGGCTGATCGAGCGCCGGCCGCATCCATCCGACAAGCGGGCGCAACTGCTCTTCCTGACGCCGAAGGCCCGCGCCATGGAGGCCGAGGCGATCGAAACCGCGCGCGAGGCCGACCTTGCGCTGTTTAAAGGCTTTCGGGTTTTCGAGCGCGAACTGACGCTCGAATATATCCGTCGGCTTCTGGAAAACGCCAAGGCGCTCTGAGGGCGATCATTCGCTGGGATTATTCGCTGGCGAGGCGTGTACGCCGTCGCGGCGGCATGCCGGTTCCGGCCTGCTCCGACAGGATGCTTTTGCGAACGGCTGGCTTCATGCTCGGCTCGATATCCGGCTTGCCGAGCAACAAGCCCTGCACCTGCGCGCAGCCTTCCTCGACGACGATCCGGCGCTGCATTTCCGTTTCCACACCCTCGGTGACGACGGGCATGCCGAGGCTGTGGCCGAGGCCGATGATCGCGCGCACGATCGATCGCGCCGCCGCATCATGCTCCAGCACGCCGGTGAAGCTGCGGTCGACCTTGATTTTGTCGAAGGGAAACGAGCGCAGGTTCGACAGTGAAGAGTAGCCGGTGCCGAAATCGTCCATGACGATGTGCACCCCCAACCGACGCAGGCGCTGCAGCGTTGCCATCACCCGGTCGCGATCGCGGATCAGGGCTGTCTCGGTGATCTCAAGCTCCAGCCGATCGGCTGCGAGCCCCGTCTCGGCGAGGACCGCCTCGACCCGCTCGCACAGGTTGGGCAGCATGAACTGCACCGGCGAAACATTGACCGCGATCCTCAGCGGCTGCGGCCAGCGCGCGGCCTCCATGCAGGCCTGCTGCAATATCCATTCGCCGAGCTGAACGATCGATCCGCTTTCCTCGGCGATCGGGATGAAAATGTCGGGCTCGGTCAGGCCATGGCCCGGCCGGTGCCAACGCATCAAGGCCTCGTAGCCGCTGATCTCGCCGTTCTGCGCGTTGAGGATCGGCTGATAGCTGACATGGAGTTGGTTGCGGATGATCGCGTGGCGCAGGTCGCTTTCGATCTGGCGGCGGTTGCGCGCCGCTTCGTCCATTTCCGCGTCGAAGAAACAGGCCCTGCCGCGGCCATCATGCTTGACCCGGTAGAGCGCGGTATCGGCATTGTTGCAGAGTTCTTCGGCCGTGCGCCCGTCCCGCGGATAGAACGCGATGCCGAGGCTGACGCCGACGGCTGTGGGGTCACGAGCCGTGTCCATCTCGGCGGCGAATTCGTCGATGATATCAGCCGCAAGCTTTTGCGCCGACGCCGGCTGCTGTCCGGCGGACTGGATGATGGCGAATTCGTCGCCGCCGAGCCGGGCGATCGTATCGTTCTCGCTGGCCACCCGGCGCAGGATGGAGGCGACCTTGCGGAGAATGCGGTCGCCTTCGGCGTGGCCGAAAATGTCATTGACGGCCTTGAACCGATCGAGGTCGAGACAGAACAGCGCGACCTCGGTGTTCTTGCGTTCCGCCACCTGCAGCGCCTGTCGGATACGGGTGTCGAACAGCGACCTGTTCGGCAGATCGGTGAGCACGTCGTGGTGGGCGAGATGCTCGATCATCTCCTCGGCCTGCTTGCGCTCGGTGAGGTCACGCACCGCCAGCACCTCGCAATTGCGGCCGCGATAAACGATCCTGCTGGCGTTTGCTTCCACGGCAATCTCTCTGCCGGTGCGGGTGTTCAGCAGCGTCTCGCCGGACCTGTTCTCCCGAGGTCCCTGAACGACCGTCAGCACATCCGAGGGCGCCTTGCCCGAGAGATCGGCAAGCTTCCAGCCCGACAAGGCCTGGAACCGTTCGTTGACATCGATGATCCGGCCGTCGCGCAGGATCAGCAGCCCCTCCTGCGAGGCATTGGCAAGTCCGCGCAGATCCGTCAAATGGCTTTGGACGAAGACCACGGCAAGCGCGACCAGGATAAGAGCCGTTGCCGCCACCACGACGATGGCGGCGAGCACCCGGGTGTCGAGCACCAATGTGGGAACCTGCATGCCGGGGTCCGGCACAAGCGTAATGCTGCCCATCGAGATGAAGTGAAGGGTGCAGATGGCGAGGACGAAGACCAGCGACGAGGTCAGGAGACGCCTTATGCCCTTCAGATTGAAGAAGATATGGAAGGCGGCGCTCGACAGCAGCATTCCGGTGACGACCGCCGTCAGCGTCATCACCGGATCGTAGAGGATGACCGCCTGTGTCTCGATCGCCTGCATGCCGGTCAGGTGCATGGAGGCGATGCCGAACGCCATCAGAACCCCGCCGCGGATACGGGAAAACCGTCCCTCACGTTGCGAGGCGGCAAGGATCGCCACCCATGAGCCTGCGACCGACAGCAAAAAGGAAAGCAGCGTCAGGTCGAGCGCGTAACTGATCGGCGTGCCGCCATCATAAGCGAGCATCGCGATGAAATGCGTTGCCCATACGCCGGTGCCGAAGGCAAAGCCCGACGCACCGATCCAGAGCTTGCGCTGCCCGGCGTCGCACTCCTGGGCACGGGAAAGCAGCAGCATCGCCGCCATGGCGCCAACCAGACAGACCGCGGCCGCCACGATGACCAGGCGCCAGTCGTGATTGTCGCGAATACAGGCAATGACCGAAAACATCTGCGCGCCCCCCGAACAGCTGATTTTCGGTCGATGCTATTTAGGTTCTGCTAATTAACTGTAAATTGAATTAGATCTTTCTTTATTATCGCGAGGCGCCCCCTCCACGAGGTTGGATCCACGTCGTTTCGGCACGCTTGCGCGCCCCTGATTTTTTCCTTTTCCGCCTCGCCTGCTTTCCTACTTTGGTCTATCGTCCCGCCAAATTCGAAAAGGAGTCGAAAATGGCCGACATACAACCGGTTCTTTCGCGTGCGGACCAGAATCTTTCATCGAGCCTCGAAAAGCTGTTCGAGCTGCTGCGCATCCAGTCGATTTCCACCGATCCCGCCTACAAACCCGAATGCCGCAAGGCCGCCGAATGGCTCGTCCGCTATCTCGAAACGCTCGGCTTCGAAGCCTCCGTTCGCGACACGCCAGGCCATCCGATGGTCGTCGCCCACCATGCCGGCGCGTCCACCGACACGCCGCACGTTCTGTTTTACGGCCATTACGACGTTCAGCCGGTCGACCCGATCGAGCTTTGGGAAAACGACCCCTTCGAGCCGTCGATCAAGGATGTCGGCGACGGCCGCAAGATCCTGACAGGCCGCGGCACCTCCGACGACAAGGGCCAGTTGATGACCTTCGTCGAGGCCTGCCGCGCCTATAAGGAAATCAACGGCGCGCTTCCCTGCCGCATCACCGTTCTCTTCGAAGGCGAAGAAGAATCCGGCTCGCCGTCGCTGAAGCCCTTCCTCGAAGCCAATGCCGCCGAACTCAAGGCCGATTATGCGCTGGTCTGCGATACCGGCATGTGGGACTGCGACACGCCGGCGATCGCCGCCGCACTGCGCGGCCTTGTCGGCGAGGAAGTCACCGTCACGGCCGCCGACCGCGACCTGCATTCCGGTCTCTTCGGGGGCGCTGCGGCCAATCCGATCCACATTCTCGTCGAGGCTCTCGCCGGCCTGCATGACAAGACGGGCCGCATCACGCTTGACGGTTTCTACGACGGCGTCGAGGAAACTCCCGACAACATCAAGGCGTCATGGGAGACGCTCGGCAAGACCGCCGAGACCTTCCTCGGCGAAGTCGGCCTTTCCATTCCCTCCGGCGAAAAGGACCGTTCAGTGCTGGAGCTCACCTGGGCGCGGCCGACCGCCGAAATCAACGGCATCTGGGGCGGATATACCGGCGAAGGCTTCAAGACTGTGATCGCCGCCAAGGCTTCGGCGAAGGTTTCGTTCCGCCTCGTCGGCACGCAGGATCCGGCCGCCGTCCGCGAGGCTTTCCGCGCCTATATGCGTTCAAAGATTCCGGCCGACTGCTCGGTCGAGTTCCATCCGCATGGCGGCTCGCCGGCGATCCACCTCTCCTATGATTCGCCGGTTCTGACCAAGGCGAAGACGGCGCTGTCCGACGAGTGGCCGAAACCCGCCATCGTCATCGGCATGGGCGGGTCGATCCCGATCGTCGGCGACTTCCAGAAAATGCTCGGCATGGAATCGCTGCTCGTCGGCTTCGGCCTCAGCGACGACCGCATCCATTCGCCAAACGAGAAATACGAGCTTGTCTCCTACCACAAGGGTATCCGCTCCTGGGTGCGGATTCTTCAGGCGCTCGCCGCCTGAACGAAACGGACTGCCAGATCGCGACAACAAAAAGGCCGGTGAAAACCGGCCTTTCGTCATCCGCCCGCTCGGTGCCAGTACATCCGTGGTCAACGAGAAGCGGGTATTGCAGCCAGACTGCCTCGGAAAGGTTAACAGATCGTTAACGGCGCGCGGGATCGCCGCGTCATTGGAAGCACTCGACGGCCTCAAGGCATTGGCAGCAGTTTCGCGTTCAAGCTACGTTCATCGCGGGCCGCATATAAGTCATTGAAAGACAAGGTGAATGATAACGCTTTCGCAAATGCGGGCGGTCGCTCGACCTTTCGTTTCAGACGGCGGACGCCAGGCATGTGCAGCCAGGCGATGGCCAAATGCGCCTACGAGGAGTGAGAAAGCGTGAAAAATCTGTTTGCTAAAATTGCCGCGGCCGGCCTGTTCATGCTGGCGCCCGTGATCGCGCAGGCTGCCGAAGGCTATGCGACGGCGAACGTCAACATGCGCGCGGGTCCGAGCACCCGATATCCCGCCGTCGCGGTCATACCCGCCGGCTCCTCCGTTGAGATCCGCGGCTGCCTTTCCGATCTCAACTGGTGCGACGTGGAGTTCTACGGTGGCCGCGGCTGGGTCTCCGGCCAATATGTGCAAGCCCTCTATCAGCAGCGCCGCATCTATGTCGGTCCGCAATATTACCGTCCGCTCGGCATTCCGGTCATCCGCTTCAGCGTCGACAATTACTGGGATCGTTACTACCGCAACCGCGATTTCTATCGTGAGCGCGACCGCTGGAGCCGCGGCCCGGACTACTATTATCGCGACCGCGATAATCGGGATCGTGACAGAGATCGCGATAATCGGGATCGGGATTGGCGGGATCGCGATCGGAACTGGCGCGACGGCGATCGCAACCGGGACGGCGACAGAGATCGGCGAGATCGGGATCGCGACAGAGACTGGCGCGACCGAAATGGCGACCGGGACGGCCGCGACGACAATCGACGGGACGACCGGAGAGACGGGGATCGCAGACTCGATCGCAGGGATTTGGATTGCCGGCCCGGCGATCCTTCCTGCGACCAATAAGATAGGAAGGGGCGGCGGCAGCGCCGTCCCTTTCGCCTGCCCGGCCACCGGCGGGCAGGCAAGAAAAAGCCCGGCGCTCCCATGAGGGGATGCACCGGGCCTGATGTCGATCGGCGCGTGTTGAGGGGAGACGGCCGATCCGGGCGCGGGACGTGAGGGGCTGTCCCGCTTCCTCCTAAACCATCGCGGAGCCCATTGGTTCCACCAACCAGTCAAAAGATATGCGCAGAGTGCCGAACGCAGCGCGCGCATTTCGGCCCGCAACGCATCTTCAGCTGCTTCTTCGCTCCTCCTGGAAGATCACCGACAATTTGATGTGAGGGCACCGTGATGCCCTTGTGCTGCGGGATTCTTTATTGCACTTTCATGATGTTGCGGATCGATTATCCGTTCGAGGCTGGACCCTGATGGTGCAAGACTACCTGGCTTTCTTCGGGCTTTTCGGCGCCCGGGCAACCGCGACAGACATTACCGTTTGGCATAAACACAATCCTATCCTTGCCGTCCGCCTTACCGACGGCGCGCCTCTCAACCCTTCCGGCCAGATATGGCGCCGATTTCATCTCGGCGTGTGGGAATATAAGCAGGACCCGGAGACCCTCGAGGATTACGAGGCCCGTCAGTTCTGAGCGCCCCCGGCGGGTTCTGCTTTCCATTATTAACACCCCGTTAAATCGCCGCATTTACAGTTCAATCGGATGACGGCGCCTGCCGCATGATTTCATCCTTCAATCGGAATCGGTTTAAGGGGAAAATTATGCAGCAGTTCAAAGTGCTGCCGCGTCCTTTGCGCGTCTTTTGATGCGTGGCGCAGTAGAAGAGTGCCGTTGTGCGAAGTCACGCTTCGCGATCGAACATGGGGTGTGACCGGTCGGCGATGGCGGGCAGAGGTAGATCAGGCGACAGAATCGAACCGTCCTTCAGCGGCCGCCCGGCACGCGACGATGACCAGTTTTCCCTCGATGCCGATGACCGCATTGCCGGGAGCCGATCCACACGGCGTGGCAGCTCCAAGCCGCCGCCGGAACGCCCTGCCCCGCGGCGGCGGCGCGAGCCGCGGGAGCGCGAAGGCGGCAGTTTTTTCGGCTTCCTGCGCCGGGTGGTCTACTGGTGTATCGTGCTGTTCATCTGGGTCGGCATCGGCGTTGCCGGGCTTGTCGTCTATTATGGCTCGCGCATGCCGAGCGCCAGCACTTGGGCGATTCCGGAACGACCACCGAACGTCAAGATCACCGCCGTCGACGGCAGCGTCATCGCCAATCGCGGCGCCACCGGCGGCGAGGCGTTGTCGCTCGAAAACATGTCGCCCTATATTCCGGAAGCCGTCATCGCCATCGAGGACCGGCGTTTCTATTCGCATTTCGGCGTCGACCCGCTCGGCCTCGGCCGGGCGATCGTCACCAACTTCACGGCCGGCCACATGGTGCAGGGTGGCTCGACGCTGACGCAGCAGCTTGCCAAGAACCTCTTCCTCTCCCCTGAAAGGACGCTGGAACGCAAGGTGCAGGAGGTGCTGCTTTCGCTCTGGCTGGAGCAGAAATACACCAAGGACCAGATCCTTGCCATGTATCTCAACCGGGTGTTCTTCGGATCGAACGCCTATGGCGTCGAGGCGGCGTCGCGCCGTTATTTCAACAAGTCGGCGCGTGACGTCAACCTCGGAGAGGCCGCGGTGCTGGCCGGCCTGCTCAAGGCGCCGTCGCGACTTTCGCCGGCCCGCGACCCGGACGCCGCCAATGCGCGCGCGCAGCTCGTGCTTGCGGCAATGCGCGAACAGGGCTTCATCACCGATTCCGAGGTCAAGACCGCAATGTCGCAGACCCCGGCTTCCGCCAAGAGCTATTGGTCTGGTGCCGGACACTATGTCGCCGACATGGTGATGGACGAGCTGCCGGGCCTGATCGGCGACGTCAAGGAGGACGTCATCGTCGATACCACCATCGACAAGTCGCTGGAGAAGAAGGCCGAGCAATCGCTGGTCGACGTGCTCGACAAGGAGGGCGGAAAGCTCGACGCCTCTCAGGCGGCGTTGGTGTCGATCGACGGCACCGGCGCAATCCGGGCGCTCGTCGGCGGCAGGGACTATGCGACGAGCCAGTTCAACCGCGCCGTTAAGGCCAAACGCCAGCCAGGCTCCTCGTTCAAGCCCTTCGTTTATGCCGCCGCACTCGAAAAAGGACTGACGCCCTTTTCGGTGTTCAACGACGCGCCGATCCGTATCGGTGACTGGACGCCCGAAAATTACGAGAAGAAATACAATGGCGAGGTAACGCTGGCGACCGCACTCGCCAAGTCGCTGAACACGGTGGCCGCTCAGCTGGTGATGTATGACGGGCCGGATCAGGTGATCAAGCTCGCCCACCGGCTCGGCATCGAAAGCGAGCTGCAGCCGAACGCCTCGATCGCGCTCGGCACGTCCGAGGTGTCGCTGATGGAGCTCACCGCCTCCTATGCGGCCTTCATGAACGGCGGCTACAAGGCGACGCCGCACGTCATCCGCCGGGTGACGACCGCCGAGGGCAAGGTTCTCTACGAAAACACCTATGACAGCCCCCCGCGCGTGCTGTCCGAGCAGATCGCCGCCGAGATGGATGCGATGATGATGGGCGTCATCGACAACGGCACCGGCAAGAGCGCCAAGATCCCCGGCTGGCAGGCAGCGGGAAAGACCGGCACGACGCAGAATTCGCGCGACGCGCTTTTCGTCGGCTTCACCAGCAACCTCACCACCGGCGTCTGGTTCGGCAATGATGACGGCAAGCCGATGAAGAAGGTGACGGGCGGCGGTCTTCCTGCCAAAGCCTGGAAGGAATTCATGATCGCCGCCCATAAGGGTCTTTCGCCGGCGCCGCTCTTCGGCAACGGCCAGCTGATCGACGATCCCAATGGCCAGCCGATGGCGCAGACAGCACCAGGCGATGGACAGTTGGCCAACGGGCAGCCGATGACGGCAGAGGCGCCGCCCTCGACGATCGGCGGCATTATTTCCGGTGTCTTCGGCGGCGACGGCAATTCAAACCGCTATCCGCAGGCGCCTGTCCGGCAACCGAGCGCGACCTCCGGCAACGGGCCGGTTCCTCCAGGCGACATTGCCGAAGGCGGCGGTTCCGGCTACGACGGCATAGTGCCGCCCGGCGACGTCGGGGGGCCGCAGTCGACCTCTTCCGTCCAGCCGCGGCGCACGACGCTGCTCGATCTGATCATGGGCCAGTGAGATGTTTTGCTGCATGGCCTGGACAAACCGGATGGTCTATAAATCGGCCGCTTTCCGGACGGCGGGCGGGCTCGTTCCCGGCGACTGTCAAAATTGACTGCAACACATTCGTTTTGCTGGATTCCGGGCCATTTCCCGCCTTGCAGTCCAGAAAACCGCTCCTTATATACGCCGCATCACCGCAATCACGATTGCGTAATCTTAAGTAGACCCATCCCGTAAGGGGCTGTCAGGGAATGCCTTCTCGGGGTTCAGACAGCTTGCTTCAAGGAGAGAATGACATGGCAAAAGTAATTGGTATCGACCTTGGAACGACGAATTCCTGCGTCGCAGTCATGGACGGCAAGGACGCGAAGGTTATCGAGAATGCGGAAGGTGCGCGCACGACCCCTTCCATGGTGGCCTTTTCCGAGGATAGCGAACGCCTCGTCGGCCAGCCGGCCAAGCGCCAGGCGGTCACCAACCCGACAAACACGCTCTTTGCAGTCAAGCGCCTGATCGGCCGCCGCTATGAAGATCCGACCGTCGAGAAGGACAAGCACCTCGTTCCCTTCACCATCGTCAAGGGCGACAATGGCGACGCCTGGGTCGAAGCCAATGGCAAGGGCTACTCGCCCGCACAGATTTCCGCGATGATCCTTCAGAAGATGAAGGAAACCGCCGAGTCCTACCTCGGCGAAAAGGTCGAAAAGGCCGTCATCACCGTTCCCGCCTATTTCAACGACGCTCAGCGCCAGGCAACCAAGGATGCCGGCCGCATCGCCGGTCTTGAAGTTCTGCGCATCATCAACGAGCCGACCGCTGCCGCGCTCGCCTACGGCCTCGACAAAAAAGAAGGCAAGACGATTGCCGTCTACGACCTTGGCGGCGGCACCTTCGATATCTCGATCCTCGAGATCGGCGACGGCGTCTTCGAAGTGAAGTCCACCAACGGCGATACGTTCCTCGGCGGTGAAGACTTCGACATGCGTCTCGTCGAATATCTCGTCGGCGAATTCAAGCGCGACAACGGCATCGACCTGAAGAACGACAAGCTTGCCCTGCAGCGCCTCAAAGAAGCTGCCGAAAAGGCCAAGATCGAGCTTTCGTCCTCGCAGCAGACCGAAATCAACCTGCCGTTCATCACCGCCGATGCCTCCGGCCCGAAGCACCTGACGCTGAAGCTGACCCGCGCCAAGCTCGAGAGCCTGGTCGACGATCTGGTCCAGCGCACGATCGCGCCGTGCAAGGCAGCCCTCAAGGATGCCGGCGTCACCGCGGCCGAAATCGACGAAGTGGTTCTCGTCGGCGGCATGAGCCGCATGCCGAAGGTCCAGGAAGTCGTCAAGCAGCTGTTCGGCAAGGAGCCGCACAAGGGCGTCAACCCGGATGAAGTGGTCGCACTCGGCGCCGCCATCCAGGCCGGTGTTCTGCAGGGCGACGTCAAGGACGTGCTGCTGCTCGACGTCACGCCGCTGTCGCTCGGCATCGAAACGCTCGGTGGCGTCTTCACCCGCCTGATCGAACGCAACACGACGATCCCGACGAAGAAGAGCCAGACCTTCTCGACCGCCGAAGACAACCAGCAGGCCGTGACCATCCGCGTTTCGCAGGGCGAGCGTGAAATGGCTGCCGACAACAAGCTGCTCGGCCAGTTCGACCTCGTCGGCCTGCCGCCGTCGCCGCGCGGCATGCCGCAGATCGAAGTCACCTTCGACATCGACGCCAACGGCATCGTGCAGGTTTCGGCCAAGGACAAGGGCACCGGCAAGGAACAGCAGATCCGCATCCAGGCTTCCGGCGGTCTTTCCGACGCCGACATCGAGAAGATGGTGAAAGATGCCGAAGCCCATGCCACCGAGGACAAGAAGCGCCGCGAGGCCGTCGAAGCCCGGAACCAGGCCGAAAGCCTGATCCACTCGACCGAAAAGTCGCTGAAGGATTACGGCGACAAGGTTTCCGAGGCCGACCGCACCGCGATCTCCGATGCGATCGCCGCGCTGAAGACCGCTTCGGAAGCAACCGAGCCGGATGCCGACGACATCAAGGCCAAGACCCAGACGCTGATGGAAGTGTCGATGAAACTCGGCCAGGCGATCTATGAAGCGCAGCAGGCCGAAGGCGGCGCTGCCGGCGATGCCTCCGCGGAAGGCGGCGACAATGTCGTCGATGCCGACTACGAGGAAATCAAGGACGACGACCGCAAAAAGTCCGCGTAATCCGCGACGGCGTGGTTATGCTTCAACACTTGATCCGGCTGCTCACCATGGCAGCCGGAAATCCATTTCCGGGGTTTAATCCTTAATGGCAAAAGCGGACTTTTACGAAACTCTGGGTGTAGCCAAGACGGCGGATGAGAAAGAGCTGAAGAGCGCCTTCCGCAAGCTGGCGATGAAATTCCATCCGGACAAAAACCCGGATGACAAGGACGCCGAACGCAAGTTCAAGGAAATCAACGAAGCCTACGAGATGCTCAAGGACCCGCAGAAGCGGGCGGCCTATGATCGCTACGGCCATGCTGCTTTCGAGCATGGCGGCATGGGCGGCGGTGGCGGCGGCGGATTTGCCGGCGGCGGCTTCTCCGACATCTTCGAGGACATCTTCGGCGAGATGATGGGCGGCGGACGGGCGCGCCAACGCTCGTCGGGCGGCCGCGAGCGCGGCGCCGACCTTCGTTACAATATGGAAATCACGCTGGAAGAGGCCTTCTCCGGCAAGACGGCGCAAATCCGCGTTCCCACCTCGATCACCTGCGACGTCTGTTCGGGATCGGGCGCCAAACCCGGCACGCAGCCGAAGAATTGCGGCACCTGCCAGGGAAGCGGGCGCGTGCGCGCCGCACAGGGCTTCTTCTCGATCGAGCGGACCTGCCCGACCTGCCACGGCCGCGGCCAGATCATTCCCGATCCCTGCCCGAAATGCCACGGCCAGGGCCGGGTGACGGAGGAGCGTTCGCTCTCGGTCAACATTCCCGCCGGCATCGAGGACGGCACACGCATCCGCCTGCAGGGCGAGGGCGAAGCCGGCGCCCGCGGCGGACCGGCAGGCGACCTCTATATCTTCCTGTCGGTGAAGCCGCATGAATTCTACCAGCGCGACGGCGCCGATCTCTATTGCGCCGTTCCGATCTCGATGACGACGGCCGCGCTCGGCGGCACCTTCGACGTGGCGACGCTCGACGGCACCAAGTCGCGCGTCAGCGTGCCCGAGGGCACGCAGGCCGGCAAACAGTTCCGCCTGAAGAGCAAGGGCATGCCGGTGCTGCGTTCGGCGCAGACAGGCGATCTCTACATCCAGATCCAGATCGAGACGCCGCAAAAGCTGACCAAGCGCCAGCGCGAGCTGCTGCAGGAATTCGAGCAGCTTTCCTCCAAGGAGAACAATCCCGAATCGACGGGCTTCTTCGCCCGGATGAAGGAATTCTTCGAAGGCTGAGCCGCGATCGATAATCCATCTCGAAAGCCGGGGACGGAAACGTCTCCGGCTTTTTGGATTCCATGGGTCCCGATTTGGCACATCCACCGTTCGCATCGAGGAATTTGTCCCGGATCGGCACGACGGCGGAGCGGAACATGGCTTACATTAACGCAGCCGAATGATGCCGCTTGCAAGTTTTCCAAATGAATTCAGTCTCTGCCTTCAGCGCATAACCTTGAAAATCGGAATCGATATCAGGAAAGGATTTTGCGCGGACTCACAATGAGACAGCGTCCTTCAGACGCGCGGGAACAACCAAATCAAGGGTATCTGCCATGGCGCCAGCCTTTACCTCCCAGTCCGAAGACGTCGACGTTCTCGCCGGCGCCATCTACACATGGTGCGCCGAGCGCAACATCAAGCTTCGCAGCCAGCAGGGGCTTTCCATCGCCAGTATCGCCATCGACCTTTATCATGCCGGCCACCAGACCCAGGACGACCTGCTGATGGCGCTGCATGAATGCGAGATCCACTAACACTGGCGCTGACCGTGACATGCTGCAGAGCTTGAACGGGCGCCTGATCGGGCTCCGGCGAGATCAGGCCGCGCTTTCGACCGTTTCCCCACTCATGATCGTCAGGATGGTCTTGACCGCTTCCTTGCCGGCCGACGAGTTCAGCCTGTCATAGGTCAGTGCCAGCGCATAGGCGTCGGGGCTGAGTTCGATACGGCCGCCGAATTGCGACATGCCGGCTCCCTCGAACAGAGCGGAGATCTCGACATCGAGAAACATCGCGATCTGATGCAGCTTGCTGGCGGAAACGCGGTTCGTCCCTTTTTCGTATTTCTGGATCTGCTGGAAAGTCAGTCCGAGTGCTTCGCCAAGCTCGAGCTGCGACACACGGCGAAGGGCGCGAAACTGTCTTACGTTGCGACCAACGATAATATCAACCGGATCTGGCACTTCTTCACTCTCTGATACATAAACACTTCGTTTACCATATCGTTTTCACAGGATAACTCAACCGTACAGTTGCAAAATTCAACCAGCTTTTTTTTGGCCTTACGTTACGTCAGTCGCGGGAGCAATTGTGGCAAAACCTCGCATATCCGGGGCTAGCGGGCATTGAAAAAGACCGGCGGCCACCGCGCCCCGGCGACGTCGGAGCATCCGTCTTCAGGTTGTATTTTTAACGAGAATTCGGTCCCACGCGCCATTGCGCCCGAAACAGGTCCCTGCCGGCCAGTGGCGCCGGCGATCACCGCAGCAAAGCCGCGAGCCTTGCCATCAACGCCGCTTAGGCTTAGCTGTCACGCTTCACGATTCCGGACATTCGATGCCGCACAAGGTTGCTCTTTCCCGTCTGAAGCTGACAGACTTCCGCAATTATGCGGCGGCGGCCTTTGCCCTTGACGGCCGGCACGCCGTGCTGACGGGAGACAACGGCGCCGGCAAGACCAATCTGATGGAAGCGGTTTCGCTGCTGTCGCCGGGCCGCGGCCTGCGCCGGGCCGCCTATGGCGACATTACCCGTGTCGGCGCGGCCGGCCGTTTCTCGATCTTCGCCGCGCTCGACGGCATGGAAGGCGAAGTCGAAATCGGCACCGGCGTCGAAACCGGCGAAGAAACCACCATCCGCAGGCTGCGGATCAACGGTACTGCGGCCAAGACCGCCGACGAACTGACCGACCATCTGCGGCTTCTCTGGCTGACACCGGCGATGGACGGCCTGTTTACCGGCGCCTCCTCCGACCGGCGCCGCTTTCTCGACCGGCTGGTGCTGTCGCTTGATCCCGCCCATGGCCGCCGCGCCAGCGATTTCGAGCGCGCCATGCGCAGCCGCAACAAATTGCTGGATGAAGGCCGCTTCGACCCCTCCTGGCTTGCCGGCATCGAGGAACAGATGGCGAGCCTCGGCATCGCCATGGCGCTCGCCCGCCAGGAGATGCTCGGCCTGCTGACCCGGCTGATCGAGGAAACGCGCGAAAGCTCGCCCTTCCCTTCGGCATCGCTGCAGCTTTCGGGTTTTATGGATGGTCAGTTTTCGCGCCCGTCGGTCGACCTCGAGGACGAATACGCGGCCCTGCTGGCGGAGAGCCGCTACCGGGACGCCGGCGCAGGGCGGACGCTGGAGGGGCCGCACCGGGCCGATCTCATCGTGCATCACCGAGAAAAGGCGATGGAGGCGGAACGCTGCTCCACCGGCGAGCAGAAAGCGCTGCTAGTCGGCATGGTGCTAGCGCATGCGCGCCTCGTCGGCAATCTCACCGGCCATGCGCCGATCCTGCTGCTTGACGAGATTGCCGCCCATCTCGACGAGGGCCGCCGCGCCGCGCTGTTCGACCTCATCGACGGGCTCGGCGGCCAGGCCTTTATGACCGGCACCGATAGCGCGATGTTTTCGGCGCTCGGCGACAGGGCGCAGTTCTTCACGGTTGCCGAGGGAAGGGTGTTCGAATGAGCGAGGCGGCTTTTCCCGGCGGCGGGCGCCATGATAATATCGGCGCCATGGAACCGCTCAGCCCTGATGAAATCGCCCGCTATCACCGCCACATCCTGCTTCCCGAGATCGGCGGCGCCGGCCAGCAGAGGCTGAAAGCCGCCCGTGTGCTGGTGATCGGCGCAGGCGGCCTCGGTGCGCCGGTGCTGCAATATCTGGCCGCAGCCGGGATCGGCACGCTCGGTATCGTCGACGACGACCGGGTGTCGCTGTCGAACCTACAGCGCCAGGTGATCCATGATTCCGGTACGATCGGCGAATTGAAGACGGAAAGTGCTGCCGTCGCCATCGCCAGGCTCAATCCGCATGTCCGGCTGATCCGCTTCGAGGAGCGCTTTTCTCCGGAGACCGCCTCCCGGCAACTGTCCGGCTTCGATCTGCTGATCGACGGCTCCGACAATTTCGACACACGTTACGCCGCCGCCGATGCGGCCGAGGAAGCACGCATTCCGCTCGTCAGCGGCGCGGTCGGGCGTTTCGACGGCTCGGTAACGGTTCTCAAGCCCTATGAGAGCGCCGAGGACGGGACGCCCAACCCTTGTTATCGTGACCTGTTTCCGGAAGCGCCGCCGGCGGGGCTGATTCCATCTTGCGCCGAGGCCGGCATCATCGGCGCGTTGACCGGCGTCATCGGTACGATGATGGCGATGGAGGCGATCAAGCTCGTCACCGGCAGCGGCGAACCGCTGATCGGACGGCTGCTGCTCTATGACGCGCTCAAGGCCCGGTTCGACACTGTCCGCTACAAAAGACGCCACACCACACAAAGACAGGCCGGATGACGATTATTCCTCTTGATCATAATTTCACGCGCTGGGATGAACTGCTCGCGCTCATCCTCGCCTCCTTCGCCTCGATGAACGGCAGGATCGATCCGCCGTCCTCGGCGCTCGCGCTGACGGCGGAGTCGCTGGCCGAAAAGGCCAGGGCCGAGATCGGCCATGTCGCCATCGACGGCGAAAAGCTGATCGGCTGCCTATTCCTGCGGCCGGAGGCCGACTGTCTCTATGTCGGCAAGCTCGCCGTTCTGGCCGGGCTTCAGGGCAAGGGCCTCGGCAGGCGGCTGTTGACGATTGCCGAACAGACGGCCGCAAGGCTCGGTCTTCCCGCTTTGCGGCTGGAAACGCGCATCGAACTCACCGACAATCACGCCGTCTTTACCGCCTGGGGATTTTTGAGAACCGCCGAAAAGGCGCATCCCGGCTTTGCCAGAACGACATTCGTCGAGATGCGCAAGATTCTCCCGCCGATCCGCCCCGCCTGAATCCAGTTTAGCCTGCTTCAACGGCCGGGCAGCACCCGGTTCGGCGGCCTGTGACCGTCGATGAAGGTGCGGATATTGATGATGACCTTGTCGCCCATATCGATGCGGCCTTCGATCGTCGCCGAGCTCATATGCGGCAGCAGCACGACCTTGCCCTCATTGGCGAGCTTGACGAGCTTCGGATTGACGGCAGGCTCGTTTTCGAAGACGTCGAGGCCGGCGCCGGCGATCCGGCCCTCCCTCAGAGATTTGATCAGCGCCGCTTCATCGACCACATCGCCGCGCGCGGTGTTGACGAGATAGGCGGTCGGCTGCAGCAGCGCCAGCCGGCGCGCCGAGATCAGGTGGAAGGTCGCCGGCGTCGACGGACAATTGACCGAGACGATGTCGACGCGGGCGAGCATCTGGTCGAGGCTTTCCCAATAGGTCGCCTCCAGTTCATCCTCGACGGCCGGATTGACGCGCTTGCGGTTGTGGTAGTGGATCGACAGGCCGAAAGCCTTGGCGCGGCGGGCGACCGCCGTGCCGATGCGGCCCATGCCGACGATGCCGATGCGCTTGCCGTGAATGCGCCGGCCGAGCATCCAGGTGGGAGACCAGCCCGCCCATTCGCCCGGCTTGTCGGTCAGCACGCGCGCACCTTCGCCGAGCCTTCTCGGAACCGCGAGAATAAGCGCCATGGTCATATCGGCGGTATCCTCGGTCAGGACGTTCGGCGTGTTGGTGACGGTAATGCCCTTGCGCGCCGCCGCCTCGACGTCGATATGGTCGGTGCCGTTGGAAAAGCTCGCAATCAGCTTCATCTGCGGCCCGGCTTGATCGATCAGCGCCGCGTCGATGCGATCGGTGACGGTCGGCACCAGCACGTCGGCGGTCTTGACGGCGGCGACGAGCTCGGGAACCGAACGCGGCGCGTCGTCGATGTTCAGCTCGGCGTCGAAGAGCTCGCGCATGCGGGTTTCGACGGCATCGGGCAGCTTGCGGGTGATGTAGACCTTCGGTTTTTTCTTCGCTGTCATGGCTGGCTGTGGTGCCTTGTTCAGAGGTCTTTAACCAAGAGGGGTGATAATTTTCCCATCCGGGCATTTTCTACCAGACCCGCACGCGAAGACAAACAAAACTCGCGGTGCAGCCGTGGGAATGTCAGAGCCCGGACCGCGAGCAGGCCGGGCCTGCCCGCGAATTCGAGCAAACGGAAACTTCCATGCGCAGCAAAGTCCTGAAGTCCTGCCTTGCCCTTGCCATCGCTCTGGCCGCCTCCATGGGAACTGTCGAATTCGCCCATGCGCAGGCCGCCAAGGGGCCAAGCGGGCTGCCATTGCCGCGTTTCGTCACGCTGAAATCCAAGCGCGTCAACCTGCGCATCGGCCCGGGAACGGATTATGCCGTTTCGTGGATGTACTTGAAATCCGGCCTGCCGGTGGAGATCATCCAGGAATACGACAACTGGCGCCGCATCCGCGATGCCGACGGCACCGAAGGCTGGGTCAACCAATCGCTGCTGTCAGGCCAGCGCGCGGCGATCGCCGCCCCGTGGATGAAGACGAAGGCCAAGGGCGTGTTCGTCAATCTGCGCCGCGAGGCGCAGCCTTCCGCATCGATCGTTGCCAAGCTGGAACCCGGCGTGATGCTGACGATCGGCGAGTGCAACGGCGACTGGTGCCGCGCCGAAACCGACGGCGCCTCCGGTTGGGTAGCGCAGTCGGAAATCTGGGGCGCCTATCCCGGCGAAGCCTTTAAATAAGCCCTGCCTGCCTGGCAGCCTCGGACAGCGAGGTCATCGGGCGCGGGCCGATCTGCTGGATGACGATGCCGGCGGCGAGGCAGCCGAGCTTGCCGCAATCCTCCAGCGAGCGCCCCTGGGTATAGCCGTAAAGGAAGCCGGAGGCGAAGAGATCGCCGGCACCCGTCGTATCGACGACTTCCCTGATCCTGATCGCATCGACGTAATAACGCTCGCGGCCCTTCAGGATGACGGCGCCATCCTCGCTCATCGTCACGGCGGCGATCTTGCAATCGGCGGCGATCCTGTTCAGCGCCTCTTCGAAATCATCGGTTTCGTAGAGCGACAGCGCTTCCTGGCGATTGGCGAAGACGATATCGATCTTGCCGGAGCGCATCAGATCGAGGAATTCGCCGCGATAACGGCCGACGCAGAAACTGTCGGACAGCGTCATCGACACTTCCCGGCCGTTTTGATGGGCGATGCGGGCACAATCGAGGATCGCTTCCTTGGCGCGCGGCGGGTCCCAGAGATAACCTTCGAAATAGGTGACCTTGGCGTCGGCCACGACATCGGCCTCGACGTCCTCGGGCCCGAGTTCGACGCAGGCGCCGAGATAGGTGTTCATCGACCGCTCGCCGTCCTCGGTGACGAAGATCATCGAACGCGCCGTTGGCGGAAAGGTGCCCTTGGGCTTCGTCTGGTAGTGAACGCCCTGGGCGCGAATGTCGTGGGTGAAGATGTCGCCGAGCTGATCGGCAGCGACATTGCCGAAATAGGCAGCCTTGCCGCCGAGGTTCGCAACGCCGGCCGCCGTATTGCCGGCGCTGCCGCCGGAGGCTTCCAGCGCCGGCCCCATGCGCGAATACAAGAGTTCGGCCCGTTCGGCGTCGATGAGGTTCATCGCCGCCTTGGTGATCTGGTTGTCAATGAGGAACTGGTCGTCGCAACGGGCAATAATGTCCACGATTGCGTTGCCGACTGTCAGAACATCGAATCTTGTCATGAAATGGGGAGTCCCGGATTTGTGATAGCCGGGGTTTGGTCTTAGCGAAATTTCCGCGCTTTGGAAGAATAAATGGTGGATGGCGCGGCTATTTCTTCGCAAACTGCCGCCTATTCGTCATGCCCCTGTCATTTTCCGAATCTAGAAATAGTCGCAAGAAGACCGGCATGAGCAGCTTTCGGTTGCAGCCGGGCGCACGAGGGATGATGCCCTCGATCTTACCGGCGCGATGCTGACCACGGATGAACTGGCAGCTTTGCGATCGGATATCCGGCAAGGCCGGAGCGGAAAAGCGGGCTGTGCCCGCTTTTTTTGTTTTCCGAATGCCGCCGGAGCGGCGGCGATTGCCTTTTCAATCCAAGCCGTTTGCTGCTACTGCATAAGGAATTCAAAGTGCTGCTGCGTCCTTACGCGTCTCACGAGAGGCGCGGCGCTGTGGTCGTTTATTCCCCGCGCAAAGCAGCCTCCCCCATGTCAGCTATCATTCTCGACGTTCTTCCCATTTTCATCCTGATCCTCATCGGCTGGGTGATCGTCCGCAGCGGCTTGATGGCATCGAATGTCGGCGAAGCGCTCAGCGAATTCGTCTTCAAGATCGCCGTGCCGCTCTTACTCTTCCGCACCATCGCCGAGGCGGATTTTCACGGCGCCTCGCCTTTCCGGCTGTGGATCGTCTATTTCTCAGGCGTTGCGATCACCTGGGCGACCGGCCATATCGCCGCCACACGCCTCTTCGGCCGCGACGAGCGGATCGGCGTGCTGGCCGGCGTTTCCTCGGCTTTCGCCAATAATATCTTCATCGGCCTGCCGCTCGTTGAGCGCACGGTCGGCGACGAAGGACTGGTGGCGCTGTCGATCCTGCTCGCCGTGCATCTGCCGGTGATGATGGTCGCCGGCACGGTGCTGATGGAGCATGCCGAGCGCAAGATCGCCGGCAAAAGCGATCGCAGCATGGTGCTGGTGCTGCGCCAGATCGCCGTCAATCTGGTGCGCAATCCGCTGGTGATCGGGCTTGCGGCCGGCATGGCCATGCATCTTTCCGGTCTCGCCATGCCGGTCACCCTGGCAACCGTCGTCAAGCAGATCGCCGGCATTGCCGGTCCGGCGGCGTTGATCTCGCTCGGCATGGCGCTGGAGAAATACGGCATCTCCGGCAATCTCGGTATCGCCAGCGTGACATCGAGCTTGAAGCTGCTGCTGCTGCCCGGCTGCGTCTGGGCGGCGAGCCATCTACTCGGCCTCAGCCCGGCATGGACGGCGGCGATCGTGCTGACATCCTCGGTGCCCACGGGCGTCAATGCCTGGCTGATCGCCAACCGATTCGGCGTCGGCCATAGCATTGCTGCCTCGACGATCACCGTGACGACGGCGCTCGGCGCCATCACCGTCTCGCTCTGGGCCTATTTCCTGGGGGCCTGAACACGCTCCGCACAACAAAAAGCCCGGCTTCGCGGGCCGGGCTCTTCACGAGGTGCGATGGTTGCGTCCGCGTTACTGCGTCGCGGTGTTCGGGTCCGGCAGCGGTACCGGCGAATCGGCCAGCGTGTGCAGGTAAAGAATGACGTTGGCGCGGTCCTGATCCTTTGCCAGACCGGCAAAGCCCATCGCGGTGCCCGGAACGTCCTTCTTCGGCGCCAGCAGGAACTTGTTGAGGAATTCGAAGGTCCACTTTTCGCTGCTGCCCTTGGAGAAATCCTTCATGGCAGCGGAATAGGCAAAGCCCTCATGCGAGGCGATCGGGCGATCTACGACACCAAAGAGGTTGGGACCGACCTTGTTCGGTCCCCCTTTGGTGCCGTCATGACAGGCCTGACACTTCTTGAAGACCGTTTCACCGGCCTTGGCATCGGCAGAAGCAAGCAATTGCGCGATCGGAACGGCAGCAGCGGCAGGCGCAGCTTCGCCACCAGCGGCGGGCGCCTCTTCGGCAACGATCGCGAAACCTTCCTTTTCCGGTGCTTCGGAATGGAAGATCCCTTCGGACGCGATAGAGACCGACATCAGAACGAAAATCGTTCCGAGCAGCGCCCCCACGGCCGTATTGACGTATGAATTCATCTGCAATGCTCCCCTTGCAGCCGGCAGACCATAACCGGACCATCTTGAAATCGCGCGGAACCTATGTCTTTTGGCTGATCGTTGCAACTGTCTAAATGGTCTTGTGCGTGAGACTTTTTGACACTTTTCAGCCCGGAATAGAAGGCCCGACCCATGAGTGATTCAAATTTAGACGGTGTGCTCGTATTGATCCCGGCGCGGATGGCCTCCACCCGGCTTCCGGGCAAGCCGCTCGCCGATATTTGCGGGCTGCCGATGATCGTTCAGGTGGCGCTGCGCGCCAAGGAGGCGGCGATCGGCCGCGTCGTCGTCGCCGTCGACGACGCCAGGGTGTTCGACGCGGTTTCTGCCGCCGGCTTCGAAGTCGTCATGACCAGCTCGGATCACCAATCGGGTTCCGATCGGATCTTCGAGGCGCTGCAGAAAGTCGATCCTGCCGGCAAGGCGAAATTCATCGTCAACGTCCAGGGCGATCTGCCGACGATCGATCCGGCAACCGTGCGCGCGGCTTTGCGCCCTCTCGAGAACGAGGCGGTCGATATCGGCACGCTGACGACCGAAATCGACAATGAAGCGGATAAAACCGCGCCGCACATCGTCAAGGTCGTCGGTTCGCCGGTTTCCGACACCCGGCTGCGCGGGCTCTATTTCACGCGGGCGACCGCACCTTACGGCAAGGGTCCGCTCTACCACCATATCGGCCTTTACGCCTATCGGCGCGCGGCGCTGGAACGCTTTGTCTCGCTCGGACCTTCGACGCTCGAAAGGCGCGAATCGCTGGAGCAACTGCGGGCGCTGGAGGCCGGCATGCGCATCGACGCCGAGATCGTTGACACGGTTCCGCTCGGTGTCGATACTCCCGCCGACCTCGAAATAGCGCGGCGCATCCTCTCCGCCAGAACAGGATGATTTTAGGCTCGGTTGGCCTAAAATCTGAATCCTGTTCTCAATTAAAGAGTTAGAGCATGATGTCGTCCGAAAACCGCTCACACTTTTCGGCATCATGCTCTAAGTCGAACTGACGGAACTATCATGAACATCAAGACCAACAGGATCGCCTTCCAGGGCGAATTCGGCGCCAATTCCGACATGGCCAGCCGGGACATGTTTCCGACCATGGAGCCGCTGCCCTGCCAGACTTTCGAGGATGCGTTCACGGCGGTCGACAATGGCGACGCCGATATCGGGATGATCCCGATCGAGAACACGATCGCCGGGCGTGTCGCCGATATCCACCATCTGCTGCCCGAATCGCGGCTCCACATCATCGGCGAATATTTCATGCCGATCCGCTTCCAGCTAATGGTGCTGCCTGGCGTGACCAAGGACGAGATCCGCACGGTGCACAGCCATATCCACGCGCTCGGCCAGTGCCGCAAGATCGTCCGCGCCCATGGCTGGAAGCCTGTCATCGCCGGCGATACGGCGGGGGCGGCGAAGCTCGTCAAGGAAACCGGCGACCGGACGATGGCTGCGCTCGCGCCGCGCCTTGCCGCCGATCTCTACGGGCTCGAGATCGTCGCCGAAAACGTCGAGGATACGGAAAACAACGTCACCCGCTTCGTCGTGCTGTCGCGCGACGAGGAATGGGCGCAACGGAATTCGGCTGAGGAAAAGGTCGTCACCACCTTCGTCTTCAACGTCCGCAACATTCCGGCCGCGCTCTACAAGGCGCTCGGCGGCTTTGCCACCAACAACATCAACATGACGAAGCTCGAAAGCTATCAGCTCGGCGGACGATTCGTGGCGACACAGTTCTACGCCGATATCGAAGGCCATCCGAACGACCCGAACGTGCGCCGGGCCTTGGAGGAGCTGCGGTTCTTCTCCGAGAAGGTGCGCATCCTCGGCGTCTACACGGGGCATGCGATGCGAGGCCTGCTTTAGGTCTTTGTTCTATGCATGTGCCCGGAAGCGCTGCACATTCCGGGCACAACATCAGTATTATTTATCCGGCTCACAGACGCGCAGTCGATGACCGTCCGGGTCGAGCACGACGAAGGTCGGGCCGAAATCCAGTTCGGTCAGTTCCTGGGCGATCGGCAGGCCGCGGCCGCGCCAATCCTCATACTGCCGGGCGACGGCATTTTCCCCCGCCACCATGAACGCCACTTCGCCGCGGTTGCCGATGGCGGAGGGCTGCGGCTCGACCTTGCTGCGCCGCCAGAGGCCGAGGGTGAAGCCGCCCTCGAGTGGAAAGGCAACGAAATTCGGCGCTTCCACGGCCGGTTCTCGGTTCAGGAGGTTGCGGTAGAAGCTGGCGCTTTCGCCGGGGTCCTTGACGTAAAGGATTATCAGGTTGGGGCTGGGCATTTTCGGCTCTCCCGTTGATGTGAAATGGTAGGGACGACGGACCCGGCTGCTGCCAATGGATGGCAGCAGGATGTGGGGGCGCTGCAACTGCGGCGCCCCGTTTTCGTCCGGTGGAATGTCAATGGTGATGAATTTAGACTGGAAAACGATTCTCGCGGCGCGGGCCGCGCCCATCCATGAAGCCGAGGTCGCGCTTCAAGGAATCCGGTGTCGATTCCAGATCGAGTTTCGGGCGGCTTCCCCTGGGATTCCGGAGAAAGCCGATGACCAGTCGCAGCAAGCCGGAGCGCGCCGATTGGTGGGCGTCGGCAAAAGTTTCGGCCGAAATCACATCGGCAAAGGTCTCAGCGGTAAAACGCTCGTTGGCGAAATGGATGGCGGGAGGCATTGCCATGATCAGTACTCCTTCCCTAGCGCATCGGCACGATGCGCGGAACCTTGGATGCTACAGCGTCCTTTGCGCGTCCAAAGACGCGCGGCGCTGTAGTGGACTGGTACTGATGATAACGCCGACTGCTGACAGTTTATGGCAGCAGCGTTTCAGTTCTCGAGCGGCACGTCCTGCTCGCGCCATTCCTTGAGGAGAACCGTTCGGCGGCGCGGATAACGCACCTCGTGCAGCGTCATGTCGATAATGCGGTCGGTGCGGAAATGGCGGAAGTCCTG
Organism: Rhizobium sp. N324; assembly: GCF_001664485.1. NCBI lineage: Bacteria > Pseudomonadati > Pseudomonadota > Alphaproteobacteria > Hyphomicrobiales > Rhizobiaceae > Rhizobium > Rhizobium sp. N324. The sequence continues at coordinate 188,022 of NZ_CP013630.1, read as the reverse complement.
GCGCAACTCGCACCAGGCCATGAGGACCCGCACATGCTCGAAATAGCCGAGTGCGAAAGGCCAGACGCGGCGGCGCGAAATTCGACCCTGCTCGTCGCCATAGTGCAGTTCGAGAATACGCTCCAGACGGATCGCCCGGCGGATCGCCGAAACGTCAGCCTTGTCCTCGTCCCGGCGCTTGGGGCCGACGAAAAGGGCGGCCGAATCGATCATCTCCCGCATATCGGCCGGCAGCACCGCGGCTATCTTGGCCAGCGCATCGGCGCCGGCGCCGGCCAGGCGCGGTTCGGCGGCGCGCGCGACCCAGCGCGAGCCGAGGACCAGCGCTTCCAGTTCCTCCTCGGAGAACATCATCGGTGGCAGCATCAAGCCCGGCCTCAGCACGTAGCCGATCCCGGCTTCGCCTTCGATCATCGCCCCTTGGGCCTGCAGGCTGGCAATGTCGCGATAGAGCGTACGCAGGCTGACGCCGGTCTCCTCGGCAAGCACGGTGCCGGTCACCGGCCGCCGGTAACGCCGAAGCGTCTGGAGCAGCGTCAGCAGCCGTTCCGAGCGGGCGACCGGCATGGTGTTAGCGCTTCCACTCCACCCAGTCGCGCATCAGGCGGTGGGCGATCGCGCCTTTCGGCGGCGAGGCCTTGCCAGTCGCGCTCGGGCGTTCCAGCATCTCGATCGTTTCCTCGCGGGTGAACCAGCGGCAATCCTCGAGTTCGGTCTCGTCGCGGCTGATGTCGGTGGATTTCGCCTCGGCGTAACAGCCGATCATCAGCGAATGCGGCATCGGCCAGGGCTGCGAGGCGTGGTAGCGGATGCGGCCGGTGCGGATGCCCGATTCCTCCAGCGTTTCGCGGCGCACGGCGTTCTCGATGGTCTCGCCGGGTTCGACGAAGCCGGCGAGGCAGGAATACATGCCAGGTGCAAAATGCGGGCTGCGGCCGAGCAGGCAGAGGTCGCGGCTCTCGTCGATCGTCAGCATGATGACGACGGGGTCGGTGCGCGGAAAGATCATGTGTTCGCAGGCGGCGCAGACCCGCTTGTAGCCGCCGATGTGGATCTCCATCGCCGAGCCGCAGCGGCCGCAGAAGCGGTTGTCGCCATTCCAGCGGATGAGGCTCGCGGCCTGGGCGAATTCGCCGAGCAGCACCTCGTCGATCAGCATTTCGCGAAACAAAGTACGGCCGTCGGCAGGCTTGTAATGGCTGGCAAGATCGTCGACGTCGATGCCGACGGGGACGGCGAGCCGCGGCTCGCCCGATTTGCGGTAGCCGAGAAGCACGGTCTCGTCCCAATCCGGCTGCAATTCCTGCAGCTCGTAGCGGGCAAAAAGCGGATCGAGCACCTGGCCGTCATGCTTCAGCACCAGCCTGTCTCTGGCGAAGGCGAAGATATGCGTGCCGTCCCTTGCCAGCGCCTTTTCGACGGAGTGTTCGTCGCGATGCTCGGAATCGCGATTGAGGTCATTGGCGGCAAAAGCCGTGAGATTGCTGGGTTCGGGATGCGGCACATCCGAATCGAAAAGCGAATGACTCATGATGAAAGGGCTTCCCGCAGCTTCGCTATGAATTCGTCTCTCTTTCCGTCCTCGTAGGGTTCCGCGCGCCCGAACCCCCAGACGGGACCCGGCCAATTGGCGTCGCCTTCGAAGCGGGCAATGACATGAACATGAAGCTGGCGGACGATATTGCCAAGAGCCCCGACATTGATTTTTGCAGCACCGGTGATCTCTTTGAGCGCTTTGGCGACGAGGTCCGTCTCGAAGGCGAGCAGCACCTGGTCGAGCGGCGTCAGCTCGAAGATTTCGGTGATATCGGCCCGGCGCGGCACGAGAATGAGCCAGGGCCAGCGGGCATCCCTCGACAATCTGAGATCACAGAGGCCGGTGACCATGACGCTGGTGCTGTCGTTTTCCAGCCGGGGGTCGAGCACGAAACCGTTCAAAAGGCATTCCTCCCATGTTTTCCAACGACTAGCAGTTTTTTCGCATGTTGGCTTGCTTTTGATGACGATATTGCCGATATGTGCATCCGGGAGGTTGGTGGTGGACGAGCCACTCGCCAACCGGGTCAGGTCCGGAAGGAAGCAGCCCTAACGAGCCCGGCACGGGTCATCGTGCCAGCCTCCCACCTTCTCTCCACGAAGTGCCCGACGATCCGGGCGACAAGCAGGGCGATGAGCGACACCGAGCGACAATCAAAAGATGCCGCCTCGACGGGCACCGGATACCGGGTGCTGGCTCGCAAATACCGCCCCAAGGATTTCACGGACCTGATGGTCGGCCAGGAGCCGATGGTCCGCACCCTGACCAATGCCTTCGAGACCGGCCGCATCGCCCAGGCCTATATGCTGACCGGCGTGCGCGGCGTCGGCAAGACGACGACGGCACGCATCCTGGCGCGGGCGCTGAACTACAAGACGTCGGAGATCGACAAACCGACGATCGACCTTCGCACCCCCGGCGAGCACTGCCAGGCGATCATGGAAGGCCGGCATGTCGACGTGATCGAGATGGACGCGGCCTCCCATACCGGTATCGACGATATAAGAGAGATCATCGAGCAGGTGCGCTACCGCCCGGTTTCGGCGCGTTACAAGGTCTATATCATCGACGAAGTGCACATGCTCTCGACGCAGGCCTTCAACGGCCTGCTGAAGACGCTCGAAGAGCCGCCTGAGCATGTGAAATTCATCTTCGCCACCACCGAAATCCGCAAGGTGCCGATCACGGTGCTGTCGCGCTGCCAGCGCTTCGACCTGCGCCGCATCAGCGCGTCGGATCTCGTCGGGCTGTTTTCGACGATCGCCGCCAAGGAAGGCATCGAGGCCGAACCGGATGCGCTGGCAATGATCGCACGCGCGGCCGAAGGCTCGGCGCGCGACGGCCTGTCGCTGCTCGACCAGGCGATCGCCCATGGCGCCGGCGCCGTGCAGGCGGAAGCCGTGCGCGGGATGCTCGGCCTTGCCGACCGCGCCCGGATCGTCGATCTGTTCCAGCATGTCGTCAAGGGTGATGTGGCCGCAGCCCTCGGCGAATTTCAGAGCCAGTACGAGGCCGGCGCCAATCCGGTGGTGGTGCTGACCGATCTTGCCGATTTCACCCATCTGGTGACGCGGCTGAAATATGTGCCGGATGCGGCAAACGACCCTTCGCTCAGCGAAGTCGAGCGCACCAAGGCGGCGGAATTCGCCAAGGGCGTCGCGGTGACGACGCTGTCGCGCATCTGGCAGATGCTGCTGAAGGGCATTCCGGAAACGGAAGGCTCGTCGCGGACGGCGGGTGCGGCCGAAATGGTGCTGATCCGGCTCACGCATGCGGCGCATCTGCCGGCGCCCGAGGATGCAGCGCGGCGGCTTGCCGAATTTTCCGCCGACAATGCCGGCCCGCGGCCCGCCTCCCCGCCTTCCGGCAATGGCGGCGGCGGCACGCGCGTTCCCTATCAAAGCAGCGTCGCGGCGCGCGCGCCGGAAATCGCGCCCGGCAAGCCGCAGGCGTCCGCGCCGGTGGCGATGCTGCGCGCCGTGCCCAGCAGCCAGCCGGAGACCATGCCAGTCGGCCGGATCGAGACGAAACCGGCGGAGACACCGAAGCCGCTCGTCCCGGTCAATTCGATCAGTGATATCGTCGATCTCGCCGCCGAAAAACGGGACGTCAAGCTGAAGGCACTGGTGCGCAACTTCGTGCGGCCCGTCCGCATCGAATCCGGGCGGCTGGATGTGAACCTCACCGAGGGCGCACCGGGCACGCTGCTGAACGAGCTTGCCGTCAAACTGAAGGAATGGACGGGCATCCACTGGATCGTCAGCACCAGCCGCGAAGAAGGCGGACCGACGATGGTGGAGGCGGAAGCCAAGGCACAGCAACAGCGCGTCAGCGATGCCCGCCAGGACCCGGATGTCGCGGCGATCCTGGCGCAGTTTCCGGGCGCCAAGATCATCGACGTGCGCGTCAGGGCGCCGACGCCCGAGGAAGAAGCGGAAGAGGCGACGCCGCCTGCCGCCGCCGAATCGGAAGACGGTGATATCCTGCCCGGCGACGATATAGAATTCTGATTTCAAGAAGGAGCGAGACGATGCGCGACATCATGGGCATGATGGGCAAAGTCAAGGAAATGCAGGCCAAGATGGAGCAGATGCAGGCGGAGATCGCCGAGCTCACGGCCGAAGGCAAGGCGGGCGGCGGCCTCGTCACCGCCGTCATCTCGGGCAAGGGCGAGCTGAAGAGCCTGAAGATCGACCCGTCGCTGTTCAAGGAAGACGATGTCGAGATCCTCGAGGACCTGATCGTCGCCGCCCACAAGGACGCCAAGGACAAGGCCGAGGCGCTCGCCGCCGAAAAGACCAAGGCACTGACCGCCGGCCTGCCGATTCCACCCGGTTTCAAGCTGCCGTTCTGACAGCCGGCGATTCAATCTTTACTTTCACCACTGTTGCGATGGACGATGTAACAATCGCGTTCGCGACGCACCGGCAAGCCTGCGCCTACCGTTGCGCGTCAAGCATCGCGCGCAACTTGTAGTGAATAGGAGCAGCGAGATATCGCGCCCGGTCCGCCTCCGAAAGCCGTCGGCCAAAAGTTTCCATCAGTTCCGCCATTGTGACTTTTTCGCCGGGAAAGGACTGATGCTCCACCGGCATTCCGGCTTCGGCGACGCCGCCGCGGATGACGCGACAATAGATGCCGGGACGGGCGGCCACGGTATAACGTTTGACGAATTTCGGATCGGCCATCCTGGCGGCGAAGGTGGCGCAGGGAATGCGGCAGGCGCTGACCTCGAGGACGAGATCGCCTGAGACGAACCGGTCGCCGACGGCAACGTCGCGATTGTCGAGGTCTGAGATCACCATGTTTTCGCCGAACGTGCCTGACTCGTACGGACGGCCGAGTTGCTGCGTCCACCAATCGAGCGTCAGCGATCCCTCGATATAGACGGCCTGGTCGACGCCGCCATGGTGTTTGCGGTTGCAGATGGCATCGCCGACCAGCCCTTCGGCATCGATCATCACCGCGCCGTTGACGGCATGTTTGAAGATGCCGGTCTTGTAGCTCTTGCCCGGCAGCCGTTCCGGATTGCCGATGCATAGCGCCTGGATTTTCATGGGACGGCCGATCCTTCCGCGATTCCGTTTTCGCTGCATATCAGTTAAGAACGGCGCATGGCAAAACGAGTCACCGGCCCCGAAATCGAAAAACTCATCCAGCTTCTGGCAAAGGTGCCGGGCCTCGGGCCGCGCTCGGCGCGCCGGGCTGCACTGCACCTTATCAAGAAGAAGGACCAGTTGCTGGGGCCACTGTCGAATGCGATGGGCGAGGCTTACGACAAGGTGAAGATCTGCTCGCGCTGCGGCAATGTCGATACCGTCGATCCCTGCACCGTCTGCACCGACACGCAGCGCGATCAATCCATCATCATCGTCGTCGAAGACGTCTCCGACCTCTGGGCGCTGGAGCGGGCCGGCGCGATGAACGCCGCCTATCACGTGCTCGGCGGCACGCTGTCGCCGCTCGACGGGATCGGGCCCGACGATCTGAATATTCGCGGCCTGATCGACCGGATCGGCGAAGGCGGCATCCGGGAGCTGATCATCGCGGTCAACGCCACCGTCGAGGGACAGACGACCGCGCATTACATCACCGACCAATTGCAGGGGCTTGAGGTGAAGATCACCCGGCTGGCGCATGGCGTGCCGGTCGGCGGCGAACTCGATTATCTCGACGAGGGCACGCTGGCGGCGGCCCTTCGGGCGCGGACGGTGATATGAGGGATTTGTATATGTCGAAAGATACCCCCCTCTGCCCTGCCGGGCCCGGGGTCGAGCCGCGGGTCTCGACCCGTCCTTCGGACCCCCACAAGGGGGGAGATCGGCAAGTTTCACCGGCGTCGCGAAATCTTGACCGCGTGCCAGGCGGCGGCGATCTGCAGCGTTTGGTTCGGACGAGAGGGTGCCCCCAGCCGATCTCCCCCCTTGTGGGGGAGATGTCCGGCAGGACAGAGGGGGGTGTTCCACGACGGCTGCGGATACTCGCATTGGCGATAATGACCGCCGTCCTCCCTCTCCCCTCATATGCAGCCCCTTCGAAAGCCGACGTCGAGGCGCAGTTCGAGACCTGGGTGCAGAAGGATCTCTGGCCCGAGGCGAAAGCGAACGGTATTTCCGAGAAGACCTTCAAGGCGGCCTTCTCCGGCATTGAGCTGAACTGGAACCTGCCCGATCTCGCCCCGCCTGGTTTCCCGCCACCGAAGGAGCAGAAGCAGACGCAGGCGGAGTTTTCCTCGCCCGGTCCCTATTTCAACGAGGACCATCTGAAGAGGCTTGCCGCAACCGGGCGCGGCTTTGCCGCGCAATATGGCTCGACGCTGAAGCGGATCGAGAAGACCTATGGCGTGCCGGGCTCGATCGTGCTGGCCATCTGGGGCCGGGAGACCGGCTTCGGCGCTGCGAAGATCCCGAATCCGGCGATCGAGGTGCTGGCGACCAAGGCCTTCATGTCGACGCGCAAGGAGATGTTCCGCACCGAACTGATGGCGGCGCTGCATATTCTCGACGGCGGCGACGTGACGCCTGCCGAGTTCAAGGGTTCGTGGGCCGGCGCGCTCGGCCAGCCGCAGTTCATGCCGACGAGCTATCTGAAATATGCGGTCGATTTCGACGGCGACGGCCACCGCAATATCTGGACTTCGGTGCCGGATACGCTTGCCTCGATCGCCAACTATCTGGTCAAGAAGGGCTGGCAGCGCGACCGCGACTGGGGCTTCGAGGTGTCGATACCAGCGGCGGTCTCCTGCGCCCAGGAGGGGCCGGATCTGGCAAAGCCGCTGTCGCACTGGGCCTCGCTCGGCATCGACCGCATCTCCGGCAAGGGCTTTCCCGCCGGCGAGCTAAAAGCGCAAAGCATGATGCTGGTGCCGGCCGGCCGTGACGGGCCCGAATTCATCGTCACGCCGAATTTCTATATCATCAAGGAATATAATAATTCCGATCTCTACGCGCTCTATATCGGCAATCTCGCCGATCGGATCGCCTATAATGGCGGCGCCTTTCAAGGCCGATGGGGCGATGTCGGCAAGATGCTGCGCTCCGATGTCGCCGCCATGCAGAAGGCGCTGGAGCGGCAGGGCTACGATGTCGGCGGCCCCGACGGCCTGCCGGGTTACAAGACCCGGCGTTCGATCGGTGAATGGCAGGCGAAGAACGGCATGACGCCGACCTGCTTTCCCGAGGCGACGATGAAGGGCAAGCTGAAGTAGTTGTTCAGAGCGTGCGCTTCAGCCCTTCGTGGCTCGCCACGAAACCGAGCCTCTCGTAGAAGCGAATCGAATCCGCCCGCGTCTTGTCCGAGGTAAGTTGCACGAGGCCGCAGCCGCGCGCGGCGCATTCCCCGATCGCCCATTCGATGAAGGCGGAGCCGAGGCCCGAGCCGCGAACATCCCTTGCGACACGCACGCTTTCGATCTGGCCGCGCCACATGCCCGTCCTCGACAGGCCGGGGATGAAGCTCAGTTGCAGGCAGCCGACGACCCGATCGGAAGCGTCGATGGCGACGGCCAAGAGCTGATTGGGATCCGCCTCGATCGCCGCGAAGGCCGAGAGATAACGCGCATCGACGGGATCAGAGACGATCTCCCTGGCGTTGCCGAGATCGTCGTCGGCCAGAAGCCGGACGATCGTGACGAGATCCGACTGGCGGGCGAGCCTGAATTGATACATGGTCGTCCTCAATGGTGCAGGTCGATCGGCGCTTGGTGGAAGACGTCGTTATCAGGCGGAATGGCCTGACGCTCGATCATCCGGTGGACATGCGGCAGGCCTTCGCCGCGGTGAAGCGCACGAAGTCTGTCGATGTTTTCGGCATCGGCATGCGTGCGCCGCTGGTTGTGTCTGATGTATTCGACCCAGGTCGGCGTATGATAGGTTTCCGTCCACAGCCCGGGATTTTCGAGATCGCGCATCAGCGCCCAGTTGCGGGCGCCGTCGCGGATGCGGATACGGCGGCGCTCGCCCATCAACTGCATGAATTCGGCAAGGTCGTCATCTGCAATCTCGTAATCGACCTGGATGACGATCGGGCCGCTGCGCGGGGTGATGTCGAGGCTGAGCGCCGGCTCGGTAAAGCGGTTCAGCGGATCAAGATTGAGCGAGGCGAAGGCCGGCATCGAAAAACGCAGGCCGATCGCGATGCCGAGCAACATGACGACCGACGACATCAGCAGCGCATCGGCGACGCCGTAGCGATCGGCGGCCACGCCCCAGAGCCAGCTGCCGCCGGCGATGCCGCCGAAGGTGACGGTCTGGTAGAGCGACAGCGCGCGACCCACCACCCAGCGCGGCGTCGACAGCTGGACGATGGTGTTGAAGAGCGAGAGCGCGGAGACCCAGCAGGCGCCGGAGACGAGCAGCCCGGCCGAGGTGAGCACCGCGCTCGGGCTGAAGGCGGCGATGACGGCGCTGAGCGCAAAGCCTGCAAAGGCCAGGCGGATGATCACCTCGCTCGACAGCATCTGGCGCAGCCGCGCATTCAGCACCGCGCCGCCGATCGCACCGATGCCGAAGGCGCCGAGCATGAAACCATAGGTCAGCGGGCCGCCGGCAACGAGATCGAGCGCCACGACCGGGAGCAGCGCCAGGATCGAGCTGGCGCCAATGCCGAAGAGCAGCCCCCTGACCAGGACCTTTTCGAGATTGGGGGACATCGACACATAACGCAGGCCGGCGAAGATGGCGCTGCCGAGCGCCTCGCGCGGCAGGGTCGAGACCGGCGCGCCCGGGCGCCAGCGCAGCAGGGCATAGATCAAGGGAAGGTAACTGAGGGTGTTGACCGCAAAGGCCGCGGCGGCGCCGGCTGCCGCGACGATGACGCCGCCGATCGCTGGGCCGACGCTTCGGGTGATGTTGAAACCCATGCTGTTCAGCGTGACGGCGCCCGGCAGATCGGCGCGCGGCACCATGTCGCCGACCGAAGCTTGCCAGGAAGGGTTGTTGAGCGCGGTGCCGCAGCCGATCAGGAAGGTGAAGAACAGCAGCAGCCAGGGCGTGATCCAGCCGAGAAGGGCCGTGACCGTCAGCAGCGCCGAGACCGCCAGCATCAGACACTGCGCCGTCAGCATGACCCGGCGGCGATCATAATTGTCGGCGAGCGCACCGGAGATCAGCGAAAACAGCATGATAGGGAGCGCCGTCGAGGTCTGCACCAGTGCGACCATGTCTTCGGAGGCGGTGATCGTCGTCATCATCCAGGCAGCACCCACCGCCTGGATCAGGCCGCCGAAATTCGAGGACAGGCTGGCAAACCAGATGGCACGGTAGGTATCGTGCCGCAAAGGCGCCAATGTCGACGACGTATAGGCCACGATTTCTCCGCTCTTGTTGTTGCGCCCCACGGCAATATATGCGCAAGACCAGCGCTGGCCATAGGTCTCGTCGCCTCGCCGGAAGCGAATTGGCCGAATCGGTCGCAGACCTTGCAATTTCGGAAAAACCCGACTATATGCCTCTCAAATTCTTGATCGCTTGATGAAGAGTGGGCCGCAAGGACCCGCTCTTTTTTATTAGCGCGATCCCTAAACAGCATGAAATTGCGAGGAGCGCACCGCTTGTCGGACATGACAAACGCAGACAACGAACTTGAGCCGCGGCTGATTACCGAAACCGGGCTTGACCAGCGTCTTGCCGATATCATCGAGCCCGTTCTCGTCGGCCTGGGCTTTCGGCTGATCCGCGTCCGTATGCTGAACCAGAACGGCGCGACAATGCAGGTCATGGCCGAGCGCAATGACGGGACGATGACGGTTCAGGACTGCGAAGAAATCTCGATGGCGATTTCTCCCGTCCTCGATGTGGAAGATCCGATCGATAAAGAGTATCATCTCGAGGTGTCTTCGCCTGGCATCGACCGTCCGATGGTTCGGAAATCCGATTTCGTCCGCTGGCAGGGCCACCTTGTGAAATGCGAGACGTCGATCCTGATCGACAATCGCAAGCGCTTCCGCGGCAAGATCGTCGAAGCAGGCGTAGATGGTTTCACGCTCGAGCGTGACCAGGTCGCTTACGGGGAAGAGCAAAAGGTCACCATTCCCTTCACGGCGCTTAGCGATGCGAAGCTCATTCTGACCGACGACCTGATCCGCGAGGCGTTGCGCGCCGACAAGCTGGCGAAAGCTGAGGCCGCCAACCAGAACGACGCGGACGACCAGGAATAACCGATCAACAGACCGCTCCAGGGACGGGAACCCGGGGTTAAGACGGAGAAACAAGACAATGGCAGTCAGTGCGAACCGGCTCGAACTTCTGCAGATCGCAGATGCAGTGGCGCGCGAAAAGGTCATCGACCGCGAGATCGTGCTGGCCGCAATGGCCGATGCCATCCAGAAGGCGGCACGCTCCCGTTACGGCACCGAGTCCAACATCCGGGCCGATATCAATCCGAAGACCGGCGAAATCCGTCTGCAGCGCCTGCTCGAAGTCGTCGACAAGGCCGAGGATTATTCGACGCAGATCCCGCTGGAGCTTGCCCGCGACCGCAACCCGGACGCCGCACTCGGCGATTTCATCGCCGACCCGCTGCCGCCGATGGATTTCGGCCGCATCGCCGCACAGTCCGCCAAGCAGGTGATCGTGCAGAAGGTGCGTGAAGCCGAGCGCGACCGCCAGTTCGACGAATTCAAGGATCGCGTTGGGGAAATCGTCAACGGCACGGTCAAGCGCGTCGAATACGGCAATGTCATCGTCGATCTCGGCCGTGGCGAAGGCATCATCCGCCGCGACGAAATGATCCCGCGCGAGAACGTGCGCTATGGCGATCGCGTCCGCGCCTATGTCTACGACGTCCGTCGCGAACAGCGCGGCCCGCAGATCTTCCTGTCGCGCACGCATCCGCAGTTCATGGTGAAGCTGTTCACCATGGAAGTGCCTGAAATCTACGACGGCATCATCCAGGTGAAGTCGGTCGCCCGCGATCCGGGCTCGCGCGCCAAGATCGCCGTGATCTCGAACGATAGTTCGATCGATCCGGTTGGCGCCTGCGTCGGTATGCGCGGTTCGCGCGTTCAGGCCGTCGTCGGCGAGCTTCAGGGCGAGAAGATCGACATCATTCCCTGGAGCCAGGACCCGGCGACCTTCGTCGTCAACGCCCTGCAGCCGGCCGAAGTCGCCAAGGTCGTTCTCGACGAGGATGCCGAGCGCATCGAAGTCGTCGTTCCCGACGAGCAGCTGTCGCTTGCGATCGGCCGCCGCGGCCAGAACGTCCGCCTGGCGTCGCAGCTGACCGGCTGGGATATCGACATCATGACGGAGGCCGAGGAATCGGAACGCCGCCAGAAGGAATTCAACGAACGCACCAACCTGTTCATGGATTCGCTCGACGTCGACGAAATGGTCGGCCAGGTTCTGGCCTCCGAAGGCTTTGCCGCCGTCGAGGAACTGGCCTATGTCGATCTCGACGAAATCTCCTCGATCGACGGTTTCGACGAAGAGACGGCGCAGGAAATCCAGCAGCGCGCCCGCGAATTCCTCGAGCGTCTCGAAGCCGAGATGGACGAGAAGCGCAAGGCGCTCGGCGTTCAGGACGAACTGCGCGAAATCGACGGCATGACCGCCCAGATGATGGTGGCGCTCGGCGAAGACGGCATCAAGACGATCGAGGATTTTGCCGGTTGCGCCGCTGACGATCTCGTCGGCTGGACGGAACGCAAGAACGGCGAAACGAAGAAGTTCGAAGGCCTGTTCTCGAAGTTCGACGTCTCGCGCGTCGAGGCCGAGCAGATGATCGTCCAGGCCCGCCTGTCGGCCGGCTGGATCACCGAAGAGGACCTGGCGAAGGGGACCGAAGAAGAGGTCACCGAAGCCGAAGCCGAACAAGAAGCATGATGACCGCGCATGAGCCGGACGCTCTCCCTGACGAGGACGACGATCTTGCAGGTTATGACGTGAACGGACGCATGTGCATCGTGACGCGCGAAAGCGGATCGCCGGAAGAGCTGATCCGCTTCGTCGCCGCTCCCGATGGAACTGTTGTCGCCGACCTGAAGCGCGAGCTGCCGGGACGCGGATGCTGGGTGAAGATCGACCGCTCGCTGGTCGACAGGGCCGTGGCGAGGAAACTCTTCGCCCGCGCGCTGAAAATGGATGTGAAGGCGGCAGACGATCTCGGCGCAAGCGTCGACCGCCTGCTGGCGGCGCAATTGATGCAGATGATGAACATGGCGCGGAAAGCCGGCCAGTTCGTCAGCGGCTCCTCGAAAGTGCATGCCGCGGTCAGAAGCGGGGCAGCCCTTGCGGTGTTCCACGCGACCGATGCAGCCGATGACGGCGTCCGGAAAATCGACCAGGCCCGCAAGGCCTGGCACCTCGGAATGGAGACCGAGGAGGAGATACCTTCCTTCCGTCTCTTCTCGGAGAGCGAAATGGAAGGCCTGATGGGCCAGAATGCTTTTATCCATGCCGCAGTGCTTGCAGGGCAGGCGGGTGAGGGTGTAGTGAAGCGCGCAAAGATGCTCGAACAGTACCGTATTGGCGGTCAGTCCCGGGCAGCGGGCGGCGCTGGCCGGCAAAAACAATGAGGCGGTCACCGGCATCGGCCGGTCGCATTCTCATTGATCGACAAGTATTGAACGACAGGGTCTGATCTAGTCATCGCTCCCTGTCCGAAGGAACGGGAACGAATGACCGATAGTAACGACGACAAGACAATCAGCGTGACGGGCAAAAAGACGCTTACCCTGAAACCATCGGGGATGAGCCAGGGCACCGTTCGCCAGGATATGGGTCGGGGCCGCACCAAGGCGGTCGTCGTCGAGACCCGTAAGCGGCGCCCGATGCGCCCGGAAGACGAAAAGCCGATCACACCTGTGGCTCCGGTGGCTCCCGTGCGTGCCACCGAACCGGCGCCCGCACCCGTGCAGGCGCGTCCGCAGCAGGCCGCACCGGCACCGCGGATCCAGCAGGGCAACAACAACAGCCAGACGAACCAGCGGCCGCAGCAGTCCCACCAGGCGCCGCGCCAGAACGATCGTCCGCGCCCGGTGGTGCTGAACCATCTGTCGCCTGAGGAAATGGACGCGCGCCGGCGTGCGCTTGCCGACGCCCAAGCGCGTGACGCCCAGGATGCGATCCGCCGCGCCGAGGACGAAAAGCGCCGTGCCGCCGAAGAGGTTATCCGCAAGGCAGCCGAAGCCGAAGAAGCTGCCCGCAGGGCCGCCGAAGAGGCCATCCGCCAGGCTGAGGCGCCCGCTCCAGTTGCCGAACCGGCAGCCGCAGCACCGGCTCCGGCCGAAGCACGCGCCGACGCTCCGCGGCCGCAGCCAGCATCGTCGGCGCCTGCCGCGCGCCGGCCCGATGCGGCTGGAGCGCCTGGCGCTGCCCGTCCGGCAGCAGGCGCAGCTGCTCCCGGCGCCGTTCGCGGCCGCCGCGACGAAAAGGAAGACGACGATCGTGGCGGTGCCGCGCGCGGCGGCCCGGTCCGTGGCCGCGTCGTTCGCCCGGAACCGGCAAAGCCGGTCACCACACGCCCGAAGACGGATGAAGAGCGCCGTCGCGGCAAGCTGACGATCTCCACCGCCAATGTCGACGGCGAGGACAATGCCCGCGGCCGTTCGCTCTCGGCGATGCGCCGCCGGCAGGAGAAATTCCGCCGCGGTCAGATGCAGGAAACCCGCGAGAAGATCTCCCGCGAGGTGGTTCTGCCGGAGACCATCACCATTCAGGAACTGTCGCAGCGCATGTCCGAACGCGCCGTCGACGTCATCAAGTACCTGATGAAGGAAGGCCAGATGATGAAGCCGGGTGACGTCATCGACGCCGATCTCGCCGAACTCATCGCCGGCGAATTCGGCCATACGGTCCGGCGCGTGTCGGAATCCGACGTCGAACTCGGCATCTTCAACGTGTCGGACGAGGATGTCGAACTGGTTTCGCGCCCGCCTGTCGTCACCATCATGGGCCATGTCGACCACGGCAAGACCTCGCTGCTCGACGCCATCCGCCATGCCAACGTGGTCTCCGGCGAAGCCGGCGGCATCACCCAGCATATCGGCGCCTATCAGGTGGAGCAGAGCGGCCAGAAGATCACCTTCATCGACACCCCCGGCCACGCCGCCTTTACGGCCATGCGTGCCCGCGGCGCCCAGGCGACCGACATCGCGATCCTGGTCGTCGCGGCCGACGACAGCGTGATGCCGCAGACGATCGAATCGATCAACCACGCCAAGGCGGCCGGTGTTCCGATCATCGTGGCGATCAACAAGGTCGACAAGCACGAGGCCGATCCGCAGAAGGTCCGCAATCAGCTGCTGCAACACGAAGTCTTCGTGGAATCCATGGGCGGTGAAGTGCTCGACGTCGAAGTTTCGGCCAAAACCGGCAAGAACCTCGACAAGCTGCTCGAGGCGATCCTGCTGCAGGCGGAAATTCTCGATCTCAAGGCCAACCCGAACCGGACTGCCGAAGGTACCGTCATCGAAGCCCAGCTCGATCGTGGCCGTGGTTCGGTCGCGACCGTGCTCGTTCAGAAGGGTACGCTGCGTCCGGGCCAGATCATCGTCGCCGGCGACGTCTGGGGTCGCGTGCGCGCGCTGGTCACCGACAAGGGCGACCATGTGAAGGAAGCCGGTCCCGCAACCCCGGTCGAGGTTCTCGGCCTTTCCGGAACGCCGCAGGCGGGCGACAAGTTCGCCGTCGTCGAAAGCGAAAGCCGCGCCCGCGAAATCTCGGAATACCGTCAGCGTCTGGCCCGCGACAAGGCGGCTGCCCGCCAGTCGGGACAGCGCGGCTCGCTGGAACAGATGATGATGCAGCGCCAGAGCGCCGGCATCAAGGAGTTCCCGCTTGTTATCAAGGGCGACGTGCAGGGCTCGATCGAAGCAATTGCCGGCGCACTGGAGAAGCTCGGTACCGACGAGGTCCGCGCCCGTATCGTCCATTCGGGCGCCGGCGGCATCACCGAGTCGGATATCTCGCTCGCCGAAGCGTCGAACGCGGCCATCATCGGCTTCAACGTTCGTGCCAATACGCAGGCACGCCAGTTCGCCGAGCGCGAAGGCCTCGAAATCCGCTACTACAACATCATCTACGACCTGGTGGATGACGTGAAGGCAGCGATGTCGGGCCTCTTGTCTCCGGAACGGCGCGAAACCTTCATCGGCAATGCCGAAATCCTCGAGGTGTTCAACATCACCAAGGTTGGCAAGGTCGCGGGCTGCCGTGTCGTCGAAGGCAAGGTCGAACGCGGTGCGGGCGTCCGCCTCATCCGCAACGACGTCGTCGTTCACGAAGGCAAGCTCAAGACCCTCAAGCGCTTCAAGGACGAAGTCTCCGAAGTGCCGATGGGCCAGGAATGCGGCATGGCCTTCGAAAATTACGAGGATATGCGCGCCGGCGACGTCATCGAGTGCTTCCGCGTCGAGCATATCACGCGCACGCTCTAAACCGCGGCGCGCTTTAAGCGCAGCATCAGCTTTCCGAAAGCCATTCGCCAGCCCGGCGGATGGCTTTCGGATATCCGCCGACTTGACCTTTTCTGCCAAAAGAGTCATGGACGCTCTCCTTTGACGGGTTCGATTCCCAGCCGCATCGGCAAATAGAGATAACAATGACCAGAGCAACTTCTTCCGCGCCTTCGCAGCGCATGCTGCGCGTTGGCGAACAGGTTCGCGCCGCGATCACCCAGGTATTGCAGCGGGGCGAAGTGCGCGACGACGTCATCGAAGCGACCGTGATCTCGATCTCGGAAGTGCGCATGTCGCCCGACCTCAAGATCGCCACGGCTTACGTGACGCCGCTCGGCGTTTCCGACCACAGCGTCGTCATCGAGGCGTTGAACCGTCATGCGAAATATATCCGCGGCCGGCTCGGGCAGCAGCTTCGGCAGATGAAATACATGCCGGAGGTGCGCTTCCGCGACGATACCAGCTTCGACAATTACAAAAAAATCGACGAGCTGCTGCGCTCGCCCGAGGTGAGCCGCGATCTCGACGGCGATAAAGACGAACAATAAACAGAAGAGACTGATGTCCAAACCACGCAAACCCAAGGGCCGGCCGATTTCCGGCTGGCTGATCCTCGACAAGCCGGTGGATTTCGGCTCGACCGAAGCCGTTTCCAAGATCAAGTGGCTCTACAAGGCGCAGAAGGCCGGTCATGCCGGCACGCTCGATCCGCTCGCCTCCGGCATGCTGCCGATCGCGCTCGGCGATGCGACGAAGACCGTTCCCTATGTGATGGACGGCCGCAAGATCTATGAATTCACGGTCAGCTGGGGCGAAGAGCGGGCGACCGACGATCTCGAGGGCGACGTGACCGCAAGCTCGGACAAACGCCCGAGCGAACAGCAGATCCGCGATATCCTGCCTCGCTATATCGGCACCATCAGCCAGGTGCCGCCGCAGTTTTCGGCGATCAAGATATCGGGGGAACGCGCCTATGATCTGGCGCGCGAAGGCGAAACCGTCGAAATCCCCTCGCGCGAAGTCGATATCTTCCGGCTGACCTTGCTCGCCTGCCCGGATGCCAACAGCGCGCATTTCGAAGTCGAATGCGGCAAGGGCACCTATGTCAGGGCGCTCGCCCGCGATTTCGGCCGGGAGCTCGGCTGCTACGGCCACGTCTCGGGGCTGCGGCGCACCTTTGTCGCGCCCTTTTCGGAAGAGGCGATGGTGCCGCTCGCCGACCTCGTGGCGTTGGAGGCGATCGAAGATACGGACGAGCGGCTGGCAGCCCTCGATGCGCTGCTGATCGACACCTGCGAGGCGCTATCGGCTCTGCCCCATCTCGTCATCAACGACGACCAGGCCCACCGGCTGAAAATGGGCAACCCGATCCTGGTGCGCGGCCGCGATGCGCCGGTTGCCGAAAGCGAAGCCTATGCGACGGCCCGCGGCAGGCTGATTGCGATCGGCGAGATCGGCCAGGGCGAATTTCGCCCGAAGCGGGTTTTCGGCTGAGTCTGCACAGCCAACGATTGTCAGGCGTTGGCGATGCGATATCTTCCTTTCGGGCGATGGCCGCCCGAGGGGCCCTAACGGTCCGAGGGGCCATGGCGGCCCGACAAGGGGGATGATTATGCGCGCGACTGCTATCGGCATGCTGACGTTCTTTTCGATGTTCCTGGCCATTACCGGCGCTCAATCCGCCGAGCGCTGGGCCGAGCTCCCGGCCTTTCCTCCAATGCCCGTGCCGAAGACCAGCGGCATGGCCGATGTGAACGACATCAGCATGTATTACGCCGAGTATGGTGAAGGCGAGCCGATGCTCTTCATCCATGGCGGGCTTGGCAATGCCGAGGTCTGGGGCCACCAGATCGCCGAATTTGCCAAAGACCACCTGGTCATCGTTGCCGACAGCCGCGGGCATGGGCGCTCGACGCGCAGCCGGCAGCCCTTCGGCTACGATCTGATGACATCGGATTATGCCGCGCTTCTCGACCATTTGAAGATTGGCAAGGTGACGCTGGTGGGATGGTCGGACGGCGGCATCATCGGCATCGACATGGCGATGAAATATCCGGAAAAGCTGACGCGCGTCATTGCCCAGGCGGCCAATGTCACGACCGACGGCGTCAAGCCCGACGTCATGAACAACAAGACCTTCAACGACTATATCAATGTCGCCGGCGAACAATATCGGACGCTGTCGCCGACGCCGAACGAGTACGACGCCTTCGTCACCCAGATCTCCGAGATGTGGGCGACACAGCCGGCCTGGACGGCGGCGGATCTCGGAAAGATTACGGTGCCGGTCACGCTCGCCATCGGCGACCACGATGAAGCCGTGAAGCTCGACCATACGGAAATGATGGCGAAACAGATACCGGGTGCCAAGCTCGTCATCCTGAAAGAGGCCAGCCATTTCGCCATGCTGCAGGATCCCGAGGGTTACAATGCTATGATCCGGGCGGCGATGGCGGGCCGCTGAAACCGCTGCGGGCGCTCCCCTCTTTCCATCGCTGCTTATTTGGTTTATAGGCAGCGCCAGCGTCAGGTTCGCCTGCTCGCATTCACGGCCAAAGCTGGACGGCATCCCGGCTTTTGGCGACCTTTATCTCCTCTCTTAGAAAGGATCACCCGATGTCGATCACTGCTGAGCGCAAGTCTGCGCTGATCAAGGAATACGCAACCGCCGAAGGCGACACCGGTTCTCCTGAGGTTCAGGTCGCGATCCTGACCGAACGCATCAACAACCTGACCGAACACTTCAAGGACCACAAGAAGGATAACCATTCCCGCCGTGGCCTGTTGACGATGGTTTCGAGCCGCCGCTCGCTTCTTGATTATCTCAAGAAGAAGGATGAAGGCCGCTATTCCAAGCTGATTTCCAGCCTGGGTATCCGCCGCTAAGTTTGTCCGGCGGGCGCTTTCCGAGCGCCCGCCGGATCCTGTTTCGGGACGTGGTTCCCGATGAAATGTTCCAGCCGCGCCCTATCTCCAAGCGGTGGAACGACCGGCGGACCCGGATGGGCCGGTTCTGCCAAACCAACCGTTGACCTGTCATGGGGCAGGATTGCCGGATGCTTTCGGCCAAGGCTTCTCGAGGCTTTGGCCTGGTTTTCCCAGGGACCCTCGGATTATCGAGGAAACCAAGGATGAAAAGCCTCCCGTTGTCTTGCCCGTGATACGTCACATTGTTTGCGGTCGACTGTGCGCTGCGCCCTGATATCGGCGATGGCGCGTGCTCCCGCATTGAAGGACAAGTCATGTTTGATACACACACAGTCGAAATCGAGTGGGCCGGCCGCCCGCTGAAGCTCGAAACCGGCAAGATCGCCCGTCAGGCCGACGGCGCAGTTCTCGCCACCTACGGCGAAACCGTCGTTCTCGCCACCGTCGTTTCGGCCAAGGCGCCGAAGCCCGGCCAGGACTTCTTTCCGCTCACCGTCAACTACCAGGAAAAGACCTATGCAGCCGGCAAGATCCCCGGCGGCTACTTCAAGCGCGAAGGTCGTCCGTCTGAAAAGGAAACGCTGGTTTCCCGCCTGATCGACCGCCCGATCCGCCCACTGTTCCCGGAAGGCTACAAGAACGACACGCAGGTCGTCGTCACCGTCGTCCAGCACGATCTTGAAAACGATCCCGACGTCTTGTCGATGGTTGCTGCATCTGCAGCGCTGACGCTCTCCGGCGTTCCGTTCATGGGCCCGGTCGGCGGTGCGCGCGTCGGCTACATCAACGGCGAATATGTTCTCAACCCGCATCTCGACGAGATGGACGAATCGAGCCTCGATCTCGTCGTCGCCGGCACCTACGACGCCGTGCTGATGGTTGAATCCGAAGCCAAGGAACTCAACGAAGAAGTCATGCTCGGCGCCGTCATGTTCGGCCACAAGGGCTTCCAGCCGGTTCTCGACGCGATCATCAAGCTCGCCGAAGTAGCCGCCAAGGAGCCGCGCGACTTCCAGCCGGAAGATTATTCCGCTCTCGAAACCGAGATGCTCGGCCTTGCCGAAGCTGAACTTCGCCAAGCCTACAAGATCACTCAGAAGGCTGACCGCTACGCCGCCGTCGACGCCGTCAAGGCGAAGGTGAAGGCACACTTCCTCCCCGAGGAAGGCGAAGCCCGCTACACCGCCGAGGAAGTCGGCGCGATCTTCAAGCACCTGCAGGCGAAAATCGTCCGCTGGAATATCCTCGACACCAAGAGCCGCATCGACGGCCGCGACCTCGAAACCGTCCGTCCGATCGTTTCGGAAGTCGGCCTTCTGCCGCGCACCCATGGTTCGGCGCTGTTCACCCGCGGTGAAACGCAGGCGATCGTCGTTGCCACGCTCGGCACCGGCGAAGACGAACAGTATGTCGACAGCCTGACGGGCATGTACAAGGAGCGCTTCCTGCTCCACTACAACTTCCCTCCCTACTCGGTTGGCGAAACCGGCCGTATGGGCTCCCCGGGCCGCCGCGAAATCGGCCACGGCAAGCTCGCATGGCGCGCCATCCGCCCGATGCTGCCGACGCCGGAGCAGTTCCCCTACACGCTGCGCGTCGTCTCCGAGATCACCGAGTCGAACGGCTCGTCCTCGATGGCGACCGTCTGCGGCACGTCGCTGGCTCTGATGGATGCCGGCGTTCCGCTCGCCAAGCCGGTTGCCGGTATCGCCATGGGTCTGATCCTGGAAGGCGATCGCTTCGCCGTCCTCTCCGACATTCTCGGTGACGAAGACCATCTCGGCGACATGGACTTCAAGGTTGCAGGCACCGCCGACGGCATCACCTCTCTGCAGATGGACATCAAGATCGCCGGTATCACCGAAGAGATCATGAAGGTCGCCCTTGGCCAGGCTCAGGGCGGTCGCGCCCACATTCTCGGCGAAATGGCCAAGGCCATCACCGAAAGCCGCGGCCAGCTCGGCGAATTCGCTCCGCGCATCGAAGTCATGAACATCCCGGTCGACAAGATCCGCGAAGTCATCGGCTCCGGCGGCAAGGTCATCCGCGAAATCGTCGAAAAGACCGGCGCGAAGATCAACATCGAAGACGACGGCACCGTCAAGATCGCCTCCTCCTCAGGCAAGGAAATCGAAGCGGCCCGCAAGTGGATCCACTCGATCGTCGCCGAACCTGAGATCGGCCAGATCTACGAAGGTACGGTCGTCAAGACCGCCGACTTCGGCGCCTTCGTCAACTTCTTCGGCGCCCGCGACGGCCTCGTCCATATCTCGCAGCTCGCTTCCGAGCGCGTTGCCAAGACGCAGGACGTCGTCAAGGAAGGCGACAAGGTCTGGGTCAAGCTGCTCGGCTTCGACGAACGCGGCAAGGTTCGCCTGTCGATGAAGGTCGTCGACCAGGCCACCGGCCAGGAGATCCCGAACGAGAAGAAGAAGGAAGAAGCGGCCGAATAAGCCGCGTCTCCCAGATTTCATTCCGGGCGCGGGAATCTTCCGCGCCCTTTTTGTATCCCGGTTTTGCGCATGTCGTGGCCGCAAAACCGCTCACACATTTTTGCGCGACCTGCTTTTAACGAGACGAGACCCATGAGCCGCGAGACGCTGAAGACCCTGTTCCATCCCTTTGCCAGCGGCACAGTCCAGGCGCCCGGCGAGGGCGAGCGTGTGCTCTTCCTCGGCGCCGAGGCGGGCTTTGCGCTGCCCGACGATTTCGCCGCCTCTCTCAGCGCCGTCCAGGGCTTCCGGCCGCTCTACCGGCAGCTGCTGGCCCAGCGGATCGACGCCAAACCCGAGATCGACGGCGAAGACTACGATGCCGCCCTGGTGCTTTGCACGAAGCACAAGGGCGAGAACGAGGCCAATCTCGCCGCGGCCATCGCCCGCACGCGGATCGGCGGCCTGATCGTCGTTGCCGGCGCCAAGGAAGACGGCATTCAGCCGCTGCGCAAGCGCCTGGAAGGCTTCGGCCTCGCCATCGACCATATGCCGAAATATCACGGCGTCGCCTTCTGGTTCGGCCGTCCTGCCGATGCCGACGAGATCGTCTCCAAGTTGGCAAAGGCGCCGGTGCGCGTCGACGGCCGTTTCAATGCCACCGCCGGCATGTTCTCGCATGACCGAATCGATGCCGGATCGGAACTGCTCGCCTCGCGCCTGCCGCAGGATTTTACCGGTGACGTCGCCGATTTCGGCGCCGGCTGGGGTTATCTCTCCGTCGAGCTGGCACAGAGGTCGCGCGGGCTGACGCGTCTCGACCTCTACGAGGCCGATCACGCGGCTCTCGAGGCCGCGCGGGACAATCTGGCAGAGAACTGCCCGAACGCGCCTGCGCGCTTCTTCTGGCACGATCTGGCGGGCGAGCCGGTCAAGGACAAATACGATCTCGTCATCATGAACCCGCCCTTCCACGAAGGGCACGCCGCCGAGCCGGCGCTCGGCCAGGCAATGATCAAGACCGCCGCATCCGCGCTTCGCGGCGGCGGCCGCCTGATGCTGGTCGCCAATCGCGGCCTGCCCTACGAGCCGGTTCTGGCAGCGAATTTCAGGGAAAGCGGTGAAACCTGCCGCAACGCCCGCTTCAAGGTGCTGTGGGCGAAGAAATAAGCCTTATGCAGCCTCGATTTCCTTGCGGGCCGCACTCGCAAGGAAAGCCGAACGGGTGAGGCCGCGCTCTTTCGCAGCCTTGTCGATTGCCTCAAGCATACCTTTGTCGAAAGTCACATTGGCTCGAACGGTGCGTGTTGTGTCTTCGATAAAAGGAACGCGCGTCAGAAAAGCACCCTCGGCCAGCTGCGCGCGGATATCCTGCCGTGAGCCGATCTCGTCATATGAGGAAGGCAGCGGCAGAGTTTCGTCTTCCGCCCAAAGGCGAAGGGCTTCTATGGCGTTCGCAGTAAGGTCTTCTTCCTCATCGGCAGCGGAGAATACCGCCGGCAGATCCGGAAAGCTGATCCCGAAAGCGCTGTCGCTGTCCTTATGCACGAGAGCAATGAAATATTTCATGATTTGTCACTCACACTCCATCCGGCCTGCTTCGCAATTGCAAGCGCGGTGCCGGTCGGCAGATCCTTTTTCGGGTGCGGAACGATGATGGTCTCATTGCCCCTTCGAAGCTTATGATGAGAGCCTTTGATCGAAACGACTTCGAAGCCTTCCCGCTTCAGCCTGGCAATAATCTTCTGGCTGTTTCGCTCCACGGATCACCCCAAATGCCTTTACAATATAACTCTTACGTCTAAAAACAGCAAGGCCATGCGCATTATTATACGCATGGCCTTTTGGAGTCTTTTGAATAAGGGCTATTACTCGACGTCGGCCCGGCGCAGGGTGTCAAGCGTCGGCATGGAAGTGACGTTGAAGCCGGCGTCGACGAAATGGATTTCGCCGGTGACGCCGGCGGAAAGGTCGGAGAGCAGGTAGAGAGCCGAATTGCCGACCTGATCGATGGTCACGGTCTTGCGCAGCGGCGCATTGCGCTGGTTCCAGGAGAGGATTGCGCGCGCATCCGAGATGCCGGCGCCGGCAAGCGTGCGGATCGGGCCGGCCGATATGGCGTTGACACGGATGCCGCGCGGGCCGTAATCGGCGGCGAGATAACGCACCGAAGCCTCGAGCGCCGCCTTGGCGACACCCATGACGTTGTAGTTCGGGATGACGCGGGTCGAACCGTTATAGGTCAGCGTCAGCATCGCACCGCCGTCTTCCATCAACGGCGCACAGCGCTTGGCTATCTCGGTGAAGGAGAAACAGGAAATGACCATGGTGCGGCTGAAATTCTCGCGCGTCGTATCGGCGTAGAGACCCTTCAGCTCGTTCTTGTCGGAAAAACCGATGGCATGGACGATGAAATCCAGCTTGCCCCAGCGCTGTTCGATCGCGTCGACCACGGCATCGACCGAGGCGATGTCCTCGACGTCGCAGGGCAGCACGAAATCCGAGCCGACTTCGGCAGCCAGCGGCTTGACGCGCTTGCCGAGCGCATCGCCCTGATAGGTGAAGGCGAGTTCCGCACCCTGTGCGGCAAGAGCTTTTGAAATTCCCCAGGCGATCGAATGATTGTTTGCGACGCCCATGATGAGGCCGCGCTTACCTTGCATGATTCCAGTCATTTTATTATCCGTTATAGCGCTGGAAGACGAGCGTGGCGTTCGTCCCGCCGAAGCCGAAGGAGTTGGAGAGGGCGATATCGATCTTCGCATTGTCGATACGCTTGCGCACGATCGGCACGCCTTCGAATTCGGGATCGAGCTCGGTGATATGGGCGCTTTCGCCGATGAAGCCTTGCTGCATCATCAGCAGGGAATAGATCGATTCCTGCACGCCGGCCGCGCCCAGCGAATGGCCGGTCAGCGACTTGGTCGACTGGATATGCGGGATCTTGGCGCCGAATACCTCGCGGATAGCGCCGATTTCCTTGCTGTCGCCGACCGGCGTCGAGGTGCCGTGGGTGTTGACGTAATCGACGTCGCCTTTGACTGATGCAAGCGCCTGGCGCATGCAGCGGATGGCGCCCTCGCCCGAGGGGGCGACCATGTCGTAACCATCCGACGTTGCGCCGTAGCCGACGATTTCGGCGTAGATCTTGGCGCCGCGGGCCTTGGCGCGCTCCAGCTCCTCGAGCACCAGTACGCCGGCGCCGCCGGCGAT
This sequence comes from Rhizobium sp. N324, assembly GCF_001664485.1. Taxonomy (NCBI): domain Bacteria; kingdom Pseudomonadati; phylum Pseudomonadota; class Alphaproteobacteria; order Hyphomicrobiales; family Rhizobiaceae; genus Rhizobium; species Rhizobium sp. N324. The sequence goes on along the minus strand of NZ_CP013630.1, from coordinate 164,015 downwards.
GACGAAGCCGTCGCGATTGACGTCATAGGCGCGCGAGGCGCTGTCGGGCGTATCGTTGTACTTGGAGGACATGGCGCCCATGGCGTCGAAAAGATTGGACATCGTCCAGTCGAGATCTTCGTGGCCGCCGGCAAACATCACGTCCTGCTTGCCCCACTGGATCATCTCGGCGGCGTTGCCGATGCAATGCGCCGATGTCGAGCAGGCCGAGGAGATCGAATAGTTGACGCCGTGGATCTTGAACCAGGTGGCGAGCGTCGCCGATGCCGTCGAAGACATCGCCTTCGGCACGGCAAAGGGGCCGATGCGCTTCGGGCTGTTGTTCTTGACGGTGATGTCGGCCGCCTCGATCAGGGTGCGGGTGGACGGGCCGCCGGAGCCCATGATGATACCGGTGCGCTCGTTCTGAGCGTAATCCTTCTCGTCCAGGCCGGAATCGGCAAGTGCCTGCTTCATGGCGACATGGTTCCAGGCGCCGCCCTGCGACAGGAAGCGCATGGCACGGCGATCGACCAGTTCGGCCAGCTCCGCGGCGCCGAGCTTGGGGCTGCCCCAAACCTGGCATTTGAAGCCATGTTCTGCGAAATCGCTGGAGAAGGAGATACCCGACTTTGCCTGCCGCAAGGATTCGGTGACTTCGGCGGCGTCGTTTCCGATCGAGGACACGATACCCAGACCCGTGACAACTACCCGTCTCATCTGATCAAACCTTTTTTGTTTCGTGAGCCGCTTCAGATGCGGTTCAGGCCGTCTTGTCTTTCGAGAGACCGACACGAAGGTCGGCCGCCTGGTATATGGTCTCGCCGTCCGCCTTCAGCCAGCCGTCGGCCGTGCCGAGGACCAGACGGCCGCGCATGACACGCTTGAAGTCGATGCCATATTCGATCAGCTTCGTATGCGGGCGGACCATGCCCTTGAACTTCACTTCGCCTGTCGACAGCGCCATGCCGCGGCCTTCCTCGCCGAGCCAGCCCAGGAAGAAGCCGGTCAGCTGCCACATGCCGTCAAGGCCGAGGCAGCCCGGCATGATCGGGTTGCCTTCGAAATGGCAGGGAAAATACCAATCGTCGGGGCGCACGTCGTATTCGGCCCTGAGGTAACCCTTGTCGAAGGTCCCGCCCGTTTCTGAAATATCGGTGATGCGATGAACCATCAGCATGGGCGGCAGGGGAAGCTGCGCATTGCCGGGGCCGAACAGCTCGCCATGTGCGCAGGCGATGAGTTCGTCGTACGAGTAGCTGGACTGTCTGGTCGTCATAAAGTTTCTTTTTCCCCCGCGTGAGCCCGTGGATGTCAACGTGTAGTCCAAGTTCTGCAGAAAATGAAGCATGAGCAAGGCAGCTTCATTCACGGTCCCGGACCAAGCTTGCGCTATTATTTGGTGGTCGCATACAGGAAGGCCAGGGCTGCGACCAGACCTATTTGCGCTAAAAGCCGGTTTTCGCCGCGTTTATCAGGCTCTTGTCCCCATTGAACTATTGAAAGGCTCCTGTGCAAAAGTTATACCGCTTGAAGAAACATGATTGCTTTATGCAGGAATAACCGGAGTTGGTTTTGATGACGGGTGCACTCCCGATCGCCATAGAGGTCAGGCTGCGCGGTGCAGGCCTGCGTCCCACCCGCCAGCGTGTCGCGCTCGGCAACCTCCTGTTTGCCAAGGGCGACCGGCATTTGACCGTCGAGGAACTGCATGAGGAGGCGGTTGCCGCCGGTGTGCCGGTGTCGCTGGCAACCGTCTACAACACGCTGCACCAGTTCACCGAAGCCGGTCTTATCCGCGTACTCGCCGTCGAGAGCGCCAAGACCTATTTCGACACCAATATTTCCGACCACCATCACTTCTTCGTCGAAGGCGACAACGAGGTGCTCGACATTCCGGTCAGCAACCTGACGATCGCCAATCTGCCGGAGCCGCCCGAGGGCATGGAGATCGCTCATGTCGACGTGGTGATCCGGCTGCGGGCGAAGCAGGGCTGACGACACGCTGTTTCACATGACATCGTCGGGGTGCCGGCCGGGCTTATGCCTGTAGGTCGGAAAGGTCCAGCCGAACCACAGGGCGCCGCCGCGCACCGCAAAGGCCGCCGCGACGCCGCAGGCAGACGCCAGATAAAGCGGCATTCCCAGCGCATTGGCGAGCGTGAACACGCCGGCGCCGATAAGGGCGGCAGTCACATAGATTTCCGGCCTGAGCAGCACCGAAGGCTCGTTTGCCATCAAATCGCGCAGAATGCCGCCGAACGTCGCCGTCAGGGTGCCGGTGACGATCGCGATTGTCGGCGAGCCGGTGGCGGCAAGCCCCTTGGCGGCGCCGAGCACGCAATAGGCAGCAAGGCCGATCGCATCCAGCCAGATCAGCAGGCGATACCGCGATTCCAACAGGTGGGCGGTGAAGAAGACGATGACGCCCATGATGCAGCAGACGAGGATATAGGCAGGGTTCAGCACCCAGAACACCGGCACCCGGCCAAGGACGATATCGCGCACGGTGCCGCCGCCCGTTCCCGTGACCATGGCGAAGAACAGAAAGCCGATCAGATCCAGCTGCTTGCGCGAGGCGGCGAGCGCGCCTGTGGCGGCAAACAGCGCGATGCCGGCATAATCGAGATAGACGAGCAAGGACATGCAGACCCCGGGACCGGCAAACAGTTTCCGGAAAGAACCACGGCGGCAAGGGCGGCGCAAGGCGGCGCGGCCATAAAGCCAGCCGATAGCGCTTTATCCAAAAGAGGAAAGCCGTGAAAACGCTGGTGCTCGCCGTTCTGAACATTCTCCTGCTGGTCATCATGCCGGCTGCGGCCTTCGGCCAGCAATCGCTGATCTCCGATCCGGAGATCTACGAGAAGAAACATTTCCAGGAGCAGTGCAAGGCGGCCGAATTTGCCGACGGCTTTGTCATCCGGCAGGACATCAACAATGACGGGCTGATCGACGCCGTGGTCAACGAAGGCGAGCTCACCTGCGACGGGCAGAAGGGGCCGCAATGCAATGACGACGGCTGCACCTATAATTTCTACCTGCAGGTCGCCGAAGGCGGCTATTTCATGATCGCGACGGCGCAGATCTACGGCTACGACTTCGTCCAGCGCTTCGGCAACATGGTGCTGGCGATGAAGATGCATCCGCGTTTCTGCGACCGCACCGAGGGTGACCCCTGCATCGTGACGGCGCGCGTGCGCGGCACGAAATTCGTCACCATCTCGAAGAAATAGATCTCAGCCCGGATAGAGCTCCGACGTCCGGCCGGCGAGATAATAGCCGACCAGCCCGTACCATTCGCGGATCGCCGTCGCCATGTTCTGGGCATTGAGGTTCGGCTGGGTGAAATCCAGGCCCGGCCTGACCTGACCGTCGGTGTGATAATCGGTCGGCCAGGGCACGATCTCGATACCGAGCTTGCGGAAGATGCCGACGGAGCGCGGCATATGGAACCCCGAGGTGATCAGCAGGCAATTGGAAAGCCCCTGGCTCGCCAGGAATTCCTTGGTATTGACGGCGTTTTCGAAGGTGGTGCGCGACTGCGTCTCCTCGATCAGCCGATCCCTGCCGACGCCGAAGAGCGGGAAGAAGCGCTCGGATGCCGCCGCATCGCCTTCATAGACGCCGGAGATGGAGCCGTCGCCGCCCGACACCAGGATGCGCGAGTCGGGAAATTTCTGCGCAAGGCGCAGGGCCTCGACGAAGCGGTCGGCGCCGCCGTTGAATTCGATGCCGTGGCGGACCGTGTTCACCTCGTTTTCGAAGGCACCGCCGAGCACGATCATGCATTGCAGGCTCTCCGGATCGGCGGCGGGCTTGGCGAAGCGCTGCTCAAGCCCCTGCATCATCAGGTTGCCGGCCGTGGTGTAGAGCGTGACGAAGAGGATGAGGGCTGAAGCCGCGGCGCCGAGGATACTCAAGATACGCCAACGCAGAAGACCGGCAATGAGGGCCAGAAAGACGAGGAAGAATGCCAGCGACAGCGGCTGCGCGAAAATCCAGACAAGCTTCGAAATCAGGAACAAGACCTACTCCTTGAGACGGACGACGATGCTTCCTATCCGATTCGAGGGTAACAGGAATGCGACGCTTCTAAAGCGCGTCGCGATCTTTCAGATTCGCTCCCAGCGCTTTAGCCCTTTGTTTTTGCGCATGCCGTTGCGGCAAAAGCGCTTCGCGCTTTGCCTGGGAAAACCGCGCACACTTTTGCGCGACATGCTCTATTTGCCGCGTGCAACGGCCGAGTGGTGCGGCGCGGACTTCTGGTTGAAGCGCCGCTGAAGCGGCCGGGGGATGAACATGGCGGCAAGCGCAAGCGCCATGGCGAAAAGGGAGACCATCCACAGCGCATGCGCGCCGATAAGGTGCGTCAGCACGGCGCCGGCGATCGCGCCGAGCACCATGCCGCCCCAGGGCACGATTTGGATCGTCCATTCGATATGGCGGTCGCCGATGATCCAGCGGCCGATGCCGCGGCCGAGGCGCGACAGCGCGCCTGTGACATAAGTCAGCCCGATCGGCAGGCCTTCGATGTGTTCGACGGCGGCATTCACCATGCCCATGGCAAAAACGATCATGTAGAAGCGGGCGAGCAGCAGGCCCTGCACCGTCGTCACCGAGGCGAGCGCCAGGACGAGACCGACGCAGCCGAGCACCACGAAAATGCGACGCTCGGAGACATGGGCAATGACGATACCCGCCGCATTGCCGAGCACGAAAACGCCGATGGCGGAGATCAACACCGCCGCGTGATAGAGATTGCCTTGGCTCACGGCGAGTGCTGCCCGCGTCGTATTTCCGGTCATGAAGGAGACGAAATCGCCGGTCAGCAGCAGACCGGTCGCGTCGGTCATGCCGGCCAGAAATGAGATGGCGCCGACGAGGGCAAGCCCGGTTGCGGTGCGTCGGGTGCGGATGAGACGGCGGCGTCTTGCTCTGGTCATGGGTTGCGGATCCTGAAGCCGAATCGCTGCGATTCCGGCAGCAAAGATACATCCTCTTCGTTGAGGAATTGGCAAAGGGGATCGGAACGGCTGGGAACGTGCTGGCCGACGATCCCGATCGCCTTGAAAGCCACAGATATTACGTGATGCTACAGGCGCCGCCATACCCCGCCTGCTAGTATCCAGGGCTCGGAAAGCCTCCTTGAGCGACTGCTGGATGTGTGAATGGCAAGACGTGGCGTGGCTCTTTTTCTTCTGCTGGCAAGTTGCGGGCATCCGGGCGGCGTGATGACGCCGGTTTCCAGTTCGTCGGCAACGCCACCGACATCAAGGGTCGACATGCTGGTTGCGACCACACGCGAGCCTTCCGGCAACCCGGCGACACTCTTCAACGGCGAGCGCAGTTCCAAGCCGCATCTGACGCAGATCTCGATTTCGATCCCGGCAAAGCGCGAAGCCGGCACCGTGCAGTGGCCGAAGCGGCTTCCGCCCGATCCGGCCACCGACTTTGCCGTGACCAATGTTCAGCAGATCAACACGGTGGCGCAGGGCCGCGTCTGGTTCCGGCAGCATGTGAACGGCGGGCATGCGCTCGTCTTCATTCACGGCTTCAACAACACCTATGAGGATTCGGTCTTCCGGCTGGCGCAGATCGTGCACGACAGCAGGATGCAGGCAACGCCTGTCCTGTTCACCTGGCCGTCGAGAGCAGAGATCACGGCCTACCAATATGACAAGGAAAGTACGAACTATTCGCGCACCGCGCTGGAGCAGGCGCTGCGCACGCTGGCGGCCGACCCCAATGTCAAGGACATCACCATCATGGCGCACTCTATGGGGACGTGGCTTGCCATGGAATCGCTGCGGCAGATGGGAATACGCGACGGCCACGTCAATTCGAAGATCCACAATGTCATCCTGGCCTCGCCCGACATCGACATCCAGGTCTTCGCCAAGCAATTTGTAGAGATGGGCGAGCCGCGTCCGAAATTCACGATCTTCGTCTCCCAGGACGACAAGGCTCTTGCCGTCTCCAGCTTCATCACCGGGCGCGTCTCGCGTCTCGGCGCGATCAATCCGACGGAAGAGCCCTATCGCTCGAAGCTGGAAAGAGCCGGCATCACCGCCATCGACCTGACGAAGGTGAAGACCAACGACAGGCTCAATCACGGCAAATTCGCCGAAAGTCCCGAGATCGTCCAGCTCATCGGCCAGCGCCTGATGACCGGCCAGACCCTGACCGATTCCAGGGTTACGCTGGGCCAGGGCATTACGGCGGTCGTCGGCGGAACGGTGACGAACATCGGCACTGTTGCCGCTACCGCGGTGGCGGTGCCGGTTGCGATCATCGAGCAGCCGGTTACGCGCCAGAGACCGCCACGACCCGCCGAAGAGACGCTCGACGGCGATTTGAAGAAACAGACGCTGACGCAGTGAGGAGTTCCCGTTTGAAATGGCTTCTTTCCTTCACCGCCGCTTTTTTCTTCGCGCTGAGCGCCTTGGCGCAGGTACCGCCGGCGGCCCCGCAGCAGAAGATCGACGAACTCGTGCGCCTGCTGCAGGATCCCGAGGTCAAAGCCTGGCTCGATAGCCGCAAGCAGGAGAGCGGCGCCTCGACACCCGCCGCACCAGCCGGCGATTCGACCTTGGCCAACTGGGAGGCGGGCGCGCGGGCGCGCGTGCATGCGATCCTGGCGGCAATCCCGGCAATCCCGGCTGAGGTGACGGCAGCGGCGACACGAGCCAGGCGCGAAGCCGCCAGCAGAGGCTATGCGCCTGTTTTCGTGATATTCGGCAGCTTGGTCGCCTTCGGTCTCGCTGCCGAGGCGGTCTATCGCAGATTTGCCGCGCGCCGCGAGGCATTGCTCGGCCAACTTATCCCGATCGGCATTTTCGCGGGCGCGATGGGCATCATCTTCTTCGCGGTGGAATGGCCGCCGCTCGCGCGCGTGACGCTGCTTGCCTATCTCTCGGCCTTCATCCTGTTTCGATTGGCGGCAGCACTCCTGTCCGTGGCGGCGATGGGTTCATCCCTGCGGCGGAGGCTGATGATCCTGTTCGGCGTCATTTGTTTTGCGGTTGCCACGGCGGCTCTCAGCAAGCCGCTAGGCGTTTCCCCCGAGGTCGGCAAGGCCATCAGCTATTGCTTTTCGGTGCTCGGGCTGCTGCTTGCCATCGAGGCGGTGTGGTCGGCCTGGGAGGGAAGCCGCGCCAGGAAAGCGGCGATAGCGGCCTTCCTGGCCGTGCTGTGGCTCGTCTGGTGCCTCAATATGAGGGGCCTGTTCTGGATCGGCATCTACGCGCTGGTACTGCCCGGCATCCTGAACGCCGTCGGCCGGGTCGCGCTATCCTTCACCAGCGATCCCGGCAGCCTGCGCGGGATCCTCATCGCCCGGGGCGCACGCGCCGCGGTTATCGCGCTTGCGGTGGGATGGCTGGCGCTCGTCTGGCGTCTCAATCCCGATACTTTGGGTCAGCGCGACCCGATGATCGCCGCCTTGTTCTACGGCGGCCTGAAGAGCGTGCTGATCCTCGTGGTTGCCGACCTTCTCTGGCAGGTGGCGCGCGGCTGGATCGACCGAACCTTGCGTATATCCACAAGCACGACATCGCTGGCGCCGGCTGACGCCGCCCGTCGCGCACGGTTTCGCACACTTCTGCCGATCTTTCGCAATGCGCTCGCCGTCGCCGTCGCGGTCATGGCGGGGTTGATCGTGCTGGCGCAACTCGGCGTGCAGATCGGCCCGCTGATTGCGGGAGCGGGCATATTCGGCGTGGCGATCGGTTTCGGCTCGCAGACCCTCGTCAAGGACGTCATCAACGGGGTGTTCTACATGCTCGACGATGCCTTCCGGGTGGGCGAATACATCCAGGCCAAGGACTATAAGGGGACGGTGGAGAGTTTCAGCCTGCGCTCGGTGCGTCTGCGCCATCATCGCGGCCCGGTGTTCACAGTGCCGTTCAGCGAATTGGGCGCCGTCGAGAATATGAGCCGGGACTGGGTGATCGACAAATTCACGATCACCGTCGGCTTCGACACCGATATAGACAAGGCGCGCAAGCTGACCAAGAAGGTCGGGGCCGAGCTGACGGAAGATCCGGAACTCGGCCAGCACTTCATCGAACCGCTGAAGATGAAGGGCGTCGAGCAGTTCGGCGACTACGGCATCGTCCTGAGCTTCGCCATGACCACGGTTCCCGGCATGCAGACCTATATCCGCCGCAAGGCCTATGCCAAGATTCGCGAGGTCTTCCTGGCCAACGGCATCGCATTCGCGCAGCCGACGGTGCAGGTCGGCGGAGACGACAAGGGCGGCGGCGCGGCGGCGGCCGCGCAGGCGATCCGCACGCAGCAGGTCAACGCAGCGACACCGGCAAAGTGACATTGCCGGCAGAGGCGGATCAAAGGCGCTACGGCTTCAGATCATAAGCCTGGTGCGACGCACGAAGCTCTACCAGCGTTTTGCCGACACAGCTGCCGCCGCCTGCGCCGCCGATCGCCTTTGCCTGGCCATCGAGCGTGATCGTGCCGGCGATCCGATCGGATGCCACATAGGTCGCGACACCGTCTTGCGAGACGCGCGATATGTAAAAGGCGTGGTAGGTTTCGTTGTATTTGCAATGGATCACCAGCGGAAACTGAGAAAATGGATCGTCCTGGGCGATGGCGTCAAGCGGTTGAAGAACCGCCGCCAAAGCCCCGGCGCCGACCAGGCCGGCAAAAACTCGCTTGATCGATCCGATCGATTTTCGGCGGGACGCATATGTCATGTTTCAAATCCCTCTGATGGCCCCCTGGTGGCCCTCTGCTGGCATGTATCAAATCGTCAAGGCGATGAGCGCATCGTGGTCGAGAAGCCGGACAATCCGCTGCGATTTGCCGGCAAGACGAATGATGCGTTTTTCCCGGAGCTTCGTGAAAGAGCGAGCGACCGTTTCGACCGTCAGTCCAAGATAATCAGCGATATCGCTGCGCGACATCATCATATCGAATTCCGCATCCTCGGGGTGGCGGTCGGCCATCTCCTGAACGAAGGCCGCAAGCCGCTTCAAAGCACTTTGCTCGCTGATGATGAGCTGTTTGCATTGCGCCTTTGCGAGGTTCGTCAGGGCAATGTGCAACAGATCGATCGGAACGACCGCGTCCTGGCTGGTGCGAAACGATCTGACGCGCGTTTCACAGATCGCCTCTGCAAAATCGGTTCGCACCTTGCCGTTTTCGAGCCCGAACCATTCGCCCTTGCCGCAGAAGGATAGGATGTGCCGCTGGCCGTTCGACGTCAGGCGGTAAATCCGGACGGCGCCGGCCTCGACCTGGTAGATCGCAAGGGCGTATTCGCCTTCGCTGTAGATCGCTTCGTCGGCGCGGAGTTTGATCGACTGATCCTTGGCCGCAGCGGAAGCCGTTCGGTGGTGGTGGCCGGGAACCGTTGTGTATTTTCCGATCGCCTGATCCTGAAACATGTGCGTCGTCCCCCATCCGCGCTCAGCATAAGCAATCGTTGTGTGCCCCGATATTCGAGATACCCCTTACGTATTGCTACGGAAGCCGGCGACCACCGACAGGTGTATAAAGCTGTCATCCCCTGAGGGCGATACGGCAGTATCGCGGGAGGTCTAGATGGTACCGGAAGAGGGAGGGGCCAGCCAGGCACGTCAAGAACCCGAAACCGTTCGCGCGCAGCTTGATCGTATCCTCGCAAGCCCGGAATTTCTTGCACCTGAACGCGGGCGTCGGTTCCTGCAATATATTGTCGAAGAGACGCTTGACGGGAACGGCGAACAACTCAAGGCCTCTACGATTGCGCAGGCGGTCTTCGGACGCGATGCCTCCTTCGATGCGCAGAACGATCCGGTTGTGCGTATCGAAGCGGGACGTATCCGTCGCGCCCTCGAGCGATATTATCTCGTATGCGGAAACAGCGATCCGGTCGAAATCACCATTCCCAAAGGGGGCTATGCTCCGCATTTTTCAAGTGTTGAAGACAGTTCGACCGTCGAGGCCGCTGCCTCGCCAAATCGCGAGAACGAGCAGCGCCGGCCCGGACATGATCTGCGTCCGGCTGGGCATGAGCGTGGCCAGCCTGGGCATGAGCGACCGTTGCGCTATCGCGATCTTCTCCTGCCGATCGGCATTCCGGCCCTTTTCGGCGCAGTGGCGGTGCTCGCCCTCATCCGTCCGCTCGAATCCTACCTCTCGCCGCCGGAAATGCCGCCGGCGCCCGCCGTCTCGACATCGACAAGCAAGACCAGAATCGTCGTCGAACCCTTCGTGGCCCTCGGCGGCACGGCGCAAGGAGCGGATTTGGCCAAAGGACTGGCCGATCAGCTGATCGCCAAGCTCATGAAAGTGGACAGACTTGTCGTGCTTGCTCCCGGCCGATTCGGCGTGGAGACGATCGGCTCGTTGTTCAATCTTCAGGGAAGCACCGTTGTCGAGGGCACGATCCTGCATCTGCATGTCCGCCTGATCAACAGTGCCGACGGCACCGTCGTCTGGGCAAATCAATATGATCGCGATTTGCGGGATCAGACCATCCTCGATGTCGAGGACGACATTGCCGCCCAAATCGCCACGGAAATTTCAACCAGCCGCAAACTAAACGGCGCAGGCCCTCTTCCATAATCCTTGCAATCGATCACCGGCCATCGCCGGCGGACCGTCCAACCGGGATCGTGCGTGCCGCTATCCTCCCGATGGCAGGTCGACGGCCACGCCCGCAGCCCGCAGGCCGTCGAAGAACTTTTCCTGATCTTCCGGGAGTTGCAGGCGCAGGGAAATTTCCTGGCGGATATTCGTCATCAATTCAGGCGCATGCGTCTGAAGCCAATCCCGCTCCAGCTTCGCCTCGTCCATCTTGCCTGCGGCTCCGAGAATGGAGAGCAAAGCAAGATGGCGCATCGGATTGCCGTCGAGACCGGATATTCGCGACCATTCTTCCGCCGCTTCGATATTGCCCCTCATCAACGCACACATTGCCATACCGGCTTCGTAATAGCCTCTGGGGCCGGCATTTTTGTCAAGCGCCATCGATATCAACTCGCAACCCGATTGCCATTTTCCGGACATCGCCAATCGCAGGCCATACTCGCCGGCGACTTCCACATCGTTTGGATTTGCGGCATAGGCTGCGGTCCCGGCCGCAATGGCCTTGTCGATATCGCCCTGGAAAAAGTTCACCAGCATGACGGCGCGGAGCACGCGGGGATTGTCCGGCGCCAGCGATGCCGCCCGCTGGGCGGCAGCGGCTGCCAATGAAAGCGCCTCGGCTGAAGAGGGGGTGCCGAGCGTGTAGCGAAATCTCACCTCATCAAGATAGACCAAGGACAAGAGCGCCCAGGATGTCGCGTTATCCGGACGCTGGCGGATTGCCTGTTGCAGGCACTCGCGCACGGCGCCGTGGTTTTTCGCGGTCATCGTCTCGATATAGCTGCTATAGATCGGAGCGCAGGCATAGCCATCCTGGTCTGCCTTCCGCGCTGACTGCGCGATCATGGCCGTTTCCGCTTGAAAGATGGCGCCATGCGGGCGCGCTATCGCGCCGGCAATTTGCCGGGCGACATTTGTTTGAATCTCGAGCTTGTTCTGAGCGCGAAGATCGGCGTCGAAATTATTGGCCCAGATGACGGCCCCGTCCGTCTGGCGCACCAACCTGACAACGGAACGCAACCTGCTTCCGTCCGCCTGAATATTGCCCTGAAGCGCGTAACCGGCAGCCGCGGCATGATCACCTGCCGACGGATCGGCGACCACGACCAGATCATCGATCTGGGCAAGCTGGCCGATAATATCGTCCCTCAGGCCGCGGGCGATATCCGAACTGGAATCGGGAAAGCCGCTCTCGGCAAAAACCTCGACGGCGACCGTCGGCGGCAGGGCCTCTGACGGCGGCGGCCTGATCGGGGTGCCGCGCGCAACAAAAAGTGCAGAAGCAAAGGCGAGGAGAGGAAGAACAAGCACGGCCAGGAGGCCGGTCCGGCGGCCACGACCGTTCGCCAGCGCCACGCCGTGCGTCTCGCGCGGCGAATGTGTCTGATCCGGGGGCGCTACGCCCTGCGCATTTTCCCGGTCCTTCTCAGGCTGTGGCGGCGCCGACGCGTCCCTGAGATATTCGAAATGCGGGACGTAGCCGCCTTTCGGCACCGTGATAATCACCTCGTCCGCCTGACCCGCGACGAGATAATAACGCTCCAGCGCCTTCCGGATCCGGCCGGCCTCGATCCGGACGACCGGATCATTCTGCGGGTCGAACGATGCTTCCCGACCGAAAACCACATTTGCAATGGTAAACGCCTTCAGGAATCCCGATCGACCGGCGAGCGTCTCGCTGACGACAAATTGCAAAAAATTTCGCCCGCGCTGCGGCGCGTGAAATTCCTCACTTGCAAGAATTCGCTCGACTTGCCAGCAGATTTCCTCAGCGGTCGGTCCAAGACTGCTGACTATATTGATCTGTGTTGCGTTTCTCACGATCGCCCCTACGACAAGATCACGCAATTATGTAAGCATCTTCTAAAGCATCATATCTCACGAGCCTGAAGTTGCAAGCATGGCCTCTTCGAATTATCGGGCGCAGGCTGGCCAGGGGTCGATGGATGAGATCCGCCCGGCTTCGCTCGATTGCACAACCGCATCGATAGTGACGGCCATACGCATGAGTTCGGCAAGGTTGCGAGCCCCCATCTTGGCCATCACGTTGGCGCGATGGACCTCCACCGTGCGCGAGCTGATGCCCAGATAATAGGCGATCATCTTGTTCTGCAGGCCATCGAGTACTCCGGTCAGAACCTGATGTTCGCGATCGGTGAGCTGGCGAAGCCGTGCCGCGACGCTTTCGGAATCGGCAATCGAACGGCCGGGCCGCCTTTGCCCGATTGCCAGATTGATCGCTGCGATCAGGGTCTCTTCCCTGAGCGGTTTTTCCAGGAAATCCGATGCCCCCGCCTTCATCGCCTGAACGGCTGCAGCGACATCGCCCTGGCCGGTAATGACGATCGCCGGAACGTCCACGCTGGACCGTCGCAGGCGGTGTAGCAATTCGATGCCGTCGACATCAGGCATGCGCAGATCCGTCACAAGGCAGCTTCTGCCCGAAAGGGGCAGCAGATCCAGAAATGCTTTTGCGCAGCTATGGGCCCGCACGGCAAAGCCTGCCGACACCAGCAGGAACGTCAATGAACGTCTCAAGGCCTCCTCGTCATCGACGAGATGAATCGTCAGGTCGTTCGCCATTGGCTTCAATCTCCACCAGCGGAAGCGAGAACGAAAAGACTGAACCGCCCTCTGCTTTCCTACGCGCGCCTATGCGGCCTCCATGCGCCTCGACAATGCGCTTGGACAAGGCCAAGCCGATGCCGAGGCCATGAGGCTTGCCGGTCACGAAGGGGTGAAACAACGAATCCTCGATCTCGGCGGCAATCCCGCAGCCATTGTCGGACACGTCGACAACCAGTTGCGAAGAATTGTTGACTATTGTCCGGATCGCAATCGAGGGCTGCTCGACACACTCTGTCGCCTCCAGGGCGTTGCGAACGAGGTTGGTCAGTACCTGCACGATCTGAACGCGGTTTGCGAGAACGATGTCCTGCACTGCTTCGAGCTGAAAGTCCGTGTGCAGGTCCTTTCGCCGCGACCCGATGAGGGCGAGCATTGCCGCCCTGTGGATCAGCTCGTGCATCGCCTCCGGTTTCTTCTCGGGAGCACCGCGCTCTGCGAATTCTCTGACGTTCTGGACGATGCTTCCCGCCCAGAGCGCGTGCTGGGTAATTTGCAGCAGCGCTTGGCGAAGCTCTTCGCCGCGCCGGAGGCGATTGCCCGTGACAAGACGCCCGCACCCTTCGGAATAGGCGGCGATCGACGACAGCGGCTGGGAAAGTTCGTGGGCAAGGGTGGATGCCATTTCGCCCAGTTCCGTCACTCTTGCAAGGCGGGCCATCTCCTGCTGCAGTTCCTGAACTTGCCGCAATGTCTCGCGCTCGGTTCGAAAGTCCTCGAAAACCGCCGCGGTGAAGACACCGTTTTCGTCATGCTTCCTGATAATGGTCAGGGCGGTCGGAAATTGCGCCCCGCGCTTGGTCACCGCCAGGCCGGCCCGCACCGCCCCCTGGCCCGCCCAGCGTCCGTTCAATCGGACATTCGGTGTCGGGCGCCAGACGAAACCGATCTTTCGGCCAATCAATTCGCGCTCCTCATAGCCGAACAAGGCGACCGCGGCCTTGTTGCAGGCTGAAATTCTATGGCGGTCGCTGATAAAAAACACCGCGTCCGGCATGTGTTCGTGGAGTTGCCGAATCCAGTCCATCCGTGGTCCGCCGTTTCCTTCGCGAAAGGCGCGCGCAGGCTCGCGATGCGGCATCTGCGACGTCACCGGGGAGACGTGTCCTGCCACCGCTGCCACGCTCGGACCGGCTTCGGCGACGGCATGCAGCGCCTCCATCTTGATAGTCATGATGGTCTCCTCCGCCCCTTGAGACGTATTTGGCCCCATGGACCGTCATTTTCCTCCGGCAATGACCTGAAGATACCATCCCCGGACGGCTAATCCGTGTAGTATCGCGTAGCCTCTATTGTTGTTTCGTGGCACGCTTCGGCGCCTCTTCCCCCCGGCGTCGGGCACATCGCCATTGATCCGGCTCAATGCCCCCGACGCGTTGTTCCACTATTGTGAGAAGCAAGACGAGGGGCTCCTCTCGAGAACGTTGAAAGATCAAGAATTTGTCCTCGCCATCGCAATCGCGACACCTGCGGCCATGGTGACGCTCGTGAGACGTCCGGGAGGGTCGCCAGCATACCAGTGCGCATGAAATCGGTTCAATGCGCGATCCCCAAACATGCCGGCGAGTTGCCGGAAGCTCGTGTCCGGCTGACGCTGGTGAATCCTCCGGGAGGGTTCGGAAATGTGGCGGTTGCCCGTCGAAGCTCCGTTCGAACAGGATATAGAACTCGCCGTCATCGACGATGAAGGCGTCCATGCCCTGGTTTTCCCCTGCCGGCGGCTCTCCAACGGCTGGGTCAATGCCAAGAGCGGCGAAACGCTCGACATTCACCCTACTCATTGGCGCCCATGGCAAATCCGTCGCCGCAACGTTTCCGGTCTTCAATGAACGCGACGGCAGCACCGCTGAGGACCGGCCCCGGTGGAAGGATCGCAATATACCGCAGCGCGGATTGTCTGCGATCAATGACACGACCGAACGGGCCGAAATAATCTGGTCTTCGAAGAATGGGCGGTGCGGCCGTCATCCGAAAGGCTGGAAGGAGGACCACATGCGTGGTTTCGGGGTTCACTCGGAGATCGGGAAATTAAGAACCGTCATGGTCTGCAGGCCGTCTCTGGCGCATCAGCGCCTGACGCCCGCGAATTGCCATGATCTGCTTTTTGACGATGTCCTATGGGTCCACGAGGCCCAGAAGGACCATTTCGATTTTGTGCTGAAGATGCAGGAACGGGGTGTCGAAGTTCTCGAACTCCACGATCTGCTCGGTCAGACGCTTGCCAACAAGCAGGCGCGTGATTTCCTGTTGGACCGGCGCATTACCCCGAATGTGCTCGGCTCGCAGATCGCCGAGGCGATGCGGCCATGGCTTGATGAAATGCCGCCTGCGCAGCTCGCCGCCTTCATGATCGGCGGCATCGCAATCTCCGACCTGCCTGAGGTCAAGGCGAAGTCGCTGATGCTCAGCGCCCTGCCCGAGACGGATTTCGTCATCCCGCCGATTCCGAACACCTTGTTTCAGCGTGATCCCTCCTGCTGGATCTACGGCGGCGTGACCTGCAACCCGATGTTCTGGCCGGCAAGGCGCGCCGAGACGCTGATCCAGCGCGTCATCTACAAGTTTCATCCGATCTTCCTCGACGGCGATTTCCAGATCTGGTGGGGCGATTCGGACCAGCCGTTCGCCAATGCCTCGATGGAGGGCGGCGACGTCATGCCGATCGGCAACGGCAACGTGCTGATCGGCATGGGCGAGCGCACGACCTACCAGGCCGTCGGCCAGGTGGCGCAGGCCCTGTTCAGGAGCAAGGCGGCAAAGAGGGTGATCGGCTGCCTGATGCCGAAGAGCCGGGCGGCCATGCACCTTGACACCGTTTTCAGCTTTTGCGATCGCGATGTCGTGACCCTATTTGCCGAGGTCGTCGACCAGGTCCGCTGCTACAGCATGTACCCTAGCGATGACGACGGCACATTCGAGATCCGGCCTGAAAATCGGCCGATGCTCGATGTCGTCGCCGAGGCGCTCGACCTGCCGCGATTGCGCACTGTCGAGACCGGCGGCAATTCCTACCAGGCCGAGCGCGAACAATGGGACGACGGCAACAATGTCGTTGCGCTCGAGCCCGGCGTCGTCGTCGCCTACGACCGCAACACCTACACGAATACGCTTCTGCGCAAGGCGGGGATCGAGGTCGTCACCATTCGCGGCTCGGAACTCGGCCGCGGCCGTGGCGGCGGGCATTGCATGACATGCCCCATCTGGCGCGACCCGGCTTACTGACGTTTCACACCCACGAACCAGACCGACGGAGCAAGACCATGAGCTTCAATCTGCGCAATCGCTCGCTACTGACCGTGCAGGATTATACCCCGCGGGAATTCCGCTACCTCCTCGATCTCGCCCGCGACCTGAAGCGGGCCAAATATGCCCGCACCGAGCAGGAGCACCTGAAAGGCAAGGAGATCTGCCTGATCTTCGAGAAGACCTCGACGCGGACGCGATGCGCCTTCGAAGTCGCCTGCTCGGACCAGGGCGCCAACGTGACCTATCTCGATCCCTCCGGCTCGCAGATCGGCCACAAGGAATCCTTCAAGGACACGGCACGGGTGCTGGGGCGCATGTATGATGCCATCGAATATCGCGGCTCCGCGCAGAAAGGCGTCGAGACGCTGGCAAAATACGCCGGTGTTCCCGTCTATAACGGACTGACGGACGAATATCATCCGACGCAGATGATCGCCGACGTCATGACGATGCGCGAACATAGCGACAAGCCGATCGCCCAGATCAAATATGCCTATGTCGGCGACACCCGCTCGAATATGGGACATTCGCTGCTGATCGTCGGCTGCCTGCTCGGCATGGATGTGCGCATCTGCGGCCCGAGATCGCTGTGGCCTTCGGAAGACTATATGAAGATCGCCAAGGATTTGCAGCAGGCCTCGGGCGCGCGCCTGCTGGTCACCGAAGATCCCAGGGAGGCGGTCAAGGACGTCGATTTCATTCACACCGACGTCTGGGTCTCGATGGGCGAGCCGAAGGAGGTCTGGCGCGAGCGCATCAAGCTGCTCACGCCCTATCAGGTCAACCAGGAGCTGATGAAGGCGACCGGCAACCCGCAGGCCAAATTCATGCATTGCCTGCCGGCTTTTCACGACACCGAAACGACGCTGGGCAAGCAGATCGCCGAAGATTACGGCATGGACAACGGCCTTGAAGTGACCAACGAGGTCTTCGAGTCCGAGGCCAATGTCGCCTTCGAACAGGCGGAAAACCGCCTGCATACGATCAAGGCCCTGCTCGTCGCGACCCTGGGAGATTGACATGCGTGTGGTCATTGCGCTTGGCGGCAATGCGCTTCTCCGGCGCGGAGAAGCGATGACGGCCGATACCCAGAGACGGAATGCGCGCGTCGCAGCTCAGGCGATCGCGCCCTTGGCAGCCGAACATGAGATCGTCGTCACGCACGGAAACGGGCCGCAAGTCGGCCTGCTTGCGCTGCAAGGGGCGGCCTACAAGCCCGAGGAAGCCTATCCGCTCGACGTTCTCGGCGCCGAGACCGAGGGCATGATCGGCTACATGCTGGAACAGGAGCTCGGCAATCTCCTGCCGTTCGAGCAGCCTTTGGCCACGCTTCTGACCATGGTCGAAGTCGATGCCGCCGATCCGGGCTTCCAGAACCCCACAAAATTCGTCGGCCCGGTCTATGAGCAGGCCGAGGCGGAGCGGATCCGCACGGAAAAAGGCTGGGTCTTCAAGCAGGACGGCGAAAAATGGCGGCGCGTCGTCGCCTCGCCGGCGCCCAAACGCATCTTCGAGATCCGTCCGGTCCGCTGGCTCCTGGAACAGCGCACCATCGTCATCTGCGCCGGCGGCGGCGGCATTCCGACGATGTATGAAAAGGGCAGCGACCGGAAGCTGATCGGTGTCGAAGCCGTGATCGACAAGGACCTCTGCTCGGAGCTTCTGGCGCGCGAGCTTTACGCCGATCTGCTGATCATGGCGACGGACGCCGAGGCCGTCTGCACCGACTGGGGCAAGCCGTCCCAGAAGGCAATCCATCAGGCCCGTCCCGATGATTTCAAGCAGTTTTCCTTTCCGGCCGGGTCGATGGGCCCCAAGGTCGACGCCGCCTGCCATTTTGCGCGCGCCGGCGGCAAGACCGCGGCCATCGGATCGCTTGCCGACATTGCCGCAATGGTGCGCGGCGAACGCGGAACGATCATCAGTGAGAATTTTTCCGGTCTGCGCTGGCACGCCTGAGCGCCTCGCCCTTCAAGCAAACTTATCCTGAGAGGGCAGCGGGCGCGCTACGGCGGCCGCTGCTGCCGTCTCCTTGTCCGTCGCGCCGGCCGCATTTCGTCTTTGCCAGACATAGACGGGGATGCCGAGCATCAATAGCACGAGGCCATAGAGCACCGGTTCGGCGCCGGAACCATAAAGGGTGAAGATTGAAAAGACGAAGGCGATGAGCTCGATTCCGCTCACCCGTGGCATTCGCTCATGGGTGACACCCGCAACGAGGCTTCGGGCGAGCGAGCAGAAGGCATACGGGACGACGGCGGCCATGGTGCTCAGCCCGACCATCAGCCGATAGACGGCCGCAAAACCTTCGGAGCCGATCGCCTGCACAAGCACCAAAAGCGTTGCGAACGAGGCCGAGATGATCATGCCCCATGCCGGCACGCCGCGCGGGGAGAGCCGCGCAAAAAGCGGCGGAAACAGCCCGTCCCGGGCCGCCGCCATCGGAACCTGCCCCATCAGCAGGGTCCAGCCGTTGAGAGCGCCGATCGAGGAAAGCAGCACGGCAAGCGAGATCGCCAGCTCGCCGGGCCGTCCCCACATGATCCCCGCAGCCTGAGAGAATGGCGCAACCGAGTGAACGAGTTGATCGCGCGGCAGGAGGCCCATCACGACGATGGTGCCGAGGACGTAAAGGGCGGCGGCGATCGAGATCCCCAGCACGGTCGAGCGGGGGATGGTCCGCTCGGCGTTTTCGACATCGCCTGCGGGCACGGTCGCCGATTCCAGCCCCAGATAGGCGAACATCGTCAACGGCGCCAGCGTTGCGACCGACTGCAGCAGCGATTGTCCGCTCGGATTGAATTCGGAGAAATGCGAGGTATCGATGAAGAGAAGACCGATAATGGCGACGGCGCCGAAGGGAAGCAGCTTGGCATAGGTGGTGACCTGAGCGAAGACACCCGCCGCATGCACGCCGCGCAGATTGACCAGCACGATCGCCCAGATCACGCCGAGCGTCAGCACGGTCGCGGCGAAGCGGTTGCCGAGGGCGGGGAAGAGATCGACCATCACCCCGGCAAAGGCAATGGCGATGACCGGCAGCGATGTCCAGATTGAAATCCAGTAACCCCAGGCGATCAGGAAACCGGCAAAATCACCGTAGGCGAGCCGCGTATAGGCATAGGGGCCGCCAACGGCGGGAACGAGGCGCGCCAGGCGCGCGAAGGTGAGGCCAAGGCAGATCGCACCGGCGCCCATGACGATCCAGGTGATAATCGCCAGATTGCCATAGGGCGCGACCGCGGCCGGCGAAAGATAAAAGCCCGAGCCCACCATGTTTCCGACCACGATGGCGGTGCAGGCGGCAAGTCCCAGACTCTTGCCATTTGGCGACGTTGTCATGGTGCCCTCCCCAGAGACGGCATTCCGATGCCGATATCGCCTCGGACATCTGCTGCCGGGCGCAATCTTCCTCCCAAAGAATAGACGCCGCAATCCGGTTCAATGCGTAGTCGGTGCCCGTCTCCAGCATCAGGCAATCCTATTGTATTCGGCGGTCTGCTTGTTTGAACGCCATTGATCCTACGCAATGCCTGGCTCCGGTGCATGCGCTATCCTCAGCAACCGAACATCATTTGGTTCTCGGGAGTTAAAGCGATGAAGATGGCCGTGATCCTTGGGCTTGCCGTATTGACTGCCGCCGCCGGAATTGTGCCGGTCGAGGCCCAGCAAAGCAGACGCGAATATCGCAGGATGAACTGGAGCGAGAATCTGCCTGAGGCGGTGCGAACCTATCACGACAGACGGTTCACGATCGTCAGTTACAGGATGGCCGATTTTTCCGAGACCGGCTCACACCCTGCACAGGGAAGCGAAGAGCACGTCAAAGCCATCCGGGATGCAATTCGCGCCAACAAATGGCTTACGACTCAACTCAAGACCAAGAAGCTCACCGCCAACGACATCGAATGGGTATCGCGGGCACGCAACGGCAATATGACCTTCTATACAAAATGACTGCTATCCGCACCGGTAGATTTCAGGCTGAGGCAGGCCGCGGGGCCTCCTCGCCTGATAGGACCGGCGTCCGCCTGCCGTGGGCGACTACGGCTGGCAAGAGTTAAAAATCAGACGACCCGTTCCCACCTCGTCTCGCCTTCACAATCAGCATAAAACGATTGGAATGACGGTACCGGAGGTGGGGGATGATGATTGGCGAGCAGGGATTTCTCAGGATCTCGATCGCGGCGACGGTGGTGGTCGCTACGCTCGGCGTCGTATTCGGCATTCTTTCCGGATCGTTCTCCATCGCTTTCGACGGCGTTTATTCGCTGGCGGATGCAGCGATGACGGGGTTGGCGCTCTGGGTTTCCGGCCTGATCATAAAATCGACGCAGAACGACGCCCGGTCGGGCAGGATCCGAAACCGTTTTACCATGGGTTTCTGGCATCTGGAGCCCATCGTGCTGATGCTCAATGGCTGCCTGCTGATGACGGTCGCCTTCTATGCGCTGATCAGCGCGATCATCAGCATCCTCAGCGGGGGCCATGAATTGCAGTTCGGCATGGCGGTGGCTTATTCCGCCGCGACCCTGCTTGTCTGTGCCGCCATGGCTTTCCTCGGCATCAGGCTGAACGCCCGCATCAAATCCGATTTCATCTCGCTCGACATCAAGGCCTGGATCATGTCCGGCGGCATCGCGCTTGCCCTGCTCATTGCCTTCCTCATCGGCATGGCCGTAGAGGCGACGCCGGCCGCCTGGATTGCCGGCTATATGGACCCGGCGGTTCTGGCGTTGGTCTGCCTGGTTATGATCCCGCTTCCGATCGGCACCGTCTGGAAGGCGCTGAGCGAAATCCTGCTGATCGCTCCCGTCGATCTTCAGGAGCATGTCGACCGCGTTGCTTCCGAAACGGTTCGCCGTCTCGGCTTTCTCTCGCACCGCGCCTATGTTGCCCGGGTCGGCCGCGCCATGCAGATCGAGCTCTATTTCATCGTGCCCGAAGGGCTTCCTCCGAAGACCGTGGAGGCATGGGACGCGCTCAGAGACGAGATAGGCGATGCGATCGGAGATGAGAGCGCCAATCGCTGGCTGACGATTGCCTTCACCGCCGATTTGGAATGGGCGGAATAAGCCGGCGTCGGCATTCCCGCTGACACCGAAATGCTTGGCCTCACGTTGATTGCAATCAACGACGGTGCGCCACCCGTCCTGTACGATCCCTCCAGCTGAGACGCGCGTCGCTGCAAGGCGGCCACGGCCTTTGACCCTCGGTTTCTGGAGGAACGCATGGAATTCCAGATGGCATTTCCGATAGCCGTTATCGACGAGGATTTTGACGGCAGGAGTGCTGCCGGACGCGGCATGCGCGATCTGGCGGCTGCAATCGAGAAGGAAGGCTTCCGGATCGTCTCCGGCGTTTCCTACGAGGATGCGCGGCGCCTCGTGCATATCTTCAACACCGAATCCTGCTGGCTGGTCTCCGTCGACGGAAGCGAGGACAGAACCACGCGCTGGCAGGTCCTGGGAGAGGTCCTGGCCGCAAAGCGGCAGAGGAACGACCGCCTGCCGATTTTCCTCTTCGGCGACGATACGACCGCCGAGGACGTTCCCGCCACGGTGCTGCGCCACGCCAACGCCTTCTTCCGGCTGTTCGAGGATACGGCAGAATTCATGGCCCGCGCCATCGCGCAGGCCGCCCGCAACTATCTTGACCGGCTGCCGCCGCCGATGTTCAAGGCGCTGATGGACTACACGCTTGAGGGCGCCTATTCCTGGCACACGCCCGGCCACGGCGGCGGTACCGCCTTCCGCAAGAGCCCGGTCGGCCAGCTCTTCTATACGTTCTTCGGCGAAAACACGCTGCGGTCCGACATCTCCGTATCGGTCGGCAGCGTCGGCTCGCTGCTGGATCATGTCGGGCCGATCGCCGAGGGCGAACGCAACGCGGCCCGCATCTTCGGCACCGACGAGACGCTGTTCGTCGTCGGCGGCACGTCGACGGCCAACAAGATCGTCTGGCACGGCATGGTCGGACGCGGCGATCTCGTGCTCTGCGATCGCAACTGCCACAAGTCCATCCTGCACTCGCTGATCATGACGGGCGCCACCCCGATCTATCTCATCCCTTCGCGCAACGGGCTCGGCATTATCGGTCCGATCTCGAAGGATCAGTTCACGCCTGAATCGATCGCCCGCAAGATTGCCGCCAGCCCCTTTGCCGGACAGACGAGCGGCAAGGTCCGGCTGATGGTCATCACCAATTCGACCTATGACGGGCTTTGCTACAATGTCGATGCGATCAAGGCGTCGCTCGGCGACGCCGTCGAGGTGCTGCATTTCGACGAAGCCTGGTATGCCTACGCCAACTTCCACGAATTTTATGATGGTTTCCACGGCATCTCGTCGAACCAGCCCGCACGATCGCAAAACGCCATTACCTTTGCCACGCACTCGACGCACAAGCTGCTTGCCGCCCTTTCGCAGGCGTCGATGATCCACATCCAGCATGCCGAGACCAGGCGGCTCGACATCACACGCTTTAACGAAGCCTTCATGATGCACACCTCGACCTCGCCGCAATACGGCATCATCGCCTCCTGCGATGTCGCGGCTGCCATGATGGAGCAGCCGGCCGGGCGGGCGCTGGTGCAGGAGACGATCGACGAGGCGATCAGCTTCCGCCGGGCGATGAACAACGTGAGAAAACAGACCGAGGGCAGTTGGTGGTTCGACGTCTGGGAGCCGACGGTTGCCGAGCAGACGCCGAGCGACACCCATGCCGACTGGGTGCTGAAGCCTGGCGATGCCTGGCATGGTTTTGCCGGGCTTGCCGAAAATCATGTCATGGTCGACCCGATCAAGGTCACCATCCTTTCACCCGGCCTTTCGGCCAGCGGAGCGATGGACGAGCACGGGATACCGGCGGCGGTCATCACCAAGTTCCTCTCCTCCCGGCGCATCGAGATCGAAAAGACCGGGCTCTATTCCTTCCTTGTGCTCTTCTCGATGGGCATTACCCGCGGCAAGTGGAGCACGCTCGTCACCGAGCTCATCAATTTCAAGGATCTTTACGACGCCAATGCACCACTGACACGGGCGCTGCCGGCCCTCGCCGCAGCCCATCCGGAAGCCTATGCGGGCGTGGGATTGAGAGATCTCTGCGAGAAGATCCATGCGATCTACCGCAAGGACGACGTGCCGAAGGCGCAGCGCGAGATGTACACGGTGCTGCCTGAGATGGCGCTGCGTCCCGCCGATGCCTATGACCGGCTGGTCAAGGGCAAGATCGAGAGCATCGAGATCGACGATCTGATGAACCGCATCCTCGCCGTGATGATCGTTCCCTATCCGCCGGGCATTCCGCTGATCATGCCGGGCGAGCGGATCACGCAATCGACGAAGTCCATCCAGGCCTACCTGCTCTATGCTCGTGACTTCGACCGCAAATTCCCCGGTTTCGAAACGGATATTCACGGCCTTCGCTTCGCGCCCGGTGATGGCGGACGCCGCTACCTCGTCGATTGCATTGCAGGGGAGGAGCAGGAATGATCCCGCGTGATGTGAAGTCTCCGACGGTCGCCATACCCTTCCACAAGATGCTGAAGATCGTGGCAATCATCGACCGCGACAACTCTCAGGCTCAGGCACTGGTGTCACAGATCGTCGACCAGGGCTTCGAGGTGGAACTGCGTGGCGACTATTCCGCCGATGTCTCAGAGGATGCCGATGTCGGCGCCTATATCGGCTCGGTCGAAGGCGGCCATCTGTCGGCGGCTCGCAGCTTCCTTCGCTCGGTCAGGGATATCGGCTTCCGTACACCGATCTGGGCAATGGCCGATACGCTGACCATCAAGGATATGGACGTCGTCGAAATGGCCGGCGAGGTCGACGGCTTCGTTTACCTCGGCCAGCAGACGCCGACCTTCTATGCCAAGCAGATCGTCTCCAGCGCGGTCAATTACGGCAAGTCACTGCTGCCGCCGTTCTTCGGCGGCATGATGGCCTATGACGGCGAGGCGAATATCGCCTTCGACTGCCCCGGCCATCAGGGCGGCCAGTTCTATCGGAAGTCGCCGGCCGGCCAGCTGTTCTTCAAATATTTCCGCGAGAGCATTTTCCGCAACGACCTCTGCAACGCGGATGTCGATCTCGGCGACCTCCTGATCCACGAAGGTCCAGCCGTCGAAGCCCAGAAACAGGCGGCGCGCATCTTCGGCGCGGACCGCACCTATTTCATTCTCAACGGAACAAGCACCTCCAACAAGGTGGTTGCCAATGCGGTGCTGCACAGCGGCGATCTCGTGCTCTTCGACCGCAACAACCATAAATCCCTGCATCAGGGCGCTCTCGTTCAGGCGGGCGCCATCCCGATCTATCTGCCGACGGCCCGCAATTCTTTCGGCATGATCGGCGCGGTGGACTGGGCGGCGTGGGATGAAAGCTGGCTGCGGCGAAGGATCGAGGAACATCCGCTCGTCACCGACAAGAGCCGTGCGAAGGCAGACCGGCCCTTCCGTCTCGCCTGCATCCAGCTCGCGACCTATGACGGCACGATCTATAATGTCAGCCAGGTCATGGAGAAGATCGGCCATCTCTGCGACTACGTCCTCTGGGACGAGGCCTGGATCGGCTACAATGCCTTCCACCCGCTCTTCGAAGGCCGCAGCCCGATGCGTCTCAAGGACCTGCGGGCCGACATGCCGGGCCTGTTTTCAACCCAGTCGGTGCACAAGCAGGGCGCCGGCTTTTCCCAGGCGTCGCAGATCCACAAGCGAGACGACCATATCAGCGGCCAGCGTCGGTTCGTCGAACACAAGCGCTTCAATGAATCGCTGCTGATGCATGTTTCGACCTCTCCGTTCTATCCGCTATTCGCCTCGCTCGATGTCAATGCCAAGGTGCATGAGGGCAAGGCTGGCGAGATGCTCTGGGACCGCTGCATCGAGCTCGGGATCGAGGTGCGCAAGAAGTTGCGCGGTTTCGTGGATCATTACGAGACCAAAGCCACAAGCCCGGAAGAACAATGGTTCTTCGATCCCTTCGTGCCGGACAAGGTCACCGTTTCGGGCTCCAAACATACCAACGACCTCGAAGGCATGCGGTGGGAGGATATTCCGACGGATGTGCTCAAACGCGAGCAGCAATGCTGGCAGTTCGATCCACAGGCAAAGTGGCACGGCTATGCCGGGTATGCACCAGGTTACACCATGGTCGACCCCAACAAACTGGCCATACTGACACCCGGCATCGACCGCAAGACCGGCGGCTATCGCGAATTCGGCATCCCGGCGACTGTCGTCGCCAACTATCTGCGCGAGCAGCGGGTGGTGGCGGAAAAATGCGACCTGAACAGCCTGCTCTTCCTGCTGACGCCGGCCGAGGACGAGAGTAAACTGAACACGCTCATCGCCAAGCTCGTCAAGTTCAAGAACCTCTGGGACCGCGATGCGCCGCTGCAGGAAGTGTTGCCGACGGTGTATGCGGCCAATCGCGAGCGCTATGCCGGTTATACGGTCCGGCAGGTCTGCCATGAGATGCACGCCTTCTATCGCGATGCCGGCGTGAAGGAACTGCAGCGCCTCTGCTTCCGCTCCGAGAGCTTCCCGGAACCGGCCATTGCTCCCAAGCAGGCCTATGAAGCGCTGGTCGCCAACAATGTCGACTATATGCCGCTGACGCAGGCCGCCGGCCGCATTTCGGCAACGCTGGCGCTGATCTATCCGCCGGGCATCGGCGTGATCGTTCCCGGCGAGCGCTGGGACGAGAGGGCACGCCCGATGCGGGATTATTTCCTGGCCTTCGAAGAGTCGTTCAACCGGTTTCCGGGCTTCAACTACGAGGTCCAGGGTGTGTTCCAGGAAAGGATCGAGGGGCGGATCAAATTCCACACATATGTCGTGCGCGAGTAGACGCAGGGAGGGTTTTCGTCATGACCGACAACACAATGCATCTCGCGGCCGAGGCCACGACCAAGAAAAAGATGAACCTGGTGCAGCTCACCTTCATCGTCGCCGTCAACATGATGGGGTCGGGCATCATCATGCTGCCCGCCAACATGGCCCAGGTGGGTGCGATCTCGCTGCTTTCCTGGCTCGTGACCGCCATCGGGTCGATGGCGATCGCCTATGGCTTCGCCCAGGCCGGGCTGTTCAATCAGCGTCCCGGCGGCATGTCCGCCTATGCGGAGGATGCCTACGGCAAAGACGGCTACTTCATGGTGTTCTTCCTGTATTTCCTTTCGCTTGCCGTCGGCAATGTCGCGATCGGCATCTCCGCCGTCGGCTATCTTGCCGGATTTTTTCCGGTGCTGACATCAACCCCGATCATGACCTGCGTGGCGCTGATCATCCTGCTGTGGCTGACCACGGCCGCCAATTTCGGCGGCCCGCGCATTACCGGGCGCATCGGTTCGATTACCGTGTGGGGCGTCATCCTTCCGGTCGGGCTGCTGTCGCTCATCGGCTGGCTCTGGTTCAGCTCAAGCACCTTCGGCGCTGCCTGGAATCCGACAGGGCTGACGCTGGCCCAAGGCATGGGGTCGAGCATTTCGCTGACGCTCTGGGCCTTCCTCGGCATGGAGTCGGCCGCACAGAATTCGGATGCCGTCGAAAATCCGAAACGTGACGTGCCCCTCGCCTGCATGTTCGGCACGCTCGGCGCGGCCGTCATCTACATCCTGTCGACCACTGTCATTCAGGGCATCGTGCCCAATGCCGATCTCGCCACCTCCACGGGGCCGTTCGCCTTGGCCTATGCGACGATGTTCAATCCGACCATCGGTTCGATCGTCATGGCGCTGGCGGTGCTTGCCTGCCTCGGCTCGCTGCTGGGCTGGCAGTTCACGATCGCCCAGACGGCGAAGACTGCAGCCGAGGAGAAGATGTTTCCGTCGATATTTTCCCGGGTCAACGAGATGGGAGCACCGGTCAGCGGCATGATCATCCTCGGCATCGTGCAGACCGGGCTTGCGCTGATGACCATTTCGCCGACCTTGAGCGAGCAGTTTTCCGCTCTCGTCAATCTCGCCGTGGTGACAAACGTGCTGCCCTATATCATCGCGCTCTCTTCGCTGTTCGTGATGATGAAGGCTGCCCGCGTGCCGCAGGCGAAATACCGGCTGAACGCCGTCATCGCCATGGTCGGCATGGCCTACAGCGTTTTCGCCATCTACGCCTCCGGCAAGGATGCGGTGCTCGGCGGCATGATCGTCACAGGGATCGGTTTCATCATTTACGGGCTCATCGCCCCGCGTTTCGCCAACGGCGTGAACCGGGCGCCGGCCGAGTAACACAGGGAGGACCAGATATGTCAGAGAGAAATGGTCGCCGGGCGGCAATCGCCGCCTCTGTCCTCGCCGCAGCGGCCGTCTGCGCCGCCGCGCTGCCCGCGCAGGCACAGACGCTCGACCGCGTCCGGACGAGCAGCGCGCTGAAATTCGGCTACGATCCGGAAGCAAGGCCGTTTTCGTTCGATGCCCAAGGCAAGCCCGACGGCTATGCGGTGGCGCTCTGCAACAGGATCGCCGATAGCCTGAGAGCGCAGTTGAACCTGCCGAAGCTCGATGTGGAATGGGTTCCCCTTTCGGGTGACTCCAAGCTGCGCGCCATACAGGACGGCATGGCGGACCTTGTCTGCGCCGCGGAGCCGGTCACGCTCGGCCGCCGGCAGCAAGTGTCGTTCTCGCTGCCGATCTTCCCGAGCGGCACCGGGGCGCTGCTCAGCGCGAGCGCCCCCTTTGCATTGCGCGAGGTTCTGCAATATGGCGAACCATCGAACCGGCCCGTCTGGCGCGGAGCACCGGCCCGCACGATCCTCGAACATAAGACGTTCTCGTCGATCGCGGGCTCGACAAGCGAGGGCTGGCTGTCCAACAAGATCAAGACCTTCCAGCTCGCGGCGACGGCGACGCCCGTGACCAACTATCAACAGGGGATCGAGCGTGTTCTGGACGGCAGCTCGGCGGTGCTCTTCGGCGACATGCCAATCCTGATGGATGCCGCCGCCCGCAGCGACAGCTCCGGCAATCTCATCGTCCTCGAGCGTCATTTCACCTACGAACCGCTTGGCCTCGAACTCGTGCGCGGAGACGAGGATTTTCGCCTGGCCGTCGATCGCGCATTGAGCCAAGCCTATGCGGCACCGGATTTCCGGGCGTTCTTCACAACTTGGTTTGGCCCGCCTGACGAGGCGGTCGTCACCTTCTTCCAGCAGACGGCGCTTCCGGAGTGAGGCGGCGCACAGAATAAGGAATGTGAGAATCATCACTGCCGACATTGCGATGACGGGCAAGGGTTTAATCCATCCAGGTGATCACGGGGAGTGAAGGTTGAGCCTGCTTTTCAAACAGATTCGCGATAGCCCGATACTCTGGCTGCTGGCCGCCGTACCGGTGGTATTCTTGGCTGCGGCGCTCTTGCCCGAAGCCCACACGGCGCTTTTCGTCCTGTCGGTGCTGGCGATCGTGCCGCTGGCCGCTTTGCTTAGTCATGCGACGGAATCCGTTGCCGCCAAGACTGGTGACGCCGCGGGCGGGCTGCTGAATGCGACCCTCGGCAATCTGACCGAACTGGTCATCGCGCTGGCCGCCTTGCAGGCCGGCCAATATACGCTGGTTAAGGCATCCATCGCCGGAGCGATCGTCACCAACACGCTGTTCATGCTGGGCGCTTCGTTTCTGCTTGGCGGGTTGAAATACCACATTCAGGAATTCAACCGGGCGAGCGCCCGTCTTCAGGCCGGCCTGCTTTTCCTGGCCACGATCGCCCTTCTGATGCCATCGGCGCTTGGCGAATTGGACGCGGCATCCGTCGCACCAGTCACCCAAACACTCAGCCTCAGCCTGGCTGCCCTTCTGATCATCGGATATGGGCTGGGGCTGTTTTTCACGCTTCGGACTCATCGGGAGTTTTTCTCTTCGGCGGAACATGCCGAGACCGGCGAAGAGCCGTGGCCGATCAGCCTTGCTCTCAGTACCCTTGCGGGCGTCACCGTCCTGGTGGCGCTGGTGAGCGAGATTTTCGTCGAATCCGTGCAGGAAGCGGCCGAAGCCTTCGGAATGACGCCGGCCTTTGTCGGTTTCATCGTCGTCGCACTGGTCGGCGGCGCGGCCGAAATGGCCTCGGCCTTTTCCGGGGCGCGCAAGAACCGACTCGATCTGAGCGTCGGCATCGCGCTCGGGAGCGCGTCCCAGATCGCCTTGTTCGTCGCTCCGGTCCTGGTCCTGATGAGTTACGTGATCGGCCCGTCACCGATGGATCTGCAATTCTGGCCGGGCGCCGTGACGATGATGTTCCTTGCGACAGTGACTGCGATGTTTGTAACCAACAGCGGACGATCGGCATGGTTTGTCGGTGTCCTGGTGCTGATGGTCTATATGATTTTTGCGATAACGCTGTACGTCCTGCCTCCGGCAGTGCGATGACATCCGGCGTTCCGAAAGCGGAGCCCTCAGGCGGCGAACCGCAAACGCAAAAAATGCGGCGGCTGTTCTTCATCGCTCTCGCAAGGCAGCTCCGCGTCATCTGGCCGATCCTTTCCGGCATCGTGTCGATCATGGTGGCATCCGGCCTTGCGATTTGGCGCATCGAGGACTGGCGGATCGATGAAGCGCTTTATTTTACCTTCGTGACGGGCCTGACCATCGGTTACGGCGACTTCACGCCCAAACATGTTTCGGCACGAATACTCGCCTTGCTCATCGGTTTTGCAGGGATCGTGCTGACCGGCGTCATTGCAGCCATCACCGTAAAGGCCCTGAACGCAACGGACCGAGACGGCAGCAGCTAGCTATTAGGCCCGTCGGATTGTGGGTTTCGGGTGGCCGGATTCCAAATCCGCACATTTATTCGTGATTCCCGGGAACGATCCGATGGCTTGGTGACTTCGTATCCATTGCAGGGGCGCCTTGAATGCGGAGCTAATCCATGAGCCAAGAACGCGGCCGCAGAAAATTGATGTTGCGACTTCCCGATATTCGGCATCTGCTGGCGAGCATCACCAGCGAGGCGCTCGCGGAAATGTTCGAATCCTATGATCTTGCCGTCGATGCGCTGGAGCGGTTCCGAAATAGGAGCCCGAGGGAAGAGGTGCTGATCAGTGAGTATGAACAACTCTGCCGCGAAATCGAGCAGGAGGTTGTCGTCTACTGCAAGGACCGGTGAACCCCGCCGGGCTGGCCTGACCATGGCGAGAAGCGGGAGAATTTCGGCGACGTCGGGAGAGCTGTCATTGCCTGTGTTCCATCCGTTCAGGCAGGGCATCGAGCGTGGCGAGGTTATTGTCCGAGCCGGTCGCGACCGAAGGCCAGGCCCAGGCTCTCAGCAGCTCGTAGAAGACGCTGAGCACGACCGGCCCCAGAAATAAGCCCAGCAGCCCATGGGAAAGTGTGCCGCCGATGACGCCGATCAGGATGACTGGCATCGGGGTCGAAAGGCCCCGCGCCATCAGCAGGGGCTTCAATATGTTGTCGATGAGCGTGATGGGCACGGCAATGGCGGTAAAGGCAAAGGCAGCGGCGGGCGACCACGAGAACCACGACCAGATGACGACGGGAAGGAGCACGAGGCCGGGCCCCAGTTGCATCAGGCAAAACATGAAGATCACGAAGGTCAGCGCCCCGCGCGCCGGGACGCCAAAGAAAGCAAAGCATAGTCCGCAGAGCAGTGTCTGCAGGAAGGCAACGCCGATAACCCCCCGCGATACGTTTCGCACCGTGGCTCCCGCCAGCCTGGCAAAGCCGACACCCTTTTCGCCAGCGACCCGGTTTGCCAGCACCTGCACGGCCGCGGCCAGGCGAGCCGAACGTGTGAGAAATACACCCGAAAGCATGATCGAAACGACAAAGCTCAACACACCGCCGCCGATCGAGGCAAGCTTTGCAACGATAACGGCCGTCACTTCACGAATGGGCGCCTGAAGCTTGATGATGGTGGCGGCCAGATCGCTTGCGATCTGATTCCAGGCGTCGTGGATCCGCTCGCCGACGACAGGCCACTCCCGAATGGCGGCCGGCGCCGAGGGGAGCGTGAAATTCCCCGCCCGTAACGTGCCGATCAAAGCCTGCGCCGTGTCGGCAAAATTGACCGCAACGAGGGCCAGCGGCGCAATGATCAGCACGAGGCAAAAGACGACGATGACAATGGCCGCGATGACGGGTCTGTTTCCGAGCACCCTGCAGAGCGCCTGGAATATCGGGTAAAGCGCAACCGCCAGGATGGCCGACCAGATGACGATCAGCGCAAAGGGAGCGATGAGAACGATCGTCCAATAGGCGAAAAGCCCGATGATGCCCAACCGGACGAGGTCGCTTATTCTCCCCTCTACCGAACTCTGTCCTGACCCGGCTCCCTGCGCCGCCGTCTCGCCTGTGTTCTCCATCGCTGCATCCCGTCCGCCATGCTCCGGCTAAGACCGTCTTACGACCTCGCATCCGGCACAACGTGGCGGACGCTACGGTCCTCCAGGAAATCCGCCGGCCGCTTCTGACGTTTGCCGAGATCGGGCGCTTCAAACTTCACCCGTTCATAGGGAATGGATTGCAGAATGTGCGAGATGCAGTTGACCCGGGCGCGCTTCTTGTCATCCGACGGCACCACCCACCACGGAGCATGGTTGCTGTCGGTCATCCGCAGCATTTCGTCATAGGCGCGTGTGTAGTCCCACCAGCGCTGATAGGATTCGACGTCCATGGGGCTGAGCTTCCACTGTCGCCGCGGATCGTCGATCCGGCGCCTGAAGCGACGTTCCTGCTCTTCCTCGCTGACCGTCAGGAAGTATTTGAGCAGAATGACGCCGCTTTCGACGATTGCAGCCTCGAAACGGGGCGCCAGCTCAAGAAAGCGCTGCGCTTTCTTTTCGCTGCAGAATCCCATGACGCGATCAACGCCGGCGCGGTTGTACCAGCTGCGGTCGAATATGACGATCTCTCCGGCTGCCGGCAGATGGGCGATATAGCGCTGCATGTAGATCTGGGATTTTTCCCGGTCGGTCGGTGCCGGCAGCGCCACGACGCGAAAGACCCGTGGACTGACTCTTTCCGTTATGCGCTTGATCATGCCGCCTTTGCCGGCGGCATCCCGTCCCTCGAAGATGATGACCACCCTCGAGCCGGCTTTCTTGATCCAGGCTTGCAAATGCGCCAACTCCACCTGCAGCCGTTCGATTTCCTTGTCGTAATCCCATGATTTCTTTTTCTTCTTATTGTCTTTTACGACGCGGCCAGCCCCTCCATCCGTCTGCGCGGGCTCGTAATTCTCGTCCATTTTTCTCCCTCCCTTGCGGTTATGATAGTCTGCCTGCCGAGGCAGCAGCGCCGGTCTCGTCAACACTGCCGATCAGCGCTCTCAGCGCTTCGTCTCGACCGTTGAAAAGATTGTGGGCGCCGATCGTCTTGATGACGCCTGCGCGGTCGAGGATGCCACGGCTTTCTTCACTGAGATCCGTTATCGCAAAGACGATATTGCGTTTTGCGAGGATCTCGGCCACGGCGTCGAGCGCAGTTGCGCCGGTGCTGTCGACATGGGTGACGGCGCTGGCATCGAGCACGAGGCATCTGGTTTCGGCAGGAAGTGCCTTTGCGACCGAGGTCAGCCGCATGCGGACATAATCGGCATTGTAAAACAGAATGCTGCCCTGGATGGCGAAGACGGCCGCGCCCTCGACGGGGCGAGCTTCGGGAAAGCGCGCAAGATCGAAAAAGCCGTGCCGTCCCTCGATGCGGCCAAGCAGGCCGTCGCGGGGAAACATCGTCTGACGCAGCAGATAGACGAGCGTCGCCGCAACGGCGACGATGACGCCGTTGAGGACACCGAAGCTGATGGCGCCCCACATGGCGATCAGCGCAAAGATGAATTCCATGCGGCTGATGCGCCAGATCTTTTTCAGTTCGTGAATATCGATGAGGCTGATTGCCGCCGTGGCGAGAATTGCGGCGAGAGCAGGAATGGGAAGGATCCGCAGCGCGCTATGAAGGAAGACGAGCGCGGCAATGAGGGTCGCGGCCGAGACCAGTCCTGCGAGCTGAGAGACGCCGCCAGTCGACAGGTTTATCGCGGTTCGCGAATCCGAGACGCTGACCGGAAACGAGCCGAACAGGCCGGGCGCCAGATTGGCGGCGCCAAGTCCGATCAATTCCTGATTGGCGTCGACCTCCTCTCCGGTTCGCGACCCGAAGCTCCTTGCCGCGACAATGCCGGCGCCGAAGCTGACCAGAAAGATCGCGGCCGAACCGAGCACGATCTTGTCGAGAGGCATCTGATACAGTGCAGGCAGCGACAGGCTCGGCAGTCCGCTCGGGATATCGCCGACAACTGCGATGCCGCGGCCTTGGAAATCGAAAATCGCCGAAAGGACCACCGAGAGGACGACCACCAGAACGGGGCCCGGCACCTTGAACCGGAAGGCCCGGACGATCCACAACAAGGCGAACATGGCGAGGCCGAGGAGGAGCGACGGCCAGTGGATCAGGCTGCTCTTGGCGAGCATTTCGACGAGCGGCGGGATCAGCCCGTCGGACTCGATCTTCACCCCTGTGAAGCGGCCGATCTGCCCGACAAGGATGGAGAGCGAGACGCCGGCGAAGAATCCCACCAGAATGGGACGGGAGAGAAAGCTTGCGAGCACGCCGAGCCGCAGCAATTTCGCCGCGATGCAGAAGACGCCGACGCCAAGCGCAAGAGCCGAGGCGATGGCGATCCTGTCGACACCTGCGGTGCCAGGTTCGGCGGCGATTATGGCGCCCATGGCGGCGGCCAGCACGGTCATGGTCGCCGCATCGGGCCCGACGACCAAAATCCGGGAAGGGCCAAAGATCGCATAGGCGATCGGCGCCACGATGCTGGCATAGATGCCCGTCTCCGGCGGCAGGCCGGCGATGGCGGGATAGGCGATGGCGCTCGGCAAGCCGACCGCGGCGATCGACAGCCCGGCCGGAATATCACTGCGAAGCCAGTCTCTGTTGAAGCCGGCCAATCCCCGCAACATCGGAAGACTTCCTATCACCGCTGGCTCCTTCATCCTTTGCCGCCGACATGCGTCAGTGTTCGAGGAACACGTAATTCATCCAGCTGCTCATGCGCAGCAGCACCTTGCGCAGAACGGCGACGTGGTGCCAATGATGGGTATAGACCGCGACATCAGCGACCACGCCGCCCGGCAGTTGATAGTCCTTGGTGCTTTCGAGCAGCTCGATCCGCGCCAGCGTCTGTCCGGGCGAGACGCGCTCGGGCGATTGCGGGTCGATCAGCGCGCCGCTCGGCTGCAGCTGGCCCTGGGCCATGACATCGATCACCTCTCCCACCCGCGCCTTGAATATCTTGCCGGGCACCGCCTTGAAGGAGACCTCCGCCTCGTCGCCGACGCGGACGCGCTGCAGCGAATTCTGGATGAAGGCTGCCGCCAGCATGCGGTCCTGGCTGTCGATGAAGACCATCACCGGCCGCAGCGGCAGAGGATTGGCCATCATTCCGGGACGGAGGAAGACCTGGGTGACATAGCCGTCGGTCGGCGCCCGCACGACCGTCTGGTCCAGCTCGTACTCAGCGTTGTTCAACTCGGCCTGCAGCCGTGCAACCGTCGGGTTCGTTCCGTTGATCTCGGACTCGTAGGCGAGCTTTGCCTGCGTCGCCTGCGCGCGGGCCGTATCGACCGTGGCCTCCGACGTCAGGTAGATGCCGCGCCGGTTTTCGACCTCGAGTTCGGAAAAGACCGCACCCCTGCCGCTCGACTTCGCATTCTCGTTCGACTGCTGGAATTTTTCGAAAGCCTGCAAGGACCTATCCCTGGAGGCTTCGGCGCCGACGACAGCCGCATCGGCAGCGTCCATCGCCGCTTTCAACTGCAGGACGGACTGCTCGGCTTCGGCGAGCGCGGCCTTCTTCTGATCGACCGAAAACTGGTACGGCCGAGGATCGATGCGAAAGAGGATGTCGCCTTTCTTCAAGGGCGCATTCGGCGTCACCGGCACCTCGACGACCTGGCCTCCGACGACGGGAATGACGGGGGCGGAAGTGAAATAGATGCGCCCGTCGCTCGAATAGGGATGATTGTAGCTCATCAGCAGCAGGAGGGCGGAGATAAGGAATATCCCGCCGAGGACGGCCGTCGCGAGCGTCCATTGGTTCACGGGGATCCGGAATATCTTGAAGATCGTCCAGCAGATCGCGGCATAGGTCAATATCAGGAGCAGATCCATCAGGCGGTCTCCTTCTCCGGCTGCGGCGTTTGTGCCTCGAGCTCGGCGATCCGGGCGTGCAGACGCGCAATTTCCGCATTCGCTTCCACCTCCGCCGACAGCTTTCCGTCCTGCCGGATGCCCCAGCCGCGGTCTTCGCGGTAAAGCGTCGCCCAGATGAACAGGAACGGCCAGATGGCATGAAGCGTGAAGAGGCTGACCCATCCCGCAACATGGATGGCATCCTGATGGGGATGGTTTCGCGCCTTGGCCATCAGATGCGGAATGTCGTGAATGGCAATCACGGCATAGAAAAGCGTGACCACCACGAAGACCAAGACGCCCAAGGCAAAATAGTCGAGAAACACGACCCCTCCCTTCCGGCTTGGGTCCAAACCCGAGCCGCTGATCGCAAGCGAAGACGGAATAGTAGGCCCGTTTCGGCACAAAGGCCCGTAGCATCGCGTAATCTCTATCGAGACCTTCGCAGACGATCCGCCTGACGAGATCGCCTGTGGCACAGGGAAAAACGCCGGCTCGGCAAGCGCATCCGATCTCACGTCTCATGTGCCGGGTGCGAAGCGCCGTTCGCGAGCCGGACAACGTAGGATCGCGTATTTTACGTCTGCAGACAGCGCGGCTGATATATAGTTTTCACATCTGCTGAGCGCAGTTCTGCGGCGGGGGCGGGAGATGGCGTCGGGAGAAAGTGGTTCGACATATTCGTCCGCCCTTGAAACGGCAGAGGCTTATTTCCCCGACCAGGCGAGGCTGGTGCAGCGATTATTCTACGTCAACGAGGCCTTTCGTAGCATGTGCGAGGATCTCGCTGCCGCGGCGCAGGCTTTGGCGAATGTCGAACAGCTGCCCGACACGTTGAGAGAGGCGCGGCGGCTGGAATATGCGGGCTTGGTCGATGCCCTGTTGAAGGAGATGCGGGAGGCGATTTCGCAATCGAAAATTGTGATGCTCAGGCGGTCCCCCGTCACCGGCCCCAAATCTCCGTGAACGCATTCGTCATTCAACTGATTCAAGGGAGGTCCATGTGCGATGAAAGCAATTTCCCGCAAACTGCTTGGTGGATTGTCGGCGCTGGCGATCATTGCGCTGCAGCCGGCCTTCCCCGTGCGAGCACAGGCTCCCGCGCCGGCTGTCGCGCCAGCCCCGGCAGCCGCGGAGCAGGCCGCGCCTGCCCTTCTCTCCGAAGAAGAGCTTGAAGTGCTCGTCGCGCGGATCGCGCTCTATCCCGACGAACTGGTGGCGGCGATTTCGGCCGCCTCGCTCTTTCCCCTTGAGATCATCGAGGCGCAGCGCTTTCTGGACGCGAAAAAGAAAAGTGCCGACCTCAAGCCCAAAAGCGAGTGGGACGGCAGCGTCGTTTCGCTGCTCAACTATCCCGACATCGTCAAGATGATGAGCGAGGATCTCGATTGGACGCAATCGCTCGCCGATGCGCTCGCCAATCAGCAGAAGGACGTGCTCATCGCCATCCAGCAGCTTCGCGACGAGGCAGTGGCAAAGAACATCATCAAAACGGATGACAAGGTGACGGTTGTCACCGAAAACGACAACATCATTATCCGGCCGACCGATCCCGAGAAGATCTATATCCCGCAATATCCGCCGGAAATGCTCTATGAGCCGGACTATGCCGCGGAGCCGATCTCCTATTATCCGGATTATTACGACAGTTATTACTATCCGGGCGCCGCATTCTTTGCCGGCGCGGTCACCGGGCTTGCCTGGGCCGCCGTCGTCAATTGGGACGACTGGGGCGTCTGGGGCGGCCGCTGGGACGGCGATATCGACATCGATTGCAACAATTGCCTGAACAATCGCAACTTCAACGGCAAAATGAAGTTGAATGACGTCGACTGGGCGAATGTCGACCGTAGCAAGCTGAGCATCGGCAAGGATCAGCTCGGCAAGCTGGACCGGTCGGCGATCCAATCGGGGCTGCAGGGCGACAATCGAAACCAATTGCGCAACAAGGCCGCGGACAGGCAGGCAAGCCAAAGGCCGGGCAATCGGACGACGGCGGCGCGCGCGGACGATATCCGGAAAAGCACGGCGCAAGGGCTGAAGGCCAAACCGCAGGCCGACAGGCCGACGGCGGCCAATCGGCAGAACGCGTCGCGGCCGGAGAACCGTCCGAAACAATCGGCCAATCGCCCTTCGGCGAAACCCGCGCAGAAATCCGTCAAGAAACCCAACAAGCCGCAAATGGCTGCGAGACCCGACAATCGCGGACGCCAGTCGAGCGCACTCGGCAATGTCCAGTCCGGCCGCCAGCAGTCCGTCGCCTCGAAACGAGGCTCACAAAGCATGGGCGCTCACCGCCCGGCAGCCCGTCCCGCTCAGCACTCGCGCCCGATGCCGTCTCGCGGCGGCGGCGGCCGCGGCGGCGGTGGTGGCGGCAGAGGACGGCGATGACACCCCTTACGAGCCCATGGAGTTCCATCATGAGACGTCAATCGATCGTAATCCCGCTCATGCTTGCGACAGCGCTTGTCACGATGCCGACGACGCCGGCGCTTTCGCAAGGGCAGACGGATCTCGCCGAATACAAGGCGGCAACATCCTCACCGAAATTCGACAGTCCAACTCTTGCCCTCGATCGGCTGAAAGCGGTGCTTGCCGCCAACAATATCGGCGATCTTGCGAATCTTCTCGGCCTGGACGCAGACAGGCTGCGCGCGAGCAATGAGGCGATGATCGCTTATGGATTGATCCGGGAAGGCGCCGAACGGCAGATGATCCTGAAAGACGCCGATGCTGCGAAAATCGTTGTGATCGGCGATCGGCTCTGGCCGCTGCCATTCCCGTTGACGCAGGACAAGGATGGGAAATGGTCCTTCGACACGCAACGCGGCTTCGAGGAGATCGTCAACCGGCGCATCGGCGAGAACGAACTGGCGACGATCGACACGATGCATGAATATGTGGCGGCGCAGTATCAATATGCATCCGACGACCGCGACGGCGACGGCATTTACGAGTTTGCCAAAAAACTGATCAGCAGTCCGGGCAAGCTTGACGGTCTCTACTGGGATCCGAACGTCTACCCGGAAGAAAGCCCGGCCAGCGCGCTAGTGCAAACGGCTGCCTTCGGCGCCGCCAAACGCGGCGAGGGTTATTTCGGATACCGCTATCGCATCCTGACCGCTCAGGGCGACAACGTGCTGGGCGGCAAACAAAGCTACGTCATCAATGGATATATGACCGGCGGCTTCGCACTCATCGCCTGGCCGGTCAAATATCGGGTGACCGGCGTGCAGACATTTATCGTCAACGGGAGGAGCGCCATCTATCAGCGCGATCTCGGCCCTGAGACGGAACAGCGCGCCGCCGCGATCAAGGAATTCAATCCGGATGCCAACTGGACCATTGTCAGCGAATAGGTTCCGGCAGCGCCCTGCACCCTTTTTCAGAGGGGCGACGCTGCCGCCCCCATCCGCCCCGATGCATTCAGAGGCGGCTTGAACGAGGCAGCGGCCATGGCGCGATTGGAATAGCGTTTGTTGCCCGTGACTTCCCGCCCGAGCCATTGCGGCAGCGCCGGCAGATCATCTTCGCTCGCCATTTCGATCTCGGCGAGCGTCAATCCCTCATAGGCTCCGGCGAAGACGTCCACTTCCCAGTGTCTGCCCTCGTGAAGCACCCGGTAGCGGGTCTTTTCAATGACGTGGCCAGTCGCATGACGAAGCAGGTCTCGCGCCTCTTCGACGGGAATCTCATACTCATATTCGTCTTTCGCAAGCCCCATCGTATGGAATTTGATCGTCAGCAAAGCGGAACGACCGTCAATCAAACGGACACGCACCGGGTTATCGCCGCGGGACAAATAACCCTGCTGCAGCACATGCGAAACACCGGCGCGCGCGCGCCAGCTATCGTTACGCACGAGAAATTTGCGCTCGATCTCGGTCGCTTTCACGTTGATTTCTCCCGGAGGATTTCCGTCTTTCTCCGAAGCTCGGAAATGCCCGCCTCTTTGTTCTCACGTAATTCCCGACGCAAAAGGCTAGAGCATGATGCCGAAAAGTGTGAAGGCGCTTTTGTTGGAACTGCTCTCGCTTTTCCCGCCGGTCAGTCTACAGGCGGCTCCCAGGTGAGGAAGAAGCCGACATCGCCGGGCATGCCGTCCGGGAAATTGATGATCATGGCCTTCAGCCCATACCCCTGCGGCTTGGCGACCTGTTCGAAAAGCTCGAGAATCTCCTTCGCCTTTCCCTGCAGCGTCTTCTGCCATCCGGGCAGATTGTTGTTGATGGCCCGGCCGCTGTCCGTGCAGAACGTCGACGGAAAGCTGTAGATCAGCGCCTCGTATTTGCCGTCTGCGGCCGCTTTCATGACCAGCCGCTTGATGACGGCGCGTTCCGCTTCACCAAT
Organism: Rhizobium sp. N324; assembly: GCF_001664485.1. Classification (NCBI taxonomy): domain Bacteria; kingdom Pseudomonadati; phylum Pseudomonadota; class Alphaproteobacteria; order Hyphomicrobiales; family Rhizobiaceae; genus Rhizobium; species Rhizobium sp. N324. The sequence continues at coordinate 124,067 of NZ_CP013630.1, read as the reverse complement.
CTGCTTGCGGAAAAAATCCTCGACGAATTCCGCATGCTTCTTTGCTTCCCGCGCCTTGATCTTTTCGCTGCGCTCCATCTCGACAAGCTGAAGCTCCAGAGCACGTTTGCGCAGATCCTCCGCGCTTGTCATGGGGTGGGGTGTAGCGGTTTCAGGTGATGTCATCGCAGCCTCCTCCAGAATACGCGCCGATGATAGAGCGCGCTTGGAGACTAAGGCAGTAAGATACATGTCGGGGCCGGTAGAATACGGTATCCTACGCTCGCATTTCGCAAGTTTTGGTTTACGCCCATCATGTAGCTATTCACGGGGCTCATGTAGCATGGTCATGTTATTCGGCGGTCGGCATTGCCGTTACGACCGGCCGGGACTATTGTTTAAGACAGAGTTCTGCAAGTTGTTCGCAATCGGAGTCTGGGGGAACCGATGACGAGTGCAGGCATAAACAGGGTCGCCGCCTCGCAGGAGGAGGTGCAGCAGCAACTCGAGCGCATTCTGTCCAGCCGCGAGTTCCGCCTGCCCGAACGGGCGAGGCGATTTCTTGAATTCGTGGTCACGGAAACGCTCGCAGGCCGTCGCGACTATCTGAAAGCCTTTACCATCGCGCAGGCAGTGTTTGGCAGAGACGCGAATTTCGATGCACAACAGGATCCATGCGTTCGTATCGAAGCCGGCCGGCTGCGACGGGAACTGGAGCATTATTACCTGACCGCCGGCGCCGCCGACCGAATCATCATCACCATCCCCAAGGGTGGCTACGCGCCGGTCTTCGACGTCATCCGGAGTGCTGGTCCCGCGGATACGGTGCCGCCCGAACAGCCCGATCGGCCTGGCTTGCCGGGCGATGATAATGAGAAGATCACTACGGCTGCGGATACGGACGGCCTGGAGCAACCGGACCGGCGCCGATGGTCCCTCTATTGGCTCCTGGCAGCCGGTGCCATGCTCATCCTTGCCTCGGCAGCGGCGCTACTTCAACAGTTGGGATCGCCGAATACGGCGCGCGAGACGACAACGAGAACCGACAATCGCCCCACCATTATCGTCGAGCGTTTTGAAAGTGCCTCCGACGACAGCCCCGCCGCCGATGTTTCGCGTGGCATGACCGACGACGTCATCGAGAAACTGGTCCGCTTCAACGACATCGTCGTCGTCACCGCCATACCGCGGAATAATAATATCGGCAAAGCTTCGTCCGAGCCGCTCTACGCCCTGCAGGGAAGCGTGAGGCTTGAAGGCAACAGGCTGCGTTCGACAGCGAGGCTGGTGCGGCGGGCGGATGCAGCGGTCATTTGGGCAAACAATTACGATGCCGATATGAAGGTGCAGGGCATCCCGAAAACGCAGGCGAGCCTTGCCGGAGATATCGCTGCGGCGGTCGCGCGTCCGTTCGGCGTCATATTCCAGACCGACACCGCCGCCATCGCCGGCAATGCGGACGCTTTTTCCTGCGTTCTGTCCTACTACAGCTACCGCAGCGAAATGACCGTGCAGGCGCATGAGGCGGCGAAATCCTGCCTGCAACAGGCCGTGAAGGAAACGCCAGCCGATTCCAACATCGTCGCCCTTCTTTCGTTGATGCATCTCGACGAGTTCCGCTTTTCATACCAGCTTCACAGGCAATCGACGGCCGCAACGCTCGGCATCGCCAAGGAACTTGCCGAGCATGCGGTGCAGCTCGACCCGAAGAATGCGCGCGCCCTTCAGGCGCTGATGCTTGCCAGCTTTTTCGGCAATGATGCGGCTGCAGCTCTCAGCGCCGGCGCCGCCGCCTATGCCAGCAATCCGAACGATACCGAGGTTGCCGGCGAATACGGCCTGCGCCTGTCGATGTCGGGAGAATGGGATAAAGGCTGCATGCTGATTTCGGAGGCCGTCGGCAAGAATGCCGGCCCACGCGGATATTACGAAGTCGGGATGGCGCTCTGCGCCTTCATGCGCGGCGACACGCAGGCTGCGGAGCTCTGGTCGCGCATGTCGGACCTCAATTACAATCCGATGCACCGCCTTGTATTGCTCTCCATTCTTGGCGCGCTTGGAAAACAGCAGGAGGCGCAGGAACAGGTCGAATGGATCCGGCGCGAATCGCCTGCACTGATCCCGAACATAAGACGCGAGGTCGTCAGCCGGCTGGCGCGAACCGAGGATCAGAAGCGGTTCCTTGCGGGAATTGAGGCTGCCGGTTTGCCGGTGCAGGATGGCGAAGCAGCGAAGAATTGAGGTGATGTGCGCCGAATGCCGGCGCCGGCTTCGCGTGCACCGGCGCTTATTCGGGATCGGTCTTCCGGTTGGCGAGGCGAATTGAAGCCAGGTTCGGCTGGACCAGTCTCTTGCCGGCAAAAGCTCTGCCGGAATGCGATTTCAGATATGTTTCGAATTCAAGCGCCTTGTGCTTGTCAGGAAAGGCGCAATACCAGAGCAAATTTCATGGTGCAAATTTGGCAGTGTGAGTGGATTTTCCAGCATTGTGCGTGGAAAGCCGTTGCTTCAAATCTGCGGTAGACCCGGTATATTCCTGATCGGGAAAATCGACGCTGCGAAGAATATAGACATACCACATCAGCGTTTCAGCCCGTCGTCGCCCTTCGGGCTATGCCGGGCACTGCTTCGGCCTAACGGTTTCCCGCGGCTGCGCCACGCGAAGCCCGTAAGGGCGAAGCGTGGTGGAGCTAAGCGGGATCGAACCGCTGACCTCTTGCATGCCATGCAAGCGCTCTCCCAGCTGAGCTATAGCCCCATCAAGGTGGTCCGGCTGAGGGCCGGTCCTGGGATGCTTCGCAGGGCGTGCCCTGCGGAGTGGCGGCTTATTACTTCCGGTTTTCGGAGATAGCAAGCCTAAAAAATCCGGCCCGGAGAATTTTTTCCTCGCCGGGCCGAAATGCAGCCGTCAGACTTCGTCTTCGTCGCCGGTCACGCCGATGATGTCGCTCATGTCGTCGTCGTCATCGTCTTCGTCGGGTGTGAGGAAGGTGTCGTCGTCGTCATCGCCTTCGATTTCGACATCGTCGTCGCCCATATCCGGGATGTCGTCGCCGGAGGCGGCGTCATCGGCATCCTCAAGCGAAACCAGTTCGACTTCGGTGTTTTCGGTATCGACTTCCGCAACCTCGTCTTCTTCGGCAACATCTGATATCGCCGACGTTTCCTCGAAGAAGGACAGGGGGTAGGACTTGCCGGTATAAGGAGAAACGATCGGATCCCGGTTCAGATCATAAAACTTCTTGCCGGTTTCCGGATCGGTACGCTTGGTTCCAAGTTCCGCTTTCGCCACTATAAGCCTCGTGAGAATGGCCGAATCCGAGATTCGGCAAATGCCGTTCAAGCCGGCGTTCCATCGGAATTTATAAGCCGGTCCCCTTAATCGCTGTGGCTTCCCATGTCAAAGCCAAACTTTATGTTCGGAGCGCAAGCTATTTCCGGCGCCGGCGGATGACCGGCCGGTGGGTTTATGGTAACGAGCCGCCGCAGCAGCAGAGGCGGGCGAAGATCGTCGCCGGAAGGATCGGGCTTGCGCAGAAAATGCTGCGACTTTACAAAGCATTACGTGTTGAAGGCGTTGCGCCGCCGCCTTTCAGCCAGGTGCCCCAGGATCGACACATGAACAGCAAGACTTTCACCATCGCCGTCGATGGCCCGGCAGCGGCCGGCAAGGGCACGCTTTCGCGCCGCATCGCCGAGCAATACGGCTTCCACCATCTCGACACCGGCCTGACCTATCGCGCCACGGCCAAGGCGCTGCTCGACGCCGGCCTGCCCCTTAACGACGAGGCGGTGGCGGAAAAGATCGCACGGGAGGTTGAACTCGCCGGGCTGGATCGCGATATACTTTCCGAACATGAGATCGGCGAAGCCGCTTCGACAATCGCCGTCATGCCGGCGGTGCGACGGGCGCTGGTCGAGGCGCAGCGCCGGTTTGCGACGAAAGCACCGGGAACGGTGCTCGACGGGCGCGATATCGGCACGGTCGTCTGCCCTGATGCACCGGTGAAGCTCTATGTGACGGCGACGGCGGAGGTGCGGGCAAGACGCCGTTACGACGAGATCATCGGCCGAGGTGCGACGGCGGATTTCGATGCGATTTTCGAAGACGTCAAGCGGCGCGACGAACGCGACATGGGACGGGCCGACAGCCCTTTGAAACCAGCAGTCGATGCGCACTTGCTTGATACGTCGGAAATGAGTATAGAGGCCGCGTTTCAAGCCGCACAATCGATCATCGATGCGGTCTTGAGCCGAAATGCCTAAATTGAAGCGATTTTGCATGCTCAGACGCATGGATCGCTTTTCATACAGCAGCCTGAAATTCCGTCCAAGCGCCGGATTGCCTTCGTGAAAGAGGGCGGACTGGGTTCAGGCCCGTTCAACGCAAACCAACCGGCGCATACGTGTCCGCTTCCTATCCAGGACACGCAGGAGATTTTATGTCAGTAGCTACTCCCTCTCGCGAGGATTTCGCGGCCCTTCTCGAAGAGTCCTTTGCCAAGAACGATCTGGCCGAAGGCTATGTCACCAAGGGTATCGTCACGGGCATCGAAAAGGATGTCGCCGTTGTCGACGTCGGCCTGAAGGTCGAAGGCCGCATCGCGCTCAAGGAATTCGGCGCCCGCGCCAAGGATGGCCAGCTCAAGGTTGGCGATGAAGTCGAAGTTTACGTCGAGCGTATCGAAAACGCGCTCGGCGAAGCCGTTCTGTCGCGCGAGAAGGCTCGCCGCGAAGAGAGCTGGGTCAAGCTCGAAGCCAAGTTCGAAGCCGGCGAGCGCGTCGAAGGCGTGATCTTCAACCAGGTCAAGGGCGGCTTCACCGTCGATCTCGACGGTGCGATCGCCTTCCTGCCACGTTCGCAAGTCGATATCCGCCCGATCCGCGACGTTACTCCGCTGATGCACAACCCGCAGCCCTTCGAAATCCTCAAGATGGACAAGCGCCGCGGCAACATCGTGGTTTCGCGCCGTACGGTTCTGGAAGAATCCCGTGCCGAGCAGCGTTCTGAAATCGTTCAGAACCTCGAAGAAGGCCAGGTTGTCGACGGTGTCGTCAAGAACATCACCGATTACGGTGCGTTCGTCGACCTCGGCGGTATCGACGGCCTGCTGCACGTCACCGACATGGCATGGCGCCGCGTCAACCATCCGTCGGAAATCCTGAACATCGGCCAGCAGGTCAAGGTTCAGATCATCCGCATCAACCAGGAAACCCACCGCATCTCGCTCGGCATGAAGCAGCTCGAGAGCGATCCGTGGGATGGCATCCAGGCCAAGTATCCGGAAGGCAAGAAGATTTCCGGTACCGTCACGAATATCACCGACTACGGTGCATTCGTCGAGCTGGAGCCGGGCATCGAAGGCCTGATCCATATCTCGGAAATGTCCTGGACCAAGAAGAACGTTCACCCCGGCAAGATCCTGTCCACGAGCCAGGAAGTCGAAGTCGTCGTTCTCGAAGTCGACCCGTCCAAGCGCCGTATTTCGCTCGGCCTCAAGCAGACGCTGGAAAATCCGTGGGCAGCATTCGCCCGCAGCCATCCGGCCGGCACTGAAGTCGAAGGCGAAGTCAAGAACAAGACCGAATTCGGCCTGTTCATCGGTCTCGACGGCGACGTCGACGGCATGGTGCACCTCTCCGACCTCGACTGGAACCGTCCGGGCGAACAGGTCATCGAGGAGTTCAACAAGGGTGACGTCGTCAAGGCCGTCGTTCTCGACGTCGATGTCGAGAAGGAACGCATCTCGCTCGGCATCAAGCAGCTCGGCAAGGATGCGGTCGGCGACGCCGCTGCATCGGGCGACCTGCGCAAGAATGCAGTCGTTTCCTGCGAAGTCATCGCGGTCAACGACGGCGGCGTCGAAGTGAAGCTCGTTAACCACGAGGACATCACTTCGTTCATCCGTCGCGCCGACCTCGCCCGCGACCGCGACGAACAGCGCCCCGAGCGCTTCTCGGTCGGCCAGGTCTTCGATGCCCGCGTCACCAACTTCTCCAAGAAGGACCGCAAGATCATGCTGTCCATCAAGGCTCTGGAGATTGCGGAAGAGAAGGAAGCCGTTGCTCAGTTCGGTTCGTCCGACAGCGGCGCTTCACTCGGCGACATTCTGGGCGCAGCGCTCAAGAACCGCGGCGGCGAATAAGCCTCGCATCCGCCTTTGAATTGAAGAACCCGCCGGAGCGATCCGGCGGGTTCTTCATTTTCAGGCGGTAAAGATGTTACTCCCAGCCGACCATGCGCTGATAGAGCGCGTAAACAGGGTCGGCGGCCGCGCCGGACTGATAAGGCGTCGGCTCGGCATCAATCATCCTCGGCGTCCTGCGCTGAGGCCCCGCACTGGCTGCTTCGGCATCGGCCGCCACATCCCCGGCGCCGGACTGCGCCTGCTGCTGATTTTCCTGCTGCAGATTCTCTTGCTGTTGGTCTGGCGGCGCCTCGTCGTGATGATGCGGATTTTGGTGGCTGGCTTCACCGGCCTTCTCGTTCGGCGGGACATCCTTGGCAAACTGATAGGGCAGCTGCGTATAGGCAAATCCCTCCGGCATCCTTGCCGCGAGCGGTAGATAGGCAGCCTCGGCCGTCTCGGGAAGCGGCATCATTGGCGGCGCGGCAATCTCTTTCGGCTGGCGGGCAGCCACAATCTCCGTTTCCACCGGCGAGGCGCGCGGCGCTGCGGCGGCGCGCGCATCGGGCGCTGCGGGTTCCGCCGGCTGCCGGATCAAGGTTTCGGTGGCATCGCTGATGACGGCATCATCGAGAATCGCATCGATCTCCACGGCCGCTTCGACGGGACCATTCTCCGGCACGGTTTCGGCGTCTTGCTCGCGGATGATGGTGACGATCATCTCGGAGACCTCTTCGGTCATCGAAGCGACAATTCCCGTCCAATTCCTGGGAATGACGGGATCGCCTTTTTCCGGCATGGCGCGCGGCTGGATTGCAGGCGCCTCCGGCGTTTCCCGCGCGTCCTCAGCCGCTGCGGCTTCGACCGGCAAGGCTGGCGCGGCGTCGATCTCCTGCGGCTCGGATTCTTCCGACGCGACCGCGCTTGCCGCTGCGGACTGAGCCCGGTTTTCACGCCGCGGCGTTTCCGGATCGGCAGCGTCCACGGCCTCGGCGATCACCGCTTCCTCAGCCGTCGCCAGCGCCGCGGTCTCGCTCAGCGCACTGGCGGGCGCGGACGGCTTGTCTGCCGGCTGGCGCATGGCGGCAGGCGAATGATTCTCATGCAGCTGGATCTCCGGCCGGGCTTCGGCGCGCATCGGCGAAGCGTCGTTCTGGCCATAGGAGCGCACGACGGCGCGGGCGGCGAGATCGCGATCCTTGTAGCGGACGATTTCCAGATAGGCGACGATGCGCGCCGCCTCCGGGCCCGCGGGATTCTTCAGCGCTGCGGCGATCATCCGAAGCGGCAGGCTGTGGCCTTGCTCGGTGAGTTGGCGCTCGACTTCGTCGATCCTGGCGGCCGGCAGCCGCTGGATGGCATCGGCAAGCCGGGAGGCGAAGGCAAGATTGCTCTCGTCCTCGCCGCGATCCAGCGAGATCGCGCGGCCGGCCGCATCGATGGCGTCGAAAAGGGCTTCGATCATGCGCTCGCGTGCGGCAAGGAGCAGGATACTGAGTTTGCCGGCAATAGCGGAATTCAGATCGGCGGCTTCGACGGGGTTGACCGGCGCTGGAGCAATCACAGAACGACCGAGGCCGCCGGCGACGATTGCCGCAGTCTGGCCTTGGGACGAAAAGCTTGCATTGGACGCTGCACGAACGGGAGTCAACATGGCATGCTCCTTTCGTAAAGTGACGATGAAAGCAGGCTCTATAAAAGGACCGTGCTCATCCGGCCCCCTTGCATCCCAGCAGATCCTCCTATCCGCATGACGCAGTACCGGCGTCATCGAAATGCATAAATATAAGGGGAATTTTAGAAAAGAGGCGTTAACGAATCGCTAACGCCTCGGACACGCCAGTCCACGGCCTTTGTCTGTCTGCGTGTCGCAGCTGCTTTACTCAGCTATGGGCGAAGATATCGGCCTCTTCCCAGCCGAGCAGGTCGAGCTTGGCGCGGGTCGGCAGGAATGCGAAGCAGGCCGTCGCATGGTCGAAGCGGCCGTCGCGGATCAAGCGTGCCGTCAGCTTGTCGCGCAACGCGTGGAGATAAAGCACATCGGAAGCGGCATATTCGAGCTGGGCCGGAGACAGCGTCTCGGCCGCCCAATCGGAAGATTGCTGCGTCTTGGAAATATCGACGTCGAGCATCTCCTTGAGATTGTCCTTGAGGCCATGCCGATCCGTATAGGTGCGGATCAGGCGCGATGCGATCTTGGTGCAGAAGACGGGGTTCGTCGTGACACCGAAAGTGTGGAAGAGCACGGCAATATCGAAGCGGCCATAATGGAAGATCTTCTGATGGGTCGGATCTTCGAGCAAAGCGACAAGATTGGGGGCCTCTTTCTGGCCGGCGGCGATGCGGATGACGTCGGCGGTGCCGTCACCCGGCGAAAGCTGGACGACGCAGAGCCGGTCCCGGCGCGGCACCAGGCCGAGCGTTTCGGTATCGATGGCGACCGCGCCGGTGTAGCGGGCGGCATCGGCCGCTGATATATCGCCTTCGTGATAACGTATGGTGGCGGCCATAAGACTGTCTTTCCCTGGGATGTCAGGCTGAACCGGCCTGAGATCGTGTTTTAGCGCTATAGCGCAAAGCCGCAAAATGCGAAACCGCTTCCTCTGGCGGTGGATCAGAATGTCGGCGGCGTGTTGATCCAGAGCAGCACGGTTTCGCCGTCGTGGCGGTTGCGCCAGGAATGGTAGCGGCGGCTTTCGAAATAAAGCGAATCGCCCGGGCCGAGATCGAAGAATTGATCGCTGTCGAGCACCAGTTCGAGCCGGCCGGACAGAACGTGCATGAACTCCTCGCCCTCGTGACGATAGGCGCCTTCGCTGGCGGCACCCGGCGCCAGCACGAAACGATGGCAATCCATCATCCTGCGGCCTTCGGCAAGCAGCTGCACCGTAACGCCCGGCGTCGTTTCCGGCCAATTACGCCATTCGCCTGAGCGCACCACAGCCGATCCATCCTCGGTTTCTTCGCCGGACAGGCGCGAGACGGTGGTGCCGTAATACTCGGCGAGGTCATGCAGGAGCTTGAAGCTGACCCCCTGCGAGGTGCGCTCCAGGGTCGAGAGGGTCGAAGCGGTGATGCCGATGTCGCCGGCCACCTGATCCAGCGTCTTGCTGCTCGCGTGGCGCAGGCTGCGCAGCTTGCGGCCGAGGCCGGTGCCCTGGCTTGTCTCCGCGCCATCGGCGGACGGCTCCTCGGCCTCCAGCGCCTCGCGGATGGCCGCGGGATTGAGGCCGCGCTCGACACGATACCAGGAAATGCGCTTCAAGCGCGCCAGATCGTCGGCGCTGTATTGCCGATGGCCGGTTTGCGAACGGCCGGGAACGAGCAGACCCTGGCTTTCCCACAGCCGCAGCGTCGAAGCCGAAACGCCCGCCAACCGCGCGGCCTCGGCCACCTTGTAGCGTACAGGCCCGCTATCATTCATCCGAAATATCCCTGATTCCAATCGCGTGCGAGCATTCATCAAAACACATGATGTTTGAAGCAAAAAATGGCTCTTGTTTTCTTACAGGAAAAATGTAGGAATTTCGATAGCGATTGCAGAATTTCTGCAAGATAATTCCAGATCCCTTTCAGCCAGGAGCGCATCGATGACCGCGACAAGCCTTACCGACCGGAAGAACGCCGCCATTTCCCGCGGTGTCGGCATGACGACCCAGATCTATGCCGACCGTGCGGAGAATGCCGAGATCTGGGACAAGGAGGGCCGCCGCTATATCGATTTCGCGGCCGGCATCGCCGTTCTCAATACCGGACACCGCCACCCCAAAGTCATCGCGGCGGTCAAGGATCAGCTCGACCATTTCACCCATACCTGCCACCAGGTTGTTCCCTACGAAAACTATGTCAGCCTTGCCGAACGGTTGAACGCGCTGCTGCCGGGCGCCTTCGAGAAGAAGACGATCTTCGTCACCACGGGCGCCGAAGCGGTCGAAAACGCCGTCAAGATCGCGCGTGCGGCCACCGGCCGCTCGGCCGTCATCGCCTTTGGCGGCGGCTTCCATGGCCGAACCTTCATGGGCATGGCGCTGACCGGCAAGGTCGTGCCCTACAAGGTCGGCTTCGGCGCCATGCCGGGCGATGTGTTCCACGTTCCTTTCCCGGTCGAACTGCACGGCGTCACCGCCGATCAGTCGCTTGCGGCGCTGAAGAAGCTCTTTGCCGCCGATGTCGATCCGCAGCGGGTCGCGGCCATCATCATCGAGCCGGTGCAGGGCGAAGGCGGTTTCTACGCCGCCCCCGCCGCCTTCATGAAGGCGCTGCGCGAACTCTGCGACCAGCACGGCATCCTGCTGATCGCCGACGAGGTGCAGACCGGTTTTGCCCGCACCGGTAAGATGTTCGCCATGGATCATCACGAGGTGGCGGCCGACCTGACGACGATGGCAAAGAGCCTTGCCGGCGGTTTTCCGCTCGCCGCCGTCACCGGCCGCGCCGAGATCATGGACGCGCCAGGACCGGGCGGTCTCGGCGGCACCTATGGCGGCAATCCGCTCGGCATCGCCGCCGCCCACGCCGTGCTCGACGTCATCCAGGACGAAGATCTCTGCGGCCGCGCCAACCTGCTTGGCGGACGGCTGAAGCAGCGGCTGGAATCGCTGCGCGAGACGGTGCCCGAGATCGCCGATATCCGTGGCCCTGGCTTCATGAACGCCGTCGAATTCAACGACCGGACGACGGGATTGCCGAGCGCCGATTTCGCCAACCGGGTGCGGCTGATCGCGCTCGACAAGGGGCTGATCCTGCTCACCTGCGGCGTCCACGGCAACGTCATCCGCTTCCTCGCGCCGATCACCATCCAGGACGAAGTCTTCGGCGAGGCGCTCGACATTCTCAAGGCCTCGATGCTGGAAGCGAGTTCGGCCAAGTGACGCGACAGGTACCGGATTACAACGGCTGCCGGCAACAGGCAGCCGCTCCCAAGGAGATATGACATGGCTTTCACCACCGCCCTGACAAGGCACGTTCCCTTCTCTTCGCCGTTCCTGCGCGCTGCGGGCTATATCAACGGCGTCTGGACATCGGGCGATGCCTCAAAGACCTTCGACGTGCTCAACCCTGCAACGGGCGAGCTGCTCGCTTCGCTGCCCGATATGGGGGCTGCCGAGACGCGGGCGGCGATCGATGCGGCCTATGCCGCCCAGCCGGCCTGGGCTGCCCGCCCGGCCAAGGAGCGCAGCGCCATCCTGCGCAAATGGTTCGATCTGATGGTCGCCAATGCGGACGCGCTCGCCGCGATCCTGACCGCCGAAATGGGCAAGCCTTTCGCGGAAGCGCGCGGCGAGATCCTGTATGCCGCGTCCTATGTCGAATGGTACGCCGAAGAAGCCAAGCGAATCTATGGCGAGACGATCCCCGCGCCTTCGAATGACAAGCGCATGATCGTCATCAAGCAACCGGTCGGCGTCGTCGGCACGATCACGCCGTGGAATTTCCCGGCCGCGATGATCGCCCGCAAGATTGCGCCGGCACTGGCCGTCGGCTGCACGGTCGTCTCAAAGCCCGCCGAACAGACGCCGCTGACGGCAATCGCCCTTGCCGTGCTCGCCGAACAGGCCGGCATTCCCTCCGGCGTCTTCAACCTCATCGTCGGCGTCGACGGCCCGGCGATCGGCCGCGAGCTGTGCGGCAACGACAAGGTGCGCAAGATCAGCTTCACCGGCTCGACGGAGGTCGGCCGCATCCTGATGCGGCAATGCGCTGACCAGATCAAGAAGGTGAGCCTGGAGCTCGGCGGCAATGCGCCGTTCATCGTCTTCGACGATGCCGATCTCGACGCCGCGGTTGAGGGCGCGATCGCCTCCAAATACCGCAATGCCGGCCAGACCTGCGTTTGCGCCAACCGCCTCTACATCCAGTCGAGCGTCTATGACGCCTTCGCGGCCAAGCTTGCCGCCAAGGTCGCCGCAATGTCGGTCGGCGACGGCTTCCAGGCGGGGGTCGAGATCGGGCCGCTGATCGACGAGCAGGGTCTTGCCAAGGTGGAAGACCATGTCGGCGATGCGCTTGCCAAGGGTGCCAAGGTACTGACCGGCGGCAAACGCATTGACGGCGCCGGCACCTTCTTTGCCCCGACGGTGCTGACCGGCGTTGAGCGCGGCATGAAGGTGGCGCGCGAGGAAACCTTCGGGCCGGTGGCGCCGCTCTTCCGTTTCGAGACGGCCGAGGATGTCATCGCTCAAGCCAATGATACGGAATTCGGCCTTGCCGCCTACTTCTATGCCGGCGACCTGAAGAAGGTCTGGCGGGTGGCGGAGGCGCTGGAATATGGCATGATCGGCATCAACACCGGCATCATGTCCTCCGAGACCGCGCCATTCGGCGGCATCAAACAATCCGGCCTCGGCCGCGAGGGCTCACGCCACGGCGCCGACGACTATCTGGAAATGAAATATCTCTGCATCGGCGGCGTCTGAGACCATTCCGTGAAAGCAGTGCACGCGGCAGACTGCCGCGTGCCGTCAATAATGCGGCGGGCGGGTGATACCAGGGGCCTCCAGCGACTGTTCCTCAAGCGACAGGAAACGTTCGGTCAGTCGGTCGAGCTTGGTGCGCATCTGCTCGACGATCTTCCATTGTTCGGTCAGCTGATCGGACAGTTCCTCGATTGTCTTTGCCTGATGGGCCAGCATTTCCTCGAGCCGGGTGATGCGGTTCGTCTCGTCGGACATCGATCCTCCTTTGCCGAAACCGGCAGTACAGATGCTTCTCCCAAAGCGGAAATAGACCGTTTCGTCAATGCTTTCGAAGGCCGGCGCAGAGGTGCGCAAAAACCGAACCATCTGGTTACTAAAAGACCTTGCCGCGCCTGATGTTGTGGGGTAGGCCCTTATCCATCAGGGAGGAATACTGATGGATGTAGGAAACGGCTTTCTTCATCCGGACCGGCTCTTTCCGGCCGACCCGGCAACACGAACGATCGCGCGCGACCTCTATGAGACGGTGCGCCATCTTCCGATCGTCAGCCCACATGGGCATACCGAACCGTCCTGGTTCGCCGACGACAAGCCCTTCGAAGATGCGGCCTCGCTGCTGGTCATTCCCGATCACTATCTCTTCCGGATGCTGCACAGCGTCGGCGTTCCCCTGGACGCGCTCGGCGTGCCGCGGCTCGACGGCAAGCCGGTGGCAGCGGGGCGGACGATCTGGCGGACTTTTGGCAGGCATTATCATCTCTTCCGCGGAACACCGTCGAGCCTCTGGGTCGACCACGCCATGTCGGCCGTGCTCGGCTGCCCCGAGCCGCTGACATCGGACAATGCCGATGCGCTCTACGACCATATCAATGCTCAGCTCGCCCTTCCCGAATTCCGTCCGCGGGCGCTGCATCAGCGATTCGGCATCGAAACGATTGCGACGACCGAGGGCGCGCTCGACCCGCTGACACATCATCAGAAGATGGCGGCCGACGGCTGGATCGGCAGAGTGCGCACCACCTACCGGCCGGACAGCGTCACCGATCCGGATGCGGTCGGCTTCCGCGACAATCTCGTGAAGTTCGGTGAGATCACCGGCGCTGACGTGACGCGCTGGGAGGGGCTGATCGAGGCGCATCGGCGCCGGCGCGCCTATTTCCGCCAGTTCGGCGCCACCGCGACCGACCACGGCGTGCCCACAGCCTTCACCGCCGATCTGCCGCTTGCCGAAAGGCAGGCGCTGCTCGACAAGGCGCTGAAGGGACCGCTTTCTGCTCAAGATGCCGAGCTTTTCCGCGGCCAGATGATGACCGAGATGGCCGGGCTTTCGGCCGAGGACGGCATGGTGATGCAGATCCATGCAGGCTCGCGGCGCAACACCGACAGTGGGTTGTTTGCGACGCGCGGGCCCAATATGGGCGCCGATATTCCGACCTGCACCGACTGGGTCGGCGGCCTCAATGCGCTGCTTTCCAAATACGGCCATGCGCCGGGGCTGCGGGTGCTGCTCTTCACGCTCGACGAGACGACCTATGCGCGCGAGATGGCGCCGATGGTCGGCCATTGGCCCTGCCTGATGATCGGCCCGCCCTGGTGGTTCCACGACAGCCCGCTCGGCATTCGCCGCTATCTCGACCAGGTGGTGGAAACGGCAGGCTTTGCCAATATGGCCGGTTTCAACGACGATACGCGGGCGCTGCTTTCGATCCCGGCGCGGCATGATGTTTGGCGCCGCGAAGTTTGCCGCTTCCTCGCCGGGCTTGCCGCCGAGCACCGGATTTCCAAGAGCGACGCCGCGATCGTGGCGGGCGAACTTTCCTATGGCAATGCGAAGAAGGCCTACAAGCTGTGACCGAACGACTGCAGACCCTTTCCGGCCTCGCCCCGACGGCGAAGCTTCCCGCCTATGACCGCAGCCGGCTGAAAAGCGGCATCCTGCACCTAGGCCCCGGCGCCTTCTTCCGCGCGCATTTCGCGCCGTTCACCGATGGCGCGCTGGCGGCCGCAGGCGGCGACTGGGGCATCGAGGTGGCAAGCCTGCGCACACCCGATGTCGCCGACAATCTGAGTGCCCAGAACGGGCTTTATACGACGCTGATCCGCGACACCTCGGGTACGACCGCCGAGGTGATCGGCTCGATCCTGAAGGCGCATGTGGCGCCGCGCGATCCGGCCGGACTGCTGGCGCGGCTCGAAGATCCCGCGATCCGCATCGTCAGCATGACGGTGACGGAAAAAGCCTATGGTTTCGATCCGGCAACGGGCGGCCTCGATCTCAAACATCCCGATATCGTCGTGGACCTCGCCAACCGGCATGCGCCGCGCGGCGTCATCGGCTATCTCGTCGAAGGCCTTGCACGCCGCCGGCAGAAAGGTATTGCGCCCTTTACGCCGCTCAGCTGCGACAACCTGCCGAGCAACGGCGCTGTTCTGAAGCGCCTGGTGCTCGAATTCACCTCCCGCATCGATGCCGATCTGCATCGCTGGATCGAAGCGAATGTGCCCTTCCCGTCGACGATGGTCGACCGCATCACGCCGGCCAGCACCGAGGCGACCTATGCCGATGCCGAGCGGCTGACGGGCCGCGCGGATATGGCGGCGATCGAGACGGAGCCCTTTACGCAGTGGGTCATCGAGGACCATTTCGCCAATGGCCGCCCGGCCTGGGAAAAGGTGCGCGGCGCGCTGATGGTCGAAGACGTCTCGGCCTATGAGAAGATGAAGCTCCGGATGCTGAACGGGGCGCATTCGCTGCTCGCCTATCTCGGTTATATCGGCGGCTATGAATTCATCCGCGACGTGATGGACGATGCCGCCCTGGCAGCGCTGGCCTATCGCCACATGCATGCGGCGGCGAGAACGCTCGATCCGGTCCCCGGCATCGATCTCGACGATTACGCCAACGAATTGATAGCCCGCTTTGCAAATAAGGCGATTGCCCATCGCACCTACCAGATCGCCATGGACGGCACGCAAAAGCTGCCGCAGCGGCTGCTGGAACCGGCCTGCGAGGCGTTGGCGCATGGCGACAGGGCGGAGACCTATGCAATCGCCGTGGCGGCATGGATGCGCTATGCGCTCGGCGAACACGGCAATGGCGAGCGCTTCGAGCTGCGCGACCCCCGAGCCGCGGAAATCGCTGCACTGATCGCCGATGTCCCGCGCACGGGGCCTGCGATTTCGGCGGCGCTTTTCACCCTGCCCGGACTTTTCCCGAAGGCTTTGACGGAACATCGGGCGTGGGCGCAGGATGTGTCGGACAAGCTGGAAATCCTGATCCAGGACGATCGGCTGCCGTTGTTTTGAGAGTTGAAGATTCTCTAGAACAGGATGATTTTAGGCCGGGTCGGCCTAAAATCTGAATCCTGTTCTAAATTAAACGGTTAGAGCATGATGTCGTCCGAAAACCGCTCACACTTTTCGGCATCATGCTCTAACGCAGCCTCTATCTCTTCCTCCGGCACGCCTTGCTCTAACTTAGCGAGAGCTGGCAAGGCGCGTGCTACACGTCCCTTCTCCCCAGCGGGGAGAAGATGCCGGCAGGCAGATGAGGGGGTGAGCGGCAAGGTCGCGAATGCGCTGAGCGCAAGCGAAGGGCAATGGATGGCGTGCCGTGTGGCCCCCTCATCCGACCCTTCGGGCCACCTCCTCCCCGCTGGGGAGAAGACGGAGCCAAGTCGCGACCGTCCCGCTTTGACGCAGAGGCGCAAATCTACGCCGCCCCCTCACGTCTTCACCCGCACCATATCCGGATCGTAGAGCGGCGCCAGCGACACCTTGCAGGGGATGCGCTCCCTGGCGACATCGAGTTCATAGGTGCCGGAGAGGACGAAATCCTCCGTCACGCCATCGGCATTGCGGACATAGCCGTAGCCGATCGGTTTGCCGAGCGTGTAGCCGAAGCCGCCGCTCGACAGCCAGCCGACGCGCTTGCCGTCGCGATAGATGGTTTCGCGGCCGAGCAGCACCACCTCAGGATCGTCTGGCACGAAGCAGGCGAGGCGCTTCTTGACGCCGTCCGCAAGCTGCCGTTCGATCGCCTCGCGGCCGCGGAAGGGAACGTTCTTCCTGATCTTCACCGCCCAGCCGAGGCCGGCCTCAACAGGCGTGTGGTCGGGGCCGATATCGGAGCCCCAGGCGCGATAGCCTTTTTCCAGGCGGCAGCTTTCGATGGCGCGGTAGCCGGCATTGACGAGGCCGAACTCGCCGCCAGCAGTCATCAATACGGCATAGACCGTGGTCGCATATTCGATGGGGACATGCAGTTCATAGCCGAGTTCGCCGACATAGGTGATGCGCAAGGCCCGCACCGGGCAGCCCGAAATGCCGATGGTTCTGACCTGGCCGAAGGGGAAGGCCGTATTCGAGACGTCGCTTCCCGTCACCTTTTCCAGCACGGCGCGTGCATTCGGTCCCATCAGCGACAACACTGAGTAGGCTGAGGTGACATCGACCAGTTCGGCGTGCATCTCCTCCGGAATATTGCGGGCGATCCAATCGAAATCGTGGGTGGCGAAACCGGTGCCGGTGACGATGTAATATTCGTTCTCCGCGACGCGGGCGACGGTCAGGTCGCATTCGATGCCGCCCTTGTCGTTCAGCATCTGCGTGTAGATGAGCGATCCCACGGGTCTTGCGACATCGTTGGCGGCGATCCAGGAGAGGGCCGCCTCGGCATCCCTGCCCTTCAGCACAAATTTGGCGAAGGAGGTCTGGTCGAAGATGACGGCCGCCTCGCGCACGGCCTTGTGCTCGCGGCCGACGGCCTCGAACCAGTTCTGCCTGCCATAGCTGTAGACGTCCTTCGGTTCCTCATTGGCGAAGAGATCGGCAAACCAGTTCGGCCGCTCCCAGCCAAGCTTTTCGCCGAAGCAGGCGCCCTGCGCCTTCAGCCGGTCATAGAGCGGCGACTTGCGGCAGGGGCGGCCGCTTGCATGCTCCTCGAACGGCCAGGCCATGGTGTAGTGTTTGCCATAGGCTTCGAGCGCGCGGGTGCGCACCCAGTCGGTATCGAAGTGCGGGCGGCCGAAGCGGCGGATATCGACCGGCCAGAGATCATAGGGCGGCTCGCCCTTCGTCACCCATTCGGCGAGCGCCATACCGGCGCCGCCGGCCGAGGCGATGCCGAAGGCGTTGAAACCGGCGCCGACGAAGAAGTTCTTCAGCTCCGGCGCCTCGCCGAGAATGAAATTGCCGTCCGGCGTAAAACTTTCCGGGCCGTTCAGCAGCTGCTTGACGCCGACATTCTCCAGCGCCGGAACGCGGCCGAGCGCCTGCTCCATGTTCTGCTCGAAATGGTCGAAATTGCTGTCCAGCAGCGTGTAGTGGAAACCTTCGGGGATGCCTTTCTCCGCCCAGGCGATCGGGTTCGGCTCATAGCCGCCCATGACGATGCCGCCGACCTCCTCCTTGTAATAGGTCAGGCGATCGGGATCGCGCAGGGTCGGCAGGTTGGAGGGCACACCGAAAGATTCGGTGATGATATATTGATGCTCGACCGAGACCAGCGGTACGTTGACGCCGAAGCGGGCAGCGAAGGCGCGCGTCCATTGGCCGGCGCAGACGACGACGCGCTCGCATTCGATACGGCCCTCAGCGGTAATGACGGCGCGGATCCTGCCCTTGTCGATCTCGAGATCGAGGACTTCGGTATCCTCGAAGATCGAAACGCCCGCCATGCGGGCGCCTTTTGCCAGCGCCTGGGTGATGTCGGACGGGTTGGCCTGGCCGTCTGTGGGAAGGAAGGCAGCGCCGACGAGATCGTCTATCGTCATCAACGGCCAGAGATCGAAGGCCTCCTGCGGCGTCAGCAATCGCATTTCGAGGCCGAAGGACTGGGCCGTGGTTGCCTGACGCTTGACTTCGGTCCAGCGCTCCTCGTTGCAGGCAAGCCGCAGGCCGCCATTCATCTTCCAGCCGGTGCCGAGGCCGGTTTCCTCTTCCAGCCGCTTGTAGAGATCGACGGAATAACCGAGCAGCTGGGTGATGTTGGCGCTGCTGCGCAGCTGGCCGACGAGGCCGGCGGCATGGAAGGTGGTGCCCGACGTCAGCTTCTTGCGCTCCAGGAGAACAGTATCGGTCCAGCCGAGCTTGCCGAGATGATAGGCTGTCGAGCAGCCGATGATGCCGCCGCCGATGACCACGGCTTTTGCCGTCTTCGGTAACTGTTTCGTCATTTATCGTTCCTGTTCAAAGGCTTGATAGGCGCGTTCGAAGCGCCCGAGATTTTCGGCGGTATAGGCGGCATAGTCGAATTGGATGGTGGAATGGATTTCCGAAATCATGCTCCACAGCGTCTCACGCAGCAGCGACGCGCATTTCATCGCGCGATAGCGCCGGCCGAGATCCGATGTCAGCGGCCGGTCGAAATAGGTCTCCAGCATCATCTGCTCGCCGGCTTCCGAGAACTCGTTGTTGGAGGCCAATCCGCCGAGATCGAACAGCGGCGTGTTGAAGCCGGCATAATCCCAGTCGATCAGCCAGAGCCGCTTGCCGTCGTCGAGAAAATTGGCGGCCAGCAGATCGTTGTGGCCGAAGGCAATCTCGAACGGCCCTGCCGCTTGTTCCAGCGTCTCGGCCCTGCCGATCAGGGCCGGCAGCAATGGCAGATAGGGGCTGCCCGACTCCTTCAGGCTGGCGGCGTAATCGCGGATGACGTGGAAGACCCAGAAGATCATCGCCTGGCCGCGGAAATGCCGGGCAATGTCGTGATGGCAGGCGCGGATGAGCGGAACGATCCGGGCGAGCATATCAGGCGTCCCGACGTCCTCCGGCGACAGCGCCCGCGCTTCGATATAATCGAGCACCAGCACGCCGGGCGAATGGTGGATGACGGCAGGCGACAGGCCGGCGGCATGGGCCGCGCGGCTTGCGGCAAGTTCGTTCTGGCGGCTGATGTGATGGATGGGAATATCGGTGCCGAGCCTCACCACGCAACGCGCGACGGCATCGCTGACCAGATAGTTCCGGTTGGTGATGCCGCCTGAGATCGGCGAGATTTCGATCGGGCCCTGCCAAATGCCGAGCGCATGAATCCTATCTTCAGGCGTCATGCATCATCCCCCATCACCTTCTCGAAATGATGGGGCAGAGCAGGATCGGCTGTCAAGCAGGCGGTCAGATCGTCTTGCCGGCGGCGTCGAAGACGTGGCAGCGAGCAGGATCGAAGAAGGTCTTCACATTGGCGCCGCGCTCGACCTTCTGCTGGCCGTCGAGGGCGATCGTCAGCAGCTGTCCATCCGGCGTCGTGGTGTAGAGCATGGTGGCGCCGCCGAGATTTTCGACGAGATCGACGTTGACGGTCGACAGCGTGATGGCGCCCTCTGTGAGGGAAAGATGCTCGGGACGGATGCCGAAGGTGACGTCCTCACCGGCTTGCCCTTTCAGCCGGCGCGGCAGGCGGACGGAATTGCCGCAGACATGAATGGTGGTTTCCGTCTCGCCGACCTCTTCGATGCGGGCCTTGAGAAAATTCATCTTCGGGCTGCCGATGAAGCCGGCGACGAAGCGGTTGGCCGGATTGTTGTAGAGATCGAGGGGAGCGCCGACCTGCTCGATGCGGCCGGAGTTGAGCACCACGATCTTGTCGGCCATCGTCATGGCTTCGACCTGGTCATGGGTGACATAGATCATCGTGTTGCCGAGCTGCCGGTGCAGGCGGGAGATCTCGACGCGCATCTGCACCCGCAGTTCGGCGTCGAGGTTCGACAGCGGTTCGTCGAACAGGAAGATACGCGGCTCGCGCACGATCGCCCGGCCGATGGCCACGCGCTGGCGCTGGCCGCCGGAGAGCGCCTTCGGCTTGCGCTCCAGGAGTTTCTCGATCTGCAGGATTTCGGCGGCGCGTTTGACCTTCGGCTGGATCTCGGCCTTCTTATAACCCGCCGTCTCCAGACCGAAGGCGAGGTTCTTGTAGACCGACATATGGGGATAGAGGGCGTAAGACTGGAAGACCATGGCAATGCCGCGCTTGGCAGGGGCCACCTCGTTCATGCGCTCGTTGTCGAGCAGCAGCCCGCCGCCCGATATTTCCTCGAGACCGGCGATCATGCGCAGAAGGGTCGATTTTCCGCAGCCGGAAGGACCGACGAAAACGACGAATTCGCCGGGATCGATCGTCAGGTCGATGCCATGGATCACATCCATCGCGCCGTAGCGCTTCTCGACCTTCTGAAGAACGACACTGGTTGCCATCTTCTCAAAACCCCTCTCGTTTATTTATCGGTTACTTCGTTCTTGCGCGCCAATCGGCGTATTTCGGACTGTCGGGGCCGACCGGCAGCGGCACTTCGGCGCCGCTGTCGGAAGACTGGTAGATGGCGGTGACGAGTTCCAGCGCCCGGCGCGCATCCGCCGTCGTCACCGGCAGCGGCCCCTGGCCGCTGAGGAAGGCGTGGAACTGGCCCATCTGGGTGGTAAACCGGGGGGCGACCGGCTGCCAATCGCTGACCACCCGGTCGATCCGTTGCTGGACATCGTCATTGGCGGCGATGATCTTCCAGGGGTCCTTGCCCGGCGTATAGGGCTCATGGCTGCTTTCGAAGGTCACATTCTCGAAATGCAGCCTCAGCCGGCTCAACTGTTCCTGCGAACCCAGCGTGCAGGACAGTGAGACGAAGGCGCCGCTTTCCATCAGCAGGCTGGCGGAGGCGCAATCCTCGACCTCGATATCGTTGACGCGGGTGGCGACCCGGCCGAAGACCCTGGCCGCCGGGCCCATCAGGTGCATCATCATGTCGTGCAGATGCAGCGCATGGGTGACGAGCACGCCGCCGAGTTCGGTCGCCCATTTGCCGCGCCAGGGCACGGCATAATATTCGGGTTTGCGCAGCCAGAAGGTTTCGACCGAGGCCGTATAGGCTTTGCCGGCAATACCGGCGTCGATGATCCGCTTGGCCTTCTGGATGCCGTCGCCGTAGCGATACTGGAAGATCGGCATCAGCACGCCTTTGGCGGCTTTCTCCGCTGCCATGATCGTATCGACGGCCGCGAGCGAGCCGGTCAGCGGCTTTTCGCAAACGACATGTTTGCCAGCGGCAAGGGCAGCCACGACCTGCTCCAGGTGCACCCCGGGCGGGGTGCAGATGTCAATGATGTCGATCGTGTCGTCAGCGAGCAGCTCGGCAAAGGAGGTGGTGCGCCGTTCGATGCCGAACTCATCACCGACTGCCGCCAGCCGCTCTGCGTTCAGGTCACAGATCGCCACGACCTTGAATTTGTCGGCATGCGGCAGATAACCCTCGACAATGTGCGAGCGGCCGATGCCGCAGCCGACGATCGCGACCGTTCTGATGCTCATGTCGCTGTTTCCCGTGACCGCCATCAACGCTTCATGCCCGTCGTGGCGATGCCCTCGATCAGCAGGCGCTGGAAGAACAGGAAGAAGAAGAACACCGGCACGAGCGTCAAAGTCGACATGGCGAACAAGCCGCCCCAATCCGATGCGCTGGTGGAATCTACGAAGGTGCGCAGGCCGAGCTGGATCGTATAGGTGTTCATGTCGTTCAGGTAGATCAGCGGCCCGAAGAAATCGTCCCAGGTCCAGATGAAGGAGAAGATGGCAGCCGTTGCCAAGACCGGTAGCGACAGCGGCAGCATGATCTTCCAGTAGATGCGCCAGGCGCTGCAGCCGTCCATCATGGCGGCTTCGTCGAGTTCGCGCGGGATGCCGCGGAAAAACTGCACCATCAGGAAGATGAAAAAGGCGTCGCTTGCCAGGAACTTCGGCACGACGAGCGGCAGGATGGTGTTGACCCAGCCAAGGTTGAGGAAGAGCACATATT
The DNA here is from genome assembly GCF_001664485.1 of Rhizobium sp. N324. Classification (NCBI taxonomy): domain Bacteria; kingdom Pseudomonadati; phylum Pseudomonadota; class Alphaproteobacteria; order Hyphomicrobiales; family Rhizobiaceae; genus Rhizobium; species Rhizobium sp. N324. Next base: position 101,762 of record NZ_CP013630.1, on the reverse strand, counting down.
GCGGGATCAGCGTCACATGATAGGGGATCATCAGCGTGCCGAGCATGATCGCGAACCAGAAATTGCGGCCGGCAAAACGCAGCCGGGCAAAGGCGAAGGCCGTCAACGAACAGGCGATGACATTGCCCGTCACCACCAGCAGCGAAATGACGAGCGAATTCCAGAAGAACCGGCCGAAGCTGACATCGAGGCCGACCCAGCCGCGCGCATAGGAGGAGAAATCGATCGACGAAGGGATAAGCGAGGTCGACGAGAAGATCTCGGTTTCCGGCCTGACCGATGCCGAAACCATCCACAACAGCGGATAGACCATCAGAAGCGATGCGGCGATCAGCAGGGCGTGGATGATGAGCGACGCCGGCAGGCTGCGTTTGGTGATATCCGATGGCGGCCGGGCCGCGGTGACGGAAGCGGTCATCTCAGTCATCGTAATGCACCCAATAACGCGAGGTCAGGAAGGAGAAAGCGGTGAAGACGGCGATGATCAGCACCAGGATCCAGGCGAGCGCCGAGGCATAGCCCATGCGGAAATTGCCGAAGGCTTCCTGATAAAGGTAGAGCGTATAAAACAGCGTCGAGTTGATCGGACCGCCCGTGCCGCCGGAGATGATGAAGGCGGGTGTGAAAGCCTTGAAGGCATCAATGGTCTGGACGACGGCGTTGAAGAAGATCACCGGCGTCAGAAGCGGCAGGGTGATCTTGTAGAATTGGCGGAATTTCGAGGCGCCATCGAGGCTTGCGGCCTCGTACATATCCTGGGGAATCTGGCGCAGGCCGGCGAGGAAAATAATCATCGGCGAGCCGAACTGCCAGACCGACAGAGCCACCAGCGTGTAGATCGAATAGTTCGGATGCGAGATCCAGCTCGGACCTTCGATGCCGAATTGCGAGAGCGCGGCATTGACGAGACCATCGCTGGCGAAAAGCTGGCGCCAGAGCACGGCGATCGCCACGCTGCCGCCCAGCAAGGAAGGGAGGTAGAAGATGGCGCGATAAAAGGTCAGTCCGCGCAGGCCGCGGTTCAGCGCCATGGCGACCAGCAAAGCGAAGGTCAGTTTGAACGGCACCGAGAAGACAACATAAGTCAGGGTGACGTGCATGGCGGCCGAGAATTTCGGATCCGCCGTGGCGATGCGCACGTAATTCGCCATTCCCACCCACCGCGGCGACTGCAGCATGTCGAAGTCGGTGAAGGAGAGGTAGAGCGAAATCAGGGCCGGCCCGAGCGTCAGCCCGAAAAAGCCGATAAGCCATGGCAGGAGGAAGAGATAGCCGGGAGCATTGGTATTCCAGAGACGCCGGAAGCGTCCTTCGGCCACGGCCCCCTGATATCTTTCCACATTTATGGCCCCTGCGGGCGTGCGCATCGCATTGCTCATACGGGATCAGCCTCGTGCGAGAATCTGCGTGATTTCGGTGACCAGCTGTTTGCCGCCGTCGGCAGGAGACAGCTGTCCGAAACCGACCTGTTCGGCGATGTTTCGCAGCATCAGCTCGCCTTCACCGGCGCCGGCCGGCGGCGGCGGCGGCAATTTGCCGGCGAGATCGCCGAGACCGCTGACATAGGCCAATGCGACCTTACCGTTCTCATCGAGCTTCGCCGCGACGACCTCGCGCATGGCGGCCGATTCCGGAATGCCGCGCTCGACATCCAGGAGCAACACTGCCTCGGGATTCTTGACGAAGAAGTTGATGTAGTCCACGGCCAGGTCGATCGCTTTCGACTGGGCCGAAACAGAGAAGAACATCGAAGGCTTGCGATAGTGGCCGCCCTTCGAATCCGCCTTGATACGCATATAGTTGGTCAGCGCCAGCTTGTCCTTGTTCATGGCCTGATAGGCAACGAACTGATTGGAATGGGCAAAACCGGCCGCAGATTTGCCGAGCGACACTGTGTTCGTTTCGATATCGTTCTTGTCGAGAGCCTGGATATCGGCGGGAACGCAGGCGCCGGCTTCACGGAACTTGGCCCACATATCGTACCATTCCGATGCGTCGTCCACGCCGAAGCCGATTTTGCCGTCGGCGGTATAGAGCGCCTTGCCGCGCTGACGCAGCCAGTTTTCGAACAGAGGTTCGCCGCCGCTGCCGTCAGCGAGGCCGAACATGCCCTTACGCTTGCCGGCCTTGGTGATCTCGGCGCCCATGCGGGCGAACTCGTCCCAGGTGGTCGCCTGCGTCGGCAGATCGACGCCTGCCTCCTTGAAGGCGGTGGTATTCAGAACCGTCGCGGCCGAATTCGCGCCGAGGCTGACGCCATAGAGATGACCGTCGACGCTGCCGCCATCGATCTGCGCCTTGTCGAAATCGTCGAGGTTGAGCTTCGCCGGCATGTAGGATTCAAGCGGCGCAAGCGCGCCGCGACGCGCGTACTGAACGATATAGCGGTAGTCCATCTGGATGACGTCAGGCGCATTGCGGCCGGCGACCTGGGTCGCAAGGCGCGGCCAGTAATCGCCCCAACCGAGGAATTCGCCGGTGATCGAGGTACCGGCATTCTTCGTCTGATAGAGCTGGGACACCTTGTTGGTGCGGTCGGCGCGCGGCTGCGAGCCCCACCACAGGAGGCGCAAGCGCTGTTCCTGTGCAAAAGCGCTGGTTCCCAGCGCCGAGAGCGAAAGGAGAGTGGCCCCTCCCGCAACGAAATTACGTCTGCTTACACGTAGGCTCATTTTTTCCTCCTCCAAAGGGAAGCGCCTCCACACGCTTCCGACCAGTTACTCTTGCATAAATAACTAATTGGTTACAAGCTACGAGCAAAGCGGCAAGCGTGTCAAGCGGGTGTCGGTTCTTGGCGGCCGCCCTTTTAAATTCGGTTTTTACAATTTCGCACCGAAGGCTTATGAGCGCAACATGCGAGAGGGAGGGGAACGATGAACGACAGCGGCGAAAACGGAGAGAAGAAAAAATCCCGGCGTCCTTCTCAGGAACGCACGGCCCAGCGCGATCCGGAGCGGACGCGCGCCGCGATCCTTGAGGCGGCCACGCGGGAGTTTGCCGAAAACGGCATGGGCGGAGCCCGCGTCGACGCCATCGCCGAGCGCGCCGGCACCAACAAGCGCATGCTCTACCATTATTTCGGCGACAAGGAGCAGCTCTATCTCCGCGTGCTCGAAGAAGCCTATGTCGGCATCCGCACCGCCGAGCGCGCGCTGCATATCGGTGACCGCAGCCCGGAGGAAGGCATCGGGGAACTGGCGCTCTTCACCTGGCGCTATTTTCTCCAGCACCCGGAATTCCTCAGCCTGCTCGGCACGGAAAACCTGCATCGGGCCCGGTGGCTGCGCCAGTCTGTTCGGCTCAAGGAATTGCATTCGCATCTGATCGGCGAGCTTTCGGATGTGCTCGAGCGGGGAAAGAAGCAGGGCGTCTTCGTCGAGACCGCTGATCCGCTGCATGTCTATCTGACAATCGCCTCGCTCGGCTATTTCTACCTGTCCAACCAGTACACGCTTTCGACGATCTTCGGCCGCGACCTGATCGAGCCGAACCATCTCAATGCCTGGGAAAGACATATCGTCCACGTGACGCTCGCCTCGATCAAACACTGAATTCCGAAATCAGGATTTGACTATTGACAGCCTCGCCGCTCTTCTGCCATCAAGTAACTGTTTAGTTACCGGCTTGGGAGGGCCGGGCCGAATGCCCGCTCCCGCCGTAAAAGATTCCAGGGAGGAAAAAATGGCACGCTTGGGGATCATCTTGCACGGCGTTACCGGCCGCATGGGCTATAATCAGCATCTGGTGCGGTCGATCCTCGCCTTCCGCGACCAGGGCGGCATTACGCTGAAGTCGGGCGAAAAACTGGAGATCGACCCGATCATCGTCGGCCGCAACGGCGCCAAGATGGAAGAGCTGGCGAAGAAGCATAACATCCAGCGCTGGTCGACCGATCTCGATGCCGCTCTCGCCAATCCCGACGACACGATTTTCTTCGACGCCGGCACGACGCTGATGCGCGCCGAGCTGCTGTCGAAAGCGCTCGACGCCGGCAAGCACGTCTATTGCGAAAAGCCGATTTCCGACGATCTGCAGGTGGCGATCGACCTTGCCCGCAAGGCGCGCCGCTCCGGCCTCAAGCACGGCGTCGTGCAGGACAAGCTCTTCCTGCCCGGCCTGCGCAAGCTGGCGCTGCTCAAGGATTCCGGCTTCTTCGGCAAGATCCTCTCGGTGCGCGGCGAATTCGGCTACTGGGTGTTCGAAGGCGACTGGGGCGTGCCCGCCCAGCGCCCCTCCTGGAACTACCGCAAGGGCGACGGCGGCGGCATCATTCTCGACATGCTCTGCCACTGGCGCTACGTGCTCGACAATCTGTTCGGCGAGGTGAAGGCGGTCTCCTGCCTCGGCGCCACGCATATTCCGCGGCGCATCGACGAGCAGGGCAAGCCCTATGACTGCGATACCGACGATGCGGCCTATGCGACCTTCGAACTCGAAGGCGGCGCGATCGCGCAGATCAACTCTTCCTGGGCGGTGCGTGTGCGCCGCGACGATCTCGTCACCTTCCAGGTCGACGGCACCCATGGCTCGGCCGTCGCCGGCCTGACGAAATGCTGGAGCCAGCACCGCGTCAACACGCCGAAGCCGGTCTGGAACCCCGACCAGCCGCAGACGATCGACTTCTACAAGACCTGGGACGAGGTTCCGGATACGCAGGCCTTCGACAACGGTTTCAAGGCGCAGTGGGAAATGTTCATCCGCCATGTCGTCGAAGATGCGCCCTGGCCCTATGGGCTTGAGGCCGGCGCCAAAGGCGTGCAGTTGGCCGAACTCGGCCTGAAATCCTGGGCCGAGCGCCGCTGGCTCGACGTTCCCGCACTGGAGTTCTGAGCCGTGACGACGATCAATCTCCCCCTCGACGGCAAGATCGTTCCCTATACGCTGACCGGCACGCCGATCGAACTGAAGAAGCGCGACGCCAAGGACTTCCCGCGCATCGCCTTTGCCGCCGCCCATGTCGTCGCCGACCCACTCGCCGACAACGACCCCTGGCTGACGCCGGCGATCGACTGGGACCGGACGCTCGCCTTCCGCCACCGGCTTTGGGATCTCGGCCTCGGTGTCGCCGAAGCCATGGATACGGCGCAGCGCGGCATGGGCCTCGGCTGGCCTGAAGCGCGCGACCTCCTCCGACGGGCGCTTGCCGAAGCAGCCGGCCGCAAGGATGCAGTGATTGCCTGCGGCGCCGGCACCGACCATCTGGTGCCTGGACCGGATGTGACCATCGACACCATCCTCAAGGCCTATGAGGAGCAGATCGAAACGGTGGAGGCGGCCGGCGGCCGCATAATCCTGATGGCGAGCCGGGCGCTTGCCGTCACGGCCAAGGGACCGGACGATTATATAAGGGTCTACGACCGCATCCTTCGCCAGGTCAAGGAACCCGTCATCATCCACTGGCTGGGCGAAATGTTCGACCCGGCGCTGGAAGGTTATTGGGGCAATGGCGACCACCTGAAGGCGATGGAAACCTGCCTTGAAGTGATCGAAGCCAATTCCGCCAAGGTTGACGGTATCAAGATCTCGCTGCTTTCCAAGGAGAAGGAAGTGACCATGCGCCGGCAGCTGCCGAAGGCCGTGCGCATGTATACCGGCGACGATTTCAACTATGCCGAACTGATCGCCGGCGACGAAGAAGGCCATTCCGACGCATTGCTCGGCATTTTCGATGCGATCGCGCCGGCAGCGTCGGCTGCGCTCGACGCCCTCGGCCGCAAGAGCAACCATGAATTCTTCGATCTGCTCGAGCCGACCGTGCCGCTGTCGCGTCACATCTTCAAGGCGCCGACCCGCTTCTACAAGACCGGCGTTGTCTTCCTCGCCTATCTCAACGGCCTGCAGGACCATTTCACCATGGTCGGCGGCCAGCAGAGCACGCGCTCGCTCACGCATCTGGCTGAACTCTTCCGCCTGGCCGACAAGGCGCGCGTGCTCGCCGATCCGGAACTCGCAACGGCGCGCATGAAACAGGTGCTGGCCGTCCACGGCGTTCACTGATCTCAGGCATGGCGATGGGAGGAGAATGACATGCAGGTCGAAGGTCTTTCGATCAATCTGGCGACGATCCGCGAGCAATGCGGCTTTGCCGAAGCCGTCGATATCTGCCTGAAACACGGCATCACCTCGATCGCGCCATGGCGCGACCAGGTCGCCAAGGCCGGCCTCGACGAGGCGGTACGCATCGTCAAATCGAACGGCATTAAGCTGACCGGCCTTTGCCGCGGCGGCTTCTTTCCGGCCGCAAACGATGCCGACTGGCAGAAGAACCTCGACGACAACAGGCGGGCGATCGACGAGGCGGCAGCATTCTCAGCCGATTGCCTGGTGCTCGTCGTCGGCGGCTTGCCGGGCGCCTCCAGGGATATCGTCGCGGCCCGCCAGATGGTGTTCGACGGCATTGCCGCCGTGCTGCCGCATGCACACGCATCAGGCGTCAAGCTCGCGATCGAGCCGCTGCATCCGATGTATGCCGCCGACCGGTCCTGCGTGAACACGCTCGGCCAGGCGCTCGACATGTGCGAACCGCTCGGCGAGGATGTCGGCGTTGCGATCGACGTCTACCATGTTTGGTGGGATCCCGATCTTGCCAACCAGATCGCCCGCGCCGGACGGATGAAACGTATCTTTGCCCATCACATCTGCGACTGGCTGGTGCCGACCAAAGACATGCTGCTCGACCGCGGCATGATGGGCGATGGCGTCATCGATCTCAAGGGCATAAGACGGATGATCGAGGCGGCCGGCTTCTTCGGCGCGCAGGAGGTGGAGATCTTTTCGGCCGAGACCTGGTGGAAACGCCCGGCCGACCAGGTGATCGCCACTTGCGTCGAGCGCTTCCGGAGCTGCTGCCAGATCTAAGTTTCAATATTCGTTTCATCACGCATGCAGGAGGATCATCGATGGAGAAACGCCGTTTTGCCCTGATCGGCACCGGGAACCGCGGCACCACCATGTGGGGCAAGGACTTGCTGGCCGGCTGGCGCGAGCATGTCGACCTCACAGCCATCGTCGAGAAGAATTCGCTGCGCGGCGAGCGCGCCCGCAACATGATCGGCAGCAACGCGCCACTCTATGAAAACATCGATTCCATGCTCGCCGAGCAGAAGCCGGATCTGGTCATCGTCTGCACCCCCGACCAGACGCATGACGATATTATCGTGCGGGCGCTGGAGTCCGGCATCGACGTCATCACCGAAAAGCCGATGACCACGTCGGTCGAGAAAATTCGCCGGATTCTCGACGCCGAAAAGCGCACCGGCCGCCGCGTCGACGTCTCCTTCAACTATCGCTATGCGCCAACGGCCGCCAAGATCAAGGAACTGCTCAATGCCGGCGAGATCGGCCGGGTGACCTCCGTCGACTTCCACTGGTATTTGAACACCAAGCATGGCGCCGACTACTTCCGCCGCTGGCATGCCTATACGGAAAATTCCGGCAGCCTGTTCGTTCACAAGGCCACCCACCATTTCGATCTTCTGAACTGGTATCTCGACAGCGATCCCGACGCCGTCACCTCGTTTGCCGATCTGCAGAATTACGGCCGCAAGGGCCCGTTCCGCGGACCGCGCTGCAAGCTCTGTCCGCACGCACATGAATGCGATTATTATCTCGATCTCGAAAAGGATCCCTTCCTCGATCAGCTCTACGAGGATCCTTCGAAGATCGACGGCTATTTCCGCGACGGCTGCGTTTTCCGCGAGGACATCGATATTCCTGATACGATGGTGGTCAGCCTGCGCTACCGCAACAATGTCCATGTGTCCTATTCATTGAACACCTTCCAGCCGATCGAAGGCCATCACCTCGCCTTCAACGGCACCAAGGGACGCATCGAAATTCGCCAGTATGAGACCCAGCCTTGGGAAGAGCCGAAGCAGGACACGATCCTGCTCATCCGCAATTTCCCGAATGGTAAGGAAGCCGTCGAGCGGATCGTCGTTCCGCATTTCACCGGCGGCCATTACGGCGGCGATGACCGGATGCGCAACATGATCTTCAAGCCCGACATGGAAGACCGGCTCGGCCAGCGCGCAGGCACGCGGGCGGGCGCCATGTCCGTGCTCTGCGGCATCGCCGCGCTGACGAGTTCGCGCGCCGGCAAGGTGGTCGAAATCGCGGATCTGATGCCCGAGCTCGCCGATGACGGCTCGCCCAATTCGTTGAGGACATCGCGCTGACGCTAAGCGCTGGACGCGTCAGGCGATGTTCTCGAGATCCTGCCGGCGGATCTGGTAGAGTAGCGGCCGGCCGCTCACAAAACGCTCGATCTCATCCGCCGTCATTTCGCCAAGACGCGCCCGTTCCAGGCCGATGGCGCCGGCGATATGCGGTGTCAGAAAGACGTTCGGCAGATCGTAGAAAGCAGAACCCGGCTCCGGGATCTCCGGATCGGTGACGTCGATAACGGCGTCGATGCGGCCGGTCTTCAGCTCCAAAAGCAGTGCCGCCTCATCGATAAGAATGCCGCGCGCGGTGTTGATGAGCGTCGCGCCGTTCTTCAGCAGAGACAGCCTTCGCGCATCGATCATATGCTGGGTCGCCGGCAGCGACGGCGCGTGCAGGGAAACGATATCGGCGCGGCGCATCAATTCGTCGAGATCGACCTTCTCCGTGCCCAACCCGGCGGCCTCGGCAGCATCGAGCATGGGGTCGAACAGCAGCAGCTCGAAGCGGAAGGGTTTCAAAAGCTCGATTACCCGCCGGCCGATGCGCGAGGCGCCGACAATGCCGAGGGTGCGGCCGTAATTTCCGATCGCTTCGCGCTGCATGGGGTAGGTCCGATCGCGATTGCGGTCGGCAATGTAGAGATCGCGGAAGCGGAAGGCACGTTTGCCGGCGAAAATGATTGCCGCCAGCGTGAATTCGGCGACCGGCACGGCATTGGCCTCGGCCGCATGGCTGACTGTTATGCCGGCTTCGAAGATGGCGTCGTCGATGATGCCCTTTACCGTGCCCGCCGCATGGACGATGAGACGAAGCCGCGGCGCGGCAGCGGCAATCTCAGGCCCGACATAGGGTGCGCCCCAGCCGGTGACCAGGATTTCGGCTTCGGAAAGCAGGCGGCTGGCGCGTTCATCCTCGAAATGCTGCAGCGGCTCGGGATTCAGCAGGCGGCCGATCGTATCGAGCCGGTGCAGGATCTCATCGGGCAGGACGTGCTCCGTGCGCGACGGCTCCATGGCAAGGATGATTGCCGGACGGTTCATGGCATCTGACCCGGCGCTTCGATGGCGCTGACCGTCATGCCCTTTTCCCGCACCAGCGCCTCCAGCGCCGCAATATCGGGCGCCTTCGGCGGCTTTGTCCAGGCGGATGCGACGGCGGCGGGATCGCCGAGTGCCAGCACCGCAGTCACCAGGATGGTTTCGCCGGCCGGAATCTGACCGCGCAGTTGCGGCACGATGGTTTTCGCGACAATCACATTGGTGTTGGGCTGCGCCTTCTGGGCGAGCCCGGCGCGTTTGACCGACGAACCGAGATCGACAATGCCGGTGAAATCGGCTTCGCCGATCGCATAGGCAGCGCCATCCGACGCCGACAGCGTGTCCAGTTCGAAATCCCGGCGGGCGATGGCAAAGCCGCCTTCGGCGACCCTCAGCGGCCGGGCCGCCCTGATCCGGTGGAGACGGATATGCCAGGGGGCCGCGGGCGCCAGCCAGCTTTCGACGCTGACATCGGGGAAAGGTGACCATTTCGCGTGAAGCACATCACCGGCGAGCTTCGCTTCCTCATTCGTTTCGCGCACGCGGTAGTGCAAACCGTCATCGCTGAAGGCCAGCATCGAATCGAAAGCGGCAAGCGCAAAGCCGCGTTCATCGGATTCGACGCTGAAGCCGTACCGGGAGGAATAGGCGAATTTCGCGTATTTTTCCGTGCCGAAGCGCATCTGCAGATTTTCCTGGCCGGAGGACAGGGCCACGACGTCGCCGCCCGCCCGCATCATCACCATGCCGGGATGGCGCTGGGGAACGACCGCGGGCGCCGGCTCCGGCGCCTTCTCCTCGGCCGTCCAGAACGGATGATCCTCGGCGATCGCAAGGGGCAGAAAGGCCTTCAACGCCCAGTAGGGCGAGCCGGCGGAATTGTAGCTCTCCGACATCAGCAGGTTCGGATAGCCGAAACCGATCGACAGCACGCCGTCGCGATCGGCAATCGGCTTATCCCGCCACCAGCGCAGATGCTGCAGGCAGAGATGCTTGACCTCGCCCCAGGGCAGCGCCTCGACATCGGCAAAAGCGAGCGCCGACCAGAAGCCGGCGCAGGCGAAACGATAGGTCAGGCTGCGTCCGAAGGGAATCGTGGCGCCGTCGGCGGCAAACCAGTGGCGGAAATCCCGGGCGAAGAGGATGGCGCGCTCGCGGTAGCGCTTCGCGTAATCGTCGTCGACGAGCTTCGCATAGATCAGCCCGTAAAAATGCATGGCGAAGGGAATGTAGTGATCGATGCGGCGTACGTTGCCGTCGCGATACCAGCCGTCGCCGATATAGAAGCCCTCGAGCTCTTCCAGATATTGCCGCGTCAGGCTGCGGTCGAAATCGGCGCCGAGACGATCGAGGGCGATATCGACGAAGATGCGGAAGAATTTCCAGTTGTTGTCGGCATAGTCGAACTGTCTGGCGTGCTTGAGATAGGCGATGACATTGTCGCGGGCGCGCGCATCGAGCGGCTGCCAGATCTTTTCCGGGACCAGCGCCAGGGCAAAGCCGACAGCAGCAAGCTCGACCATCCGCTGATCGCGGCCATTGACCGTTCCCCAATATTCCGGATGGGCGGGATCGGTGCCGTTTGCGAGGCCTTCGGCAAAACGGTGCCAATGGGCGAAATCACCGTTGCCGGCGCCGAGCGGCGCCAAACCCCAGAGCGGGCGGGCGAAACCTTCAAGATCGGCCGCCGCCCGGTCGAAATGGGCGGCGGCACCGCTCAGCCTGACGCGGGCATTGCCTTTCGAAAAACAGGCAAGCAGCGGATCGAAGCAATCAAGCAGAGCCCGGCTCATGTCAGTGCGGGTTTCGAGCGGATTGCCGGCGAGCGGGTTGGCGCTGGCGGGATCATAGGTCATCGGCTTCCCTCACGGGTTTCAGCACTCGCAACCGTCCCTCCCGGAACGGGAACGACTGCCTGGCAGATGTGGCGCGCCGGCGCCGTCCTGTTGCGGAAACGGGACAGCATCAGTGAGATGGCCTCGCGCCCGAGGGCGGCGCGGTCGACGCGCATGGTGGAAAGCGGCGGATTGGTCATCAGCGCACAGGGCAGATCATCGAAGCCGACGATGGCGAAATCCTGCGGCACCCGCAGCCCGGCCTCGGTGACGGCCTCCAGCACGCCGACGGCGATGAAATCATTCATGCAGAAGGCAGCGGTGAAACCGGCATCTTCAGCAAGGATCGCGGCCGTGCGTTCATGGGCCTCGCCGCTGGCGCTGCCCTGCAGCGTCATGGATACGAGACGACCTTCGGCGCCAGGAACAGCGGCAATCGCCGCCTCGAAACCGCGGATACGCTCCCGGAGCGTCTGGCGATGGGAGCCGCTCATATGCAGGATGCGGCGATGGCCAGCCTTCATCAATCGGCTGGTCGCCTGATAGGCGCCGAAGAAATTAGCCGGCGAAACGCCGTCGAATTGCATGCCGGGATCGGTGCCGTTGACGAGAACGGCGGGCGTCATGGTGTCCCGCAGCCAGCCGCGCAGGGTCTCGTTCGGATCGATGCCGACGAGAAAGAGCCCTTCGGCGCCTGCTGCCTGCATATAGTCGCGCACGGCGTCCGGCGTCGTGCGATCCTCGCGGACCATCCGGATTTCGAAGGGCATGCCTGCCTCGGCGGCGCCGGCGCGCAGCCCCTCGACGATGGCTTCATAAAAGACGCTGAGGCCGCCGGTGACGCCGTCGCTGGCGATCAGCGCCAGCCCGCCGGCCACGGCTTCAGTCGCAGATTTGACCGGATAACCATGCTCGGCCGCCACCTTCAAGATCTGGCGGCGCACGGTTTCGCTGATGCCGGGTTCATTGGCAAGAACCCGCGACACCGTGGAGACGGAGACGCCGGCCAATGTGGCGATATCGGCCTGACGCGGCCGTCTGATTTTCTCGTCGTTCCCGATTTTTTCGTTCTTCATAGGCAAAGCTTATGCAATTTATGCAAATTTGCAAGATATTCGTTATTTCTTGCAATGATTATTTTTTTGCGTACTCTCAGTGAGGACATGTCTGCAAACGCCGTTGGAGGATGGCAGCGGGCATATTGGGGCAAGGAGGATATCATGCAGGTCAACCGCCGTTCATTTCTGATGGGTTCAGCCGGAGCAGCCGCCGGCCTCGCCTTTGGCGCCGGAAGCGCCATTCCGGCTTTTGCCGAAGGCGTATCGCTGCGCGCCATGTGGTGGGGCTCGAACGACCGTGCCAAGCGCACGCTCGACGTCGCCAAGCTCTATCAATCAAAGACTTCAGGCGTCACGATCGTCGGTGAATCGCTTTCGGGCGACGGCTACTGGACGAAGCTCGCCACCCAGATGGCCGGCCGCGCCATCGCCGACGTCTTCCAGCTCGAGCCGGGAACGATCTCCGATTATTCCAAGCGCGGCGCCTGCCTGCCGCTCGACGAATTCGTCCCCTCGACGCTGAAGGTCCAGTCCTTCGGCGCCGACATGCTGAAACTGACCACCATCGACGGCAAACTCTATGGTGTCGGCCTCGGCCTCAACTCCTTCTCGATGTTCTTCGACACCGTCGAATTCGAAAAGGCGGGCATTCCGCTGCCGACACCCGACCTTACCTGGGAGGAGTATGCCAAGCTCGCCGTCGAACTCACCAAGTCTTCCGGCAAGAGCGGAGGACCCTATGCAGCCCGCTACGCCTATGTGTTCGACGCCTGGCTGCGCCAGCGCGGCAAGAGCCTCTTTGCCAAGGAAACCGTCGGGCTCGGCTTCACGGCCGACGATGCCACGGAATGGTTCGACTATTGGGAGAAGCTGCGCAAGGCCGGCGGCACCGTTGCTGCCGACGTCCAGACGCTCGATCAGAACACCATCGACACCAACTGCCTAGGTCTCGGCAAATCGGTGATCGGCATGGCTTATTCCAACCAGATGGTCGGCTATCAGCTGATCATCAAGAACAAGCTCGGCATCACCATGCTGCCGCGGGAAAAGAAGGGCGGACCGTCGGGCCACTATTACCGCCCTGCGCTGATCTGGAGCCTCGGCGCCACGACGAAGAACGGCGAAGCGGCCGCGAAATTCATCGACTTTTTCGTCAACGATATCGAGGCCGGCAAGATCCTCGGCGTTGAGCGCGGCGTGCCGATGTCGCCGGCCGTGCGTGAAGCCATTCTGCCTCAGCTCAACCCGACGGAGCAGGAAACGGTCAAATACGTCAATCTTCTCAAGGATCAGGTCGGCGAATATCCGCCGCCGGTGCCGATGGGTGCAACCCAGTTCGACCAGCGCGTCCTGCGCCCGATCTGCGACGAACTCGCCTTCGAACGGGTTTCGCCGGCCGATGCGGCGACCCGGCTCATCGAAGAGGGTAAGGCGACGCTCAAAGGATGATCGATCGCCTGACATGAGAGGAGAGGCCCGCAAACCCCGGCGGGCCTCTCTCTTTCCGGGCCGTCAGTTGGCCAGGCTTTCGACGACGCGCCAGTCCGGCCGGCCGAGATCGAACGGCCAGGCATGCACATCCCGATCGTTGAAATAGACGACTTCCCGCAAATTCGGAAAGGCGCTCTGCTTCAGCGTCGCGGTTTCGATCCAGGGCCTGACATAGGCGTCGCCGCCTTCATAACCGAGCTCCGCCACCCAGATCGGCTTGCCGTAGCCGGCGACCAGATCGTAACCCTGCTTCAGCGCTTCGGAGAATGTCCGGTGCTTGTCGTAGGCAAGCTCATCGTAGCGTTCCAGGCCAAAGACCGAGAGACCGACGAGATCAACATAATCGTCGCCGGGATAATAGTCCTGCAAGCCCGGCTCGCCCTTCGGCGACCACATGATTTCAGTGCCCGGCGCCTCCTGGCGGACGATATCCATCATCCGCTTGTAGGCGGTGATATAATCGCGCGGATTCCACCCGGACCATGAGAACCGCCCCGACTTGTCCTCCATCTCCTGGCCCCAGCGGACGATTACCGGGCTTTTCAGCTGGGATATCATTTGCGCGATCGCCCGCATGTTGACATCGTAATCACCGCGCAGGACCTTCCGGCGAAGCTCGGCGGAGGTCAGCCGCCAGTCGACGTCCCAGGACCACGGTTCCACTGTAATCAGCAGATTGCGGCCCCTGGCCTGCGCGTAGGCATCGGCCACGCGCAGCGTCTCCAGATCGACGTCCTCCCAGGGCAGGAACAGGGCTTCGGTTGCCACATTGGCTTGTGCACCAAAATCGCCATGCGGATCGTAGGCGCCGAACTTGATGCCGTCGGCATGAAGGACGGGGCGTTTGTCGATAATCGTCTGGACGCCTGCCGCCGAGTTCGGGGCAATGCCGGCATATTGCATCTCGCTTCGGCCAGGCATATCCGCGGCACACAGCAGGAGCAGTGCCATCGCTGCGGTCGAGAGGTTTTTTTTCATCAGCTTCTTCACGGCTCACCCTCCTTTTCGGGCTACTTCCTGGCTCAGCAGGACCTGCTTCAGGTCGCGCGCCTTGTCGCTGACCGAATCCATGGAAACGAGCTTGAGAAACTCGTCATCGCCGCGCACCGACGCATGACGGAAAACGTACCAATTGCCGTCCGGCTGGCGCCGCTGATAGATCGTGCTGCCGATCTTGCGGTGGCCGAAACAGGTGCTGGCGCGGGCCGCACCTTCGGCATTCGTCCAGGTGGCGCGCATGCAGAGCTGGCCGAGATCGTCGACCACCCACTTGCCTTCGGCAAAGGACTGCTTGCCCTTGTCGTTCACCCAGGCGACGAACCGCCGGCCGTCATCCGAGAAACGGCCGCCGCCGGTATTCCAGACCCAGGTCTTGTCGCCATAGATGCGGTAGAGCTCATAGGCGCTGAGCGGCGTCGGCGTCGCCGGCTTCTTGCCGGCTGCCTCGGCGCCATGTGCCGCCAACGGCAGGCACAGGCCGAGGGCAAGGGCTGCTCCATAAAGTTTCGATCCGATACGCATTACATCCTCCTGTTCGGCACGTGCCGGTTCCGCCGGCTCAGACACCCTGTTGGTCCCGTCCCATGTTGCCGAACCCATTCCATTTGAGACGGAATTTCGTGATCCTGGTTTTGCCGCCGCCGAGACCGGCACCGGCCACGGCGAATTGCGTTTCGGTGAAGCTGACGAATGGCTGGCCGTGGGAAAGGGCTTCGAGGCTGCGCAGGCCATGGCTGCCCAGCTGCATGCCGCCGGTAAGCCAAATGGCAAGCCCCATGGCGGTCGCGAACCGCAGCCCGTGCGATTGCGGCAGCAGCGGCAGACCGTTCTCGATGGCATGGCGAACGACGATCAGCATCGTCACCGACAGATAGATCGAGAGGTTTATCGCGGCGAAAATATAGAAACCCTGAGCGGCGGCGGCTTCGCTGGCGAGCGCCATGGCGACGGCGCAAAGCCCGGCGAGTACGATATAGGGCGCAACGACGCGCAGCGGCAGAGAATGCTGTTGCTGCTTTCCCTTCGGCGTGATGCGGAAATCGACGAAGGAACCGGAGATATGATCGCGCACGGCCGCCAGGCTGCCGGCAAGCGACCATGGCCAGCGCAGGAAGATGAAGGCCAGCCCCTCCCAGCCGAACAGTTTTGCATCATACGGCCTGAAGGTTCCCGTCGCCCGCCAGAAAACGGAAAACAGCGTCAACACGACCGAGATCGGCACGAAATGCAGCAGAAAATCCGGATAGGTGACGTTGACGAAGACATGGCCCGTCAGCAGGGCGGCAACCGGCAGCAGGAACATCACCGCCATGAAAGCGGAAAAGAGCGGATACCACAGCTGCGAAAACACGAACTGAAATTTCAGCCGCCACGGCAGATGGGCGATGTAGCGGCTGGAATGTTGCAGCAGAATGGTGACGAGACTGCGCGACCACTGGAATTCCTGGACGACGAGGTCGGCAAAATTCGCCGGGCCGTCGCCGTGAGCGATCGCATCGACGGCATGCACGCCACGCCAGCCGCCGGCATTCATCATCAGCGTCGTCGAATGGTCTTCGGCAAGCTCGGGGCCGAGTCCGCCGATCTCACGCAGCGCCGAAGTGCGAACCGCATAATGCGAGCCGATGCAGAGCGGCGCCCAGCCATTGTTGTAACCCGTCTGCAGCGAACCGTGCAGGCTGGCCTCGGCATAGAGCCGGCCGCGCGCGGCCCAGCTCGCAGCCGCATTCGCATCGCAGATGCTGGGCGCCGAGACATAGCCGATGCCGGGGTCGGCGAAGGGGCGCAGGACCTCGCGGAGATAGGTCGGCGTCGGCACATGATCGGCATCGAACTGGGCGACGAAATCGTAACGCGCATAGCCGAAATGGTCGTAGAAATAGGCGAGGTTGCCTTCCTTGCAGCGCGTCCTGCGTGGCCAGGTCGCGCGATGATAGTCCGCCACCCCTTTTCGGGTGGAGATCAGCACGCCGCGCTCGGCGCACCAGCGTCTGGTCTCCTCCGACGGATCCTCGTCGGCCAGCCAGACATCGAAATCGACGCCGACCTGGTCGAGCATCGCCTGCAGCGTGGCACGGACGACGGCAAAGGGCTCGGACGGCGCCTTGGTGACCACCATCGCCACCCGCCCCTCCGGCAGCCGCGCACGCGGGCTGACCGTCCGCGCGTCGAGGAAGATCAGGATGAAATAGGCCGGGACGAGGGTGATCCAGCCCAGCACGAGGGTGATGAGCACGAAGGCGGTCCAGGAAATGATGTGAGCCGACTGGCACCACCAGATCCAGAAATAGCCGAGTGCGGTCAGCCAGCAGAGAATGCCGAGGCTGTAGGCGGCGCGCTTCCAACCGGTAAAAACTGGATCGAATGTATCTGCGGCGGCGGCTTTCGCCGTCCTGGCACGGTGGTCGATTGCCGAACCAATGCTCATGCGCTCACCTTCAACCCGAAAGTGGGACCTGCGGTGCGGATGATCGTATCGATATCCGAAAGCGCCGGCGTGAAGCCGAGTTCGGCCTCCGCTCTTGCCGTGTCGGCAAAGAGGATCGGCGGATCGCCGGCCCGACGGGGGCGATACCGGACGGGAACTTCAAGGCCGGTCACCCGATGGATGGCTTCGAGGATCTCGCGCACCGAGGTGCCCCGGCCGGAACCGAGATTGACGCTGAGCGAGCCGCCATCGGCCATCAGATGATTGACGGCGGCAAGATGGGCCTGTGCGAGATCGCTGACATGAATATAGTCGCGCACACAGGTTCCATCTTCGGTGGGATAATCGGTGCCGAAGATATCGAGCCGCTCCAGCCTGCCGGCGGCAGCGAGAAGGGCGCGAGGGATGAGATGGGTCTCGGGCTGGTGGCGCTCGGCAAGCTCCCCCTCCGGATCGGCGCCGGCCGCATTGAAATAACGCAGCGCGGCAAAGCGGATCCCGTAGGCAGCGGCAAAATCTTCGAGCGCCATCTCGAAGATCAGTTTGGTGCGGCCGTAGGGATTGACCGGTTGCTGTGGCGTTTCCTCCAGTATCGGCAGGGAGGCGGGGACGCCATAGGTGGCGCAGCTGCTCGAGAAGACGATCCGTTCGATATCCTGGTCGAGGCAGGCCTCCAGCAGCGTCAGGCTGCCGACGACGTTGTTGCGGTAATATTTCCTGGGCATCTCGACGGATTCGCCGACATAGGCATTGGCGCCGCAATGGATGACACAATCGGGCGAAAACTCCGCGAGCGTCCGGCGCAGCGTCGCCGCATCGGCGAGGTCGGCCCGGATGAGCGGCCCCCAGCGGACACTGTCGGCATGCCCTGTCGACAGATTGTCATAGGTGACCGGGACCATGCCGGCACGCGCCAGCGTTTTGCAGATATGACTGCCTATGAAACCGGCGCCGCCGGTAACCAGAATGTAGCGGGGCATCTCATACGACCTCCGCCTTCTCGGCGCCGGCCTGCTTTGCGTCAGTAAGCAAGCCGTCGAAATAATCGACGGTGCGCGCCAGGCCGGTTTCGAGGCCGATGCAGGGCTGCCAGCCCAACTCGGCCATGGCCCGGGAAATATCCGGCCGCCGCTGGCGGGGGTCGTCGGTCACCGCCGGCAGATGCACGATGCGGGAGCGCGAATTGGTCCGGTCGCGGATGATTTCCGCCAGGCGGCGAACCGTGATCTCGGTCGGGTTGCCGAGGTTGATCGGACCGTGGCAGGCGCTGCCGGCGGCCGAGAACCGCAGGAAGCCTTCGACGAGATCGTCGACATAGCAGAAAGAGCGGGTCTGCTCACCGTCGCCATAGATCGTCAGGTCCTCGTTGCGCAGGGCCTGCACGATGAAATTGGACACCACCCGGCCGTCGTCCAGACGCATGCGCGGCCCATAGGTGTTGAAGATACGGCCGACTTTGATGTCGACGCCGTAGGTCCTGTGATAATCGAAGAACAGGGTCTCGGCGCTGCGTTTGCCTTCGTCGTAGCAGGCCCGCGGTCCGATCGGGTTGACATTGCCGCAATAGGATTCGTGCTGCGGGCTCTGGTTCGGGTCGCCATAGACCTCCGAGGTCGACGACTGAACGACGGTCGCACCGGTCTTGCGGGCGCAATCCAAAGTGTTGACGGCGCCGAGCACATTGATGAGCAATGTGCCCACCGGATCCCGCTGATAGTCAGGCGGAGAGGCGGGCGAGGCGAAGTTGAAGATGAGCGACGCTTCAATATCGAAGGGCTGGCGAACATCATGCTCGACGATGTGAAAACGGGCGTTCGAGGCGAGGTGATCGACATTCACGCGGCGGCCGGTCGAAAAATTATCGAGACAGACAACTCGGTGGCCGCGCTGCAGAAGCCTTTCGCAGAGATGCGACCCGAGGAAACCGGCCCCGCCATTCACCAGAGCGGTGCCCGGTTCTTTGCCCGTCACTGCGGAATAACCTTCGTTGGGAACGAAACTACGCATTACAAACTCCTTCCCAGGTATTTAGTCTTTTGTTTTAGTTATGCACTGCACGCTTTCTTTACCTGGCTGGGTATTCTTGGTGCTGACCACCCAGTCATGAATAACTTTTGAGTTATTCTTCAGATAACCGAATTACTATTAAAATGATAAGACGATTGCAACTAAGGTCAACTTCAAAAAACTCTGAGTATCCAAAATAATTACGCATCTATTCTTCGATGTAACGAATGATTAATCATTTTCTTTCATTTTTCCCTCAGAACGCGTGTCCTGATATTGCTCAAGCTTCGCTCAATGAATCTGATCTACAAGTAATGGGGAAGGTTGGCCGCGTTGAACTGCTCGACCGGTCTTGCATCCGGAAGCGCCATATGCGAGGGGTTTTTGCCATGTCGAAAAAACAAGCTGCAGCGGCGCCGAAAGGCTGGCGTCTATTTCATTTTGCGATGCTTGCCGGGGGAGCGACGCTTCTTGCGATCGGAACGACGGCCTGTACGGTCGTCAACGACGACATCGCCGTCGTCGCGAAAAAGAACGTCGTCGTGGTCGAGGCGCCGCGCGTGTCAAAAGCCTATGCCTATCCGACACATCGGCCTGAACGCCCGGCTGCGTCAACGGTTCGCGTCGCCTATCACGGCTCAGCGCCTTATATCTGCTCTCCCAGCGGCTTCGGACAGAAGTCGCGCTGCTTCGCACGTCCGTCGATCTGAGGCAGCAATTCGACGCGCGACGCGCGTCTTGTGCGCATCACAATAGACGCGTGGCGGGGTAGATCAATTGCGCCACCGGCCGGACATGTCGTCCTCGCTGGCGGGATGCTCGTTGAAGAAACGGGATGCGGCTTCCGTGCGGTTTCGGACGTTCATCTTTTTATAGATATTGCGGACGTGAACCTTCACGGTGTTTTCGGAAAGATGCAGCTTGTCGGCGATGATCTTGTTTTGCGTGCCCTTGCATATGAGATCCAGGATCTGAACCTCGCGGGTGGTCAAAGAAGAGATGCTGTCGCGTCTGAGCTTCAGCGCATTGGTGCGCGCCGCATCGACCGATTTTGTCTGATAGAGCGACGGCTCGAGCTGGGTATTCTTGTTGGTGAGACGATTGAGCAGGGCTGACGGAAAATGTTCGCCGCCCTTCATCAGCAGATCCACCGCAGCCATGAAGACATCGAGCCGCAGGTTGAGGGGCAGGACGCCGTCGATGATCCTTGCCTCCACCAGGCGGCTGACATAGGGTTCGAGCATGTCGATCGCTTCGACGACAAGTCCGACAGAGGTTTCCGGGTGGTTTTCGCGGGCAGCCTGCAGCGCTTCATGCAGCTCCGGCGCAGGTATATGATAGAATAAAACGAGCTTCAGATCGCCGGTATCTTTTTCCAGCATCGGCTTCGTGCTCGTTACGCTTGCGACATCGCAGTTCGGAAATTTCTTGGCCAGCGCCTCTACCATGCACTCCGAAAACAGATCCGCATTGGCGACCACTAATATAGTATTTCCCGATGAACCTAACTTCCTGCTCTGGTCTGTATTCTCCATTCCTGAGCTTGTCATGAACATATACGCCTCCCCTAGCGTTACACTTTACTCAAACGTGGAGCGATGGCGGGTATTCGATAGTAAGAAATGCCGACCCCTGATGTCACCGCTTTATTTTTTAGACATTTCTTAATTATGTTAATACGGATTGAGAAGGAAGGAAATGGCCCAAAGTGATTAGTTTTAGCGGGCAAAAAGCCATAAGATACTAAGCGTTGGTTGCATTTTTACTGTCATGGATACTTCGAGGTTATATTTGCTGTCACTATAGATCAGAGCTTGACGTAATATTTCAGTACAGATTGTTATATTTGCGGCCTCCATGAAGTGTTCGATCTGAGACAGGCGATCGTCGAAAGCCTGCCCTCAACCCCACCGTGAATGCGCCGTAATCCCGGATACCCGCGACCCGGCGCCTCCCCAAGCAAGACGTCTCGACGTTTCACCGACAGAGGCTAGCCGGACGTGGCAAATCTGTCTTAGCCCGAATTGATATCTATCGGCTCCGTATTTTTTCCAGCAATCTGTGCTCGCTGCCCAAGTGGCGGCATGGACGATCCAGGTATCGGCGTGTGTATTTGATACATGGCATCCATTTGGGGCAACTCAACAACAGTAACTCCTGGATACTCCTTATCCTCGTCAGGATGCGGATCCGGATATGTGCGGCAGAGTACTGAGTGCGTACATTCCCAATACCAACGGTTTGATCAACAAATCGCGAAAAGCTGCAGATGACTGGTACCGAATACATCTGCCGATGTTAACCGCATCGGAGCGAGCGCGAGCAAGATCCCATTTGAGATGAGAGGGATTTCGAAAAGCTGCTCCGGTTTTTTTCTGGAGAAAGTTTGATGTCCGACGCCTATAAACACGACCCGAAACCATCGGGCGACGAAACCGAGATTACGAAGGTCGGTGCGCTTGCCGACGGTTTTGCCAACAGCGCTGTCAATTCCACTGAAGTCGACGACGGCTCGACCGGTTATGTCGGCGTCGCCAATGGCGACAATCGCGACAATACCGACAACAGCGTCGACGTCGACGTAAAGGCCGACATCGATGTCTCTGCCAATAACGGCAACAACCGCGACAACGAATACGACTGGAGCTACAAGTCCGACGACGACACCAGCACCAAGACCACGACGATCACCGACACCAAAACCGACTACGACTGGAGCTATGACAGCAAGTCGTACAGCGACAACGACACCAAGACGATCACGGACACCGATACGAAGACCGTGACCGACACGGATATCAAGACCATCACGGATACGGACACCAAGACGATCTCCGACAGCAACAATACCGCTGACAGCTTCAACAAGACCGACACCGATTTCGCCGTCATCGATGACGTCAAGGACTTCGACAACCTCGGTGTTGCCGGCCACGACCTCACCTTCAATCTCGGCGACGACTTCTCCTTCACGCTCGATGTCGACAGCATCCTCAACAATTCGCTGAGCGGTGCGGGCAACGACAGCGGTTTCAGCGCCGTCCAGGCCAACCATCTGGCCGACCAGGACAGCGCCTGGAACATCAAGATGGAGAACGAAGGCGCCCAGAACCATTTGAATGCCAATGCCGGCACCGCCGATAGCGCAGAAGGCATGGATATGGACGGCAGGGGCTGGGACCTCAAGGCCGGCGACGACGCCACCGGCACGAGCACGGCGGATGCTTCGGCAATCCTTGCCAATTCCGGCTTCCACCTCGAACTCGTTCAGGGTGCGAACCTGCTCAGCAACACGGTCGACTCCAGCGTCGTCGGCGGCAATTCTCATGTCTCCGATGTCGGCGAGGACACCGGCACCTGACACTGACCTCCAAGGACCAAGAGGAACTGCACCGGCGCCCGCCGGTGCAGTTTGACTGCTTGAAAACGGTTTGACGACCACACCATGGCTCCCGGCGGGGCCGCTTCCAAGGCCGATCGTCATTTCGAATGGGAGGGCCGAACCATGCATATCGAGAAGATTTCGGAAATCATTGCGCACTTCATCGGTCTCTTCGAGATGACCACTGAAGAGATGAGAGCGCGCACCAAATATGCCGAAGGCGCGGGGCCGGGCGAAGATGGACCGGCTCTGCCGGATCAGGATGCTTTTACCGCGGCCTTCTCGTCCAATCTGCAGCTCAAGGACTATGATCCCGGTATCATCTACAACAGCGGCAGTTACGAGATCGAATTCGGTCCGGCGCGCCATTTGGGTCGCGTCTTCGAAGAGAGTATCGAGAAGCTGGCGGCAATTGCCGCACGGGACATACCCTTACCGCATTTCGGCGAACCCACCGATATCGTGCTGTCGGATGAGCCGGAGCTTCATGTCTTTGCCGGGCCTGGTTCGGCGATCAGTCATGTCCTTCAGGTCAACGTGCTTTACGACGACGACTATCTCGACATGACGGACGGCATCCATGCTCCCCGGGACACCAGTTTCGTCATCGAGCGGCTGGCGGAGTTCAGCACCGCGGCCGAAATCTACACGCCTTTTGCAAGCCTCCACCGAACCGATACCTATGATGGCGCATTGAAGATCGCCCAGGATCTCGAAAACTACATCCAGAATGCCAAGAACACCGAAGATGGTAAAGATAGCAGCGACAGCGAAGCAACCTCGCCTAGCGCCGACGCCGCGCATGATTTCATCCGCATCGACCCCGAGGTCAACGACGCCGTCTACATCAACGGCAAGGTCGAGGCGGCCATCCCTGTGCTCGACGATTTCCTGCCCGACCGCGGTCTCGCCAAGATCCCGGAGGAGCCCGACGACAGCCATTCATCCGTCGAGCAGACCGACCCGAGCGGCAACAGCCTTGACGTCACCGCCGGTGCGAACTTCGTCGTCAACGTCGCCTCGGTGATCAATACCGGCGTCATCGCCTCGGTCACCGCTGTCATGGGGAATTACCACCAGATCGACGCGGTTTCCCAATCCTTTGTCTACAGCGATGATGACGAGATCGCTTCGGCGCTACGCTCATCGGGCTATTCGGCCGAGGAGGCCGGAACCGTCGCCAAGAATATCGCCGTCTTCCAGCAAAGCAGCTTCGAAGCATCGAACCACGCCGAAATCGACGCGGCCGATCCGACGTTTCCGACCAGCTGGCGCGTCAGTGTCATCGACGGCGATGTCTCCTTCGTGCAGTGGGTCGAGCAGTATCACTTCGTCAGCGACAATGACACGATGACGGTCACCACCTCGGGCTCCGAAACCACGGTTCTGACGGGCGGCAATACCTCCATCAACCTCTCCTCCTTTTTCGGCATGGGCATGCAGTATGATCTGGTGATCATCGGCGGCAATGTGCTCGACATCAACAGCATCACGCAGATCTCGCTGCTCTACGACAATGACTGGGTGCGGGCGGAAGACGGCATCGATCCCGGCGCCGACATCGAGACCGGCAACAACCTGATCTGGAATTTCGCCTCGATCCACAATGTCGGGACGGGCAGCCCGTTCGAGGCGATGCCGGACTATATGGTCGAAGCCCAGAAAGCGATCGAAGATCGCGATCCCAATATGCCGGAAGGGCTGTCTTTCGATGCGAATTTCCAGGGATATGCCGGCCTCAACGTGCTCTACATCACCGGCAATCTCTACGACATGACGATTATCAAGCAGGTGAGCATCCTCGGCGATTCCGATGACGTGACCCTGGCGGCATCGGCGCTCCGCGAGAACAATCCCGATGCGACGATTACGATCGACACGGGCAGCAATGCGATCATCAACATCGCCGAGATCGTCGACTACGACAGTTTCGGCGACACCACCTATCTGGCAGGCCAGCTCTATTCGGACGCCATCCTCATTCAGGGCGGGCTGGTGGAGCACGATACGACACAACCGCAACCGGCCGGCGACAGGCTTGCCAACGAGGTTATCGCCTTCCTCGATGACGACGATCCCGCGGGCGGCGATTCCAGTGATGGCGTCATCAATGCCGGGCATGATCTTTCATGGTCGTCGGGGCATCCCGACGTCATGCAAGCCATGGTCGCGTGACCTTGAGTATCGCGGAGGAATCACGATGAACCAGATTTCCAAACAGATCTTCGCAGCCGGCAGCGTCCTTGATCTCAAGTCCGGCAATATTCCCGCCGCTGCGCCTTCGGAGGCCAAAAGGACCAATCTCTGCCTCTCTGCGATCGATGAGGCGGTCGAGAACCTTCGCCGGCTCAGCGGCAACAGCGCTTCGTCTCCATCGCCATCTTCCGATCGCAGCAAGGAGACGGCCGGCGTTGCAACGAGCGACGCTATGGCGCGCGCAGCCATCGTGCAGATGCCTCTCCTGCAAAAAGCGGTGACGCCGGAAGCCTCGCCGGTCGCCGTCACCATGGCAGAACCGGCGCCTCCTGCGGCGGTGCTGCAGGGCCCGATGCCGGCACAACCGGTGGCAACAAAACCGGCAGAAGCAAAACCGATCGAAGCGGCCCAGCCAACGGTCGAAGCGCGGACGCCCGAAAAGCCGGCGGAAACCGAGCTCAAATCGAACCCGGCGGCGCCCTTCGGCAAAACCATCGATGGCGACAGGGGGCCGATCAGCGAGAACGACAGGCGGCTACGCAGCGGCGACGGTGGCAATGGTAAGAATTCCGATCCCGGGGGCGGCGGGGGCGGGGGCGGGGGAAGCGGCGGCGGATTTCACAAGCGCAGCGAGCCTGTGAATTTCGCCGCCAGCCTCTCGCGCGGCATGGCCGCGGTCCGCCGCAATATGGCGGTCGTCATGATGTTCACGATCGCCATCAACGTGCTTCTGCTGGCGATCCCGCTCTATCTCTTCCAGATATCCGATCGGGTACTGACCAGCCGCTCGATCGACACGCTCGTCATGCTCTCGATCGCCGTGCTCGGCGCCGTGCTGCTGCAGGCCTTCATGGATTCGGTGCGGCGCTTCATCCTGATGCGCACCGCAGTGGAACTCGAAGTGCAGCTCGGCGCGCCGATCCTCAGCGCTGCGGCGCGGGCATCGCTGCATGGCAGCGGCAAGGACTATCAGACGCTGCAGGACCTGCAACTGCTGCGCGGCTTCCTGACGTCAGGCACGCTGATCGCGTTTCTCGACGCACCGCTGATGCCGTTCTTCGTCGTCGTCGTCTATTTCGTGCATCCGCATCTCGGCATCATCATCCTGACCTGCTGCGCGGTGCTTTTCCTGATCGCCTATCTGAACCAGAAATTCACCGCCCGCCAATTTGCCGAATCCAACGGCTATCTCAGCCGGGCGAATTTCCACCTCGATTCCATGTCGCGCAATTCGCAGATCATCAACGCGATGGCGATGATCCCCGAGGCCGTGAAGATGTGGGGCCGCGAGACGGCGGGCTCGCTGAAATCGCAGGTCGAGGCACAGGACCGCAATATCATCTTCTCCGGCATATCGAAGGCCTGCCGCATGATCACCCAGGTCACCCTGCTCGGCTGGGGCGCGCATCTGTCGCTCTCCGGCGAGCTGACCGGCGGCATGGTGATCGCGTCGTCAATCATCTCGGGACGGGCGCTGGCACCGATCGAAGGCGCCATCGAAGGCTGGCACCAGTTCAACCGGTCGGCCGCCGCCTATTCCAGGATCAAGAGCTTGCTCTTGAATTCGCCGTTGAACTTCCCGCGTCTGCGGCTTCCCAACCCCGAAGGCCGGCTCGATGTCGAACGCATTCTCTTCGTGCCGCCGCCGCAGAAGAAGGTCATTCTCAACGGCATCTCCTTCTCGCTCAGGAAGGGGGAATCGCTGGCGATCATCGGCAATTCCGGGTCCGGCAAGACGACGCTTGGCAAAATGCTTGTCGGCTCGATCGTGCCCACATCGGGCAATGTGCGCCTCGACCTGATGGATCTGCGCAATTGGGACCAGCGCCAGTTCGGCGAGAGCATCGGCTATCTGCCGCAGGACGTGCAGCTCTTTCCCGGCACGATCAAGGCCAATATCTGCCGCATGCGCGACGATGTCGAGGATCGCCAGATCTACGAGGCCGCGGTGCTGGCCGACGTGCATGAACTCATCGCCGGCTTTCCACAGGGCTACGAAACCATCGTGGCGGCCGACGGCGCTCCGCTGTCGGGCGGCCAGAAGCAGCGTATCGCGTTGGCCCGCGCCTTCTTCGGCAATCCCAAATTCGTGGTCCTCGACGAGCCGAATTCGAACCTCGATACCCAGGGTGAGGCTGCCCTTGCCAAGGCACTGATCCACGCCAAGAAGCAGGGCATCACCACGGTGACCATCACCCAGCGCCCGGCTCTGCTCCAATGCGTCGACAAGATCCTCGTGCTCAAGGAGGGCACTGTCGCCATGTTCGGGGAAAGGATCGAGGTGCTGCAGGCGCTGTCCAAGAACAACTGTAATAGTGGTCAACAAACACCGCGCATCGAAGGGTGACCGACATGGGACGGAAAAATCAGGAGACGGCCGGTCCAGCCCAGCTCGAATGGTATAGCGACGTGCCGCGCTCGATCCGGATGCACAGCATCGTCGGCCTGACGGTTCTTTTCACCTCGTTCGGAGGCTTCGGCTACTGGGCTGCGACCGCCCCGCTCGCCTCCGCCGTCATCGCGCAGGGGAGCTTCGTGGCAACCGGTAAGAACAAGATCATCCAACATCTGGAAGGCGGCATCATCAGGGAAATGCGCGTCAGCGAAGGCGACACGGTGAAGGAAGGCGATGTCCTGCTGACCCTCGACACCACCGCATCCCGCTCGAACGAACGGATGCTGCAGCTTCGCCGCCTGCGCCTGGAAGCCGTCGTCGCAAGGCTGCGCGCCGAAGCACAGGGCCTGCGCGAATTCCAGTTTCCCGATATCGTGACGAAGGAGGCGGGCGACCCCGACATCAACGCGATCATCCAGAGCCAGAACGTCGTCTTCCACAGCAAGCAGATCAAACTCGAAGAGCAGCTCAACCTGATCGAGAAGAACATCAAGTCGCTGGAATACCGTTTCGCCGGCTATAAGGGCCAACGAGAATCCTTTGAAAGGCAAATGGCGCTGCTGACCGAGGAACGCGATTCCAAGGCCCGGCTGGTCAAGGTCGGCTATATGCGCAAGACCGATCTGCTGGCGATCGAGCGGGCGATCGCCGATGCGATGGGCGACATTTCTCGCCTGAACGGCGAACTCAACGAGAGCGAGGCGGAGGTTGCCAAATTCCGCCAGGAAGCCATCATCGCCGTCAATTCCAACAAGCAGGCGGCGCTCGATGCGCTCGAAACCGCCGAATCCGATCTGGACAGCGTGCGCCAGCAGATGCGTGAGGCTGCCGGCGTGCTGGAGCGCACCACCATTCGCTCACCGGTGACGGGCACGGTGGTGCGCTCTTATTTCCACACCGCCGGCGGTGTCATCACCACGGGCAAGCCGATCATGGAGATCCTGCCGGCACATGTGCCGCTGATCCTGGAAGCGCAGGTGCTGCGCACCTCCATCGACCAACTGCGGGAGGGAGAAACGGCCTCGATCCGCCTGACGGCGCTCAATCGGCGGACGACGCCGGTCCTGGAGGGCAAGGTCTTCTACGTCTCGGCCGACTCGATCGAGGAAAATTCGGGGGTTTCGGTCAAGGACGTCTATATCGTGCGTGTTCAAATACCGGACTCCGAGATTGCGCGGGTGCATAATTTCCATCCCGTTCCCGGCATGCCGGCCGAAGTGCTGATCCAGACGTCGGAACGGACCTTCTTCGAATATATCAGCAAACCGATCACCGACAGCATGTCCCGGGCTTTCAAGGAACGCTGATCGCGGAGATCGCAAACGACGGCGGTCCGTTAAATACAGGGGATTTGTCCGTTGTTCTGATATGGCATCGGCATGTATCATCCCTTCGGGATGGATCATCCCCTTTGGGGAAGAAAGGGCGAGCATGGCGGCGATGTCCGATGTCCTGCTGCGGGTCGGGCGCCTGAACTATGTCTGGACGAATACCGAAAGTCTGCTGATCTACATCATCGCCCATCTGTTGCGGGTCGAAAAGGATGCGGCCATCGTCGTGTTCCTGACCCTCAATACGACACGGGCACGGATCGATCTCGTCGAACGGCTTGCCAAACTCGCCTCGACCTCGCCTTCCGACCGCAAGGCAATTCTTTCAGCCATGTCGCGGCTGAAGAAGGAATCCAAGACCCGCAACAAGTACAACCACTGCATCTATTCCTTCGACGAGAAGGGGGAGATTTCGAGCACGCAGCTGATGCGGCTGGTCGAGGACGACAAGGAGATCCGCTACGGCAAGGTCGAGCAGATGGATGCACGCGAGATCGACCTTCTGGAGAAGTCGATCGCCGAAATCGTCGCCATCAGCCGGGCACTCTGGGCCTTCATTCATGCGAGCCCGCAGATCTCCGGCGAGCTCTAATCTAATCCTTCTGTATGAGTCATTCCAGACCGTCGCACACTTTCGGGCGATGGGACTCGAGGCCCGGCATCGCGTGCAGCGCGCCTAGCCCTATGTCTTTGAATTATTACCAGAAACAGATTGCGATTTGAGGTTATTTGCCGGCTCAAAACTAATCACATTTAAGCGCTTCAAATCATCCTGACGGTTTATTTGAAGATCGGTGTTTGCCATTAGAATGAAAGCTCCCGAGTGACGTATGGGGTATTGGGGGGCGGACATGCGCATAGATATCATCGACACCATTGCCGGGTTCGAGGCGCTACGCGACAATTGGGATCAGGTCTTTATGGACGATCCCGATGCGCAGCATTTCCTCTCCTGGATCTGGCTGAAGAATTATCTGTCCCGTCGGCGCCGCTGGTTCATACTCGCGCTTCGCGAGCGTGATCCGGACGCGCCTTATGTGGCTTTTTTTCCCTTACGGCTGATCACGCATCTGAACGAGAAGACCGGGCAATTCTACGACGAGATCATCATGGCCGGCAATTTTGCCGCCGATTACACCGGCTTCATCGTCAGGCCGGATTATGAGCATCATGCCATTGCCGGCTTTGCCTCGTTTATCAAACATCAGAACTGGACGGACCTGAAGCTCGAATATTTCTGTGGCCCGGCCGGGCGGCGCGAGAAGATGATCGCGGCGCTGCGGGGGCCGGAGGTGATGTTTCGCGACAGCTCGCCGAAAAACAGCGAGAATATCGACAATACAATCTGCCCCATCGTTCCCCTGCCGGCAAGCTTCCACGATTATCTCGAGCAGCGCATGAGCAGCCAGACGCGCCAGAAGCTCCGGCGGTTTCTGCGCAAGGTCGAGGGAGACGATATCTACCGGATCACGATGGCGAACCCTAAGACCATCGAGCGCGACCTGGACATCCTCTTCAATCTCTGGCGAGCCAAGTGGAGCGCCCGCAAAGGCACGGAGCGGACCGAGCGGCTGATCATCACCACGCGCGAAATGCTGATGGATTGCTTCAACAGCGGCAATCTCGACGTGCCGGTCCTCTGGCATGGCGACCAACCGCTCGGCGCGCTGGCGAATATCGTCGACCGGCAGAAAAAGGCGATCCTCTTCTATATCACCGGCCGCGACGAGACATGGAAGACGCCGTCTCCCGGTCTCATCCTGCATGGCTACTGCATCCGGCGGGCGATCGAGCAAGGCTTCAAGACCTACGACTTCCTGCGCGGAAACGAGCCCTATAAATATATGTTCGGGGTCGAGGAACGACGGATCAGTTGCACCCTGTTCCGCACCCGCAACGGCCATAATCTGCATGGCGCGCTCAACCCTCGGAGCGTTCGGTTCGTCTACGAACAGGCGCTCGACATGTACCGGAACGGTGCCCGTGGGAAAGCCGAGATCGCCTTCAATCAGGTCCTGCAATCGGTTCCGGGCCATACCGGCGCGGAATTCGGGATCGCCAATCTGCTGTTTGACCGGGGCAAGCTCGCGGAGGCCCTGGCTGCCTATAAGGCGCTCGCCGAGCAAGCACCCGATCCGACGCCGATCCGGATGCGGCTCGGCGACACGCAGCTTGCGCTGCATCAATACGACCAGGCCGCCGAGACGTTCCGCCGGGTCGGCGAGGCCGGGCCGCATCTCATCCAGGCGCAGTACAAGCGTGGCATCGCTCTTGCGGCCGGCAAACGACTGGCCGAGGCGGAGGCCGTGTTCGCCGCGATCCAGGACTTCCATTCGGACGATCCGGCCGCACTCGACTATATCACCAAGGCAACTGCCGCCCTCGAACTTATCCAGGCGCGTGCCGAGCCGCACAAGACGGATGTCGCGCCGGAGACCATCGCCCGCTGGAGCCGGGGTGGGCTGCTCGGCGAACGACGCCGGCCACGGCTGCACTGACGAGATCATCGCCGGCGGCGAAATGCGTTCGGGCGGCTCCTGGACGCGCAACCGCCGTGGTCTTTGATTTTGAGCGCCGTTCGTTGCTAAAAGGGGTGCAAGCCTATTTTGCAACTCCTCAGTGGAAACTCATGCAGACCAATGCAGATGGCGCCGAAAGGGAACGGCTTCTGGCCATCCTCGATTTCTGGCACAAGATCGAGTTCTTCATTCCCTACGATCTCTCCAGCCGTATCGTCGCAGGTGAAGGACGAAGTGTCTTCTGGCTGCATGCAAGGACGCTCGACGATGACGGCGCCGCGCTTAGCCGCCCAGCGATCCCCGAGGAGAAGCAGATCACGGGTTTTACCCTGTTCCTCGGCGTTTTCAGCAAGTCCGAAATTACCTCTGTCCGCCGGCACTTCGATAGCGTTGCGGCCGATTTCGCCGAGTATGAGGATGCCGAACGCGGCGATCTCGATGGCGATACCTGCTTTGCCAGCTTGCAACTGGCGCCTTCGGGGCAGCCGATTTTCGAAACATTTTCCGTATCCACGCTTCCATGGGCGCTGGGACGTGTGCGCAAATCCGGCCTCGCCGCGCTCAGCCACCAGGCATTTGCCGACAGCAAGCGGCAGTTGACGGAATTGCTTCAGAATTTTCGGGCGCAGCGACAGCTGAGATCTTCATCCTTGGACGACGATGCCGATCAGCCGCTCGATGCCGGCGAAATCCTGACACTGCATGAACTGCTCTGCGATTGGGCTGGCTTTGCCTCGCGTCAGGAGAAGCCGATCGCCGCCGTTGAAATACGCTACAAAGACAGGGCGGAAAGGCCTGACGTCCTCTCGCTGCCGCCGCAGCAGGAGAGCCATGCGCCGGATGCCGATAATGAGGAGGATGAGAGCGCAAGTATCGAGGACGAGATCGGCATCCTGAACAGCTTCTTCATCGAGGATATCGAGCGGGCGATGATGCATGTCAAACACGGCGATATTCCCGAGCCGCTCAGGCGATATCTCACCCCGCTTGCCCCGGAGAAGCGGATCGACCTCTATTCGGAGGATGGGCGCCGGGCGATTGTCCGGGCCCTGCATCCGGGAAATCTCAACCGCGGACGCTGGCTCAGCGAACCCCATCACGCGATGAGTCTCATGCAGCAATTCGCCATCAATTCGGCCCTCGGCGAGCTTTCGGAAACCGGGCTTTTCTCGGTCAACGGCCCACCGGGGACGGGAAAGACGACCCTGCTTCGCGACATGTTCGCGGACAACCTCGTTCGGCGCGCCCGCGTGCTCTCCTCCTTGAAGACGGCGCGCGACGCCTTTGACGGATCGCCGCGCCGCGCCATCTTCGCCGACCGCAGCACCGCCTCCATATCGGCGCTGATCCCGGCTCTTACTGGTTTCGAAATGGCCGTCGCCTCCTCCAACAATGCCGCCGTGGAGAATATTTCGCGCGATCTTCCCAAGCGGAGCTCGATCGCCAGGACATCTTCACTCGAATATCTGCAGACGGTCGCGCACAAGATCGCTTGTCAAAAGGACAATGGCGCCACCGTCAAGCTCGCGGACGGCGATCGGCCATGGGGACTGATCGCCTGCGCGCTCGGCAATGCCAGGAACCGGCGGGCCTTCAAGGAACGTTTCGCCTTCATGGAAATCACCGAAAGGCCGAACCCCGGCTGGTCCGGTGCCGCCAAGCCGCAGACCATCTGGGAATGGCGAGACGATTACGAGGGGCCGAGCTTCGTCGAAGCATCGTCGGCCTTTCGTGCCGCCGACGAGCGGGTCCGCGACAAGATAGGTCAATATGCACGCTATGCCGATCTCCATGACGACATCGCCCTGGTTTCGCAGGATGCGTTCTGCAGCGATGCGCTTGAACGGGTCGGGGCAGCCGCCGCCGAACTTCGGCGCGCGCAGGAGCGCTACGATATGGTGGCGGCCGAGATGCTGCGGATCGGGCAAGAATTGTCGGATCTGAAGGAGGAGGAACAGCTGCTCGACCGCAGCGCGCCTGCCTGGTGGGAGCGGGTGCTGCCCAATACCCCCGCCCGGCAGCATCGGCAGGATGTCGGCGCCAATGCGCGCCGGCAGCTGGACTTGCGCAAGGCGCTGGCGGACTGCGAGCATCATCTTGCGAAAACCTATGAACCTCAGCTGGAACAGGCTTTGCGAGAACATGAGCGGGCTGAACAGGCACTGCGGTCACGGCAGAAAATCTGGGTAAGGAAAAGAGCGGAGTTCGACCGTCTGGGCGAAGTTCTCGGTCATCCCGCCATGCCCGGGTCTCTCGCCGATCTGGAGACCGACCGCTTCCAGATCGACGGTCTCTGGCATCAGGACGAGTTCGCAGGCCTGCGATCGGCATTGCTGGAGGCAGCGTTGACGCTGCATGAAGCATGGCTGGCGGAGGTCGGCAAGAAGGGCGGCGGTTTTGGCGGAAACATCGTCGCCATCAGCAAACTGCTGTCCAACAACAGTCCCGTCGACGACCAGAACATTGCATTGATCTGGCAGAGCCTTTTCATGATCGTTCCCATCGTCTCGACGACATTCGCCTCCTTCGCCCGGCAGTTCCGCGGGCTTGAAGCCGATTCGATCGGCTGGGTCTTCATCGACGAAGCCGGTCAGGCAGTGCCGCAAGCGGCGGTCGGGGCCCTGCTGCGGGGACGTCGCGTCATGGCGATCGGCGATCCCCAGCAGATCGAGCCGGTCTTTGTCCTTCCCAGCGCGCTGATCACCGCCATTTCGGCTCTCTCACCCCACACGGCGGCAGGACAATATTCGCCGAACCGGGCGTCGGTTCAGATGCTCGCCGATGCCGCCAACCGCTACGGAACGACCGTCCCCGGCGAGGAAGCGGACGGGCTCTGGATCGGCTGCCCTCTCAGAGTGCATCGGCGCTGCATCGATCCGATGTTCGGCCTCGCCAACCGGATCGCCTATCAGAACAAGATGGTATTCGGGCTGGAAAGTCGACGCCCGGCCGGCGACGCACCGCCATTTTATGGCGACAGCGCCTGGATCGACGTCAGGGGCCGGGTATCGGGCAAGCAGACCGTTGCCGAACAGACAGACTTCATCGTCGGCGTCCTCACTGCCACCTATCGCCGCGATGGCGCATTGCCGGATCTCTATATCATTTCGCCTTTCAAGGAGATCAAAAACAGCCTGAGGCAGTCTCTGGCCCATGCGTCATGGGTCGATCGCCACGGGAATATGCGTTCGCCGTCGAAACTGTCACGGTGGCTGCGAGAGCGGATAGGCACGGTGCATACCTTCCAAGGCAAGGAGGAAGACATCGTCTTCATGGTGCTCGGCGCCGATGCCGAGCATAGCGGGGCGGCAGCCTGGGCGGCATCGAAGCCGAACCTCCTGAATGTGGCGCTGACACGCGCCAAACGCCGCTGCTATATTGTCGGCGACCGCACTCTCTGGCAAAGCTTCCCTTACTTCAGGGAGACAGCGAATGCCTTGGAGACGATGCAGGCAGCAGAATTCCTGACCCGGAATGAATTGAGCTGACAGGTCGCGCCGTCGCGTCCCGTTTTGTCTGCCGACCACCGTGCAGAAACGCAAAAACCCGCCCAGAGGCGGGTTTTTGCGGAAGTAAAGTTTGGTTGCGGGGGCAGGATTTGAACCTGCGGCCTTCAGGTTATGAGCCTGACGAGCTACCGGGCTGCTCCACCCCGCGCCATGATGAGCTGTCTGGGCATGCCCGGACTTTTTGTTTGCCGGTCCTCGAAGGCTTTGCCTTCTGCGGTTCGGCGGGGGCTGCTCCACCCCGCGGTATATATTAACACGAAAGGCCGCTTTGTGAGCGGCCCTTTGATCGGCTTTGGGCCGTTGGTCTGTGATGAGAAGATTTTATATCATGAAGTTGCGTTTTGCAGACCTGGCAGCGACCTACTCTCCCGCGTCTTAAGACGAAGTACCATGGGCGCAGGGGCGTTTCACGGCCGTGTTCGGAAAGGGAACGGGTGCAGCCACCCCGCCATAACCACCAGGTCGGCAAAGCGCAACTTATGTTTGAGAAGCTGGTGATGTTTTCACATCGTTTATTTGAACACGTCTTCAAGCATCATCGAACTTTGTTCGATGAGCACAGTCAATGAGAACGATCAAGCCGATCGAGCTATTAGTACCGGTAAGCTTCATGCGTTGCCGCACTTCCACACCCGGCCTATCAACGTGGTCGTCTTCCACGGCTCTGATAGGGAATACTCGTTTTCAGGTGGGTTTCCCGCTTAGATGCCTTCAGCGGTTATCCCGTCCATATATAGCTACCCTGCTATGCCCTTGGCAGGACAACAGGTCCACCAGAGATATGTCCATCCCGGTCCTCTCGTACTAGGGACAGATCCTGTCAATATTCCTACACCCACGGCAGATAGGGACCGAACTGTCTCACGACGTTCTGAACCCAGCTCACGTACCGCTTTAATTGGCGAACAGCCAAACCCTTGGGACCTGCTCCAGCCCCAGGATGCGATGAGCCGACATCGAGGTGCCAAACAACCCCGTCGATATGGACTCTTGGGGGTCATCAGCCTGTTATCCCCGGCGTACCTTTTATCCGTTGAGCGATGGCCCTTCCACGCGGGACCACCGGATCACTATGACCGACTTTCGTCTCTGCTCGACTTGTCAGTCTCGCAGTCAGGCGGGCTTATGCCATTGCACTCGACGACCGATTTCCGACCGGTCTGAGCCCACCATCGCGCGCCTCCGTTACTCTTTCGGAGGCGACCGCCCCAGTCAAACTACCCACCATACACTGTCCCGGACCCGGATGACGGGCCGCGGTTAGACATCCATGACGATAAGGGTGGTATTTCAAGGATGGCTCCACGGAAACTGGCGTCCCCGCTTCAAAGCCTACCACCTATCCTACACATGCCGACACGAATGCCAGTGTAAAGCTATAGTAAAGGTGCACGGGGTCTTTCCGTCTGACCGCAGGAACCCCGCATCTTCACGGGGAATTCAATTTCACTGAGTCTATGTTGGAGACAGCGGGGAAGTCGTTACGCCATTCGTGCAGGTCGGAACTTACCCGACAAGGAATTTCGCTACCTT
The DNA here is from genome assembly GCF_001664485.1 of Rhizobium sp. N324. Taxonomy (NCBI): domain Bacteria; kingdom Pseudomonadati; phylum Pseudomonadota; class Alphaproteobacteria; order Hyphomicrobiales; family Rhizobiaceae; genus Rhizobium; species Rhizobium sp. N324. Next base: position 65,876 of record NZ_CP013630.1, on the reverse strand, counting down.
AGGACCGTTATAGTTACGGCCGCCGTTTACTGGGGCTTCGATTCAAAGCTTGCACCTCTCCTCTTAACCTTCCAGCACCGGGCAGGCGTCAGACCCTATACGTCGTCTTGCGACTTCGCAGAGCCCTGTGTTTTTGATAAACAGTCGCTACCCCCTGGTCTGTGCCACCCCACAAGAGTTGCCTCATATGGGGTCACGCTTCTTCCGAAGTTACGCGTGCAATTTGCCGAGTTCCTTCAACATAGTTCTCTCAAGCGCCTTGGTATACTCTACCTGACCACCTGTGTCGGTTTCGGGTACGGTCTATACGGTGGAGCTATTTCCTGGAACCGCTCCGCTGCCCTGATAATCCAATAAACCAGAACAACTTGTGCAATCCGTCACTACCACCAGGCCCACGAATATTAACGTGGTTCCCATCGACTACGCATTTCTGCCTCGCCTTAGGGGCCGGCTAACCCTGCTCAGATTAACTTTAAGCAGGAACCCTTGGTCTTTCGGCGAGAGGGTCTCTCACCCTCTTTATCGTTACTCATGTCAACATTCGCACTTCCGATACCTCCAGGAGCCCTCACAGGTCTCCCTTCATCAGCTTACGGAACGCTCCGCTACCACGTGTATTGCTACACATCCTCAGCTTCGGTGCATGGCTTCAGCCCCGTTACATTTTCGGCGCAAAGACCCTTATTTAGACCAGTGAGCTGTTACGCTTTCTTTAAATGATGGCTGCTTCTAAGCCAACATCCTGGTTGTTTTGGGATCCTCACATCCTTTCCCACTTAGCCATGACTTGGGGACCTTAGCTGGAGGTTAGGGTTGTTGCCCTTTTCACGACGGACGTTAGCACCCGCCGTGTGTCTGCCGAGTAGTACTCCC